>NZ_RFSK01000062.1 GCF_009923995.1 Janthinobacterium sp. | reverse complement strand
CCATCGGCCTGGCCGCGCAAGTGGTGGCCGGCGACGGCGAGTGCCACCTGATCGCCATGTGGGTGCATCCGGAATATCGGGGACTGGACGTGGCGCGCCAGCTGGTCGATGCCGTGAAACAATGCGCCGTCGGCAACGGCCATCCGCGCCTCGTGCTCGGCGTGGCGCCGGAAAATGCCCGCGCGGCCGCGTTTTACCGGAAACAGGGATTTGTCTTTTTAGCGGAATGGGAAGCGCTGGAGAGCCATCCCCATATCCAGGTGCAGAAGATGGCGTGGCTGGCGGCGTGATGTTGCATGCACGCCGCCGCACATAAAAAAGGCTATGCCGGGCCGACGTTTGGCGATAGTCTGGACGTCTGTTCAATCCTTTCCGGAACCACCATGAAACTCCTCACATCGCTGTTCCTTGCCGCCGCCATAGTGGGCGCCCAGCCTGCCATGGCGCAGGAAACGAAGGAAGTGGCGGCCGCCAGGCTGGCGGCGGAAAGCTGGCTCAAGCGCATGGATGCGGGCGATACCGCAGCTACCTGGGACAGCAGTGCCGCGTCGCTGCGCAGCGAAATGTCGAAGTCGAGCTGGAAGATGGTCGTCACGGCCGTGCACTGGCCGCTGGGCGAGTTCAAGTCGCGCAAGCTCAAGTCCGCCGCCCTGCAAAAGGCGCCGGCCGGCAAGCCTGGCCAGGACAAGGTCGTCATCGACTACGTGAGCCAGTTTGAAAACAAGGCCAACGTGCAGGAAACCGTCACGACGGTGCTGGAAAAGGATTCCGTCTGGAAAGTATCGGGATATAACATCAACGGCTAGCCATCCGCCGCGGCACGGCGGTAGCTGGCCAGCAACTGAAGAGGCCTGTCTTGGCAGTACAAACATTGATCATTCGCAAGGAAACTCCGGCCGACACGGGCGCCATCGGCGCCGTAACGCGCGCAACCTTCCTGCATGCCGAGCACACGGACCATACGGAACAGTTCATCGTCCAGGCCTTGCGCGCCGCCGGCGCCCTCAGCGTCTCGCTGGTGGCTGAACTGGATGGGGCATTGATCGGCCACGCGGCTGCCTCGCCCGTCAACATCAGCGACGGCACGCCGCGCTGGTATGGGCTGGGGCCCGTGTCCGTTTTGCCTGCCCACCAGCATCGGGGCGTGGGCAGCCGGCTCGTCAAGCAGGTACTGGACGACTTGCGCCAGTTGGGCGCGGCCGGCTGCGTGGTGCTGGGCGAGCCCGCGTATTACGGCCGTTTCGGCTTCCGCGCGGAAAGTACACTGGTCTTGCCCGGCGTGCCGCCCGCGTACTTCCAGGCTCTGGTACTGGAGGGAGCGCTGCCAGCCGGCAGCGTCAGCTACCATCCTGCCTTTGAGGCCAGGAGCTAGGTCATGCCTTCCCCTTTGAAGGAACCGCGCCTGTGAGCCGGCTCCGCATCCGTCCTGCCACCGCCGCCGACGGGCCGGCCTTGAAGTCCACGCGCCTGGCCGCCCTGCTCGACGCCCCCACTGCCTTTGGCGCCAGCCATGCCAGCGCGGCAAGCTTTTCCGATGCGCACTGGCAGCAGCGCGCCAGCCCCACGCCGCAGTGCACCTTCTTCCTCGCCTTTGACGCAGAACAAACCATCGGCCTGGCCGCGCAAGTGGTGGCCGGCGATGGTGGGAAGCGCTGGCGAGCCATCCGCCTATCCGGGTGCAGAAGATGGCGTGGCTGAGCGGTGCATGAACTGCATGAAGCGTGGCTAGCCGCTTCACGGATGTCCGGCTAGACCGTCCTCCCGGCCCAGCCGTGGCCACGCGTGACATCGAAATTGTTTAATCAAACGAAGGGTTTCAATGAGCGTCCTTGCAGTACGGCGGCATTTTCTATCCATTGCACTCGTCCTCCATAGCGCTGCGGCGATGGCCGACACAAGCGACACGTCACAAACGACGGAACTGACGCAGCGGGTGGATGCCCTGTTTTCGGCCTACGACGCCGGCAGCCCTGGCTGCGCACTCGGCGTGATACGAAATGGTGAACTGGTCTACAAAAAGGGCTATGGAAATGCCAGCCTGGAATTTGGCGTGCCCATTGATCCGGAAAACACCGCGTTCGCCATCGGATCGATCTCCAAGCAATTCACGGCTGCGGCCATTTTACTGCTCGTGCAGGATGGGAAAATCTCCCTGACGGATGATATTCGCCAGTATCTGCCTGAAATGCCCAATTACGGTAAAGCAATTTCAATTGACCACATGCTGTCGCATACCAGCGGCTTGCGGGACTATACGGTACTGATGACGATGGGGACTGGCGTGCGTGAAGTCGATTATTCGTCAGACGCGGATGCCATGGCGATCATTCTGCGGCAAACATCGCTGAATTTCGCGCCGGGCGCACATTTCATGTACAGCAATACGAATTATTTCTTGCTGGCAAAGATAGTCGAACGGCTTAGCTCCCAGCCATTCGGCACATTCCTGCAGGAGCGTATTTTTCAGCCGCTGAACATGCGCCACACCCGCGTTCGTGACAAGTACGACGCCGTGGTACGGCAGCGTGCAATGGGCTATGCACCATCGGCGACAGGCGGATACAGCATAAAGGACGTCAACTGGGAACAGGTGGGCAATACGGGTGTGCTGAGCACCGTGTCAGACTTGGCGAAATGGGACGGAAATTTCTACCAGCCGCGCGTCGGCGGCGCATGGCTGGTCAAGCAACTGCAGCAGAATGCCATTCGTAGCGACGGCATCCGCTTGAGCCACGCGCGTGGCCTGATCGTCGATGGCGCTTATCGCGGCATGCGCTCGGTGCACCACGCCGGCGATACGGCAGCTTTCCACGCGCAATTGTTCCGCCTTCCAGAGCAGCGCTTTTCTGCCGTGGTCTTGTGCAATGTCGACGGCGTCGACCAGACACTGCTCAGCTTCAAGGTTGCCGATATTTTCCTCGCCGATGAAATCAAGAAACGCCGCGCCACTGTCGCGCAGCCAGGTGCCAGGCCTGCCGCCAGGGCGCCCGCTCCAGCAAGCATGCCTTCGGCCTCCGAGCTTGAGAGTTACGCCGGCGTTTATCTTGAGCGCTATTCTCAGTCGCTACATGCGAGGGAAGCGAGGGACGGCCACCTTTGGTACCGTGCCCCGCAGCGCGAACCTGTTGCCTTGGAGCCAGGCGGCGCCCAGCGCTTCCGCTTGCCGGGGAAAATGGAAAACCTATTCCAATTTTCCCGGCAGGACAAGCGTGCGCTGTTGACTATCGGCTCTGGCGCAGACGAACCGCTTGAACTGGTCCGCGTCAAACCCGTCCAGACCGATCGCGTGCGCCTGGAGGACTATGCCGGAACTTATTTCAGTCCAGAAATCAATGTGCACTGGACCATCGTGACGAAGGACGGCAAGCTATACAAGCAAGCGCAACGCGAGGCCAGCAAACCAATGAGTCCGGCTTTCGAGGACGCGTACACCGTGACTATCGATGACCAGGAGCTATTGCGCTTTACGCGCAACAGCCGCCAGCGGATCACCGGATTCATCGTGGACAACCCGCGTGTGCTGAATGTCGTTTTTTCCAGGACGCGCAGCGCCGCCAAGGCAGACTGAGGCGGCAAACTCGCGGCCTACTTCACCCGCTGCTTTTCCAATTTGCGCGCCAGGGTGCGCCGGTGCATGCCCAGGCGACGGGCCGTTTCCGAGATATTGAAATCCGTCTCGGCCAGCATTTCATGGATGCGCTCCCATTCCAGGGTCTTGATGTTGGTGGCGCGGCCCGTCAGTTCGATGTCGGCGTTGCCGGCCACGTGGCCGAAGGCCGCTTCGATGTCGTCCGTGTTGGACGGCTTCGCCAGGTACTGGCAGGCGCCCAGCTTGATGGCTTCGACGGCCGTGCCGATGCTGGCGTAGCCCGTCAGCACGACGATCAGCATCTCCGGGTCGTGCTGGTGCAGCATCTGCACGCAGGCCAGGCCAGAGGTGTTGCCGTTGAGCTTTAAATCGACGACGGCATAGTCGGGGCAATGCTGTTCCAGCAAGGCGCTCGCCTCGTCGAAATTCGTCGCCAGGATGACCTGATAGCCGCGCCGCTCGAACGAGCGGCCCAGGGTGCGGGCAAACGCGGCGTCGTCTTCCACGATCAGTAACAGACGGTCATCCTGCATGGTGGTCGCTTTCTCTTTCCAGTTTGATGGCCGCCAGCGGCAGGGCCAGGTGCACCACCGCCCCGCCCTGCACCCGGTTGCGCGCCGTCACCGTACCGCCTAAAGTACGCGCGACATTCACCACCAGGAACAGTCCCAGTCCGCCGCCGGGCTTGCCCTTGCTGCTTTGATACGGTTTGCCCAGATGCGTCAGCATCGACGGCTCGAAGCCGGGGCCCGCATCGGTGATCACCAGGTGCAGGGCATCCGCTTCGCGCGTCGCTTCGAAGCGCAGCCAGTCGGGCGACGCCTCCAAAGCATTGTCGAGCACGTTGCAAATGGTTTGTTTCAGGGTCGAATCGAAGACGACGGGAACGTCGTGCTCGATGCGGTTATCGTACTCGAAATCGTGGATGGGGCGGCTGCTGCGCCATTCGTCCACGAGGTCGTTGAGGAAGGTGTTGATCGTCGTTTTCACCGACGATTCGCCGCGCGCCTCTCCCGCCGACAGCAAAATGCCGCTGACGATGCTCTTGCAGCGCTGCAACTGCGCCTGCATTTCCGTGATTTCCTCCAGCAACTCGCTGTTTTTGCTCAGTTCCGGCATGCGGCGCCAGTCGCCGAGGATGACGGACAGGGTCGCCAGCGGCGTGCCCAGTTCGTGCGCGGCGCCCGAAGCCAGCAAGCCCATGCGGATGATGTGCTCCTCTTCCGCCGCCCGCTGGCGCAAATCGGCCACCTTGGCGTCGCCGGCCCGCTGGTTGCGGTTGATGCGCGTGATGAACACCACCAGCAGGGCCGCGTTGAGGATGAAGCAGATCAGCAAGCCCTGCACGTACAGGCTGGAAAAGCCCCGCTCCGGGTCGATGGGCAGGATCAAAGGGCCGGGCAGCAGTGCCAGGCCAGCCAGGCACAGGCTGGTAATGGCCACCATGATCCACGTCGACCATACTTCCAGCAGGACGGCGCTGAGGATGACTTGCAGCAAATACAGGAAGGCGAAGGGATTGGTGATGCCGCCGCTCAGGTAGAGCTGGGCCGTCAGCACGGTCACGTCGACCAGCAGGGCGAGGAAGAGTGCCGTGTTGGAGACGGGCTGGCGCTCGTGCCAGCGCAGCAGGCTGGCCAGGTTGAAGGCGATGAGGCAGGACAGCACTTCCAGCATGTAGGGCACGGGCAAGGCGATGCCCAGTCCCACGCCCACGCCGAAGATGGTGCTGATCTGGCCGATGACGGCCAGCCAGCGCAGCTGGATCAGCAGCTTCATGTTCTGGTGGCCGGCCGGGTGTTCCATCTCGGCCGCCACCGCACCGCGTTCCAGTACCTCGCGGTTGGGCAGGATCTCAATCCTGCCCGGCATGGTCGCTTTCTTGCGAATGATCAAGGTTCTTGCCGCGCGCGCGGCGGCGCTTGTCCTCGCGCACGATCCACCACGTGATGCCGGCAACCATCAGGGCCAGGGCGAACCACGTCAAGGCGTACACGAGGTGGTTGTTATGGAAGGAAACGACGGTCAGGCCGCCGACGGGGGCGTCCGCGGCCGTTTCCGACTTTGCCTGCGCATCGACGAAGTACGGCGCCACCTTGGTGAGCATGTGCGAGGCGCCGATGGCGGCCACGTCGCGCGAATACCAGTGCTGCGTGGCAGGATTGTTTTCGCGCAGGAAGCCGCCGCCCGTCTCGCTGATGCGCAGCAAGCCGTCCACATGGACGATGCCGGCCGGCGTGCCGGCGCCGATGCTTTCGCGTTTCGGCACGAAGCCGCGGTTGACGAGCACGGTGCTGCCGTCGGCCAGGCGCATGGGCGTCACCAGCCAGTAGCCGCTGCCCAGTGCCGTCGTTGCCTGCACCAGGGTATTGAATAGGGGGAGATATGTACCGGAGAGTCGCACATGGCGGTACTCATCCGTTTGAGGCGTAATGCTGGCCCAGGCTGCGGGTCCAGGGGCGTCCGTTGCGGGCGCATGTACGCGTTGTTCGACGCGCTCGATCAGGTCAAGCTTCCAGAAGAGGCGCTTGACTTGCCAGGTGCCCAGGGCACAGAAACCGGCAAACAAGATCCCCGCCAGCAAGGCCAGTGCAATTTTTGAATACTGCATGGCCGTGCCGCGTGGGCCTGGCGCGGCATCTTGCGATGCGGCGCCAGGGGCGCGCCCGGTGTTGCTTGGGCGCGTATTACTCATCATGGAGCCGTTTTCACATGCATGTACTCAGGCATCAGATCCGGCATCATGTTGTGGTTCATGTGGTACATGACCCACAGGGAACCGGCCATGGCAATACCCACGATCATGATCGTGAAGATCAGCGCCATCATGTTCCAGCCGCCTTCCGACTTGGTGTTCATGTGCAGGAAGTACACCATGTGCACCACCACTTGCACCGCCGCGAACGCCAGCAGGACGAGGCCCATGGTGCCCGAGTCGGTGATGGCTTTCGTCATCACCAGCCAGAAAGGAATGGCCGTCAGGATGACCGACAGGATGAAGCCGATGGCATAGCTTTTCAGGCTGCCATGGTCGTGCTGGTCATGGTGGTGGCTATCGCCGTGTGTATGGTCGCTCATGGCAGGACTCCCATCAGGTAAACAAAGGTGAAGACGCCGATCCAGATGACGTCCAGGAAGTGCCAGAACAGCGACAGGCACATCATGCGACGACCGTTTTCCGGGGTCAGGCCATGCTTGTTCAACTGGAACATCAGGGTCACGAGCCAGATCACGCCGAACGTCACGTGCAAGCCGTGAGTACCGACCAGGGCGAAGAACGACGACAGGAACGCGCTGCGCTGCGGACCGGCGCCTTCGTGGATCAGATGAATGAATTCATACATTTCCAGCGACAGGAAGGCCAGGCCGAACAGGCCCGTGATGGCCAGCCAGACCAGGGTGCTGCGCAATTGCTTGCGCTGCATGGCCAGCATGGCGAAGCCGTAGGTGATCGACGACAGCAGCAGCATGGCCGTGTTGACGGCGACCAGCGGCAGGTCGAACAGCGCGGCGCCCGTCGGGCCGTCCGCGTAGCTGCGGCCCAGCACCGCATAGGTGGCAAACAGACAGGCGAAGATCAGGCAATCGCTCATCAGGTAGAGCCAGAAACCCAGCAGGCTGCCGTTTTCCGGGTGGTGCTCGCGCACGAAGTAGCTGCGCGAGCTTGGTGCGGCGCCAGCGGCGCCGGTGTTATGGGCGATGGTATCAGACATGGCTGCTCAGCAATTTAGTATAAGCGTCTTCGGTACGGATTACTTCTTCCGCAGGAATGTAGTAATCGCGCTTGTAGTTAAAGGTATGGACGATGATGGCGGCCATCATGACCACGAAGCCAACGCCGGCGACGAGCCACATTTGCCAGATCAGGCCAAAGCCGACCACTGCGGACAGTGCGGCGATCACGAAACCGGCCCAGGTGTTCTTCGGCATGTGGATCTTCGTGAAACCGGACGTCGGACGCTGGTAACCGTGTTTCTTCATGTCAGTCCATGCATCGAGTTCATGCACTTGCGGCGTGAAGGCGAAATTATAGTCTGGCGGTGGCGACGACGTTGCCCACTCCAGCGTACGGCCGCCCCATGGGTCGCCGGTGACGTCGCGCAGGGCGTGACGGTTGCGGAAACTCACATAGAACTGCATCAGCAGGGAACCGATGCCCAGCGCGATCGAGACGGCGCCAAACCAGGCGATGATGGTCCAGATTTGCAGGGATGGATCTTCAAAGTGGTTGACACGACGGGTCACGCCCATCAGGCCCAGCACGTACAGCGGCATGAAGGCCAGGTAGAAGCCGACGAACCAGAACCAGAACGAGCATTTGCCCCAGAAGGTGTCGAGCTTGTAACCGAAGGCTTTCGGGAACCAGTAGTTAATTGCAGCAAACACACCGAAGACCACGCCGCCGATAATCACGTTATGGAAGTGGGCGATCAGGAACAGGCTGTTGTGCAGCACGAAGTCCGCCGGTGGTACGGCCAGCAGGACGCCGGTCATGCCGCCGATGGTGAAGGTGACCATGAAGCCGATCGTCCACAGCATGGGCAGTTCAAAGCGGATACGGCCGCGGTACATGGTAAACAGCCAGTTGAAGATCTTCGCGCCTGTCGGGATCGAAATGATCATCGTCGTGATGCCGAAGAAGGAGTTGACGCTGGCGCCCGAACCCATGGTGAAGAAGTGATGCAGCCATACCAGGTAGGACAGGATCATGATGACGCAGGTGGCGTAGACCATCGACGCATAGCCGAACAGGCGCTTGCTGCTGAAGGTGGCAACGACTTCCGAGAACACGCCGAACAGCGGCAGGATCAGGATGTAGACCTCTGGGTGACCCCAGATCCAGATCAGGTTGACGTACATCATGGCGTTGCCGCCCAGTTCCGTCGTGAAGAAGTTAAAGCCGGCAACGCGGTCCAGCGACAGCATGGCCAGGACAGCCGTCAGCACCGGGAAGGCGGCGACGATCAGGATGTTGGTGCACAGTGCGGTCCAGGTGAAGACGGGCATTTTCATCCAGGTCATGCCAGGCGCGCGCATCTTGACGATGGTGGCGATCAGGTTGACACCGGACAATAGCGTCCCGACCCCGGCAATCTGCAGGGACCATATGTAATAGTCTACCCCCACGTCCGGACTGCCGACGATGCCCGACAGCGGCGGATAGGCCAGCCAGCCCGTGCGGGCGAATTCGCCGACGAACAGCGAGGCCATCACCAGGACGGCGCCCATGGTGGTCATCCAGAAGCTGAAGTTGTTAAGGAAAGGGAAAGCCACGTCGCGCGCGCCGATTTGCAGCGGCACCACGTAGTTCATCAGACCCGTCACGAAAGGCATCGCGACGAAGAAGATCATGATCACGCCGTGGGCGGTGAAGATCTGGTCGTAGTGATGCGGTGGCAGGAAGCCGGCATTGTCGCCGAAGGCGATAGCCTGCTGGGTACGCATCATGAGCGCGTCGGCAAAGCCGCGCAGCAGCATGATCAAGCCCAGGATCATGTACATGATACCGATTTTTTTATGGTCGATACTGGTGATCCAGTCGCGCCACAGGGTACCCCAGACGCGGAAATACGTCAGCGCCGCAACGAGTGCGATGCCGCCCAGGGCGACCATCGCAAAGGTCGCCAGCAGGATAGGTTCGTGAAATGGAATTGCATCCCAAGTCAGACGGCCGAATATAAGCTTCGTCAGATCAATATGGTCTAGCATTGTTACTCTCAGAGAAAAAAGGGAGGCGCCAGGCAAGCGGCGCCAGTATCTGCAGCGCGTCTTGCTGCGCTGCGGGATTCATGCAGTTGTTACTTGGCTTGAACGCCCTTTTCAACTACTGCATCGCTAGCGACTACTGCCGTTACGGCCGCTACCGGGCTACTTGCCACCGTCGGTTTGTATGGCTCGACCGGCGTCACGCACAGGGCGTCGGAAACGATGGTGCGGTTCAGGATTGCCTTGTACAGATCGCTAGGAACGGCGCTGTAGTGACGGACCGGGTCGCGTTCGCTCGGCTGCGCCAGCGACAGGTAGTCGTCGCGGTTCAGCGCGCCGCCGCCGGCACGGGCCGTGGCCACCCACTTGTCGAAGTCCGCATCATTGACGCCATGGAACTTGAAGCGCATGCCCGAGAAACCGGCACCGCTGTAGTTGGCGGAGAAGCCCTTGTATTCGCCTGGCTTGTTGATGACGGCATTCAACTGCGTTTCCATGCCCGGCATGGCGTAGATCTGACCTGCCAGTGCGGGGATGAAGAACGAGTTCATGACGGACGACGCGGTGATCTTGAAGCGGATCGGACGATCGACGGGCGCATACAGTTCATTCACCGAAGCAATACCTTGCTCTGGGTAAATAAACAGCCATTTCCAGTCCAGCGCCACGACTTCGACGACCATCGGCTTGTGGCTGGCAGGAATCGGGCGGTTGGCGTCGATACGGCTCAGCGGACGATAAGGATCGAGAGTGTGGGTGCTGATCCAGGTCAGCAGGCCCAGCACGATGATGATCAGCAGGGGCGCGCCCCAGATGATCAGCTCGAGGCGAGTCGAGTGGTCCCAGTCCGGCTCGTATTTGGCCGCGGTGTTGTTTTTTCTATAGCGCCATGCGAAAAGCAGGGTCAGGGCGATTACCGGAACGATAATCAACAGCATCAGCAATGTCGAGATGACAATCAGATTGCCTTGCTGAACTGCGATGTCTCCGGACGGGTTCAGTACCACCGTATTGCAACCAGCTAACAATGCGAGAGGTAAAAGAAGCAGTCCGCGACGAACTTTTAATGAAAACATACAGGAAAGTCCAGTACAGGGGATGAAGATATGGTACTGTATTCTCACTGGAGCGCGTTGGCAATTGGACGTTTTGTCCTACCCCTTGCTCGGATTTTCAGCCGGTACTTGAGGAGTATTCCTACGACTACCTGATGAATAGTCCTACTCCGGGCGTGAGACACCCGGGGTATGTTACGCGTTGGCCGAACTCGAAACTATATTGGAGACGATCATCATGTCCAGCACGCGCATACACAGCGGGGACGTACCCGCCGACTTTTCCCCCCATTCCCTGCGCGACGCACGCGGGGCCGGCACGGTCGAATCGCATATCGACCCCGGTGAGATCGCCGTCGGCGTGATCATCGGCCGCGCTTCCGAGTATTTTGACTTCTTTGTGTACGCCATCGCCTCGGTGCTGGTGTTTCCGCGCGTCTTCTTCCCGTTTGAAGAACGCCTGGAGGGCACATTATATGCATTCCTGATCTTCTCGTTCGCCTTCATCGCCCGCCCCTTCGGCACCGTGATCTTCATGGAGATCCAGCGCCGCATGGGCCGCAGCGCCAAGCTGACGTTCGCCCTCTTCCTGCTGGGCGTGTCGACGGCCGGCATCGCCTTCCTGCCGACCTATTCCCACCTGGGCTTTGCCGCCATCATCTGGCTGTCCGTGCTGCGCATCGGCCAGGGCGTGGCGCTGGGCGGCTCCTGGGATGGCCTGCCGTCGCTGCTGGCCCTGAACGCGCCGGCAAACAAGCGGGGCTGGTACGCCATGCTGGGCCAGCTGGGCGCGCCCGTCGGCTTCATCATCGCCGCCGGCCTGTTCTGGTTCATGCTGACCACCCTGACGGACGAGGACTTCCTCGACTGGGGCTGGCGCTATCCTTTCTACGTGGCCTTCGCCATCAACGTGGTAGCCCTGTTTGCCCGCTTGCGCCTGGTATCGACGAATGAATATGCGCGCCTGCTCGACGAACGCGAACTGCAGCCCGTGAGCGTGTTTGAAATGAGCCGCGGCCAGGGCCGCAACGTGCTGATCGGCGCCCTCGCCGCGCTGGCCAGCTACGCCCTGTTCCACCTCGTCACCGTGTTCCCCCTGTCGTGGATTTCCGTCTACCAGACGCGTTCGGCCCCGGACTTCCTGCAGATTCAGATGCTGGGCGCCGTGCTGGCCGCCATCGGCGTGGTGATTTCCGGCCTGCTGGCCGACAAGGTGGGTCGCCGTACCACCCTGGGCGTGCTGGCCGTGCTGATCGCCATCTTCAGCGCCTTCGTGCCGACCCTGATGGGCGGCGGCAATACGGGTCAGGACGTGTTCATCCTCGTGGGCTTCAGCCTGCTGGGTCTGTCCTACGGCCAGGCCGCCGGCGCCGTGACGGCGAACTTCCCGGCCCGCTTCCGTTACACGGGCGCGGCCCTGACGTCCGACCTGGCCTGGCTGGTGGGTGCCGGCTTCGCCCCGCTGGTGGCGCTGGGCCTGTCGGCCAACTTCGGCCTCGCCTACGTCAGCTTCTACCTGCTGTCGGGCGCCGTCGCCTCGCTGGCCGCCCTGAGCCTGAACCGGGCGCTGGAAATCCGCGACTGATGACTAATATAGAGTGATGACTGCTATATAGAGACAGGAAGATACAGGCAGGCAGGACTCATATATAGAGAGAAACAGTCCAGAGACAGTCGACCGTCTTTGATCACGACAGTGCCGCGCAAGGCGGCACGCAAAAGCGCCGGATTCATCCGGCGTTTTTTTATGCCAGCGCTATTCCAGCATTGTTACACCGTCGTTCCCGCAGTTCCCCCGCCCTGCCACCGCTTTCAGGCGGCCGGTGTCATCGCGCCGGCCCGCGCCTCGACGACATCGCTGCGGCGGAATACCGGGTCGGCCCGTCAACGGATTTCCAGCTGCCTGCCGCCCGTGCCCGCTTTTTTCGGCAGGTCCAGCAGCAGGACGCCGTTTTCATAGCGTGCCTGGGCGCCGGCATCGTCCACTTCCTGCTGCAGCACGAAGCTGCGGTACTGCTGGCCGTACTCGCGCTCGCTGCGCACGAGCTTGCCGCCCGCGTCGCGCGTCTCCCGCTCGTTCTTGCGTTCCGCGCTGATGGAGAAGCGGTTGCCATCGATGGACACCTTGATGTCGTCCTTGCTGACGCCAGGAATTTCGGCCTGGACCTGGTAGGCTTGCTCGGTTTCGGAAATGTCGACACGCATGCGTGCATTGCCCACGTCGCGCACGTGCAGGGCGGGCGCGAAAAAGTCATGCATGAACTCTTCCATGTCGCTGAAAGGGTCGAAGCGCCCCAGCGGATGGCGCGCGTCGCGGTGCATCAATTGATTGGCCATGTTGTCCTCCTGGCAGGCATAGACACTGACGAACACATGGCCGGCAGCGGCGGACGCTGGCGCCCTGCCCCTGGCCGGCCATGCCGGTGCATACATGCTAGGCGACGCCCGGGATGGGCGCTTGATGCAGATCAAATCATGGCATCAAATGCCAGGTATTGATGAATTTCCGGACGCCGCCCGGATGCGCCGTCTTCCACGCTTCCAGGGAGGGACGGTAAGCCTCCTTGTACTGCAGCAGCAACAGCGCCGGCTCCAGCGCGCCCTTGGCGGCCAGGGAACGCAGGGTGGTTACGGCCGTATCGCGCAGCCGGTCCGGCTTGGCCGCTTCCATCTTGTCCAGGGCCAGGAAGGCGCCGTTCCACGCGTCGAGGTCCGCCTGGAACACCGTCTTGTCGCCGCGCTGCACGGCCACAGCCGCGCTCGCCTGGCCCAGGGCCAGCGCCATCCAGAAGGCATCGTCGATGGTGCTGGCCTCGGCCTCGCCCCCCGCCGGCTTGGGCTGGATATTCACGCGCACCTGGCCCGTCGCCGCATCGATGCTGCCGGCCGCCTTGGGCTGCAATTTCAGGGCCACGAGGGGCACGCCGTGGCTGGCCTGGAAATGCTCCATGCGCTGCCAGGCCGACAGCTGGTCGGGGTGGGCGCCGATGGCGCTGCCCAGGGCCAGCTCCAGTTCCGGCCACTTCTGCTGCTCCTGCAGGGCATCGGCCAGGTAGCGCCATGCCTGCTCGTGCAGCGGTTCGATCTGCGTCGCCTTGCGGAAGTGCTCGGCCGCGGGCTCCCATTGACGCTGGACAAAATAGCAATCGCCCGCAAACAGCCAGGCATCGGCATAGCCGGGATCGGCGGCGATGGCTTGCTCGTACTTTTGCAGGGCGGCGGCGTATTCCTTCTTGCTGAACAACTGTTCTCCCGCGACCACCAGCTCCATGGCGTTGCCCTTCGGCGTGTATTTGGGGCGCACGCCGCCGCCAGCGAGCCGGCGCGCCACCTCCTGCGCCAGCGGGTCCTGCGCATCGAGGGCCAGCGCCTGGCGCGCCGTCTCGGCGGCCGCCTTGCGTGCCGCCTGGCGCTGCTTGTCGTCCAGGCTGCCGGCATCGGACACGATGTAATACAGCAAGGCCAGCGCGCCCACGGGATGCGAGGCGCGCGGGTCGGCCTTGGCCGCCAGCTCGAATTGCTCGCGCGCCTGCGGGAGCTGCCCGCTGGTCACGAGGTCCATGCCCCGCCGCACCAGTTCCTGGCTTTGCTGGTTGCCCAGCACGACTGCCTGGCTGCCCAGCGGCAGCACACAGGCCCATATCGCGCAGGCGATGACTGTTCTTCGCATAAATCTCCCATCATTTGATGACGATACGGGCGCGCAGGGGCGCGCGCCCTTCCCCGCCTGCTATGCTAGCGCCTGCCGCACGCGGACGCATCAAAAATATTGCATTTCAGTTAAACTATTTCACCCGCTCATATCTCCACGGACATGATGAATACCAAGACACCGATCGACTCCTTCAGCTTCCGCCGCATCCTGGCCCGCAACGTCACCTTGCCGCTGGTCATCGGGGTCGTCACCGCCCTCGTCTTCGTCGGCCTGATCGCCTACCTGCTCTCCGCGCTGCGCTCGGTCGAGCACTCGGAGAGGGTCATCGGCAATGCGAATGAGGTCATGAAGCTGTCGGTGGACCTGGAAACGGGCATGCGCGGCTATTTGCTGACGGGCGACGAGACCTTCCTCGCGCCGTACAAGTCGGGCAAGGCGAAGATCGCCGTGGAAATGAATACGCTGCTGGAACTGGTCCAGGACAGCTCCATCCAGGTGGACCGCCTGCGCCGCATCCGCGCCCTGCAAGGCCAGTGGATGGAGTATGCCGAGAGCGTCATCGGCCAGCGCCGCAACAACCAGGAATTCCTCGCCCGCGTGCGCCAGGGCGAAGGCAAGCTGGAATTCGATGAAATCCGCCGCGAATTCCTCGCCTTCCTGTCCATGGAGCAGCGCCTGCGCCAGGAACGGGCCGACACGGCCGAGGGCCGCACCATGCTGGCCGTGGTGGTGTTCCTGGTCCTCAGCCTGGGCATGTCCGGCCTGCTGGCCTACCTGGGACGCCGCGAACTGCTGCGCCTGTCCGACATCTACAATGAGGCGCTGGAACAGCGCGGCAAGGACAACGACATCCTGCAGGAGCAGGCGTGGCTGCGCACGGGCCAGACGGAGCTGGCCGCGCACACGAGCGGCCAGCTGGCCCTGCCGCAGCTGGGGCGGCAGGTGCTCGACTTCCTCGCCAACCGCCTGGATGTGGCCGTGGCCACCCTGTACGTCGTCGACGACGACGGCAGCCTGCGCCGCACGGCCGTGTACGGCTTCAACGAGCAGGGCGTGAAGGACAAGCAGGTCTTCAAGCTGGGCGAAGGCCTGGTGGGCGAGACGGCCCGCGAACGGCGCCTCAAGCACATCAAGCAGGTGCCGGAGAATTACCTGACCGTGACGTCCAGCCTGGGCCGCGGCGCGCCGCTGGAACTGGTCTTGACGCCAGTCAATAACGAAGGCACGGTCAACGGCGTGATCGAACTGGGCTTCACCCACCCCGTCAGCACCCGCGCCAAGGAGCTGCTGAACCTGATCGCCGCCAATGTCGGCACTTCGCTGGAAGCGGCCCTGTACCGCCAGCGCCTGCAAAACGTGCTGGAAGAAACCCAGCAGCTCAATGAAGAGCTGGAAGTGCAGCAGGAGGAATTGCGCACGGCCAATGAAGAGCTGGGCGAGCAGTCGCGCGTGCTGGAGCAGTCGCAAGCCCACCTGGAAGAGCAGAAGGCGGCGCTGGAACAGTCGAACGAGCAGCTGGCCGTGCAAGCCCTGTCGCTGGACCAGAAGAACATGGCCATCGTCCAGGCGCACGCGCAGCTGGAAGCGCGCGCGGAAGAGCTGCAGCGGGCCAGCCGCTACAAGTCCGAGTTCCTGGCGAACATGTCGCACGAGCTGCGCACGCCGCTGAACAGCTCGCTGATCCTGTCCAAGCTGCTGTCGGACAACAGCAGCGGCAACCTGACGCCGGAACAAGTGACGTTTGCGCAAACCATTTATTCGGCGGGCAACGATTTACTGACCCTCATCAACGACATCCTCGACATTTCCAAGGTCGAGGCGGGCAAGCTGGAGCTGAACCCGGAAGCCGTGCCCTTTGATGAACTGCTGAGCAGCATGAAGATGCTGTTCGGCCCGCAGGCGCAGCAAAAGAAACTGGCCTTCAATGTCAGCGTGGCGCCGGACGCGCCCGCGTCGCTCGTCAGCGACCGCCAGCGCCTCGAGCAAATCCTGAAGAACCTGCTGTCGAACGCCATCAAGTTCACCGATGCGGGCACGGTGGCCCTGCACGTCGATACGGATGAGGCCGGCAACGTGCGCTTCCAGGTGCAGGATTCCGGCATCGGCATCGCCGACGACCAGCAGCAGAAAGTCTTCGACGCCTTCCACCAGGCCGATGGCACGACCAGCCGCCGCTACGGCGGCACGGGCCTGGGCCTGTCGATTTCGCGCGACCTGGCCGCCTTGCTGGGCGGCAGCATCGAATTGTCCAGCACGCCAGGCCACGGCAGCACCTTTACCCTGGTATTGCCGCCAGCCATGCCGGAACGCGCCGCACCGGCCGACATGCCGGCGCCGCCGGCGCCATCCCAGCCGGCCGCGCGGGCTGCCGCCCCTGCCGTCCCGGCCGCGCCGAAACCGGCGCCCGCCGTCAAGCCCGTGCCCCTGCCCACCTTCCAGGATGACCGCGACAGCACGCCGCCGGGCAAGAGCGGCCAGCGTTCCGTGCTGGTGATCGAGGACGAGCCGTCGTTTGCCGGCATCCTGTTCGACCTGGCGCATGAGATGCAGTACCGCTGCCTGGTGGCGCACGGCGCCGACGAAGGCCTGCGCCTGGCGGCCGAATTCCTGCCCGACGCCATCCTGCTCGACATGGGCTTGCCAGACCGTCCGGGCTTGCTGGTCCTGCAGCAGCTGAAGGAAAACCCGCTGACGCGCCACATCCCCGTGCACATCGTCTCCGGCAATGACCAGATGCAGGAAGCCATGCAGCTGGGCGCCATCGGCTACGCCACCAAGCCGCGCACGCGCGAGCAGCTGAAGGAAGTGTTCCGCAAGCTCGAATCGAAGTTCACGCAGAAGATGAAGCGCATCCTGCTCGTCGAGGACGACGAACGCCAGCGCGAAAGCGTGGTGCACCTGATCAGCGACGACGACGTGGAAATCACGGCCGTGGCCCTGGGCGAACAGGCGCTGGAATTGCTCAAGACGCAGATTTTCGACTGCATGATCATCGACCTGAAGCTGCCCGACATCCAGGGCAACGAATTGCTCGAACGCATGGAACACGAGGAACTGTGCTCCTTCCCGCCCGTCATCGTCTACACGGGCCGCAACCTGAGCCGCGAAGAAGAGGCGGACCTGATGAAGTATTCGCGCTCCATCATCATCAAGGGCGCCCGCTCGCCCGAGCGCCTGCTCGACGAAGTGACCCTGTTCCTGCACAAGGTGGAATCGGAACTGTCGAGCGAGCGCCAGGGCATGCTGCAGCAGGTGCGCAGCCGCGAGCGCGTGTTTGAAGGACGCAAGATCCTGCTGGTGGACGATGACGTGCGCAACATCTTTGCCCTGACCAATGCGCTGGAACAGAAAGGCGTGGTGGTGGAAATCGGCCGCAACGGCTTCGAAGCCATCAGCAAGCTCAACAGCGTGGACGATATCGACCTCGTGTTGATGGATGTCATGATGCCGGGCATGGATGGCCTGGAAGCGACGCGCCTGATCCGCGCCGACGGGCGCTACAACAAGCTGCCCATCATCGCCATCACGGCCAAGGCCATGAAGAATGACCAGGAAGAATGCCTGCAGGCGGGCGCCTCCGACTACCTGGCCAAGCCGATCGACCTGGACCGCCTGTATTCGCTGCTGCGCGTGTGGATGCCGAAGATGGAACGCATCTGATGGCGATGGTGCGCACTGCCAGGGCGTGTCGCTGATGCCCACGCGCTACACGGACGCGCAGCTGCAGGCGCTGATGGAAGCCATCTATCAGCGCTACAGCTACGATTTCCGCGACTACACCCTGCCCTCGCAGCGCCGCCGCCTGAACTACGCCATCGAGCGCTTCCGCTGCGCCAGCCTGGCCGCCCTGCAGCAGATGGTGCTGGACGACCCGGCCGCCTTTGGCGAGCTGCTGCAGATCTTGACCGTGCCCGTCACGCAGATGTTCCGCGACCCGGCCTTTTTCCTCGCCCTGCGCGAGCACGTCGTGCCCGTGCTGAAGACCTATCCCTCGCCCACCATCTGGGTGGCCGGCTGCTGCACGGGCGAGGAAGCGCTGTCGCTGGCCATCGTCCTGCACGAAGAAGGCTTGCTCGAGCGCTGCCGCATCTATGCCACGGACATCAATCCGCAGGCTCTGGCCACGGCGGCGGCCGGCGTGTATCCGCTGCACCGGCTGGAAGAATACGGGGCCAATTACCGGGCCGCAGGCGGCCTGGAGCGGCTGGACGCGTACTACACGGTCGAGCATGCCACCGCGCGCTTCGACGCGCGCATGCTGGCCAGGATCAATTTTGCCGACCATAGCCTGGCCACGGACAGCGTCTTTGTCGAAACGCAATTGATTTGCTGCCGTAACGTGCTGATTTACTTCAATAAGACCTTGCAGGAACGGGCCCTGGCGCTGTTCCACGAATCGCTGTGCCACCGGGGTTTCCTGGGGCTGGGCAGCAAGGAAAGCGTGCAGTTTACGCGCCTGGCCGGCGACTTCGAAGCGTTGCCGGGACCGGAAAAACTCTACCGCAAGCGTGCGCCATCGCACGCCGCTTCCTACTACGCTGGACGGCAAGGTTTTGCCAGGAATGAAACATGATCAATGAAACCAGTACCAAACTCCTCATCGTCGACGACTTGCCGGAAAACTTGCGCGCGCTCAATGCGCTGATCCGCGAGAGCGACCGCAGCGTCTACCAGGCCTCGTCCGGCGAGGAAGCGCTGGCCTTGCTGCTGGAGCACGATTTCGCGCTGGCCATCCTCGACGTGCAAATGCCGGAAATGGACGGCTTTGAGCTGGCGCAATTGATGCGCGGCACGGAAAAGACGCGCCACATCCCCATCGTCTTCGTCACGGCGGCTGGCAAGGAAATGAATTTCGCCTTCCAGGGCTATGAAAGCGGCGCCGTCGATTTCCTGCACAAGCCGCTCGACATCAATGCCGTGCAAAGCAAGGTCAACGTCTTCGTGGCCCTGCACCAGCAGCGCAGCGAGACGCGGCGCCAGGTGCAGGCGCTGGAATACAGCCGCCAGCAGCAGGAAGCGCTGCTCAAGGAGCTGCGCGCCACCCAGGCCGAGCTGCAGCGTTCGCTGCGCCTGCGCGATGAATTCATGTCCATGGTGGCGCACGAGCTGCGCACGCCGTTGAACACCCTGTTCCTGGAGACGCAGATGCGCACCGTCAACCTCGAACGGGGCAACCTGGCCGCCTTCGAACCGGACAAGCTGAACAAGATGGTGGCGCGCGACGGGCGCCAGATCCGCAGCATGGTACGCCTGATCGACGACATGCTCGACGTGTCGCGCATCAGCAGCGGCAAGCTGTCCATCCGCCGCGAAGCCGTCGACCTGACGAGCCTGGTGCGCAGGTTGGCAGACGACCTGGCGCCATATGCGGCCACCACGGGCAGCGTGCTCGAAGTGCTGGCCTTCGAACCGATCAACGGCTACTGGGACGCCTTCCGCGTCGAGCAGATCGTCGTCAACCTGATCAGCAATGCCGTGCGCTACGGCCAGGGCCAGCCCGTGGAAATCAGCCTGGGCCATACGCAGAACAGCGCCGTCATCGAAGTGCGCGACCACGGCATCGGCATCAATGCGCGCGACCAGGAACGCATCTTCGACGCCTTCGAGCGCGTCATGCACCAAGACCGCACGGGCGGCCTGGGCCTGGGCCTGTTCATCACCAAGCAGCTGGTGGACGCGCACGGCGGCGCCATCACCCTGCAAAGCCAGCCCGGCAACGGCGCCCTGTTCAGCGTCACCCTGCCGCTGGCCGGGAGCTGAGCGCCATGGCAAGCGAGCACGGCAAAAACACGGGCACCAGCGGCGTTGCCTTCCTGCTGCAGCTGGAACGGCGCCTGCGCCGCCTGCACGAGACGGGCGACATCCTCGCCCTGTCGGCACAGCTGCTGGGCCAGCGCCTGGGGGCGCAGCAGGTGGCCTGTTTCGACATCGCCCAGACCCTGCACTGCCCCACCCTGCAGCACGCGTGGAGCGACGGCATGGCGCCGGGCGCGGCGGGCGAATACTTCCTCGGCGACTATGCGGCCGGCCTGGCCGATACGCTTGCCGGCGGCCACGCGCTGGCCGTCAGCGACGTCGCCAGCGACCCGCGCACGGCCATGCCGGCTGCGCTGGCCACGTTTGCGCGGCTGGGCATCCGCGCCTTCCTGAACATTCCCATCGCCAAGGATGGCCAGCTGGCCGCCCTGTTCGTCGTGCACAGCCGCGCCGCGCGCCTGTGGCATGCGGACGAGATCGAACTGGCCGTGCAAGTGTCGGAGCGGGTCTGGTCCACCATCCTGCGGGCCCAGGCGGAAGAGCGGCTGCGCCTGCTCAGTGCCAGCATGGAGCGCCAGGTGGCCGAACGCACGCGCGAATTCGGCCGCACCTGGAGCGTCAGCCCGGACCTGCTGGGCGTGCTCAGCCTGGACGGCTATTTCGAGCACTCGAATCCCGCCTGGCAAGCCACGCTGGGCTGGTCGGAAGAGGAAATCCGCACGACACGCTTCCTGGAGCTGATCCACCCCGACGACTTGCCGCGCACCTATGCGGCCTGGGACGCGGCCCAGCAGGGCCAGCCCGCGCTGCGCTTCGAGAACCGCTACCGCCACAAGCTGGGCGGCTGGCACTGGCTGTCGTGGGTGGCCGTGCCCGAAGGCGACAAGGTGTATTGCAGCGCGCGCGACATCACCGTGGAAAAGAAGCTGGAAGCGGACCTGGCGGCGCGCAACAGCGAGCGCGAACGGCTGTGGCGCAGCGCGCAGGACCTGATGCTGGCCATCGACCGCGACCACTGCTTTGCCGCCGTCAACCCCGCCGCGACGAGCGTGCTCGGCTGGCTGCCCGAGGAAATGCTGGGCCGCAGCGTGTACGACTTCGTCCTGCCCGAGGATGCCCCCGCCACGCGCCAGGCGCTGGCCCAGGTGGCCCAACTGGGCCAGGAAGCCATGCCCAGCTTTGAAAACCGCTACCGCCACCGCGATGGCGGCCATCGCTGGCTGTCCTGGGTGGCGGCGGCCGAAGGCGACCTGATCTTCGCCACGGGCCGCCACGTGACCCTGGAAAAGGAGGCGGAAAGCAGCTTGCGCCGCATGCAGGAATCCCTGCGCCACAGCGAGATGGCCCTGCTGCAGTCGCAAAAGCTCGAAGCGCTGGGCAAGCTGACGGGCGGCGTGGCGCATGACTTCAACAATGTATTGCAGATTATCTCGGGCAACCTGCAACTGCTGCAGATGACGCTGGGCGACGATCCCGTGGCCGCCAAGCGCATCGCCAGCTCCACGGCCGCCGTGGAACGGGGCGCGAAACTGTCGGCCCAGCTGCTGGCCTTTGCGCGGCGTCAACCGCTCAAACCGCTGGTGACGGACCTGGCCCACCTGCTGCGCGCCACGGAAGACCTGCTGCGGCGCGCCACGGGCGAAACCATCGAGACGCGGCTGCTGCTGGCCGATGACAGCTGGCGCGCCCTGGTCGACCCGCACCAGCTGGAAAACGTCATCCTCAACCTGGCCATCAATGCGCGCGACGCCATGGCCGGCCAGGGCCAGCTGACCATCGAACTGGGCAATATCGTGCTCGACGCCGCCTATGCGGCCCGCCATGCGGACGTGGTGCCGGGCGACTATGTGCAGCTGGCCATCTCGGACACGGGCACGGGCATCCCGGCCGAGCTGCTGGACAAGATTTTCGAGCCGTTCTTCACGACGAAGAAGGAAGGCGAAGGCACGGGCCTGGGCTTGAGCATGGCCTACGGTTTCCTGCGCCAGAGCGGCGGCCACCTGAAGGTGGACAGCGTGCCCGGCCACGGCAGCACCTTCCGCATCTACCTGCCGCGCTCGCTCGAAGCGGAAACCGAGCTGCCCCTGCAGCTGGACGGCCCTGTGCTGGGCGGCAAGGAAACCATCCTCGTCGTGGAAGACGACGTGCAGGTGCAGACGACGGTGGTCGACATGCTGCGCGGCCTCGGCTATTTCGTGCTGCGCGCCAGCGATGGCGAAAGCGCGCTCAACATCGTCGGCAGCGGCGTGCCCATCGACCTGCTGTTTACGGACGTGGTGATGCCCGGCAAGGTCGCCAGCACGGAACTGGCGCGCCAGGCCCGCCTGCTGCTGCCGCAGCTGGCCGTGCTGTTTACCTCGGGCTACACGCAGGACGCCATGATGCAGGGCGGCCGCCTGGAGCCGGGCGTCGAGCTGCTCAGCAAGCCGTACCGGCGCGAAGACCTGGCGCGGCGCATCCGCCACCTGCTGGCCAACGGCCGGCACGTGACGTCGCTGCACCGCTACCGCGCGCAGCTGGCGCCGCAGCCGGCCCCGCGCCGGGACGCGCGCCACATCCTGCTGGTGGAAGACAATGACGACGCGCGCGCCATGACGGCGGAACTGCTGGCCATGCTGGGGCACACGGTGCAGGCCGTGGGCACGGCCGAGGAAGCGCTGCCCCTGCTGGGCACGCCGGGGCTGCAGCTGCTGCTGACCGACATCAGCCTGCCGCGCATGTCCGGCGCGGAACTGGCCGGCATCGCCGCGCGCGACCATCCGCAGCTGGAAGTGGTGTTTTCCACGGGCCACGCGCCCGCCAATTCCGGCGTCAGCGACCCGCGGGCGCGTTTCCTCGTGAAACCATTCACCCTGGAGCAGTTGCAGCAGGCGCTGCTGGCGCCGGGTCCCGCCGCCGGCTAGTCGGGCTGGCGCGCCTTCAGGGCCTTGGCCAGCTCTTCCAGGCTGAACGGCTTGCGCAGGAAGCGCGCGCTGGCGTCCTGCATCAGGCTGGCACCCCAGTCATGCCCGGAGGCAAAAATCACTTCCAGCTGCGGCCAGTGCTCGCGCGCATGGCGCGCCAGTTCCAGGCCGGACATGGTGGGCAGGCTGATGTCCGTCACCAGCACGTCCAGGCCCGGCATGGCCAGCAACGGCATGGCCGCTTCCGCGCTGGCCACGCCATGCACGGTATGGCCCAGCATGTTGAGCATTTCCGTCGTCATTTCGCGCGCGTCATCGTTGTCTTCCACCAGCAGGATGCGCCGCCCCGACGGGTCGGGCGCGCCCACCAGGCGGCGGTCGGCCAGCAGGTGGCGCAGGCGCCGCGCCAGGTCTTCGCGCTGGTAGGGTTTGCTCAGCAGTTCGACGCCCGGGTCCAGCCGCCCGCCCTGCATGATGGCGTTGTGC
This sequence comes from Janthinobacterium sp., assembly GCF_009923995.1. GTDB lineage: Bacteria > Pseudomonadota > Gammaproteobacteria > Burkholderiales > Burkholderiaceae_D > Janthinobacterium. Next base: position 11,182 of record NZ_RFSK01000062.1, on the reverse strand, counting down.
GTGTAGCCCGAGGTGTACAGCACGGCCAGCTCCGGCAGCAGCAGCCTGGCCTGCTGCGCCAGTTCCTTGCTGCTGACGGGACCGGGCATGACGACGTCCGTAAACAGCAGGTCGACGGCCACGCCCGTGCGCAGCAGGGCCAGGGCCGAGGCGCCGTCGTCCGCATGCAGCACGTCGTAGCCCAGGCCGCGCAGCATGTCCACCACCGTGTGCTGCACGGGGGCATCATCTTCCACCACGAGGATGGTTTCGCCGCCGCCCAGCACGGGACCGGACAGGCCAGGCGGCGGTTCCGCCAGCTTTTCCAGCGAACGGGGCAGATAGATCTTGAAGGTCGTGCCGGCGCCCGGCGCACTGTGCACCTTGATGTGGCCCGCGCTCTGGCGGATGAAGCCGTAGGCCATGGACAGGCCCAGGCCCGTGCCCTCGCCCTCGCGCTTGGTGGTGAAGAACGGCTCGAAGATCTGGTCGATCACGTCGCGCTCCATGCCGTGCCCCGTATCCGTGATGGTCAGCAGCACATACTGGCCCGCCAGCACGTCGGCATGCAGGCTGGCATAGGCGGCGTCGAGCGTGACATTGCTCAAGGTGAACGTCAGGCGGCCGCCCTTGTCCATCGCGTCGCGCGCATTGATGGCCATGTTCAGCAGCACGTTTTCCATCTGGTTCGGATCGACGAGCGTATGCCACAGGCCGTCGCTGATGAAAGTTTCCTCAAAGATATCTTCACCGAGCGCGCGGCGTATCAGCTCGTGCATGCGGCGCAGCAAACGTCCCAGGTCCGTCACCAGCGGCTTCAAGGGCTGGCGCCGCGCAAAGGCCAGCAGCTGCGAGGACAGCTTGGCACCCCGCTCCACGGCCGAGGCGGCCGAATCGAGGCGCCTGGCGGCCTGCGGATTGTCGGCCACCGTCAGTTTCAGCAGCTGCAAGTTGCCGGAAATGATTTGCAGCACATTGTTGAAGTCGTGGGCCACGCCGCCCGTCAGCTTGCCGATCGATTCCAGCTTCTGCGCCTGCAGCAGGGCTTGCTCGCTGCGCACCAGCGCCAGCCGCGCCTCCTTCTCGTCCGTGACGTCGCGGCCGATGGCGTGGATCAGCTTTTGCGCCGGCACGGCCGTCCAGGAAATCCAGCGGTAGCCGCCATCGCGGCGCCGGTAGCGGTTTTCCATGCGCAGGGTGGGCGCGCCATGGGCCAGGCGCGACAGGTCCTTCAGCGCCGCCATGCGGTCGTCGGGATGCACGAGGCTGATGAAATCCATGCCCAGCGATTCGATTTCCGGCCGGTCCAGGATGCCCGTCCAGGCGGGATTGACGGCGATGATCATGCCGCTCAGGTCGGCCACCAGCATGATGTCCGTCGACAGCCGCCACATGCGGTCGCGGTCGGCCGTGCGGTTGGCCATTTCCACTTCCAGCGAGGAATTCAGGTAGGCCATCTTTTCCAGCACGTTCTTCTGTTCCTGCACGTCCGTATTCGTGCCGACCCAGCGCAGCACCTTGCCCGCCTCGTCGAACAGGGGCAAGGCGCGCGCCAGGAACCAGCGGTACTGACCGTCGGCGCGGCGCATGCGGAACTCGTATTCGTAGGCGCTGGCCGTGGCGACGGCCTGCTCCCAGCTTTTCTGCGTGGCCAGCAGGTCGTCCGCATGCACGCAGTGGCGAAAGCCGCTCGAGACGAGCGACTTCATGGACTGGCCCGTGTAGGCACAGACCTGCTCGTTGACCCAGTAGGTGGCGCCGCTGCCGTGCGCCAGCCAGGCCTGGTTGGGCATGGTCGAGGCCAGCGAGCGGAACTGCGCTTCGCTGTCGAGCAAGGCGTTGCGCGCCTGCCAGTGCTCGTCGATGTCCTCGCACGAGCCATACCATTTCTGGGGCTTGCCGAATTCGTCCTGCCGGCAGTAGGCGCGTGTATGCGCCCAGCGGTACTGCCCGCCCTGGCGCCGCACGCGCATTTCCGCGTCGAAAGGCTGGCCGCTGCCCACCGATTCGCTCCAGGCAGCGAGCACATGGGCAATATCGTCCGGGTGAATGGCTTCCAGCCAGGCCGTGCCCAGGCCGCTGCCGCCCGTCCATTCGCGCCAGCGCTGCGCCACGTAGTCGAGCTTGCCGTCGACGTCGGCCGTCCACAACACTTGCGTGTTGAGTTCCATGGCGTAGTGAAAGTGCTCGCGGCTGTCGTGCAGGCTCTTTTCCAGCTGGGCCCGCTCGATGACGTGGGCGGCCACGCGCGCGGCCAGCGCCAGCAGGTCGATCTCGGGCTGGGTGGGATGGCACGGGGCCTGGAACAGCAGCCCCAGCACCCCGAGGATGTGGCCCCTGGCGCCGAACACGGGAGCGACCCAGCAGGCGCGATAGCCGTGCAGCACGGCTTCCTTGCGCCCCGCGCTCCATTGCGGCTCGCGCGTGATGTCGCCGCAGTACACGGGCGCGCCGGCAAAGGCGGCCGCGCTGAACGGTGAAGACTGGTCGCCGCCATGACGCAGGGCCAGGCACAGGTCTTGCGGCAGGGTCGGCGCGCACAGGCCGCAAAAGCGGTCGGCGTCGTCGATCAGGACGAGGCAGGCGTGCATGGGCGCATCGGACTGCGCCTCCAGCGCCAGCAGCAGGTGTTCCAGGGCATGCGCCAGATCGACACCGGCCGCGATACTTCCCAGTGCGCTATGCTCGGCGTCCAGCAATGTGATGATGTTGTTTGCGTGCACCGTGTCGATAAGCGGATAACTAATGCCCGGAATATACCATGTGGCAACGCTTTTCATGGCGGAAAACAGAACGGTGTTTTGCCTGCGGACGTCGCCGGCGCGACGGCGGCGCCGGCCAGGAGGCCGTCGAGGCAGCCCGGCGCCGAAAGACGGGCCGGCCTATGCTAGAGTATTGTTCTTTCCTCAAGCACAAAGCGTCATGACCATGTCCCTGCCGTCCTCCCTGATTGCCACCGCCCTGCTCGCCCTGCCCCACGGCGCCGTCGCCGCTCCCATGAGCCTGGACGACTACCTGGCCCTCGACGGCCCCGCGCCCACGGCGCAGATCGCGTATGGCGCCGCGCAGTCGCAGTACGCGCAGCTGTTCCGGCCGGAGGGCAGCGGCCCCTTCCCCGTCGTCGTGCTCGTGCATGGCGGCTGCTGGACGGTGGCGTTCGGCGGCATCAGGCAGATGCGCAGCGTGGCCGGCGCCCTGGTGGCGCAAGGCATTGCCGTGTGGAATGTGGAGTACCGCCGCGTGGACGAGGAAGGCGGCGGCTATCCCGGCACCTACGAGGACATGCACGCGGCGCTGGGCAGCCTGCAGCAGCACGCCAGCCAGTACCAGCTCGACACGGGCCGCATCGTCGCCATGGGCCATTCGGCCGGCGGACAGCTGGTGCAGTGGATAGCCGGGCGGGAAAAGCTGCCGCACACCAGCCCCCTGTACCGCGACACCTTCCTGCCGGTGAAGAATATCCTCAGCCTGGGCGGCCTGGCCGACTTGCGCCACGAGCAAGCCTTGATCAAGAGCAGCTGCGAGCGCGACATCGCCCAGCTGGCAGGCAGCGCCAGCACGCAGCGTCCCGACATCTACAGCGACACCAACGCGGCCGACCTGATGCCCAACGGCAGCCGCACCGTGCTGGCCACGGGCGAGCTCGACACCATCTCCCCGCCCCGCGTGGCGCACGACTATGCGGCTAGGGCGAAGCTGGCCGGCGACCAGGCGGAAGTGCTGATCCTGCCCGGCGCCAGCCACTACGACGAAATCGCGGCTAGCTCGAACGCGTGGCGGATGATCTTGCCGGTGATCCGGCAGATGCTGGGGATGACCGCGCCATGATGAAAGCGCCGCCTGGAGCGGGCCACACGACAACAGCAGCGTTCGAGGCCCGCGCACGCCTGCCGTCCAACGGCATCCATCCCGGTTCCGACATCGACTCCATCAGCTATGTCGACGGCACACTCGCCGTGCTGCTTGCCTGTTCAGGGAAGCAGGACGACATCGGCGGCATGAGGATCAACTTCCCCGGCGTGGACGGATTTCGCCTGCTCGATGAACCGAACCTGGTGCGATACGCACGTTCCCCGGGCTTCCCGCGCGGCAGCCACCTCCTGGAAGTGCTGGCGGCAGGCTGGGGGGCGGAAGAAAACGCGCTGCAGGGATTTGAATGCGCACGGCGCGAATGGCTGGTCGTCACGGGGAACGCTTGTCTCAGCGTATTCTGCCTGGCAGAACCTGAGTTAGCTGAAGAAACATGGAAGTTTGAAACCAACACGGAAATCCCTATCAAATCCTATGCTTAAACGTATCACGCCACGCCACGCCCTCACCTGCCTCCTGCTGGCGGCATGCACCTCGTTTGCCTTCGCCACCACCGGGCAGGAGCTGGAAAGCGGCTTGCTGCATGCCTTGCAGCTCAAGAAAGGCACGACCGAGCGCACGGGCACCTCGGGCAAGGCCATCGGGGCCTATGTCCGCGCGGGCCTGCTGGACAAGAAACCGAACCAGCGCTACGACTACACCGATTACTACCTGCTCAAGAAACCGGCAACCTTCCTGGGCCACGAACTGGTGCTGATCGAGGAGGAATACATGGCGCAGTACATCGGCTGCTGCGTCAGCCCCGGCGCGGGCGTGACCGTGAAAGTCCATGGCAACACGCAAAACCTGGCACAGTTCGCCCGTGCCAACCGTTGCACCCTGACCGACAATGTCGATTTCGCGCATGAGCTGCGCGAAATCGCGATCCGGAACAAGGTTCCCAAGGGCCACTATGCATCCCTGAGTTGCCGCGAGCGCGATGCGCAACAGGATGAGTCATGACCGTTCGCTGTGAGGTTAAGCTGCACGTAAAGATAGAGCGCCACGTTGACGCCGCCGCTTCACATTAGTCGGTGATCGTTCAAAAGCGGGGGTTCTGTGCAGTCTAAGTTGTCAGAATTTCTATCCAAAACTCAACATACCTACGTTTTTCGACACAATAGAACGAAGGCGGACTATCACTAATAAACAATCATGGCCAATTGGAACCCTGTTATGCAATCAATCGAAGATTACGACTTTAAAGCCGTGGTCGCAAAAGCTCAAAAGAATCTGAACGATTCTTATCGTCACTACAAAAGTGGTGTATATGGATTAGCGCAAGAGTTTATCGAGATAAAGTTGCAGGTTTGTATTTTCCAATACGACGTATGCGTTGAAATGACAAACGTACTGCGCAATCAGCCAACTGGCTTTGCCGCGGGAGTTGCCCTTAAGGGGCTGGTTCTACGAATTTTTGAATTTGATCTCATATTGAGGGGTTCGCTTCTTCCAAGATTGCTAGCTTTAGCAAAGGAGCGTGATATTGATCTAGGTGACAATGTTATACGGTTAAAACGTGATTGGAAGTTAGAGCTGCGCCAACTGCAGGGTTGGCATCACGTTAGGAACCACGCGGCTGGCCACTACGATCTTGATCTTCAAAAGCAAGTTACTGCTCTAGAGGAACTGTCGGTTGATAAAGTATTTGGAGTATCCAATGGATTTTTAAGCTTTGCACAGGGACTTTTCAAAATTCTTAGGGATGCTGGCAACGACGTAGCATCAACATGACTTGCCAAAGCTTTGCTCTGTGCGAACGCGTACCCTCGTCAACCGCGAACTAGCAACGACAGCAAGAACACATCCGTGCCTCAGACGAAGGCTCACCGGGCCCAGCGGACCTGAAAAATGCCCAGGGCAAGGCGCGCGGGCGAAGACAGTACGCATGTACGGCGAGCCCAAGCAACGCGGCCCTGGACATTTTCTCAGGCCCGCGACTCCGGCCCGCCATTCAAACAAAACGTTTACTGAACGCGGGCCAGATACTGCGCCAGCTGCCCAAACGTCGCCTTGAACCCCTCCTTCATCGACTCAAACCCCTGCTTGAACGTCTCATGCTGCTCATCCGTGGCCTTGTGCGGCGTGGAACGCAAGGTCATCGTCGTCTTGCCGTTTTCCTCCGTCAAGGTCATGGTATTGAACGATTCCAGGGGCCAGGTGGCGCTGACGGGGTGCTGCACGGGGTTGCCCTGCTTGTCGGCGAACGACAGGATGGAGACGATCTTTTCCGGCGCCTCGATCTGCTGGTAGGTGAACTTGCCCCACATCTCGTAGCCATTGTCGGCGCGCATGCCGTAGTGGAAGACGCCGCCCGGGCGCAAGTCCAGCGCCAGCACGCTCAATTCGAAGCCCACGGGGCCCCACCACTGGGCCAGGCGCTCCGGTTCGACCCAGGACTGGAACACCAGTTCGCGCGGGGCGTCGAAGGTGTGCGTGATGACGAAGTCGCTGCCGTCCCGGTGCTGTCCTGCCTGCTTCTGTTCCGCTGTGCTCATACGTTCTCCTGTTGTGGGTAGACCCGCCTAATGTACCAGTGCGGCCGGCAAACAGGAAGGCCTGTACGAGTTTCAAAACAGCATGCTAAAATATTAGTTCGATACCTAACTATTAGACGACTCACCTTATGATTTCTATCGAAGAGCGCTTTTCCGCCGCGCTCCACAAGACGGCGCGCGGCTGGCGCCATGCCATCGACCGGCGCCTGAAGGAGCTGGACCTGGGGCAAGCCAGCTGGATGGCCATCGCCATGATCGCCAAGTCGCCGCAGCCGCCGTCACAAAGCGAACTGGCGCACCAGCTGGGCGTGGAAAACCCCACCATGGTGTCGATGCTGGACCGGCTCGTGAAATCGGGCTTCGTGCTGCGCCAGCCGTCGGAAACGGACCGCCGCGTGAAACTCGTCGTGCTGACGCAGGCCGGCATGCAGGTGTACGACACGGTGCGCAAGGAAGCGGATGGCTTCCGCAAGGAACTGCTGCAGGGCATTGATCCAGATCAACTGCGGGCCGCCACGGAATTGCTGGAAGCCTTGCAGGCGGCGACGGAGAAATCCGCATGAGTTCGGCCACAGCCAGTGCCGCACCGGCGCTGCCCGCATCACAGGACCCCACCCTGAACCGGCGCATGATCACCATTTCCATCATGCTCGCCACCATCATCCAGGCGCTCGACGGCACCATCGCCAACGTCGCCCTGCCCCACATGCAGGGCAGCCTGTCCGCCTCGCAGGACCAGATCACCTGGGTGCTGACCTCCTTCATCGTCGCCGCCGCCATCGCCACGCCGCTGACGGGCTGGCTGTGCGACCGCTACGGCCAGAAGAACACCTTCCTCGTCTCCGTGGCCGGCTTCACCATCGCTTCCGTGCTGTGCGGCCTGTCGGGCACCCTGTCCGAGATCGTCGCCGCGCGCCTGCTGCAGGGCGTGTTCGGCGCGGCCCTCGTGCCCCTGTCGCAGGCGGTCTTGCTCGACATCAACCCGCGCGAGAAACACGGCTCGGCCATGGCCATCTGGGGCATGGGCGTGATGATCGGCCCCATCCTCGGTCCCACCCTGGGCGGCTGGCTGACGGACAGCTACAGCTGGCGCTGGGTCTTCTTCATCAACATCCCCATCGGCGCCATGGCCTTCTACGGCATCTGGCGCTACATCCGCAAGGACCCGCCGAACCGGCGCATGAGCTTTGACATGTTCGGCTTCGCCACCCTGAGCCTGTCCATCGGCGCGCTGCAGATGCTGCTGGACCGGGGCGAGCAGAACGACTGGTTTTCTTCCACGGAAACGTGGGTCGAAGCCATCGTGCTGGCCATGAGCTTGTGCTACTTCATCGCCCACACGGCCCTGCGGCCGGCCGGCAAGTCCTTCCTCGACTACCGTTTGCTGAAAAACTCGAACTATGTGAGCGGCCTGCTGTTCATCTTCATCGTCGGCATGGTGCTGTTCGCCACCCGCGCGCTGACGCCGTCGATGCTGCAGGGCCTGATGAACTACCCGGCGGCGATTGCCGGCCTGGTGACGGCGCCCAGCGGCCTGGGCACGATGATGGCCATGCTGATCGTCGGCAAGCTGACGGGCAAGATCGACACGCGCATCCTGCTGGGCACGGGCTTTTCCATCACGGCGTTCTCGCTGTGGCAGATGGCCAATTTCACCCTGGACCTCGTGCCGAAGACCGTCGTGTGGAACGGCATCATCCAGGGCATCGGCCTGGGCCTCGTCTTCGTGCCCCTGAGCGCGGCCACGTTCGCCACCCTGTCGCCGCAGATGCGGGCGGAAGGCACGGCCATCTACAGCCTCGTGCGCAACATCGGCAGCAGCATCGGCATCGCCCTCGTGCAGACCTTGTTGGTGCGCAATACGCAGATCGCCCATGCCTCCCTGACGGAACACATCACCATCGCCAACCCGGCACTGCACGACCCCGCCATTGCCAGCGTCTACAACCTGGGCACGGGCACGGGCATGGCGGCCCTGAATGGCGAAATCACGCGGCAGGCCTCGATGATCGCCTACCTCGACGACTTCTGGCTGATGATGTGGCTGACCATCCTCGTGCTGCCGCTCTTGCTCCTGATCAAACCCCCGCAAAAGAATGCGCCCGTCGTGGTCGACCACGCGGCCATGGAATAACCGTGATGCTAAAAGAAAACAACATGAAAACCTCGCTTACCACCCTGGTCCTGGCCCTGGCGCTGGCCGGCTGCGCCAGCATCCCGCCCAACACGCAACCGTTGCCGCAGCAAGACCTGGCCACCGTCCAGCTGGCGGCCGACATCCACCTGGCCAGCGAAGGCTGGCCCGCCGCCCAGTGGTGGCGCCAGTTCCAGGACAGCCAGCTGGACCAGCTGATCGACAAGGCCCTGTCGGGCAGCCCGAACCTGGACGTGGCCAACACCCGCATCGGCTCGGCCCTGTCCGCGTTCGACGCCCGGCATGCGGACCGCGGTCCCCGGGTGGACCTGGATGCGAATGCCAACCGCCAGCGCTATTCGGGCAATGGCCTGCTGCCCGCCCCCATCGGCGGCAATTACTACAATGAAGTCACCGTGGGAGTGCAAGCCCATTACGACCTGGACTGGTGGGGCCGGCACAAGGCGCAGATCGCGGCCAGCCTGGGCGAAGTCAACGCCCGCCGCGCCGAGTACGCGATGGCGGAGCAGATGCTGGCCGCCGAGGTCGCCCGCCACTACTTCAGCATGCAAAGCGGCTGGGCCCGCATGGACAACCTGCGTGCGCTGGTCGCCCTGCAGCAGCAACTGGTGCTGGACAAGGAAAAGCGCATCGCCAACGGCCTGGGCGTGAGCGACGACCACCTGTCCGCGCAAACGCGCCTGAGCCTGCTGCAGCAACAGATCGCCCTGCTGGAAACGCAGATCGTCACGGAACGCGAAGCCCTGCGCGCCCTGCTCGGTGCGGATGCCTCGGCCCTGGCCAGCCTGCAGCCGCGGCCAGCCCAGGCCCTGCCGCACGCCCTGCCCGGCAAGCTGGGCATGGAATTGCTGGCGCGCCGGCCCGACTTGCAGGCGGCCCGCTGGCGGGTGCAGGCATCCATGAGCAGGATCGAGGCGGCGCAGGCGGCGTTCTACCCCGATATCGACCTGGGCGCGTCCTTCGGCCTCGATGCGATCAAGCTGGGCAAGCTGCTCGAGTCCGGCAGCCGCACCCTGTTCATCGGCCCGGCGCTGTCGCTGCCCCTGTTCGACAGCGGCCGCCTGCAGGCGCAGCTGGCCGGTGCGCGCAGCGAGCGCAACGCGCTGATCGCCGACTACAACCAGAACGTCTTCAATGTCGTGCGCGACGTGGCGCAGGCCGGCGCGAAGGTGCAAGGCGTGGAAAACCAGCTGCGCCTGCAGGAAGACAACCTGCGCGCCAGCGAGGCGCAGCTGCGCAACGCGAATGCCCGCCTGAAACAGGGACTGGCCGACCGCGCCACCCAGCTCAACGCGGAAATGACCATGCGCGGCCAGGTGGATCTGGGCATGCAGCTGCAAAACCAGCGCCAGAACGCGGAAATCAACCTGAACGTGGCACTGGGCGGCGGCTACCGGGGCAGCAGCGACTTTGCCAATACAGCAAGCACCACCAAACAATAACACTGACTACGGAACACATCATGAGCAGCGATCACACCACCACCCCAGCAAGCACCCCTGCCGCCCCGCCGGCCGACAATCCCGGCAAGCGCAAGACGGTCCTCATCGCCATCACGGCCGCCTTCCTCGTGGCCGGCGTGGCCTGGGCCGCCTACTACCAGCTGGTGCTGACCAAGGAAGAAGTCACGGACAACGCCTACGTGGGCGGCAACCTGGTCACCCTGTCCGCCCAGGTGACGGGCAACGTCGATGCCATCCGCGCCGACGAGACGCAAATGGTCAAGGCGGGCGCACCCCTGATCACCCTGGACGGCATCGATGCGGACCTGGCCCTGAGCCAGGCGCAGGCGCGGCTGGGCAACGTCGTGCGCCAGGAGCGCGAGCGCTATTCCAGCGTGGCGCAGTACGACGCCGTCATCGAACAGCGCCGCCTGGCCCTGGCCACGGCGCAGGGCAACCTGGCCCGCCGCGCGCCGCTGGCGCAAGATCACACGATCTCGGGCGAAGACCTGGTCCATGCGAAGCAGGCCGTCGACGACGCGAAAGCGGCGCTGGCCGTGGCGCAGCGCCAGGCCGAATCCGCCAAGGCCGGCGTCGCCGGCGTGAACCTGGCCAGCCACCCGGCCGTGCTCGCGGCCCGGGGCGACGTGGTGCAGGCGTGGCTGGCCGTGCGCCGCAATGCCGTCGTCGCGCCCGTCTCCGGCTACGTGGCCAAGCGCAGCGTGCAGCTGGGCACCCACGTGACGCCGGGCACGCCCCTGATGTCCATCGTGCCGCTGGATCAGTTATGGGTCGATGCGAACTTCAAGGAGTCCGAATCGCGCAATATCCGCGTGGGCCAGACGGCCACCATCGAGACGGACTTGTACGGCAGCAAGGTGGTGTACCACGGCAAGGTGCTGGGCATGTCGGCCGGCACGGGCAGCGCGTTTTCGCTGCTGCCGGCGCAAAATGCCACGGGCAACTGGATCAAGGTGGTGCAGCGCGTGCCCGTGCGCATCACCCTCGATCCGAAGGAACTGGCCGCCCACCCGCTGCGCATCGGCTTGTCGACGACGGTGACGGTCGATACGAGCCATGGCGAAGGGGCAACCCTGGACCAGCCGATGGTGGCGTCCACCGTCTACACGACCAGTGCCCTGAGCCAGCCCGTGGGCGAGGCGGAAAAGATGGCGGATGCCATCATTACGCAGAATCTGGCGCATTAAGACCAGCCCTACCCCACAGCAACATCTTGGGGTCGTACCCTGCAGGGTACG
>NZ_RFSK01000061.1 GCF_009923995.1 Janthinobacterium sp. | reverse complement strand
TTTACAGGCGGACAGGGTGAGCAGGGCGGCGGCGGCCAGCAGGCAGGCGATTTTCATGATGCTTCCTTTGCAAGAGTTGTCGCAACGCGAACAGCAGGCGGTGCCAGGGGCAGGGGCCGATGCGGCTAGCGGCACCGGGCCAGCGCAGGCACCGCGCATGAGGCTTGAATTTATTGCAAGAGCGCAGGCGCTTCTGTTCGCTATTTCACCTAGCGGGGCGAATACAGGCCGGGATGCGGGTGCGTGCGCGGGGGGGCACGGGTGTAGGAAGAAATCGGTGGAGTGAATCGGGGAAGGAAGCGGCGAGGGGGAAGGCAGCAGCGAGAAAATAATTCCACATGGAAATATTTTTCACTTTCTTGCTTCTAATGTTCGTTAACGCACAGACCAGGAGGGGGCGCGCTGGCATTCTTTGGTCAGACGCCCTGGATTTGTGGCTTTCTGGCATAAAAATTGCCAAGAATTTAACAATCCGGGCTACCGGTAATCGTTAAAAAAGGAGTATTCAAATGCATGCAATGACTCAGTCTCACGTGAAGAGCGAATTAAAGGCAGCGCACCAGGAACTTCGTAGCCCCGAAAAAGGCTCGCAAATGGTCGAACGTGCAGCACCGATCCCCCCGGAGCGCATGAATCCCATTTCCATGGCACCGATCGAGCGGGTGCGTTCCACGTCCGCCACCCTGCGCCGCATTGAAAACATGCAAAAGCTGATCGGCGAACTGTCGCTGCACGAAATGCTGGCTGACGAAATCGCGTGGTTCCTCAAGTTTTCGCCATCGGGCGCCCGCAAATACATCCGCGACCTGCGCGAAGCGGGCGTGATCGAACTGGCCCGCTACATCGAAGGCACCGCCACCTACCTGGGCAAGGCAGTGTACCAGCTGACCCCCGACCCAGAGCGCGTGCGTGCCTTCCTGGCCGCCATCGTGCAGCCGAAACGCGAAGGCGCGCCACCGCGCAAGGACCGTCCGGGCCTGCGCGAGCAGAGCATGGCAGGCAGCGGCCGCCACTTCCACATCCTGGCCGATGACACGCATTACGCCATCCGCGTCAACCGTGGTCCCGTGACGCGCGATCCGCTCGTGGCTGCCCTGTTCGGCGCGCCGCAGCAAAAGTCGGCCGAGTAAGGCCTGGCCGAGCCGCGCTGAGCGCGGCAGGCGGCCTGCGATGCGCACCGGCCCGGCGCCCCCGTACTGAAGTGCGGTTGCGCGGCCTGGCCGTACATCGGCCGCTGGCGTTGTCAGGCGTTGTGACGTTGTAATAAAAGCCGGGTTGCGATCCGGCTTTTGGCGTTGCCCCCTGCATAGTGGGGTCGTCTGATTGAAAAGACTGCAAGCATCCCCATGTGGGCTGGACTGCCGCCCGCGCCTGCGGGTTCACTTGAAGGAGCTTGTCCTTGTCTGCCTACGCCGCCTCGCTGCCGTTCCCGTCATTGCCCTGCCTGCAACTGCAAGGGAGCGCCGCATGAACCCGCTCCTGTGGATCGCCCTCGTCACGGCCGCCATCGTCTTTTCGCTGTGGTTTCCCCGCTGGCGCTTGAAGCGGGCCCTGGCGAAACCCTTGCCGCCCGAAGGGCTGGCCGTGCTGGAAACGAATATTCCCGTCTACCGCCGCATGCCGGCGCCCCTGCAGGCGCAATTGCGCCGCCTCGTCGTGCAATTCCTGTATCAGAAGAAATTCGTCGGCTGCGGCGGGCTGGAAATCACGGACGAGATGCGCTACACCATCGCCGGCCAGGCCTGCCTGCTGCTGCTCAATCGCCAGACGCAGGTGTACCCGGAACTCGACACCATCCTCGTCTACCCCACGGAATTCATCGTCAGGCGCGATGAAGTGGGGCCGGGCGGCGTCGTCACGCCCTCGGCAAACGGCCTGCTGGGCGAGTCCTGGGGCGATGGCCGCGTGGTGCTGGCCTGGGATCACGTGCAGCGGGGCGCCGCCGACTGGACGGATGGCCACAATGTCGTGCTGCACGAATTCGCCCACCAGCTCGACAGCGAATCGGGCGCCGCGAACGGCGCGCCCTACCTGCCCAGCGTGTCCAGCTACCGCAGCTGGGCCACCGTGCTGTCGCGCGACTTCGACAAGCTGCGCCACGACGCCATGGTCCAGCAGCAAAGCGTGATGGACCATTACGGCGCCACGAATCCCGCCGAATTCTTTGCCGTGGCGACGGAAACCTTCTTTGAAAAGCCGTACCAGATGGCCGAGCACCACGAGGAGCTGTACGCGCAATTGTTGCAGTACTACAAGGTCGACCCCCGCGACTGGATGGCGCCGCCCGTGGAAGCGGAGCACATGGCTCCGCTTTTCCCCAACTACGCGCCGCACTGGTAGCGGTTCTTCAGCCCAGCAGCCGCCGTTTCAGCGCGGGATAGCTGCTGCGCGACACGGGGATGCCCGTGCTCGTGTGCGTGTCGAGCGCGTATTTGCCGCCCGCGCCGATCAGCAGGCGCTTGAAGCCCAGGCTGTTGACGAGGTAGGAGCGGTGCACGCGCAGGAAGTGGGGCGGCAGCAGGGCCATGAGCTTGTCGATGGCCAGGTCGTGAAAGCACTGTTCGCCGCTGCGCAGCACGATGTTGCTGTAGTGGCCGTCGGCCTGCACGTGGTCGATCTCGGCCACGGCGATCCATTCCACGGCGCCCCGCTTCTTCACCGCCAGCGAGGCGGCGCCGGCCTGCCGCGCCGTATAGCGCTGCAAGGCCTTGTGCAGGCGTTCGCGGCTGAAGGGCTTGGCAACGAAGTCGAGCACGCCGAACTCGAAGGCCGTGATCGAGCGCTCCGCGTGGGCCGAGACGATGATGGTCTGGAAGCCGGCGCTGCCCGCCAGGCGCAGCAGCTCATAGCCGTCGGCGCCGTGCAGATGCAAATCCAGCAGCAGCAAGTCGACCTGCTCCTGTCCCTGCCCCTGCGCCAGGGCGGCCAGGGCCTCGTCCACGTTGTCGTGCAGCGTCAGCCGGGCGAGCCTGGCGCCAAAATGGGCGCGCACCTCGCGTGCGAGGCCTTGCGCGATCAGCGGTTCATCTTCCAGTATCAATACATGCATGGCGCCGCCGGCAAGGTAAAGGTGAGGCGCCAGCCCGCCGCATGCCGTTCGCTGGCATAGCGGGCGGCATCGCCGAACACGGCGTGCAGGCTGGCGCGGATGTACTGTTCCCCGAGGCCGCTGCCGGCGTGCGGGCGTGCCGCGCCTTGCGGCAGGGACAGGGTGAGCACCTGCGTCTGCGCCAGCCTGGCGCTGTGCAGCACGAAGCGGGCGCCGTGGCGGTAGCGGTTGTGGCTGAACGCGTTTTCCAGCGCCGTCAGCAGGAGGGCGGGCGGCACGCGGATGTCCGCCGCCGCGCCATCGACCTGCAGGCTGCAGGGCTGCTGCAGCCGCGTGGCCATGATGTCCAGGTAGTTGTGGCACAGGGCCAGTTCCTGCGCCAGGGCAATGCTGGGCTGCTGCGCAAACTCGTTGAGCATGCGCAATTCGGCGCCCAGCGCCTCGATGAATGCTTCGGCCGCCGCCGGCGCCTGGGCATGCAGTTCGCTGATCAGGCTCAGGGAATTCATCAGGAAATGCGGTTGCATGCTTCTGCGCAAGAGCTGGTTTTCCAGCTGCTGCGCGCGCGCCGCGCTGTCCCGTTCGCGCAGCAGCTGCGCCAGCAGCTGGGCGCACAGGGGCAGCAGCAGCAGGCACACCACGACGGCAAATCCCCCCTCGGCAAATTGCCTGTCCGCCAGGCCGAACAGGGCGCACGCCGCCACCGCGATGGCCGTGCCGCTGCGGCTGCCGGGCAGGCGCTGCCGCAGGGCGGCCAGGTTCATGCCCAGGCTGGCCGTCAAGCCGGCGAAAAACATCAGCCGGCACTGGCTGTCGAAATGCGTGGCCAGCGCGCCCGCCAGGGCGATGCCCGGCAGCAGCAGGGCGGCCGCCAGCCAGGCCCGGCGGTAGCGGTAGGCCGCGTGGAAATACAGGGGCAGCAGGGCGGCAAACAGCCAGGTGAGGCCGCTGACGGCATACAGGCGCGCAAGATGCGCGGGATAGGCGTAGCCGGCGATGCCGCGCCAGCTTTCCGCCACCAGCAGCAGGGCGGCGGCCAGGCACAGCGCCGTGAATACGGCCCAGTGCGGGCGGCGCCGGTAGCGCAGGGTCATGCCCAGGAAGAGCAGGGCGATGGCGCCCAGTGCGCCGGCCAGCAGCAGGGGCGGCAGCTTGCGCCACGCCTGCGCCGCCTGGTAGGCTTGCTGCTCCTGCAGCCATAGCGCATGCAGGGGCGCGTCCAGGCGCGCCGGCACCCGTTGCGTCGACAGCCGCAGGCGCAGCTGGTGCGTGCCGGCGGCCAATTGCCGTGGCGCCAGGGGGAAAACGACATCGATGTTGCCCGGGCGTTCGTCGGCCGCGCGGGACGCCGGCTGGCCATTGCTGCCGATCAAGACGCCATCGAGCCACACTTCGCTGGCGGCCAGCGCCGACAGCACCAGCACTTGCGCGGACTCCGGCGTGGCGGCCAGGACCAGGTCGCGTTCGACGCACAGCAGCTGTCCCCGCTTGAGCAGCTGCTGCAGCGGAGCGGCGGGGGCTGCGGGAGCGCTGCCGCAGGCGCGCCAGCCATCGTCGAGCGACAGCCTGGCCGTGCCCATGGCAGGGGAGGGCAGGGCCAGGCAGCACAGCAGCAGGGCGCGGAGGAATGGGGGCATGGCGGGCATTGTAGCTGCTTATTTGCAACATATTGGCGCCCGCCCGTGCCGTTCATGCGCACAGCGTGCATTTCGTGCACGGCCCGCCACCGGCGCGTGAAATCCTTTTACCATGCAGCAGCGCCGCGCAGTGGACGGGGCGATACGGGGGAACGATCGATGATGCAATGCAGTAAATATGACTGGTCCGCCGGCGCGCTCGCGCTGGCGCTGCTATGCGGCCTGGCGCAGGCCGGCTCCGCGCATGCCGCCGGCGCGGCATCGGCACCTTCCGCCGCGCTGGCCGCGCGCCTGGCCGCTTTCGACGGCTGGGTGGCGCAGCGCATGGCCAGGGAACGCATGCCGGGCATGACCATCGGTTTCATGCAGGACGGGGTGACGTGGGTGCAGGGCTATGGCTATGCCGATCTGGAAAACCGGGTGCCGGCGACGCCCCGGTCCAGCTATCGCCTCGCTTCCGTCACCAAGCCCATGACGGCGGTGGCCATCCTGCAGCTGGTGGAGCAGGGCAAGGTCGACCTCGACGCGCCCGTGCAGACCTATGTGCCGTATTTTCCCGTGAAGGCGTTTCCCGTGACGGTGCGCCAGCTGCTGGGTCACCTGGGCGGCATCGACGCCTACCGCAATCCCCAGGCCGAGCAGCATTTCAAGGAACACAAGACGACGCGTCAGTCCATCGCCGTCTTCGAGCAGTTCGACCTGATCGCCGAGCCCGGCACGCGCTACCGCTACACCAGCTATGGCTACAACCTGCTGGGCGCCGTCATCGAAAGCGCCTCGGGCGAAAGCTATGGCGGCTACATGCGGCGCCACGTGTGGCAGCCGCTGGGCATGGACGCCACCGTGATGGACGACCCCGATGCCGTGATCGCCCACCGCGTGCGCGGCTACCGCCTGGCCGGCACGCAGGTGCGCAATGCGGAATTCGTCGACATCAGCAGCCGCTTCTCGGCCGGCGGCACGCGTGCCAGCGTGCCCGACATGCTGGCCTTCGGCCAGGGCATCCACGACGGCAAGGTGCTTTCGGCGGCCAGCCTGGCGGCCATGGTGCAGCCCATGGCCACGCGCGCGGGCCGCCTGACGGACTACGGCATGGGCTGGGAAACGTATCCCACGGGCGGGCGCTACGTCATTTCGCACAGCGGCCAGCAGCCGGAAACGGCGACCTACCTGTTCAGCTTTCCGTCGCGCCGGCTGACGCTTGCCGTCGCAGCCAACCTGGAACGGGTGAATACGGAAGCGTTCGCGCAGCGCCTGTTCGAGGTGGTCACGGGCGAGCCGTGGCAGCTGAAAACCTATGTTGCCGATGCCGCCGCGCAGCGCCATTACCGGGTGGCGCAGGGCCTGTTCGAGGAGGGCCGCGCGTACGCCGAGCGCACGCGGGCACCCTATGCGGACGGGGCCGCCACGCGCGCCGCCTTCCAGCAGATCAACGGGCAAGCCCTGGCGCCCGACGCCGCGGCGGTGCGCCCCTTCATCGACGCGGCCCGCCATCCGGCCGGCGGCCGCGTTTTCCTGGCGGCCGGCGCCGGCATGGCCGAGGCCTTGCGCGCATCGGGCATCGACCTGGACCGGTATTCGCGCGGCGGCGCGCTGGCCTTTGCGCGCGACTACGTGCGGCTGTCGCAAGGCGCGCCGGCCGGCGCGTTGCCCCGCTTCGAGCCTGCCTTCGAGCAAGCCGTCGCGGCCCTGGCAAGCAGCTGGGACGGCACGGGGGCCATCGCCTGGCCGGCGGCGCCCGTTTCCGTCGCCACGCTGGATACGACCTTGCGCGCGGCCTTCCGCGGCCAGCGCGCCTATCCCGATTTCATGCCCGAACTGCTTGAGCTGGCGCAAACCGCGGCTGCGCGGGGCGACGCCGGCGATGCGCTGGCGGCGGGCAGGCTGGCCGTGGCCCTGTATCCGCTCAGCGACGGCGCGCATGCGCTGCACGGCCTGGCCTTGCTGCGCGCCGGCGCCACCGACGCGGCCATCGCCGCGCTGCGCCTGGCGCTGGAACGCGACCCGCTGGGCGCGGCCAGCCCGGCGGCGCTGAACGGCGCAGCCTACCGGCTGCAAGGCGAAGGCGCCATCGGGCCGGCGACGGCCGTGCTGCAGGCGGCCGTGCGGCTGCATCCGCGCGACGCCAACCTGCACGACAGCCTGGGCGAGTTGTATGCGGAGCAGGGGTTGCGCGCGCAGGCCCTGGCGGCGTACGGGCAGGCATTGCGGCTCGATCCCGGCTATCCGGGCGCTGCGGGCGCGAAGGCGGCGATGCGCCAGCTGGGTGGCGAGAGCGCCGTGGCCACGCCATGATGGCGCTTAGATGATTTACGCATAAACAAGGGTGAAAAGATTCCTTTTTGGAAATAAGGGCGCTGCGGTCTAATGGCGGCATTCACAGCCACCCGAGGAATCCCATGCAGACCCGTCTTCATTTCGCCGCACTGTTGCTCACCAGCGTAGCCTTTGTCCAGGTGGCGCAAGCCGACCAGCTGGCCAGCATCAAGGCGAAGGGGGAGCTGGTCTGCGGCACCCTGGGCACGGATGAGCCGAACAGCTTCATCGACGCCAGGTCGCGCGAGCTGGTCGGCTATGAAGTGGACCTGTGCCGCGCCATCGCCAAAAGCCTGGGCGTCAAGCCGGTGGTCAGGCAGCTGGCCGTGGCGGCCCGCATCCCGGAACTGCAGCAGGGCCGCATCGACATCCTGACGGCGTCCCTGACGCACAACAAGGAGCGCGAGGCGCTGATCGACTTTTCCCTGTCCACCTTCTACACGGGCCAGCGCGTGCTGGTGAAAAAGAGCAGCAACATCACCAGCATCGCGGGACTGGCCGGCAAGAAAGTGCTGACCGTCAAGGGCGGCACGCAGGAGCCGAATATCCGCAAGGCCGTGGCCAACGTGGACGTGGTGACGTTCGAGACGGCGGGCCAGGCCTACCTGGGCTTGCAGCAAGGCAAGGGCGTCGGCTATGTCGACGATGAAGTGTCCCTGCTCAACAACTACGCCAAGCTGGGCGCCGCGCAAAAGGATTACCTTGTGCTGCCGCAAAACATCAGCCAGGAAGTCTTTGCCTTCGGCATCCGCAAGGGCGAGAAGGGCTTGAAGACGGCCGTCGACAACGTCCTGCGGGGGCTGGAAAAATCGGGCGAGGCGGAAGCACTGTTCTTCAAGTGGTATGGCCCCACGAGCAACGTGAAATTCCAGAAGCGCACCTTCAGGATCGAATCGGACAAGATCGACGCCTGAATCTTGCCTGACTCTTGCCTGACTCTTCCGCATGTTTGATCTGAACTTTCTGCTGGCCGGCGACTACCGCGACTGGCTGCTGTCCGGCCTGCTGCTGTCGCTGCGCCTGATGGGCATGACCCTGCTGCTGGCCCTGCCGCTGGCGTGCGGCGTGGCCATGCTGCGCCTGGCGCCGTCGCGCCTGCTCAATGCCCTGGGCGCCGCGTATGTCGAGCTGATCCGCAACGTGCCCTTGCTGGCCCACCTGCTGTTCTGGTACTTCGGCGCGCCCGAGCTGCTGCCCCAGGCGTGGAAGGAACGGCTGTATGCCGGCAATATCGAAGCCGTCAGCGCCGTCACGGCCCTGACCCTGTACACGGCCGCCTACATGGCGGAAGACATCCGCAGCGGCATCCGCGCCATTCCTGCCCAGCAATTCGAGGCGGGCCGGGCGCTGGGCTTCGGTTTCCTCGCCACCATGCGCCTGTGCATCCTGCCGCAAGCCTTGCGCCTGGCCGCGCCGCCGCTGCTGTCGCAGACCCTGAACCTGTGGCAAAACACCAGCATCGCCACCGTCATCGGCGTGGCCGAGCTGATGTACCAGACGCAGCGCGTGGAGGCGGCCTCGTTCCGCAGCGTGGACGCCTTCGTCTTTGCCAGCCTGGCCTACCTGGCCGTCTCGCTGGCCTTGTCCGGCCTGGCGGCCCTGCTGCACAGGAAGGTGGCCTGATGCTGGAACTGATCCACGATTACTGGCTGTATTTCCTCGTCGGCCGCTATCCCCAGGGGCCGCTGGGCGGCCTGGCGCTGACGGTGCTGCTGGCCAGCCTGGCGCTGGTGCTGAGCCTGCCGTTGGGCTTGCTGCTGGGCCTGGCCCGCCTCAGCCCGTGGCGCCTGCTGCGCTGGCCCGTGGCCGCGCTGATCCACGTGGTGCGCGGCATTCCCCTGCTGCTGGTGATCTTCTGGGCCTACTTCTTCCTGCCCGGCATCACGGGCCATGAAAGCGGGCAGTTCGGCACCATGCTGGCCGCCCTCGTCCTCTTCGACGGCATCTACCTGGCCGAGATCGTGCGGGCGGGCGTGCAAGCCGTGCCGCGCGGACAGGTGGAAGCGGCCCGTTCGCTGGGCCTGGGCTACCTGGACAGCATGCGCGCGGTGGTGCTGCCGCAGGCGCTGCGCCACATGCTGCCCTCGCTGGTGAACCAGTTTGTCTCCACCATCAAGGAAACGTCGCTGGGCTACATCATCGGCCTGGCCGAGGTGTCCTTCATCGCCTCGCAAATCAACGGCCTCGTGCTGACCAAGCCCGTGCAAGTGTATTTCTTGCTGGGCATGACGTACTTTGTGTTGTGTTTCAGCCTGTCGCGCGCCGCCTTCTGGCTCGAGCGGCGCCAAGCGCGTCTCCTGAAAGCGGCTGCATGATTACCTTTGACAACGTCAATAAATACTATGGCGAGTATCACGCCTTGCGCGACATCAATGAACACGTGGCCAAGGGCGAGGTGCTGGTCGTGTGCGGTCCGTCCGGTTCCGGCAAGTCGACCCTGATCCGCACCATCAACCGCCTGGAGCCTGTCGCGTCGGGGCGCATCGCGGTGGCAGGCCAGGACATCCACGCGCCGGGCCTGGACGTGAACGCCTTCCGTTCGCAGATCGGTTTTGTCTTCCAGCAGTTCAACCTGTTTCCGCACCTCTCCGTGCTGGACAATTGCGCCCTGGCGCCGCAGCGCTTGCGCGGCCTGGGCCGCAAGGAGGCGCAGGAGCGGGCGCTGGCCCTGCTGGAACGGGTGGGCCTGGCGCACAAGGCCCGCGCCATGCCGGCGTCCCTGTCGGGCGGCCAGCAGCAGCGCGTGGCCATCGCCCGGGCGCTGGCCATGCAGCCGCCGCTGATGCTGTTCGACGAGCCGACCAGCGCGCTGGACCCGGAAATGGTGGGCGAGGTGCTGCAGGTGATGCGCGACCTGGCCCGGGGCGGCATGACCATGGTGTGCGTGACGCATGAAATGGGCTTTGCCCGCGAAGTGGCCGACCGGGTCTGGTTCATGGACCACGGGCAAGTGCTGGAGCGGGCCACGCCCGGCGAGTTCTTTGCGCGGCCGCAACATGCACGCGCGCGGCAATTCCTGTCCGATATCCGCAGCCCGTTCGGCGAGCCGGCCTGAGGAAATTCGGCCTGTGTGCGTAAGCGAACGGTATTTCGCCGCCGTCCGGCGCACGCTGGGCCGGTGGCGCGTGGTGCGCCAGCAGCCGACCAGGAGGGCAGATCATGTCACGCATCATTGCAGGTCATTTTCAATTGCAGGAGCAGATCGACGCCGCGCGCGCCGCGCTGAACCAGGCGGGTTTTCCCGACAGCCGCATCAGCGCCTTTTTCGTGAACCAGCCGGGACAGCATGATCTGCACGCGCTCGGCGGCGACCGCGACATGTCGCCGGGCGCCAGGGAAACGCCCGAGGGCGTGGTGGAAGGCGTGGCCGTGGGCGCCGCGGTGGGCGCCGGCATCGGCGCGGCCACCACCCTGGCGACGGGGCCGCTGGGTCCCGTGGTGGGGGCGCTGGTGGGCGCGCACGTGGGTTCGCTGTACAGCTTCAACAAGATGAAGGAGGCGGGCGAGTCCGAAGGCAATGGCGAAAACCGCCACCAGCCCCGCCATCCCGGCATGCTGATCGCCGTGGCGCTGGGCGGGCTCGACGAGCGCGAACGGGCGCTCGAGGCGCTGCACCGGCTGGGCGCCGAGCATATCGAGGAAGCGCAGGGCACGATCGCCAATGGCGATTGGTACGACTTCGACCCGCTCAGCATTCCCGTGCTGGTGGCGTGAACCGGGGCGTCGGCCGCGCACCGTGCATAAATGCCGCGCTGCACGAAATTTAGGTATTATTCTTGTTAGTATGATTAATGAATGCCGACAGGGATAGTTCCGTGCGCCCCAAGCAAGACTGGACCCAGGTGACTGCCCGCAATACTTGCCTCGCATGCTAACGAGTATGGATAGGAGGGCGCGTCATGACACAGGCATGGTTCATTTTGACACGGGCCGACGGGCGCGACATCTGCGCGCCGTCGCCGGCACAGCTGGCCGATGCGCTGGCCGAGGTCTACCGGGGCACGGCCGTCGCACCCGATGGCAGCCCGGCCGCCGTCTTGTTGCGTTTTGGCTACGATGACGGCTTGATGTATCAGGTCGAGGTCGCTAGCGGAGGCGAAGTCACTTTCGAGGAATGGTCGGACCGCGATTGCGAAATCGCCCTGGCCAGCCCGCGCCGCATGTCGGCCCTGCCGCAGGACGATGCCCTGCAGCTGTGGCAGTGGCTCACGCAGCGCCAGGTGGCGAAGATCCGCAGCCAGCCGTGGCAGGGCAGTTAGCCGGCTCCTGCCAGGGCGCGGCCTAGTGCGCCATCAGCACGGGGATCGTCATGCTCTGCAGTATCGTGCGCGTGACGCCGCCCAGGATGGTTTCGCGCAGGCGCGAATGGCCGTAGGCGCCCATCACCAGCAGGTCGGCCGACAGGTCGGCCGCGTGCGACAGCAGGGCTTCGCCGATATCGCCGCGCCGCACGCCCCCGCCATCGAGCAAATGCACGCGCGCGTCCACGCCGTGGCGCGCCAGGTATTGCAGCAGTTCCGCACCCGGTTCCTCGCCGTGTTCGGCCGCATGCACCTGGGCATCGAAGATGGCCACGTGCACCTGTTCGGCGCGCTGCAGCAGGGGCAGGGCGGCGCTGACGGCGCGGCTCGCCTCCTTGCTGGCATTCCAGGAAATGAGCACGTTGCGCGCGGCCGCGGGCGGCGCCAGCAGGGGCAGGGGCGGCGCATACGGCACGATCAGCACGGGCCGGCCCGAATGCAGCAGCACGTAGGCGGGGAAATCGCGCATCACGGACGGCGACTTGTCCTTGGCATTGTACTGGCTGATGACCACCAGGTCCGCGTAGCGGGCCAGCAGGCTGATGCCGCCCGCCGCTTCGTCGTCGACGACGCGCTGCTCGTACGAGGCGACGCCGGCCGAACGCACCTGCGGCTCGAAGCCGTCCAGGGCCCGCGCGGCCCGTTCACGCAGGAAATTCAGGTGCAGCGCCAGGTTCGGATCGGCATCGAGGTCGGGCTGGTTCTGGTACAGCAGGCGCGACACGCCCGTCATGGACACGCCCGTCAGGTGGCCGCCGCACGCTTGCGCGATGCTGGCGGCCGCGTCGATGCGGGCGCCGCGGCTGGCGCTGTCGTCAAGGTGGAGCAACACGGTTTTATACGTCATGGCCTGGCCTCTCGCTGTGGAGTAAGCCCCATTCTGGCACAGACCGGGGCGCCGGCCGCGCACGCATGCGGCCGGCGCGGCGCATCAGCTCATGCCGATGATGATGATGTCGGCGTCGCAGTTACGGTAATGAATCACGATGATGATAATGCGCCGCAATTGCGCCGCTTTTTGCGCCACCTCCTGCAAGGCGCGGTCGGCGCGGTTCTTCATCGTCACCTGGACTTGCGAGGCATCGCTGACGGGGATGCCCATGGCCTTCAGGGCCGCCTTCGGGTTGGCCATCAGGGCCAGCGCATGGCGCGGATCGAGTTCCGCCTGGTGCACCGATTCCACGTCGCTCATGCCCGGATTGATGTCGTTGAACAAGTCCCTCAATGCTGCCGTGTCGTCCTGGATGTCCATCGCGTTCTCCTGTGGTTCATGCCATCAAGCAAGTACCGTCTGGCTTGCCTGCCGGGGTGCCATCACCCCATCCGGGAGTATGCTTTTGCTGGTGTTTGCCGCATGGAGGCAGCGCAGACGGACGCTGCGATATGCAGACTCAGCCTTTGATCTGGCGCAATGCCCGCTGCAAAATGCCCCCTACACTTGATCCCACGCAGAACAACCATAACAAGCGGGGAGAGACGGCAATGAAGGAACAACGAGTAGCGCTCGTCACGGGCGGCATGGGCGGCCTGGGCACGGCATTGTGCCGGCGCCTGCATGACGCGGGCATGGTGGTGGTGGCGGCCCACACGCCGGGCAACCCGCGCGTGGAACACTGGCTCGATGAGCAGCATGCGCAGCAGTACTCCATGCATCCGCTGCCCCTCGACGTGACGGACTTCGCCGCCTGCAGCGAGGCCGTGGCGCGCGTGCTGGCGCAGTTCGGCAGCGTCGACGTGCTGGTGAACAACGCCGGCATCACGCGCGACCAGAGCATGCGCAAGATGGAATTGCCGCACTGGGCCGACGTCATGCGCACCAACCTCGACAGCCTGTTCAACATGAGCAAGCAGGTGCTCGAACCCATGCTGCAAAAGCGCTGGGGCCGCATCATCAATATTTCTTCCGTGAATGGCCAGAAGGGCGCGTTTGGCCAGTGCAATTACGCGGCCGCCAAGGCGGGCGTGCACGGCTTCAGCAAGGCGCTGGCGCTGGAAGTGGCGCGCCACGGCATCACCGTCAACACGGTGTCGCCCGGCTATCTGCGCACGCAGATGGTGACGGCCGTCCCCGCCGAAATCATGGAAACGAAGATCCTGCCGCAGATTCCCCTGGGCCGCCTGGGCGAGCCGGGCGAAGTGGCGGCACTGGTGGCCTACCTGGCGTCGGACGAGGCGGCCTTTGTCACGGGCGCGAACATCGCCATCAATGGCGGGCAGCACATGAGTTGAGCGGGCGTACACGCTTGCAGCAGGGCAATGGAGGAGACCCGCCCGCTCAGCCGGCACGCACGATGCGGGCGAGGGGCGGCAGCAGTACGGCAGTGCAGCAACAGGTGACAAAGGCAGCAAACAGAGGCAGCAAACAGAGGCAGCAAACAGAGGCAGCAAACAGAGGCAGCAAACAGAGGCAGCAAACAAGGGCAGCAAAACAGAGGCGGCAAACAGGGGGCAGGGCAGCGATGCTCTGCCCCTTGTGGCGACGTTGTGGCGACCTTGGGGGCACGACCGGGGCACGACCGGAGCACGGCCGGGGCGTCAGGGCACGCCGCGCCCGGCCTTTTCCAGCCGCGTCTGGCAATCGATGCACAGCCGCGCTTCCGGGCGGGCGTTCAGGCGCGACAGGCCGATGGCTTCGCCGCAGTTGTCGCACAGGCCGTAGCTGCCGTCGGCAAACCTGGCCAGCGCCTGTTTGATGATGGCCAGCTGCGCCAGATTGTGCTCGGCCGCTTCGCTGACGAGGGCGTTCAAGGTGCGCACGCTGGCATTGTCGGCCGGCGAGGCTTCGATTTCATTGAGCAGCGAGGCGCGCGCGTCGGCTTCGGCCATTTCGCTGTCGATCTGCTCTTGCAGCGCCTGCTTGCGCTGCTCCAGCACGCCGCGCAGGCGCTGCAGCTGGTCTTGCGGCAATCCATTCATGGCAGTCACCCGGTAGAGGTCTCCCACCCATCATGGTAGTCCAAGATCGCCATGTCTGCTTGCGCTGGCACCCGCGCCGCGTTTGAGCTGGCGCAGGTGGGTCACGGCGATTCTATGCTGGACTCTTCAGGCAGTTGATCATCCAGGCGACGCCGAACTGGTCTTTCAGCATGCCGAAGCGCTGGGCCCAGAAGGTTTCCTGCAGCGGCATCTGAATGCTGCCGTCGCGCCCCAGAGCGTCGAAAGCCCGTTCCGCTTCCTCCGGCGTATCGAGGGTCAGGCAGACGGAGCAGCCGCTCATGCCTTTGGCGGCATCGCCGGGGCAGCCGCCGTCCGAGCCCATCAGCATGGTGGTGCCCAGCTGCACGGAGCCGTGCATGATCTTGTCATACCAGTTTTCCTTGACCTGTTCCTGGCCCGGCGAACCGCGGAACGGCATCAGGCACAGGTTTTCCCCCTGCAAGTGCTGGCGGTAGTATTCCAGCGCCTGCGCGCAGTTTCCATCGAATTGCAAATATGGTTCGATACGCATGTTGGTCTCCTCTGGTCGCCCCGCCGGCAGGATTGCCATGCGGGGACGTCCCAGTATAGGCGCTCGCCAGCCGAATTCAATCAGTCCGGCGCCATCTCTTGCAGCCGCTCACGCACCTTGCCCAGGGTGCTGAGGATGCGCTCGGGGTTGCCTGCCAGCACGGCGCTGCCCATGTGCAACAAACTCGTGGCCAGGCTGATCCAGTGCCGCACGTCATCGTTGCGGGCTATGCTCAGGCGTACCATGTCGAGCAGGCCGCTGAGCTGGCGCTGCGCCGTGTCCAGGCCCGCCACCGTGTGCCCGGCGGCATCGGCATACAGCTGGTTGGCTTGCTGGCGCAGGGCCACTTCCAGCGCGAAGACGGCTTGCGCCTGGCTGTGCGTGATGCCGTGCTCGCCCTGGCTGGGGCGCTTGCGGATGGCGCGCATGACGGCGCCGTGCAGGGTGACGGCCGCCTGCGACAGGCTGTCGGCCAGCTGTTCCACGCGCATGGCGCTGCTCAGGGCCGCTTCGCGGCGTTCGCTGCCTGGTGATCCGTCCATATTGCCTCCGTGTATGCGGCAGCCAGGCGTGCATGCTCGCGCGCCATCTGTGCCAGTTGCCGGCGCGCCAGCGTATGGCGCAGGCCCGCCAGCCGGTATTCCTCGCTTTTGCTTTGCTGCAGGGTTTTCGCCAGCACCACCAGCAGGCGCTGCTGCGGCGCGTCGGCATACGCGAGGTCCATTTCCAGCAGCCCCAGCACCATGTCGCGTTCGTTGTCGCCGCTCTTGTCGTACAGCATCAGCAAATGCCCGAGGGCGGCCAGCAGGGTTTGCAGGGGCGGGTCGCCGTCGCGCAGCACCTGCGCCAGGCGCGCCTGCTGGCTGGCGCCACCGGCCAGGCGCGACAGTTGCTGCAGCAGGACGGTGTAGGCGCTGACATGGCGGTCGTCGATGCCGCTGCCGGGCCAGGCGCGGATGGCGGTCCCGGCGCCGGCCAGCTCCGGGGCGATGTCGTATGCGTCGGCATGGGCCAGGCGGCCCAGCGCCTGCAGGTACAGCCGCACGGCCTGCGCCACGCGCGCCACGTCCGCCTGCGCGGCGCGGCGTCCCGCATCGAGCTGGCGTTCGCGCGCCTCTTCGGCGGGCGACAGGTAGGGACGCAGGCGCTGGTAGCTGTCCACGTGGCGCCGGGCCAGTTCGCCGAAGGCGTTCAAGGCGTCGCCGCTGGCGGCCAGTGCGCGCACTTGCGCCAGGTCCGCGGGCGGGCTGGCGCAGCCGGACAGCATCAGCAGCAGGCAGGCGATGGCGCCAAGGCGGGCAGGCAGGGAAGACACGTCACCTCGCGATACGATGAAATACTGTATGGAAAGGTATTGTGGTTCCGCCCGGCCCCGCATGCCTTGTGCGGGCGCAAGCGTCGTGCGATCAGCCTGTCGCCAGTTGCTCGCGCCAGCCCAGTCCGGCCACGGTATCGCCGCTGGGGCGGTATTCGCAGCCGACCCAGCCCGTGTAGCCGACCTGGTCCAGCAGCTTGAACAGGTGGCGGTAATTGATCTCGCCCGTGCCCGGCTCGTGGCGGCCCGGGGTGTCGGCGATCTGGATGTGGCGGATGAGGGGCAGCAGGGCGCGGATGGTGTTGCTCAGTTCGCCTTCCATGCGTTGCATGTGATAGATGTCGTATTGCAGGAAGATATTGCTGCGCTGGCAGTCGGCGATGATGTCGGCCGCCTGCTGGCTATGCGTGAGGAAATAGCCGGGCATGTCGTAGTGGTTGATGGGCTCGATCAGCACCCGGATGCCATGGGGACGGCAGGCGTCGGCCGCGAATTGCAGGTTGCCGATCAGGCTTTGCCGCGCCCGCTCCAGGCTCATGCCGGCCGGCACGATGCCCGACATGCAGTGCAGCTGCGTGGCGCCCAGCGCCAGCGCATATTCGAGCCCCAGCGCCACGCCGGCGCGGAATTCCTCGCCCCGCCGCGGATCGCAGGCGATGCCCCGTTCGCCCCGCTCCCAGTCGCCCGGCGGCAGGTTGAACAGGGCCAGCTGCAGCCGATGCTGGTCCAGCTGCGCGGCGATCTGGCGCGCCTCGATGGCATAGGGAAACAGGAATTCCACGGCCCCGAAGCCCGCCTTGCGCGCGGCGGCGAAGCGGTCGAGGAAGGGCAGGTCCGTAAACAGCAGGCTGAGATTGGCGGCGAAGTTCGGCATGGTCTGGGCGCGAAGGGGACGATGACCCTATCCTAGCCCAAATCGGCAAATGGTGGCGTGCATGAAAAAACCGTTCCAGAAACAAGTCCTGAAACGGTTTTTGTCGTCTTTTTGAGAAAGACAAACGCCGCCTGAAAGCGTCGCGAGCGGGAGTGATATGGCGTCGAGTAGCGCAGCCGTACTCAGGTACGGCGAGCAACGCAAACGCCATAGCGCCCCGCGCAGCAGCTTTCAGGCCGCGTTTTAGCGGCCGCGGCCGCCGGAGCGATGGTTGGCCGCCGAACGGGGCGCATTGCCCGAACGGTTGCCGCCGCCGCCCGACGGGCCGGCGCTGCGTGGCTTGGCGCCGCCGCCACCGGTTTTCACGCGCACCACGGCGCCGGCTGGCGCGCGGCTGTTGTTGCGGTGACCGCCGGTGCCGCTGCGCAATTGCACAGGCTGGGCACGTGCCGTCGGGTCCGGTTCAAAGCCGGCGATCACTTCGCGCGGCAGGGTTTGCTTGATCAGCTTTTCGATGTCTTTCAACATTTCGTGCTCATCCACGCAGACCAGCGACACGGCTTCGCCCTTGGCGCCGGCACGGCCCGTGCGGCCGATACGGTGCACATAGTCTTCCGGAATGTTCGGCAAGTCGTAGTTGACGACGTGCGGCAACTGGTCGATATCGATGCCGCGCGCGGCGATGTCGGTGGCGACCAGCACTTGCAGGGTGCCGTCCTTGAACTCGGACAGCGCGCGCGTGCGCGCCGACTGGCTCTTGTTGCCGTGGATGGCCAGGGCGCCGATGCCGTCCGCGCCCAGCTGCTCGACCAGCTTGTTGGCGCCATGCTTGGTGCGCGTAAAGACCAGCACCTGCGTCCAGTTGTTCGACTTGATCAGGTAGGACAGCATCGGGTGCTTCTTGTCGCGGTCGACGGGATGGATCTTTTGCTTGATCACTTCCACGGTCGAATTGCGGCGCGCCACTTCGATCATGGCCGGCTTGTTCAGCAAGCCGTCGGCCAGGGCCTTGATCTCTTCCGAGAAGGTGGCCGAGAACAGCAGGTTCTGGCGCTTCGGCGGCAGCACGGCCAGCACTTTCTTGATGTCGCGGATGAAGCCCATGTCCAGCATGCGGTCGGCTTCGTCCAGGATCAGGATTTCCACTTTCGACAGGTCGACGGTGCCCTGGCCCATGTGGTCCAGCAAACGGCCCGGCGTGGCGACGAGGATGTCGACGCCATGTTTGAGCTGCTTGATTTGCGGGTTGATGCCGACGCCGCCGAAGATCACGGCCGAGTTCAATTTTGTGTACTTGCTGTAGGCGCGCACGCTTTCCTCGACCTGGGCGGCGAGTTCGCGCGTCGGGGCCAGGATCAGGGCGCGGATCGGGCGCGTCGAAGTGTTGCTGGTGATGGCAGCGCCGTTCGCGTCGGTCGACAGGCGGTGCAGCACGGGCAGGGTGAAGCCGGCCGTCTTGCCGGTACCGGTTTGTGCGCCGGCCAGCAAGTCGCCGCCAGCGAGCACGGCGGGAATCGCCTGCGACTGGATCGGGGTCGGCACGGTGTAGCCGTGTTCGGTAACGGCACGTACGATAGCGTCGGACAATCCGAGGGAGGAAAAGGACATGGTAACTTTATTGTGAGATCGGCCTGTCGCCATCGTGGGGCGCCAGTCGCAGGCAATCAGATTAGGGGTCGAAAGACAGCGGCAAGGGGACTGGTCATATGTGCCGCACACGCGAAGTATAACAGCCTGGCAAAAAAGCGTTCCAATTGTTTCAAGTCTGCAAGGCCCGCAGCGGGGCGGGCTGCTCATGCGACACCTGTCGCAAATTCCGCTTGCAATCGTGTGACAATCGTCGCACAATTGCTTCATTCGTCACAAAAGGAGCCGTCATGGCCACGCCATCCGTTACCGAGTTATCGTTATTGAAAGCCTTATGGAAAACCCAGCCCCTGTCCGCGCGGGAATTGCATGCCCGCGTGGAGGACGAGCTGGGCTGGTCGTTCTCTTCCACGCGCAAGACGCTCGAACGCATGCTGGACAAGGGCATGCTGCTCCAGCGCAGCGTGCACGGCGTGCTCGTGTATGAAGCCAATGTGGACAAGGTGGCCACCCTGGCCGCGTTTGCCCACGACTTCGGCCGGCGCGTGATGGAAATCGACAGCCCTTTGCCGGTCAGTATGTTTACCGGCAGCAAGCTTGTCGACCGGGAGGAACTGGCCGAGCTGGAGCAGCTGCTGCACGACTGGCCGCTCGAGCCGAAGGAGTAAGCGATGACGGCCTTGAAACTGCTGCAGGCGACGCTGGCCTGCCTGTTCGCCGGCGTGCTGCTGCAAGGCATGTTGTCGCTTGCGCAACGGCGCTGGCCCCTGCTGGCGGCGCAGCGCGGCGTCTGGCTGGGCGCGCAGCTGGTGCTGGCGGGCGTATTCGTGCTGAGCTGCCTGCCCGACAGCCGCCAGGCCAGCGTGGTGCCGGCCATCCGCGTGCCCGCCGCGCTCGCCCAGCCCGTGCCGGTGGCGCAGCTGTTTGCCGCGGAGCCAGCTGCGCCGTCGCCGGCCGGCGTGCCTGCCGCCGCGGCCTGGCTCAGCTGGCTGGCGCCGGGCTGGCTGACCGTGTATGTGCTGGGCGTGGCCGGCGTGGCATGGCGCCGCTGGCGCGGCCGTGCGAGCGTGCAGGCGCTGCTCGCGCTGGCCCGGCCGCTGGATGCGGCGGCGCACGGCGATTTTGCGCCAGCGCAATTGCAGCAGCTGCGGGCGCAGCGCATCGGCGTGCTGGAAGTCGATGCGCCCGTGTCGCCCATGCTGCTGGGCGTATGGCGGCTGCGCCTGCTCCTGCCCGCGCACCTGGCCGCCTGCACGCCGGAGCAGCGTCAGCTCGTCATCGAGCACGAGCTGACGCATGCGCGCCGCCGCGATCCCCTCATCGGCTGGCTGGCGGCGCAGGTACAGGTGTTGCTGTGGTTTAATCCTGCCGTCCGCTGGATGGGGGGCAGGCTGGGCTGGGCGCAGGAACTGGGCTGCGACCGCCAGGTGCTGGCCGGCCGTCCCCAGTGCCAGCGCCAGCAGTATGCGGCCGCGCTCGTGCGCCAGCTGGGCCTGCAGCAATCCTGGCCCGCCGGCCTCGCCTTCGGCGGCCAGCGCGGCGGCATGGCGGAGCGCATCGTCCGCATGCGCGACACGCAGGCCCGCAGCCTGGGCTGGCCAGCGCGGCTGGCCGTGGCCGTGGTCCTGTGCGGCGTGGGCGCCGCCAGCGTGGGCTTGCAGCCGGCGCTGGCCTGGACCGTGGCCGCGCCTGCAGCCAGCCCGGCCGCCGCCGTCCCCGTGCGGGCGGAAGCGTGGCGCAATCCGCTGGCCAGCATGCGCGTCACGGGTTTCTTTGGCGTCGTGCGCCCCATCACGCAGCGGGGTTTGCGCGGACTGGACCTGGCGGCCAAGCGTGGCACGCCCGTCTTCGCCGTGGACGATGGCATCGCCACGGTGACGCAGGACGACTGGCTGGGCAAGGCCGTGCGCATCGACCACGGCGGCGGCCTCGTGTCGCTGTATGCCCACCTCGACAGCGTCGCCCTGGCCGATGGCGCCGTGGTGAAGGCCGGCGAGCAAATCGGCGCGGCGGGCGATACGGGCCGGGCCACGGGGCCGCACCTGCACTTCCAGGTGCGGCAGGATGGCCGGCTGCAGGACCCGCAAAAGCACCTGGCCGGTCTCGACGCCAACGCTTCGGCGCGTGCCTTGCGCATGCGCAAGGAGCAGTTCGGCCGCTGACGGCGGCATTGCCGCATTGCAGGCCGGGCGGGCGCGCTGCGCCGGCCCGGCCACCCTCCACCTTTCCGGAATCCACCATGCGATTGTGTTTCTTTTTGTGCAGCCTCGCGCTGCCGTTGACGGCGCACGTCCGTGCCGACGATGCCGTCCCTGCTGGCGCCGTCCCCACCGTTCCCAGCGTGACGGTCCATGCCGGCGCGGCGGAGCAGCGGCGCCGCGACACCGTCTCGGCCATCGTCGTCGGCCGCGAGGAATTGCTGCGCCAGGGCGAGCGCAGCCTGTCCGACGCCCTGAAGCGCCTGCCCGGCATTTCCATCGGCGCGCAAGCCGCTGCGGGGCAGGGCGGGCAGCTCCAGCTGCGCGGGCTGGGCCAGGGCTATACCCTGATCATGCTCGATGGCGTGCCCGTGCCGCCCGGTTTTTCGCTCGACGCGCTGGACCCGGAGCTGGTCGAGCGCGTCGAGATCATGCGCGCCGCCACGGCGGAGTTTTCCGCCCAGGCGATCGCCGGTTCCATCAACATCGTGCTGAAGAAGACCTCGCGGCGCCGCGAGCGCACCTTCAAGCTGGGGGCCTCCGGCAGCCATGGCATGCCCGCCGGCAGCGCCACCATGCAGTGGGCGGACGGCGACGGGCGCCTGTCGTATGCGCTGGCCGGCACGCTGGGCCACACGGGACGCCGGGGCCTGTTTGACGAATGGAACCGCGAATACGCGGCCGATGGCGCGCCCACGGTGCTGCGCCATGCGCCGCTTGCCGAGCGCGTCACCACCGATACGCTGGAGCTGGCGCCCCGGCTGCAGTGGGCGCTGGCGGACGAAGGCAGCCTGGCGTGGCAAAGCCTGGTCAACCTGCGCCGCCTGGCCAGCCGCCGCCATGTGCAGGAAACGGCTTACCTCGGCGGCACGAGCGCCTACCCGGACAACCAGGCGGACTTCAGCCAGGACAGCGGCACCGTGCGCAGCGACCTGCACTGGCTGCGCAAGCTGGAACAGGGCGCCAGCCTGGACGTGAAACTGGGCGTCGATCTCAATCACCGCAGCAGCGATTACCTGTTCCAGGGCGCCGGCGCCGGCCCGTCCATCACGCGCTTCGTCGATGCTGGCGTGGACGACGTGGGCATGCATGCCAGTGGCACGTACCGCCGGACCCTGGGCCAGGGGCACACGCTGGCGGCGGGCTGGGATGCGGGGCACCGGCGGCGCACGGAATTTCGCCGCGAACGCCAGCTGGAGCCGGGCATGCTGCCCGTGCTGTCCGACGAGGACTATGCGGCCACCGTGCGGCGCCTGGCCCTGTTCGCGCAGGATGAATGGGAGGTTTCCGCGCGCTGGTCGCTGTCCCTGGGCCTGCGCTGGGAAGCCTGGCGCACGGCCAGCGCCGCGGGCGGCGCGGACCCCGTCGACGTGCGCGCGCAGGTGTGGAGTCCCGTGCTGCACAGCCTGTGGAAGCTGGCCGGCAAGGACCAGGTGCGCCTGGCCGTCACGCGCACCTACAAGGCGCCGCAGATTGTCCAGCTGATTGCGCGCCCCTACACGATCGACAATGGCAACAGCCCCACCATGCCCGATACCCGGGGCAACCCGGCACTGCGTCCGGAACTGGCCTGGGGCCTGGACGGGGCCTACGAATACTATCCGGGCGCGGGCGCCATGCTCGCTGCCAGCGCCTCGCTGCGCAGGATCGGCGACGTGATGCTGGACCGCCTGGCCCGGGAGCAGGGGCGCTGGGTGTCCACCCCCGCCAACAACGGCAGCGCGCAGGTGCGCAGCATCGAGCTGGAAGCGAAGCTGCCGCTGACGGCCCTGCTGGCGTCCGCCCCCGCGCTGGAGCTGCGGGCGAACGTGGCGCGCCACTGGTCCACGGTCGATGCCGTCGCCGGCCCGTACAACCGCCTGGACAGCCAGCTGCCGTGGAGCGCCAACGTGGGAGCGGATTACCGGCCGGCGGGCCGGTCCTGGAGCGTGGGCGGCAACCTGCATTACCAGGCGGGCGGCTGGGCGCGCGAGTCAGGCCAGCTGCTGGCCTGGCAGGGGCCGGGGCGCCAGCTCGATCTCTACGCGCTGTGGACGTTCGGCGGCCGGCTGCGCCTGCGCCTGTCCGGCGCCAACCTGCTGCCGCAGGCCGACCGCACGCGCAGCCTGTATGCGGATGACGGGGGCAGCATGCTGCGCACCGTCGATGCGGGCAGCTACCGCAGCTGGCGCGTGATGCTGGAAGGCGCCCTGTAAGCCTAGTCGTCGATCTCCTCGACGGCGTAGCCTGCGCCCTGCGCCTCGAGGTAGGCGCGCAGGGCGGCCAGGCCGTGCCACGGGTCCGGGCGCAGATGCTGGCACACGTACAGCCCCGTCTCCGTCAGCCTGGCGTCCGTGTCGGGCATGGCGCCGGGCGCGCGCGGCGCCTGCGCGCGCTCTGCCAGCAGCCGCGCGATGTGCTGGCGCTGGCCGGCCGTCAGGCTGGCCGCGATCCTGAATTCAAATCCCATGCTGTCCTCCTGCGTCTGTTATGGATGCGTCTATTTTATATCATCGAAAAAATCGAATATAGCTTGGCATTCTTTCCGTTTTTCTTTTTTAGGGAGCGCGTCCATACTGCATAGCACTGGCCCGGCACACTCGGCACCACGCAGGGACAGGAGCAGGACCCCACATAAAGTATGCTTTTTTTTTGATATTCAATTATTTTCACTAAGGAAAACATCATGCCTATCGCTACCGCCCAAGCCGCCCCAAAACTGCTGACCCCGAACGACCATACCCTGATCATGATCGACCACCAGTCGCAGATGGCGTTCGCCACCCGTTCCATCGACCTGGCCCTGCTGCGCAACAACGCGGCGCTGGTGAGCAAGGCGGCGCTGGAATTCAAGGTGCCGACGATACTGACGACGGTGGCGGCCAAGTCCTTTTCCGGCCCCATCTTCGACGAAATCCAGTCCGTCTTCCCCGGACAGGCGCCCATCGACCGCACGACCATGAATACCTGGGAAGACGCGCGCATCGCCGACAAGGTGAATGGCTACGGCAAGGGCAAGATCGTGCTGGCCGGCCTGTGGACGTCCGTCTGCATCGTGGGACCGGCCCTGTCGGCGCTGGCGCAGGGCTTCGAGGTGTACGTCATCGCCGACGCCAGCGGCGACGTCTCCGACGAAGCCCATGCGATGGCCATGCAGCGCATGATACAGGCGGGCGCGCAGCCGATCACGTCCGTGCAATACTTGTTGGAACTGCAGCGCGACTGGGCCCGCGGCGAGACCTACAACGAGACGGTGGCGACGGCCGTGGCGCACGGCGGCGGCTATGGCCTGGGCTTGATCTACGCCAAATCCATGTTCAACGCCAGCGAAGGCCATTGATCTGTCATTGCGTTCGACGGTTCCGCCGCGCGCCGGCGGGGCCGTGTCTTTCACCTGATACCTGATACGGGAGTTCCCATGCACGCCAACACGATCTTACTCAATGGCCGTTTCCACACGGTCGACAGGACGCAGCCGCTGGCGTCCGCCGTCGCCATCGCCGATGGCAAATTCCTCGCCGTGGGCGACGTCGAAGACGTGATGCGCCACCGCGGTCCCGCCACGCAGGTGATCGACCTGGCTGGCCGCACCGTCATTCCCGGCCTGAACGACTCGCACCTGCATTTGATCCGCGGCGGCTTGAACTACAACCTGGAATTGCGCTGGGAAGGCGTGCCCTCGCTGGCCGACGCCTTGCGCATGCTCAAGGAGCAGGCCTTGCGCACGCCGAACCCGCAGTGGGTGCGCGTGGTGGGCGGCTGGACGGAATTCCAGTTCGCGGAAAAGCGCATGCCGACCCTGGACGAAATCAACGCGGCCGCGCCCGACACGCCCGTCTTCATCCTGCACCTGTACGACCGTGCCCTGCTGAACCGCGCCGCCCTGCGCGCCGTCGGCTACGATAAGAACACGCCGAACCCGCCCGGCGGCGAAATCGTGCGCGACGCTGCCGGCAACCCCACGGGCCTGCTGATCGCCCGGCCGAATGCCATGATCCTGTATGCGACCCTGGCGAAAGGCCCCAAGCTGCCGCTGGAACTGCAGGTGAACTCGACGCGCCAGTTCATGCGCGAACTCAATCGCCTGGGCCTCACCAGCGCCATCGACGCGGGCGGCGGCTTCCAGAATTATCCCGAGGATTACGCCGTCGTCGACGAGCTGGCGCAAAAGGAGCAGCTGACCATCCGCATCGCCTACAACCTGTTCACGCAAAACAAGGGCGCCGAACTGCAGGACTTCCAGAAATGGACGGGCATGGTCAAGCCGGGCGACGGCACGGATTTTTACCGGCATAACGGCGCCGGCGAGATGCTGGTGTTTTCCGCCGCCGACTTCGAGGATTTCCTCGAGCCGCGCCCGGAACTGGCGGCCGGCATGGAAGGCGAGCTGGAAAAGGTCGTGCGCCACCTGGTTGAGCAGCGCTGGCCCTTCCGCCTGCACGCCACCTATGACGAATCGATCAGCCGCATGCTCGACGTGTTCGAAAAGGTCAACCGCGACACGCCGTTCGGCGGCCTGCACTGGCTGTTCGACCATGCGGAAACCATCAGCCCGAGGAATATCGACCGGGTCAAGGCGCTGGGCGGCGGCCTGGCCATCCAGCACCGCATGGCTTTCCAGGGCGAGTATTTCGTCGAGCGCTACGGGGCCGAGGCGGCCAAGGCCACGCCGCCCGTGCAGCGCATGCTGGACGCGGGCGTGCCCGTGGGCGGCGGCACGGACGCCACGCGGGTGGCCAGCTACAACCCGTGGACGGCGCTGTACTGGCTTGTCTCGGGGCGCACCGTGGGCGGCCTGGCCCTGACGGAGGTGGCGGGGCGGCTGTCGCGCGAGACGGCGCTGGAGCTGTGGACGGCGGGCAGCGCCTGGTTCTCCAGCGAGCAGGGCAAGAAGGGGCGCATCCGCGAAGGCATGCTGGCCGACCTGGCCGTGCTGTCGGCCGATTATTTCACGGTGCCGGAAGAGGCGATCAAGTCCATCGAATCCGTGCTGACCATGGTGGGCGGCAAGGTCGTCTACGGCCAGGGCGAATTCACGGCCCTGGCGCCGCCGCCGATTCCCGTGCTGCCCGAGTGGTCGCCCGTGCGCGCCGTGCCGGGGCATTACCGGCCCGTGGCCAGGCCGGCGCAGGCCGCCATGCCGCACCAGTGCGCGGGCGCCTGCGGCGTGCATGCCCATGCCCACGACCGGGCGCGCAAGTCGGCCGTGCCGATCAGCGATTTTTCCGGTTTCTGGGGCACGCTGGGCTGCAGCTGCTTCGCTTTCTAGGGGAGGACAGAGCCATGCGTTACAAGAAAGTCATCCTCGGCCTGCTGCTGGCCTTTGTCGTGGGCTTCGTCTGCCAGCTGGCGCGCATCCCCGTGCCGGCGCCGCCCGTGCTGGGCGCCGCGCTGCTGGTGTTTTTGACCAGCTGCGGTTACTGGCTCACGGGCCTGTACCTGCAGCGGCGTGAAAATCCAGGGGAGGCGCCATGAACGTCATGCTGGCCGGTTCCGTGCTCGGCGTGCTGGTGGGCGTCGTATGCCGCTGGTTCGACCTGCCATCGCCCACGCCGCCCACGCCGACGGGCGCGGCGATGGTGGTGGCCATGACCCTGGGCTTCGTCGTGGCGGGGCAGCTCGGCCCCTGAATGCAAAAAAACCGGCCAGGGCCGGTTTTTTTCAGGCATGCCGCATGCGCGGCAGTCACGCGTCCGCTTAGGCGAATGGCGTCAGCAGGGTGATCATCTGGCCAAAGATCTTCGGGCTGGCGGCGATGACGTCGCCCTTGTACAGGTACTCCGATTCGCCGGAGAATTCACCGACGATGCCGCCCGATTCCGTGATCATCAGGGCGCCTGCGGCGATATCCCAAGGCTTCAAGCCTTTTTCGTAGAAGCCGTCCAGGCGGCCGCAGGCCACGTAGGCCAGGTCCAGCGCGGCCGAACCGGCGCGGCGCACGCCCTGGCTGCGTTCGCCCATGATCGCGTACATCTTCAGGTATTCATCCAGCGCGCGGGCGCTGCCGGCCACGTAGCCGGTGCCCAGCAGGGCGTTCGAGATGCGGTCCAGCTTGGTGACGCGGATGCGTTTTTCGTTCAGGTAGGCGCCGGCGCCCTTGGTGGCCGTGAACAGGTCGTTGCGTACCGGGTCGTAGATGACGGCTTGCGTGATGACGCCGCGGTGCGCGAGCGCGATCGAGACGCAGTATTGGGGGAAGCCGTGGATAAAGTTGGTGGTGCCGTCCAGCGGATCGATGATCCACTGATATTCATTCTCGTCGTGCGTGTTGGCGGAAGCGCCCGATTCCTCGCCCAGGATAGCGTGATCCGGGTAGGCTTTGGACAGCACCTCGATGATGGCTTGTTCGGCCGCCTGGTCGACGTCGGTGACGAAATCGTTATGTTGTTTTTCCGTGACGACGACGCGGTCGAGGTCAAAAGAGGCGCGATTGATGACGGCGGCGCCGCGGCGGGCGGCTTTGATCGCCGTGTTGAGCATTGGGTGCATGTGAGCTTCCGTTAAAAGCACGCGACCGCCCGGCGTCGCCTTTCGGCGCCGGTACGATGGAGTGCAAGAATGAATTAAAGAGCGGAGCGGTGCCGAAGTGGTTAAAATCCCGGCCTGGAGTCAGCGTTGTGTGACTCCGTTTCCCGAAATTTCCTGTATCGATACCGCGCAATAGCGCTATTTTAAATGAATCTGCCCGAAATCAACACGTCTCTTTTCAAACGCCTGCGATTTATTCTTGTCGAAACTAGTCGATCCGGCAACATTGGCGCCGTCGCGCGGGCCATGAAAACGATGGGTTTTTCCGATCTGGTGCTGGTCAACCCCCGCTTTCCCGACGCGCTGACGGATGCGGAAGCGGTGGCTTTTGCCAGCGGCGCGCAGGATATCCTGTCCGGCGCGCGCATCGTCGGCTCCATCGCCGAGGCGCTCGACGGCTGCAACTACGCGGCGGCCGTTTCGGCCCGGCTGCGCGAATTCTCGCCGCCCGTCACCACCCCGCGCGCCATCGCCGCCCAGCTGGCCGCCGGCACGGAGCTGCATGCGGCCGTCATCTTCGGCAACGAGCGCTTCGGCCTGCCCAATGAGATCGTCGAGCAGTGCAATGTGCTGATCAATATCCCCGCCAACCCCGAGTATTCCTCGCTGAACCTGTCGCAGGCGGCGCAGGTCGTCGCCTATGAATGCCGCGTGGCGGCCATCGATGCGGCGGGAGGGGCGCCGGCGGCCAGTCCCGTCGGCTTCCATGGCGACGCGGCCAGCCTGGCGCAGGTCGACGGCATGTATGCGCACCTGGAACAGGCGCTGGTGGCCATCGACTTCCTCGACGCCGACAATCCGAAAAAGCTCATGCCGCGCCTGAAACGCCTGTTTTCGCGCACGGGACTGGAGACGGAAGAAGTCAACATCCTGCGCGGCATCGCGCGCCACATCCTGGCGGCGGCGAAAAGAACGCCATGATCGAGACCCGGCTGCTGCGCCAGTTCATCGCCGTCGCCGAGGAACTGAACTTCCGCCGCGCGGCCGAACGGCTGCACATGGCGCAGCCGCCCCTGTCGCAGGCCATCCTGCGGCTGGAAGACATGCTCGCTTATCCCGTGTTCGAGCGCAGCAACCGCAAGGTCAGCCTGACGCCGGCCGGCACGGCCTTCCTCGCCACGGCGCGCCAGGTGCTGGCCAGCCTGGACGAGGGCGTGGCCGCCGCGCGCCGCGTGGCGCAGGGCATCGAGGGCCACGTGCGCCTCGGTTTCATCCACATCACCCCGTATGCCCACGTGCTTGCTGCCCTGCGCGCCTTCCGCGCCGATTCGCCCGCCGTGCAATTCACCTTGCGCGAAGCATCGACGCAGCAGCAGGTCGAGTGGCTGGAGCGGGGCGAGATCGATATCGCCCTGCTGCGCGCGCCGGGGCGCAGCACGCCGGGCCTGCGCTTCGAGCGCCTGTCGGGCGAAGACATCCTTGTGGCGCTGCCGGCGGGCCACCGCTGCGCGGGGCAGGCGAAGGTGGACCTGGCGCAGCTGGCGCTGGACGATTTCGTCGCCTCGCCGCGCGCGCTGGGGCAGGGCTTCCATGACCAGCTGGCCAGCCTGTGCCTGCATGCGGGCTTCGTGCCGCGCGTGGTGCAGCAGGCGCGCCGCCTGCAGACGGTGCTGGGACTGGTGGCGGCCGGTTTCGGCGTGGCCCTGCTGCCGGCCAGCCTGGCGGCCTCCATGCCGGCCGGCGTCGCCATGCTGCCGCTGCACGGCGACGCTGTGCCGGAGCCGCTGCGCCAGCTCGACCTGTACCTGGCGTGGGACCCGCGGCGCGAGTGTCCCGTGCGCGAACGCCTGCTGGCGCAGCTGCGCCGGTCGGCTGCGGGGCAGTGAGACGTTGAACGTCTCGTTTCAAGATAAATAAGATATTTTACAGATGGTTTGCTGGGGGCCAGCATGGCGTTTTGATTGCCAGAAACTGCCATGTCCTTCGTTTCATCGCGCAGCAATGCGCTGCCGTCCGCCACGCTGCCGTTCTCCATTTATCTGCTGTCCCTGTGCAGTTTTGCCTTCGGCTTGTGCGAATTCATCGCTGCCGGCCTCTTGACTCCCATGGCGCGCGACCTGCATGCCAGCGTGGCGGCGGCCGGCGGCGCCATCGCCGCGTATGCGCTGGGGGCGGCCATCGGCGCGCCCATCCTGACGGCCCTGCTGGCGCGCCACTCCGAACGGCGGCTGCTGGTGGCCGCCATGGCCGTGCTGGCGGCCGGCGGCCTGGCCATGGCGGTCGCGCCGGCGCTGGGCGCGCTGCTGGGCGTGCGCTTCGTCGTGGGTCTGGCGCATGGCGTGTTCATGGCCGTCGCCTCGCATGCGGCCACCAGCCTGGTCGACCCGTCCCGCGCGGGCAGGGCGCTGTCCGTCGTCTGGCTGGGCCTGACCCTGGCGCTGGCCGGCGGCGTGCCGCTGGGGACGTGGCTGGGCGCCGTCGCGTCGTGGCGCTGGGTGTTTGCCGCCATCGGCGTGCTGGCCCTGTGCGGCGGCGCCGGCCTGTTGCGGGCCATGCCGCGCGTACACCGCCGCCGTATCGGCCCTGGCCAGCCTGCGCGCCATCCTGCGGCCGGCGCTGCTGCTGGCGGCCGGCGTGGCGGCGCTGGTCAGCGTGGCCACTTTCAGCTTTTTCACGTATGTCTCGCCCTTCCTGCTGCAGCTGGGCGGACTCGATGGGGGCTGGCTGGGCGCCGCCATGCTGTGCTTTGGCGCGTGCGCCATCGGCGGCAACCTGCTGGGCGGCTGGTGCGCGGATCGTCCTTCCGCGCAGCGTGCCGCCATGCTGGCGCTGGCCGCGCTGGCGCTCAACCTGCTGGCCTTTTATGTGCTGCGCGCCTGGCCCGCCGCCTTGCTGGCCCTGTGCGGCAGCCTGGGCCTGCTGTTCTTTGCCCTCGTCACCCTGTCCACCGTGCGCTTGCTGCGCCTGGCGCGGCAGCATTGCCCGGGCAGCGATGCCGTGGCGGCAGGCTTGAACATCGCCGCCTTCAATGCGGGGACGGCCGCCGGTGGAGTGCTGGGCGCCAGCCTGATCGTCGCCTTTGGCTTGCCCAGCATCGCCATCGGCGGCGCGCTGGCGGCGCTGCTGGCCATGCTGCTGCTGTGGTGCCAGTCGCGCAAACTAGACGCGCCGCTCTAGTTTTTGCGTTCAAGTGCCCGCTGCCTTTGGCGTACACTGGCCTGCAAAAGGCCGTACAAGACAAGGGGGAGACAGGGCAATGCAACGCAGATCGTTTCTGAAGCTGGGCTTCATCGGCGCCTGTGCGCTGGCCGCCGGCGGCGCCGCCTACCGCGCCGTGCGGGGACCGGCGCCCCCCGGCCGCTTCGTCCTCGATGGCGCGGCGCGCGCGGCGCTGGCGGCCATCGTGCCGGCCATGCTGGGCAGCGCGCTGCCGCAGGAAGCCGGCGCGCGGGCCACCGCCCTCGACGGCGCCATCGCCGGCGTGGACACGGCCATCCATGGCCTGCCCCTGTCGGCCCAGCAGGAGGTGCAGGACCTGTTTGGCCTGCTGGCGCTGGCGCCCGCGCGGCGCTTCGTCGCCGGCGTGAAAGATGGCTGGCCCGGGGCCGACCCGGCCCAGGTGGCCGCCTTTTTGCAATCCTGGCGCACGCACCGCCTGGCCACCCTGCAGACGGCCTACCTGGCCCTGCATGACCTGATCCTCGGCGCCTGGTACGCCGATGCCGCCCACTGGGCCGCCATCGGCTACCCGGGGCCGCTGCCCGAACTGAGCTGACAAGGCCGCCATGAGCACATCTCCCATTCCCGACCCCATCGCCATCGGCGTGGCCAGCGGCTGGCACGTCACCGACGCCAGCACCTTGAGCGCCGACCGCACGCTGGAGGCGGACGTCGTCGTCATCGGCAGCGGCGCCGGCGGCGGCGTGACGGCGGAAATCCTCGCGCTGGCGGGCTTGAAGGTCCTGATCGTCGAGGAGGGCGGCTTGAAGTCTTCGCGGGACTTCAAGATGCGCGAGGCGGACGCCTATCCGGCCCTGTACCAGGAATCGGCGGCCCGCAAGACGCGCGACAAGGCCATCAATATCCTGCAGGGGCGCACCGTGGGCGGCTCGACCACCGTCAACTGGACGTCGAGCTTTCGCACGCCTTCCGGCACCCTGGATTACTGGCGCAGGCATTTCGGCCTGTCCGGCTATTCCGTGGACGCTATGGCGCCGTGGTTCGCCATGATGGAGCATCGCCTGCACGTGAGCGACTGGGCCGCGCCGCCCAACGAGAACAACGATCTGCTGCGCCGCGGCGCCACGGCGCTGGGCATCCCCACGGCCGCCATCCGGCGCAACGTGAACGGCTGCTGGAACCTCGGCTACTGCGGCATGGGCTGCCCCACCAACGCCAAGCAGTCGATGCTGGTGACGACGATCCCGTCGGCGCTGGCGCTGGGGGCGGGCCTGCTCGTGCATGCGCGCGCCGAGCGTTTCCTCTTCAAGGGCGAGCGCATCGACAGCCTGCTG
The DNA here is from genome assembly GCF_009923995.1 of Janthinobacterium sp. Classification (GTDB taxonomy): domain Bacteria; phylum Pseudomonadota; class Gammaproteobacteria; order Burkholderiales; family Burkholderiaceae_D; genus Janthinobacterium. The sequence continues at coordinate 3,382 of NZ_RFSK01000061.1, read as the reverse complement.
GTGACGGCGCTCGATGCGGCCGGCCAGGCGCCCACGGGCGTGCGCATCATGGTGCGCGCCAGGCACTTCGTGCTGGCCGGCGGCGCCATCAATTCCCCCGCGCTGCTGCTGCGCTCGCAGGCGCCCGACCCGCATGGGCTGCTGGGTCGGCGCACCTTCCTGCATCCGACCCTGGTGTCGGCCGGCCTGTTCGCGCAGCGCGTGGACGCCTATGCGGGCGCGCCGCAGACGATCTATTCGGACCATTTCCTGCACGTGGCGCCCATCGACGGTCCCATCGGCTACAAGCTCGAGGCGCCGCCCCTGCACCCGCTGCTGATGGCCACCACCATGGGCGGCTACGGCGACGAGCATGCGCGCACCATGCGCCAGTTCCCCCATGCGCATGCCTTGCTGGCGCTGCTGCGCGACGGCTTTCACCACGATTCGGCGGGCGGCACGGTGTCCATCGACGGTGCCGGCGCGCCCGTGCTCGACTATCCGCTCACGCCGTTCATCTGGGATGGCGCGCGGCGCGCGCTGCTGTCGATGGCGGAGATCCAGTTCGCGGCCGGGGCGACGAGCGTGTATCCCGTGCACGAGCTGGCGCGCCACTACACCAGCTGGGCGCAGGCAAAGCAGGCCATCGCCGACTTGCCGATGCGGGCGCTGCTGGCGCGCGTGGTGTCGGCGCACGTGATGGGCGGCTGCGCCATGTCGGACGATGCGCGCCTGGGCGTGACGGGCGCCGACGGCAGCTACCACGGCGTGCGCAACCTGTCCGTGCATGACGGCTCGCTGTTTCCCACCTCGATAGGCGCCAATCCGCAGCTGACGATCTACGCGCTGGCCGCGCGCCTGGCCAGCGGCCTGGCGCGGCAATTGACGGGAAAAGCGGCGCCTGTGCCCATGGCCGCCCCGGCCGCCGCATGATCGCGCGCATCCTCAAGTGGCTGATGCTGCTGCAGGTGCTGGCCGTGCTGGGCGTGGCCGGCCTGGCCTGGCAGGCCTGGGGCGTCGCTTCGCCCGCCGTGGCCCTGCTGCTGGCGCTGGGCATGCTGCTGGCCGTGCGCGCCCTGGTCGTGGCGCGCAATTTTTGGGAAAGCCGCCGCCTGGGCAGCCCCGTGCCGCCCGAGTACCGGGTCGGCGTCCTGGGCGCGGCGCGCCTCTTCCTGGGCGAGCTGCAGGCCACCCTGTGGACGTCGTCGTGGGGCATGCTGCGCCCGCGCCTGGCGGCGCAGGACGGCGCTGCGCCGTCCCGTGGCCTGCCGGTGCTGCTGATCCACGGCTATGTGTGCAACCGCGGCTACTGGACGCGGCTGAGCGGCATGCTGGCGCGGGCCGGCATCGCGCACGACGCCGTCGACCTGGAGCCCATCGGCGCGTCCATCGACGACTTCGTGCCGCAAGTGGACGCCGCCATCGCCCGGCTGTGCGCCCGCACAGGCAGCGAGCGCGTCATCCTCGTCGCCCACAGCATGGGCGGCCTGGTGGCGCGCGCCTGGCTGCGCCGCCATGGCGCGGCCCGCGTGGCGCGCATCGTCACCCTCGGCACGCCGCACCACGGCACGACGCTGGCCAATCTGGCGGCGGGGACGAATGCGCGCCAGATGAGCCGTATCGGCGGCGCCCCCAGCGCCTGGCTGGCGCAGCTGGCCGCCGGCGAGACGCCGGAAACGCGCGCCCTCATCACGTCCATGTATTCGCACCACGATAATATTGTCGCGCCGCAATCCTCGGCGCAGCTGCCCGGCGCGCGCAATCTTGCCTTCGGCGGCATCGGCCACGTGGCGCTGGCCCGCGATGGGCGCGTGCTGGCCCGGCTGCTGGCGGAAATTACTATCAAAAGCGAAGTCTGCCAACCCCCTTCCTCCCCCCGTTTTGCCTGAGTCCTGTTGTGTTTTATCTGTATGGCAAGACTGTCTCTTTTGACTCTGGTGTTGCTGCCGTTTAACAGGGGCGGGGCGAGAAAATGCTGTTTTCGCCTGGCGTACTGTATTAAGCTAACGACAGGATGGTGCCATGAAGAAATTAACTCCCGAGGCCGCTTGAGCCGTCCCCTTGAAATCCGGATACAAGATTTTTACGGGGATCTATGGCAAGATGTTGTAGGATTGTTATGTTGTTTGCGCAAGTGGAAAGATGGGTCGGTGGCATAAAATGAGTCTGTGCAGTTTTTATTGGGAGTGCTAATTGTCCGCACGTATCCTGATTATTGAAGATAACGCCACCAATATGGAATTGATGGTGTACCTGCTGCGTGCCTTCGGGTACACGCCGCTGGCCGCCTATGACGGCGAGGAGGGCGTGCGCATGGCGCGCAGCGAATTGCCGGACCTGATCATCTGCGACGTGCATCTGCCCAAGCTCGATGGCTACGGCGTGGTGGCGGAACTGAAGAAAGACCCGCGGCTGCGCACGATTCCGGCCCTGGCCGTGACGGCGCTGGCCATGGTGGGCGACCGCGAGCGGCTGCTCGAGGCGGGCTTCAATGGCTATATCGGCAAGCCCATCGAGCCGGACCTGTTCGTCGCGGAGCTCGAATCTTTTTTAGCCGGGGCGCCGTCGACGCCAGTTAAAAACGACATAGCAACCATATTGATCGTCGATGATCATGTGCTGAACCGCGAATTCCTCACCGCCTTGCTGGGCTACGGCGGCCACCGCCTGCTGGAAGCGGCAAATGGCGCCGATGCGCTCGAACTGATGCGCACGGAGCGCCCGGACCTGATCATCTCCGACATCCTCATGCCGAACATGGACGGCTACGAATTCGTCACGCGCGTGCATGAAGATGCGGCGCTGGCCGACGTGCCCATCATTTTTTACACGGCCACCTACCGCGAACAGGAAGCCATCCTGCTGGCGCAAGCCTGCGGTGTGCGCTGGGTGCTGCCCAAGCCGTCCGACCCCGACGTCATCGTGCGCACGGTGAACGAGGCGCTGGGCCTGATGCCGCCGACGGCCCAGCTTCCCGGCCGGCCGGAAGGGACCCAGGGGCCGGCCGGCGGCAAGCTGACGGGCATCGAGCACCAGGTCAGCGGCTATCTCGATGAACTCGAGTCGTCGAGCCAGAAGATTTCGCAGCTGGCCGGGCAGGGCGAAGGCCAGGCGCCCGTGCCGGAAGACCTGGCCATCATGACGGAGCGGCTGTCGCGCTCGCTATCGAGCCTGCAGGCCGTCAGCCTGCGCCTGACGGCCCTGATCGAGCTGGGCATCGAGCTGGGCGCCGAACGCGACCCGCGCGCGCTGATCGAGGCCGGCTGCAAGGTGGCGCAGAATATCTGCGTCTCCAAGTACGCCTGCATCGGCATGCTGGAGCCGGGCGCCGACAAGCTCAGCTATTTTTCCTCGTGCGGCGCCGAGAGCAACCTCGAACGCATCGCCAGCGCGCCGCGCGTGG
>NZ_RFSK01000007.1 GCF_009923995.1 Janthinobacterium sp. | reverse complement strand
GCCGCCAGCGTTCAATCTGAGCCAGGATCAAACTCTTCAGTTTAATCTCTGTTACTTTGCCGTTTTACCGGCACCGTCATTGCTGACGGGTCGCTCACTCAAAAAACTGACAGGCCACTACTTTCGTAGCGCCTATTTCATTATTTCTTGTGAACATTTGATATTTTAAGTATGACGCCAATCCGAAGATCGGCGCTGCACTGCATCAAATGTCCACACTTATCGACTGTTAATTGTTAAAGAACTGTATTCGGTACTGCTTTCGCGCTATCGACAAAGCGTTGTGTTTGTCAGCTGCAAAGAAGGAATAGTATGAAGCATTTCGCTACATCCGTCAACACCTTCTTTTCTGCTGCATCGCCGTTTCCGGTGATCCTCAAGTGCCGCATTTGACTGCGTCTCATTGGGGAGGCGAACTATAGCAAAGCCCCGCACGCCCCGCAAGGGCTATTTTGCAGCAGGGCAAATATTGCTGTGTGATATCGTAGCGCCGACTACACCCTGCCTCATCCATATAGAGTCCCATGCCTATCCCACATATTTCCCCTACCGCCAACGCCACCCTGGCCAGCGAACTCGACCACGCCATCAACAGCAAGACCAAGCCGCTGGGCAGCCTCGGCATGCTGGAAACCCTGGCCCGCCAGATCGGCCTGATCCAGCAAAGCACGCAACTGGCCTTGCGCCAGCCAGCCATCATCGTCTTCGCGGCCGACCATGGCGTCGTCGCCGAAGGCATTTCCGCCTATCCACAGAGCGTGACGTGGCAAATGGTGGAGAACTTCCTCGGCAACGGTGCCGCCATCAACGTCTTCGCCCGCCAGGCCGATTGCGCCCTCTATATAGTAGACGCGGGCGTGAACCACGATTTCGGCCCGCGCGACGGCTTGCTTGACCGCAAGCAAGGCCCTGGCACGCGTAACTTCGCCCAGGAACCCGCCATGAGCGAGGCGCAATGCCTGGCCGCCATGCAGGCAGGCATGGACCTGGTCGCCACGCTGGAGGGCAATGTGTTGGGCTTTGGCGAAATGGGCATCGGCAACACGACGGCCGCCGCCGCCCTGATGCACAAGCTGGCCGGCACGCCCGTCGCCGACTGCGTGGGCGCCGGCACGGGCCTGTCGAAAGAAGGCGTGCTGCACAAGCAGCAGGTGATCGAAGCGGCCGTCGCCCATCACGCGACGGTCACTGATCCGCTGGCCGTGCTGGCCACCTTTGGCGGCTTCGAGATCGCAATGATGGCCGGCGCCATGCTGAAAGCGGCAGAACGGCGCATGATCCTGCTGATCGACGGTTTCATCGTCAGCAGCGCCCTGCTGGTGGCGGCGCGTTTGCAGCCGGCCATCCTCGACTACTGCGTGTTTTCGCACTGCTCCGACGAGAACGGCCACCGCCAGCTGCTGGCCAGTCTGGACGCGCGTCCCTTGCTGCACCTCGATTTGCGCCTCGGTGAAGGCACGGGATCTGCGCTGGCCCTGCCGCTACTGCACGCATCCGTCAACTTCATGCGCGAGATGGCGACTTTCGCCTCGGCCCAGGTCAGCGAAAAATCCACGCCAGACTAAGATCATGGCCAATCCGCTTACCGCCATCCTCCACCAGTGCCGCCTGTTCTTCATCGCGCTGCAGTTCTTCACGCGCCTGCCGATACCGCGCTGGGTGGGTTTCGAGGCGTCCTGGCTGCAGCACGCTTCGCGCTACTTTCCGCTGGTGGGCGTGGTGGTGGCGGCCATTTCCGGCGCCGTGTACGTGCTGGCCAGCTGGCTGCTGCCGTCCGCGGTGGCCGTGCTGCTGGCGGTGGCTGCCGGCATCTACCTGACGGGCGCCTTCCATGAAGACGGCTTTGCCGACATGTGCGACGGCTTCGGCGGCGGCCTGACGCGCGAGCGGGTGCTGGAAATCATGAAGGATTCGCGCATCGGCGCGTATGGCGCCATCGGCATCATTTGCCTGCTCGCCGTCAAATGCATGGCACTGGCAGCGCTGCCGCCAGCCGTCGTCATCGCGGCCTTGTTCATCGCCCACCCACTTTCACGCCTGGCAGCCGTCTCACTGATCTGGCTCATGGACTATGCGCGCGATGAAGGCAAGTCCAAGCCCATGGCGCAGGAAATGCGCACAGGAGAATTCATCATCGCCGTCGTCTTCGGCCTGCTGCCAGCCATCGCCTGCGGCGTGCTGGGGATTTTTTACTGGGCGACGCTGGCCTTTGCCGCCGTGGCGGCCGCCGCCGCCGCATTCTGGCTGGGCCGCAAATGCCAGCTCCGCCTGCAAGGCTACACGGGCGACTGCCTCGGCGCCGTGCAGCAACTGGCGGAAGTGGCGATTTACCTGGCGATCCTGTCCAGCTTTCAGCCCCCGGTCCGTTTCTACTAGATAGAGCCGACATACCCATGCGCCTGATCCTCATTCGCCACCCCGCACCGCAAGTGACGGACGGCACCTGCTATGGCCGCAGCGACGTGGCAGTGGCGCCGCATGAAATGAGCAGGGCACGCGCCAGCCTGCTGGCGACCCTGCCCGCCGGCGTCCCGCTGTATGCCAGCCCGCTGCGCCGCTGCGCCGACCTGGCGACACTGCTGGCGCAGGACCTGCCCGCCACCGCCCTGCATCTTGACACCCGCCTGGCAGAGATGGATTTCGGCACATGGGAAATGCGTCCCTGGCACGCGATCGCGCGCGCGGAAATCGATGCCTGGGCTGCCGACGTGGCCTACTACCGGCCCGGCGGCGGCGAAAATGTCGTGGCGATGGCCGCCCGCGTGGACGCGTTTTTAGGCGAACTGTTGCGCGAACAACACGAAACGGCCGTCATCATCTGCCATGCCGGGACCATCCGCCTGCTGTCCGCGCTGCAAACAGGATTGTCATTGGAGGACACGGCCCTGCTGGCGGCCCGTTCCGCCCACAAAATCACCTACGGCGCGGCGCTCGCCCTCGATTTCTGATAGCGAATCGTCCGGCCTGCCATTTCAGTCCCCGCTCACTGCACGTATAATGGCGGGGTTTTGGTGCCCGCGCTCATGTCCATGAGCGCAGTTAAACGGGAAACACGATGCCGCGCCCGCGGCGAACGTGTGCTGCCCCCGCAACGGTAAGCAAGTGTCGCCCCTCCCGACCGGAAGCGGACGACAAGCTCTCTCTGACAACCACTGTGCTTGCAATCATCGAGCATGGGAAGGTGGGATAGCCGTACTTGCCAGCCCGGATACCGGCCAGGACAGGTGGAAGTGTGCGAACGGGGATGTTCGCGATCCGAATGGCCCATGGCCATCTTCGATCGTCATCTTCAGTTCCCACTTCTGTTCAATCTGGCCAACGGGGACGTCGGCTGGTTGCATATTACTTACTGAAAATTATCATGACCCATGCTGTTTCCCGCCACGCGGCGCTCACGTCGCTCGCGCTAGCCATTGCCGCGCCTGCCGCTTTCGCCCAATCCACGCCCGACACCTTCGACCCGGTGGTCGTCACCGCCAATCGCTACCCGCAGCACCTGAGCGAAGTACTGAGCGATACGCAGACCATCAGCTCGGAAGAAATCGCCCGTTCGGGCGCCGGCTCGCTGATCGACCTGCTGCAAAAGCAGCGCGGTATCGAAGTGACCCGCAATGGCGGCGCAGGCACCTCGGCAAGCGTGTTCATCCGCGGCGCGAACAGCAACCAGAATATCGTCCTGGTCGACGGCGTGCGCATCGGCTCGTCCACCCTGGGCACGGCCAACTGGAGCGCCCTGCCCCTGTCGAGCATCGACCACGTTGAAATCGTCTACGGTCCGCTGAGCACCATGTACGGCGCCGATGCCATCGGCGGCGTGATCCAGATCTTCACCAAGAAAGGCGACGGCGCCACGCGCTTCTCCGCTTTCGCCGGTTACGGCAGCAACAACACGCGCCAGGCGGAAGCCAGCGTTGCCGGTTCGACGGGCGGCGTGAACAGCTTCAGCTACGCGCTGGCGGTAGGCAAGGAAAAATCGGATGGCTTCTCCGCATCCAAGCTGGGCGCCTCCTCGTTCACCTACAACCCGGACAAGGACGGCTACGACAAGCAAAGCGTCAGCGGTCAGTTCGGCTACCAGATGGCCAAGGGCCATGAAGTCGGCCTGGTGTTCCTGAATAGCGAATTGAAAGCCCAGTACGACGCCGGCCCGGGCTACGATGCGCGCAGCAACCAGAAGCTGCAGAACGTCTCCGTCTTCACCAAGAATGAATTCCTGCCTAACTGGACCAGCGAACTGCGCTACGCGGAAGCGCGCGACAAGTCGGGCGACGACAGCAGCGCGGCATCGTATGGCAAAAGCCAGATCGACACCAAGCAGACCGACTTCACCTGGCAGAACGACATCCGCATCGGCCGCGACAACCTGCAATTGCTGGCCAGCTACCGCGATGAAGACGTCATGTCGAGCAGCACGCCGGAAGTAACGGGTGCACGCAATACCAAATCCTACGCAGCGGCATACAACATGGTACGCGGCGCGCACCTGTTCAATATCAGCGGCCGGCGCGACGACAACTCGGCATTCGGCTCGCACAACACGGGCAGCATCGCCTACGGCTACCGCATCAGCAATGCGCTGCGCGCAAACGCCAGCTATGGCACCAGCTTCCGTGCACCGACCTTCAATGAACTGTACTACCCGGGATACGGCCTGGCATCGAACAAGCCGGAAACGGGCCGCAACGCGGAAATCGGCCTGCACTACAACGACGGCGTCTCGCAAGCCAGCGCGACCTACTACCATAACAAGGTCACCGACCTGCTGGTCAACACCACGCCATGCCCGGACCCGCTGTTCAACGGCAGCTATGGCTGCGCCTACAACGTCAACAAAGCCTTGCTCGAAGGCGTGACCCTGGCGGCCAGCAGCAAGTTCGGCGCCTTTAACGTCAGCGGCAATATCGACCTGCAGGACCCGCGCGATGAAACCAAGGACAAGCAGCTGCAGCGCCGTGCCAAGCAGCACGCCAATGTCGCCGTTGACTACACGCTGGGCGCGCTGACCTCGGGCGCCGAATGGCAACTGTCGGGCAAACGCTACGACGATGCCGCCAACAAGAACGTCCTGGGCGGCTATGGCCTGGTCAATCTGTACGCCACCTACCAGTTTGCTCCTGAGTGGTCGGTGCTGGCGCGCTGGAACAACATCGCCAACAAGAACTACGAACTGGCCCGTTTCTATGCGACGCCAGGCTCGAAAGTCTTCGTCGGCGTACGCTACGGCATGAAATAAGCATGATGTAATGATGTAAGCTGCGGGCAATGGCATCCACGCCATCGCCCGCAGTGCAGTCCTGCAGTCCCCGCTTCTTAAGGCAGTCAATGCACCCATTCTTTCGCAACATGCGCCACCGCGCCACCGTGATCATCACGGTGCTGGTCGCATGCGCCGTTGCCAGCCTGATCTTCTCCGGCATGATCGGTTCGATCGCGATCCCGCTCGCCGACCTGCCTTCCGCCCTCTTCCATCTGCTGCAAGGCAAGACCGATACCCTCGCCGCCACCCTGCTCGACCTGCGCCTCGGGCGCGCGCTGACCGCCTTTGTCACGGGCGCGGCGCTGTCGCTGGCCGGCGTCATGATGCAGGCCCTCCTGCGCAATCCCCTCGCCGACCCGTATGTGCTGGGTATTTCGGCCGGTGCTTCCGTCGGCGCCCTGGCCGCGCTGCTGTTCATGTGCGCGCTGTGGGTGGTCGATGCGGCGGCATTCGCCGGCGCCGTCGGCGTGTCGATGCTGCTGTACTTCTTTGCCCGGCGCGACCTGCGCGGCGGCGCGGCGGCCGAAGGCGGCGCTTCGCTGTTGCTGCTGACGGGCGTGATCCTGGCCTCGGCCTGCATGGCCATCGTCACCCTGATGCTGTCCATCGCCCCGGAAAGCCGCCTGCGCAGCATGATCTTCTGGATGATCGGCGACCTGTCCGGCGCGCCGGCGCGGCTGATGCCCTGGCTGGTCCTGGCAGGCGCCCTGTTCTTCGCCCTGCGCTGCGCGCGCTCGCTCAACATCATGGCGCTGCACGCGGAAGCGGCCAGCACCCTGGGCGTGCGCGTGGGCGCCCTGCGCAAGGGCCTGTTCTTCTGTTCCGGCCTGCTCACGGCCAGCGCCGTCACCAGCGCCGGCAGCGTGGGCTTCGTCGGCCTGATCGTGCCGCATGCGCTGCGCTTTGCCTGCGGCCCCGATCACCGCCTCCTGATTCCCGCCGCGGCGCTGGCCGGCGGCACCTTCCTCGTGCTGGCGGACACCTTGGCGCGCACCGTGCTGGCGCCCTTGCAGCTGCCCGTCGGCGTCGTCACGGCGATGATAGGCGCGCCTGTCTTCCTGTACCAGCTGCACCGGCTGCGCCGGAGATGAAACAACCATGATCCGTACCTACCAACTGGGCCTGAAGGCAGGCACGCGCTCCCTCGTGGAAAACCTCACCTGGCAAATCAAGGATGGCGAATGCTGGAGCGTGATCGGCCGCAACGGCGCCGGCAAGAGCACCCTGCTGCGCGCCCTGGCCGGCCTGCGCGAACCCGATGCCGGCCACGTGACGGTGCAGGGCCGCGCCCTGGTCGACTGGCCGCTGGAGGAGCTGGCGCGCGAACGCGCCTTCCTGGCACAGGCGCGGCATGACGCGTTCTCGTACCGCGTGATCGAAACGGTGCTGTCGGCGCGCCACCCGTATCACGACAGCCATTACTGGGAAGGCAGCGACGACCAGCGCATCGCCCTGGCGGCGCTGGCCTCGATGGAAGTGGAGCACCTGGCCGAGCGCGACGTGCGCAGCCTGTCCGGCGGTGAACGCCAGCGCGTGGCCATCGCCGCCATGCTGGCGCAGGACACGCCCCTGCTGCTGCTGGACGAACCGGCCAATGCGCTGGACCTGGCGCACCAGGTCAGCGTCATGGGCCTGCTGGCCCGGCTGTGCCGCGAACAGAACAAGACCGTGGTGATGGTGGGGCATGACCTGAACCTGGCGCACAGCGTCTCGACGCATGCGCTGCTGCTGATGGGCGACGGCGGCTGGCTCGCCGGTCCCGTGGCCGACGTGATGCAGGCATCCATCCTGGGCGACTACCTGGGCCACCCGATCGAGATCATCGATCACGGCAAACGCAAGATATTCATACCGAAAGAGGATTTAACATGAGCGATAACAAACCCGTCGACGCGGACACCGCCGCCATCAACGAGCGCCACCGCGTGCGCATGGAACGCAAGAAGGCCATCATCGATGCGGCCATCGCCAAGGCCGACAAGGAAATCGGCATCATCATCGTCAACACAGGCAATGGCAAGGGCAAGAGTTCGAGCGGCTTCGGCATGGCCATCCGCGCCATGGGCCACGGCATGAAAGTGGGCGTGGTGCAGTTCATCAAGGGTGCCATGTCCACGGGCGAAGAAAAATTCCTGCGCCGCTTCCCCGATGAAATCAGTTTTCATGCGATGGGCGAAGGCTATACCTGGGAGACGCAGAACCGCGAACGCGACATCGAAAAGGCCGAACTGGCGTGGGAACAGGCGAAGACCTTCCTGGCCGATCCCGCCTATGGCCTGGTGCTGTTCGACGAACTCAATATCGCCCTCAAGTACAAATACCTCGACGTGCACAAGGTCATCGCCGACCTGCTGGAACGCCCGCACATGCAGCACGTGGTCATCACGGGCCGCGGCGCGCCCGATGAACTGATCGCCATCGCCGACACCGTCACCGAGATGGCCGTCGTCAAGCATGCGTATGCGGCCGGCATCGGCGCGCAACTCGGCACCGAATGGTAACAGCGCCATGACGCGCACCCTGGTCTTCGGCGGCGCCCGCTCCGGCAAAAGCGCCTACGCCGAGCAGCTGGCCCGCGCATCGGGCAAGGAAGTGCTGTACATCGCCACGGCGCAGGCGGGCGACGGCGAGATGGCCACCCGCATCGGGCATCACCGCGCGCAGCGCCCGGCTGAGTGGACCACGCTGGAAGAGCCGCTGCGTCTGGGAGACGCGCTCCTGCAGCATGCGCGCCCCGGCAGGCTGCTGCTGGTCGACTGCCTGACCCTGTGGCTGACGAACCTGATGTTTTCCAGCGGCGAGAGCTATCCGGACGTGGGCGACATCGCCCTGCCCGAACTGTTCCACAGCGAGCGCGCGCACCTGCTGTACGCGCTGGCCGAAATCGGCGACTCGGGCTGCGACATTGTGCTGGTGTCGAACGAAGTGGGCATGGGCATCGTGCCGTATGGCGCCATCTCGCGCTGCTTCACGGATGAAGCGGGCCGCCTGAACCAGGCCGTGGCGGCCGTCTGCGACAGGGCCGTGTTTGTCGCCGCCGGCCTGCCACTGCACCTGAAAGGCAGCCCATGCTGAGCGGCCTGTCGCTGCCCATGCTGGCCTTGCTGATGACGGCTGGCGTGCTGCTCGACATGCTGCTGGGCGAGACGCGCCGCTGGCATCCGCTGGTCGGTTTTGGCCGCGTCGCCAGCGCGCTGGAACGCCTGCTGAACCGGGGCCACGCGCGCTTCCTGCGCGGCGCGTTGGCCTGGTCATTGGCCGTGCTGCCGCTCAGCTATGCAGCCTACTGGCTGTGCGGCCTGGCGGGCGCCGCCCTCCACGTCTTCCTGCTGTACCTGTGCCTCGGCTTGCGCAGCCTGCGCGACCATAATCAGCCCATCGCCGACGCCCTGGCCATGGATGACCTGGACAACGCGCGCCTGCTGACGGCGCGCATCGTCAGCCGCGACACGGCCAACGCGGACGCGGCCAGCCTGGCCAAGGCCAGCACGGAATCCCTGCTGGAAAACGGCAACGACGCCGTCTTCGGCACCCTGTTCTGGTTTGCCGTGGCAGGCGGCCCCGGCGCCGTGCTGTTCCGCCTGGCGAACACGCTGGACGCCATGTGGGGCTACCGCAACGAACGCTATGAGTGGTTCGGCTGCTGCGCCGCGCGCATCGATGACATTCTCAATTATCTGCCGGCGCGCCTGACTGCCCTGTCGTATGTCTTGCTGGGCAAGAGCATGGCCGACAAGCGGCGGGCCTGGTACTGCTGGCGCACGCAGGCACCGACCTGGGGCAGCCCGAACGCGGGCCCCGTGATGGCCAGCGGCGCCGGCGCCCTGGGCCTGGCCCTGGGCGGCGACGCCGTCTACGACGGTGAACTGGAACAGCGCCCGCCGCTGGGTAGCGGCCGTCCCGCCGAAGCACGCGACATCGACCGCGCCTGGCGACTGGTGGCCGAAACGGCCGTACTGTGGCTGATCTGGGTGGCGCTGCTGGCGGGCTTGTTCTACCTGAAGGGGAAATATCTTGCTTGAACATGGCGGCAACCTGCGCGACGCCGCGCGCGAATACGGCCGCCCCATCGGCGAGTGGATCGACCTGTCGACGGGCATCAACCCGCACTGGTATGCAGCGCCAGCACCGGATGCCAATGCCTGGCACCGGCTGCCGGAAGCCGATCCCGCCCTGGCCGCAGCCGCCTGCAGCTACTACGGCGCGCCGGCCATGCTGCCCGTGGCCGGCACGCAGGCGGCCATCCAGGCCCTGCCCCGGCTGCGCGCGCCGTCGCGCGTGGTGGTGGCCGCGCCCTCGTATGCGGAACACGCGCACCACTGGGGCCAGCACGGCCACCAGCTGCGCCAGGTGCCGTATGCGCATCTGGGCGATGCGGTGGACCACTGCGATGTGCTGGTCGTCTGCAATCCGAACAATCCCACGGGCGAGCGCATCGCCCCCGCGGTACTGCTGGGGTGGGCGGAAAAGCTGGCCGCGCGCGGCGGCTGGCTGGTGGTCGATGAAGCGTTTGGCGACACGGAAACGCACGCCAGCCTGGGACAGCATACGAGCCAGCCGGGCCTGATCGTGCTGCGCTCGGTGGGCAAATTCTTTGGCCTGGCGGGACTGCGCCTGGGATTTGTCGCCGCCCATCCCGCCTTGCTGGCCCAGCTGGCCGACCTGCTGGGACCATGGACCGTCAGCGGCCCGGCGCAGCAGGTGGCGCTGGCCGCCCTCAACGACACGCACTGGCAGGACGCCATGCGCGAGCGCCTGCGCGGCGAAGGCCTCCGCTTGCAGCAGCTGCTGGCCGCCCACGGCATCGCCAGCGGCGGCACGGCGCTGTTCCAGTGGTGGCCGGAAGCGCGCGCCGAAGCCTGCTGGCGCCACATGGCGGAAGCGGGTATCTGGGTGCGCCTGTTCCGCCACGCAGCCCACGGCATCCGCCTGGGCCTGCCCCCCGACGAACCCGCCTGGCTGCGCCTGCAGCAGGCCCTCACCGCCTGGAAAAACACATGAATACCTTGAAAATATCGCTGCTGCTGGCCGGACTGGTCTCGCTGCAGGCGCATGCCGCCATCAGCGTGCGCGACGACGATGGCAATGTCGTCACCCTGGAAAAACCGGCACAGCGCATCCTGGCCCTGGCGCCGCACATCACGGAAGTGTTGTTCGCGGCCGGCGGCGGCGAAAAGATCGTCGGCGCCGTCAGCTACAGCGACTATCCGGAAGCGGCAAAAAAAATTTCGCAGGTGGGCGACAACCGCCAGTACGACATGGAGCGCATCATCGCCATGAAGCCGGACCTGATCGTCGTGTGGATGCACGGCAGCGCCGAACGCCAGATCGCCATGCTGCGCCAGCTGAAGGTACCCATCTACCACAGCGAGCCGCGCAAGCTGGCCGACATCCCCAGCGGCATGGAGCGCCTGGGCCAGCTGATGGGCACGGAAGCGGTGGCGAAACCGGCGGCCGCCCAGCTGCGCGCCAAACTGGCCAGTCTGACGGCGCTATACGCGCAGCGCCCGCCCGTGCGCGTGTTTTACCAGGTGTGGGACAAGCCGCTGTACACCCTGAGCGGCGCAAGCATCGTCAGCGATTCCATGCGCGTGTGCGGCGGCCAGAACATCTTTGCCGCGATGAAGGTGGTGGCGCCCGTCGTCACGCCGGAAGGCGTGCTGCAGGAAGACCCGGAAGTCATTTTCGGCACCAGCGAAAAGAGCGATCCGCGCAGCGAAGGCGGTCTGGCCATGTGGCGCGCCTTCCCTTCGATGACGGCCGTACGCCGAAATAACCTGTTCCGCCTGAACGGCGACCTGCTGAACCGCGCCGGCCCGCGCATGATCGAAGGCACGGCCGCCATGTGCGAACAACTGGAGGTGGCACGCCAGCGCCGCAGTACTCCCGCCGCCAAGGCGGCACCGTGAGCCACTACCAGCGCATCGCCTGTCTGTCGACGGAAGCCGTGGAAACCCTGTATGCGCTGGGCGCGGAAGACGTCATCGCGGGCATCTCCGGCTTTACCGTGCGCCCGGCCCGCGCGCGCGAGGAAAAGACCAGGATCAGCGGCTTTTCGTCTTCGAAGCTGGAACGCATCCTGGCCGTGAAACCGGACCTCGTGATCGGCTTTTGCGACATGCAGGCCGATATCTGCCGCGACCTGGTGAAGGCCGGCATCGAAGTCCACCAGTTCAACCAGCGCACGGTGGACGGCATCCTGCGCATGATCGGCGTGCTGGCCGCGCTGGTGCGGCGCGAGGAGGCGGGCAAGGATCTGGTCGCCAGCCTGCGCGCCGACATCGCCGCCGCGCAAACCCGCGCCGCAGCGTGGACGCGCAAGCCTGTGGTCTACTTTGAGGAGTGGAACGAACCCCTGATGAGCGGCATCGGCTGGGCGGCGGAGCTGATCGGCATCGCCGGCGGCGCCGACGCCTTCCCGGAACTGTCCACGCAGCCGGGCGCGAAGGAACGCATCATCGCCGACCCGCAGGACGTGGTGGCACGCGCGCCCGACATCATCATCGCCAGCTGGTGCGGCAAGAAATTCCAGCCCGCGCAACTGGCGGCGCGCCCGGACTGGGCAACGATACCAGCCGTGCAAAACCAGATGCTGTTCGAGATCAAGTCGCCCGATATCCTGTCGCCCGGCCCGGCCGCCATCACGCATGGCTTGCGCCAGATCAGCGACATCATCGCGCAATGGCAGCATCAGCAGGAGCAAGCAACATGAACACGCCCTTCCCCGCCCTGATGGTACAGGGCACGACATCCGACGCGGGCAAGAGCACCGTCGTCGCGGCCCTGTGCCGCCTGCTGAAACGCCGCGGCGTGACGGTGGCGCCCTTCAAGCCGCAAAACATGGCCTTGAACAGCGCCGTGACGAGCGACGGCGGCGAGATCGGCCGCGCCCAGGCCCTGCAGGCGCTGGCCTGCGGCATCGCGCCGCACACGGACATGAACCCGGTACTCCTGAAACCGTCGTCGAACACGGGCGCGCAAGTGATCATCCACGGCAAGGTGCGCGCCGAGATGGATGCGCGCGACTACCAGCAATACAAGACCATCGCCATGGGCGCCGTGCTGGAATCGTATGCGCGCCTGCGCCGGCAATACGACGCCGTCGTCGTCGAAGGCGCGGGCAGCCCGGCGGAAGTGAACCTGCGCGCGCGCGACATCGCCAACATGGGCTTTGCCGAAGCCGTCGACTGCCCCGTGATCCTGGTGGCCGACATCGACCGGGGCGGCGTCTTCGCCCACATCATTGGCACCCTCGCCTGCCTGTCCGACAGCGAGCGGGCGCGCATCGTCGGCTTCGTCATCAACCGCTTCCGCGGTGACATCTCGCTGCTCACGCCCGGCATCGACTGGCTGGAACAGCAGACGGGTAAACCCGTGCTGGCCGTGCTGCCCTACCTGCAAGGGCTGTTCCTCGACGCGGAAGACGCCGTCGAGGCGATGCAGGCCGAACGGGGCGCCTTCAGGGTAGTGGTGCCGCAGCTGCCGCGCATCAGCAACCACACGGATTTCGACGCCCTGCGCGCCCATCCCGACATCGACCTGCAGTTCGTCAAGCAGGGGCAGCCGATTCCGCCCGCCGACCTGGTGATCCTGCCCGGCAGCAAGAACACGCGCGGCGACCTGGCCTGGCTGCAGCAGCAGGGCTGGCCCGCCTACCTGGCGAAGCACCTGCGCTATGGCGGCAAGGCGATCGGCATCTGCGGCGGCTTCCAGATGCTGGGGCAATCCGTGCACGACCCGCTGGGCGTGGAGGGGCAGGCTGGCGCATCGCAGGCACTGGGACTGCTGGCGATGACAACCGAGCTGACGGCCGACAAGACGCTGGAACACGTGGCGGGACACTGCGCGTTTGCCGGCGCGGACCATGCCGCCATGGCCGGCTACGAAATCCACATGGGTGTGTCGCATGGCGCGGCCTTGCAGCAGCCCGCCTTCGTCATCGCGGGCCGCCCCGAAGGGGCCGTATCACCCGACGGGCAGATCCTGGGCAGCTATGTGCACGGCATGTTCGACACGCCCGCCGCCTGCGCAGCGCTGCTGCGCTGGGCGGGACTGGCGTCGGCGCACACGGTCGACACCGGCGCCCTGCGCGAAGCGAGCCTGGAGCGCATCGCCGATGCGGCGCTGCCGTTGATGGCAGCCCTGGACGGGCTGGGCAGCCTGGAAAATTACCGTAAGGCAACATAAGGGCAGACGCGGCGGCGACGCATCGGGACTATTTATGTGACAATTGCCGGCATACCACAGGCGCAGCATCCCTTACCAGGCCCCGCATCCATGACCAGTTCCCCCATAAAAAGCTATCTTCCCTGGGTGGTCGCCACCGCCCTGTTCATGGAGCAACTCGACTCCACCATCGTCAACACCGCCATTCCCGCCATGGCCGCCAGCCTGAATGTGACGCCGCTGAGCTTGAAGGCGGTCGTCACCAGCTATATTCTGAGCCTGGCCGTGTGCATTCCCATCAGCGGCTGGATGGCCGACCGTTTCGGCACCCGGCGCGTATTCTCCGCCGCCGTTGCCATCTTCACCATCGCCTCCATCCTGTGCGGCCTGTCCGTCAATTCGCCCATGCTGGTGGCAGCGCGCCTGCTGCAAGGGGTGGGCGCAGCCATGATGATGCCCGTGGGCCGGCTGACCATCATCCGCACCTTTCCCAAGTCGCAATTGCTGGCGGCCATGAATTTCGTCATCATCCCCGCCCTCATCGGTCCCTTGCTGGGGCCGACCGTGGGCGGGCTGATCGTGCACTGGCTGTCGTGGCGCGAGATTTTCTTCGTCAACGTGCCCGTGGGCCTGGTGGCCCTGTACCTGGCGCACCGCTACATGCCCGACTATTACGGTGACAAGCCGCGTCCCCTTGACCTGATCGGCCTGGTGCTGTTCGGCACGGGGATCGCCCTGCTGTCGTGGCTGCTGGAAATCTTTGGCGAACACAAGATCGATCCCACCTCGGCCGCCGTGCTGCTGTTCATTTCCATCAGCCTGCTGGCCGCCTATGCCTGGCATTCGAGCGAAGTGCTGCACCCGCTGCTGCGCCTGACCCTGTTCAAGATCCGCACCTTCCGCGTCTCCGTCGTGGGCGGCTTCGTCACGCGCCTGGGCGTGGGCGGCCTGCCTTTCCTGCTGCCGCTGCTGTACCAGCTGGGCCTGGGCTTGCCCGCCTGGCAGTCGGGCTTGCTGATGATGCCGTCGGCGGCCGCTGCCATGGGCATGAAATTCATTTCCGCGCGCGTGCTGGCCCGCTTCGGCTACCGCCAGGTGCTGATCGTCAACACGGTCTTGATCGGCGTCACCATCGCCATGTTTTCGCAAGTGAGAGCCGGCACGCCCCTGTACGTGATCGTCTTCATCAGCCTGTGCATGGGCTTTTTCAACTCGCTGCAGTTTTCCAGCATGAACACGATTGCCTATGCCGACGTGGACAAGAGCGACTCCAGCATGGCCAGCACCATCGCCAGTTCCATGCAGCAACTATCGATGAGCTTTGGCCTGGCCTTCGGTTCGCTGATCACGGGCTGGTACCTGGGCGACATGCCGCAGTCCGACCGTGCCATGCTCAGCACGGCACTGCACCATGCCTTTTTGACCCTGGCGGCACTGACGATCCTGTCCTCGCTGACCTTCTGGACCTTGCGCCGCGACGATGGCGAAAGCATCAGCAAGGGCAGCGATGGCGCTGAAGATGACGCGGACGACATCAAGGCCCAGGCCGTTGTACAGACGGAAGTGCAAACGACGAAAGGCTGAGCCAGATCAAGCCTGCCCCTGCCGCAGCTGGCGCTTTCACCTGACCCTGCTACCGTGACGGCAGGAGGCGCACATGGCGGCCGAGCGGCGGTTTGCATGGAAGGGAACGGACCGGCATGGCAAGACGGTCGATGGCATCGTGCGCGCCGCCGATGCCGCCGCTGCCGGCATGGCCCTGCGGCGCCAGGGCATCCTGGCCAGCAAGGTCAAGGTCGCCCGCGCCGGGCCGGGCAAGGCCATCACGCACAAGGATATCGCCCTGTTCACGCGCCAGCTGTCGACCATGATGGCGGCCGGCGTGCCGCTGCTGCACGCCTTCGACATCGCCGGCAAGGGCCACGCCAAGCCCGCCATCACGGAGCTGATGCGCGACTTGCGCCACGACATCGAAGCGGGCAGCAGCCTGCAACAGGCATTTCGCCAGTTCCCCCTGCTGTTCGACGAGCTGTATTGCAACCTGCTGGCGGCCGGGGAACAGGCAGGCATCGTGCAGGAATTGCTGGCGCGCCTGGCCACGCACCAGGAAAAAGCCATTGCCCTGCGGCGGCAGGTGCGCGGCGCGCTGATGTATCCGCTGGTCATCGTGCTCGTCGCCATCGTTGTCACGGCCATCATCCTGAGCGTGGTCGTGCCCGCCTTCCGCCAGGTCTTCGACAGCTTCGGCGCCCCCTTGCCGCTGCCGACGCTGGTCGTCATGGGTGTATCCGCCTTCTTTGTCCGCTACTGGCTGGCCTTGCTGGCAGTGCTGGTGCTGGCCGGCGTGCTGCTGCGCGTGGCCTGGCGCCGCTCTCCCGCCCTGCGGCGCCATGCACAAGTGCAGGCGCTGCGTCTGCCCCTGTTCGGCCCGCTCCTGCGCAAGGCGGCGATCGCCCGCTGGACACGCACCCTGGCCGCCATGTTTGCCGCCGGCGTGCCGCTGCTCGACTCGCTCGGCCTGGTGGGCGCTGCCGCCGGCCATGCGCTGTACCGGGAAGCGACGATCCGGATCGACCGCGAAATCCGCGCCGGCGGCAGCCTGGCCCTGGCCATGGAGCACAGCGGCGTGTTTCCCCCGCTGCTGACCCAGCTGACCCTGATCGGCGAGGAATCGGGCGCGCTCGACGCCATGCTGTCGCGCGCGTCCGACATCGTCGAAGCGGAGATCGAAGCGACCGTCGCCGTGCTCGCTTCGCTGCTGGAACCGGCGCTGATGGTGGTGCTGGGCGTGCTGGTCGGCTCGCTCGTCATTGCCTTGTATTTGCCGATTTTTAAGCTGGGCGCCGTCATTTGACAGGTCGCACCATGCAAAACGTCCCCATGTGGTGACGGATGTTTTACACTGCGGCAGTGCCAGGCAATGTTTGCGCGGCAACAATCTTCACCTCAGACAAATCACCATGCTGCAAGATACCCTGTTGTTCGCCGCGCCCGGCAATCTGCCTGTCGCCCTCGTCGCCGCCCTGTTCGGCCTGATCGTCGGCAGCTTCCTGAATGTGGTGATCCACCGCATGCCGAAGATGATGCAGCGCGACTCCGACAATTACGTGGCGGAAGAAAGCGGCCAGCCGCTGCCGCACACGGACCGCTACAACCTGATGCTGCCGCACTCGAACTGCACCGCCTGCGGCCACCGCATCACGGCCATGGAAAACATTCCCGTCGTCAGCTATCTGTTGCTGCGCGGCAAATGCAGCGCCTGCCAGGCGCCCATCTCCGCACGCTATCCGCTGGTGGAACTGCTGACGGGCGCGCTCTCGGCCGTGCTGATCTGGCATTTCGGCAGCGGCTGGACGGGCCTGGCCACGCTCGTGTTTGCCTGGCTGCTGATCGCCATGACCTTCATCGATGCCGATACGCAAATGCTGCCCGATGACCTCACCTTTCCCCTGCTGTGGGCGGGCCTGCTCGTCAATATCAACGGCACCTTCGTGCCGCTGCAGGACGCCGTCATCGGCGCTGCCGCCGGCTACCTGGCCCTGTGGGGCGTCTACTGGGCCTTCAAGCTGGCGACAGGCAAGGAAGGAATGGGCTATGGTGACTTCAAACTGCTGGCGGCACTCGGTGCGTGGCTGGGCTGGACCATGTTGCCAACGATGATATTGTTGTCGTCGCTGGTGGGCGCCGTGGTCGGCATCGGCCTGATCGTTTTCGCCAGACGCGGGCGCGACAAGCCGATCCCGTTCGGCCCCTACCTGGCCGCGGCGGGCCTCATCGCCCTGCTGTACCGCACGCCCCTGTCGCAGCTCACGCTGGGCCTGGCCGGCTGACCAGCCACTATGGATAAATACATGCACATACAAAACGCCTCCTATTTCAGCGTAGGACTCACCGGCGGCATCGGTTGCGGCAAGAGCACGGTGGCCGACATGTTCGCCGCGCTGGGCGCGTCCATCGTCGATACGGACCAGATCGCCCATAGCCTGACGGCGTCGAATGGCGCGGCCATGCCCGCCCTGGTGGCGGAATTCGGCCCCGACTGTGCCGATGCGGCTGGCGCCCTCGACCGCAAGAAAATGCGCGAGCTGGTGTTTTCCGACCCTGCCGCCAAGGCCAGGCTGGAAGCCATCCTGCATCCCCGCATCCGCCAGGCCACGTTGACGGCCGCCGCCGAAGCGACGGGCAGCTACGTGATCTTTGCCGTGCCCCTGCTGGTCGAGTCCGGCGGCTGGGTGGAGCGGGTCAACCGCGTGCTGGTCATCGATTGCCTGGAAAGCTTGCAGATTGCGCGTGTCATGGCGCGCAACGGATTATCGGAAGAACAAGTCAAAGCCATCATGGCCACGCAAGCGACGCGCGCCATGCGCCTGGCGGCGGCGGACGACGTCATCGACAACAATGGCGATTTGGCGGCCCTGGCACCGCAGATTGCCCAGTTGCACGATTTATATCTGGCATTTACAAAAAGAATGGCCGGAATCGGGTCGCAACGTTTGTAATTTGTCGACGCTTGGTTCAAAATCACGGGATTGTTTGCAGGTCCTTACTTAAGGGAATTATTTTGATTGTCTACGAATACCCTTTCAACGAACGCATACGTACCTTGTTGCGGCTGGAAGACCTGTACGACAAATTCAAGTTCTTCATCCAGCAAGAGCATGCAATGCAACACCATGTCGCCTTGGCAACAATTTTCGACATGCTGGAAGTGGCCGGCCGCGCCGATTTGAAATCGGACCTGCTGCAGGAACTCGAGCGCCAGCGCCAGAGCCTGCTGGGCTACCGCAGCAATCCGAACGTGGAACCGGAAACCCTGGACGCCATCCTGGGCGAACTCGACAGTGTCAGTGGCGCCCTCGTGGCGGCGCAGGGCAAGACGGGGCAGAATATCCGCGACAATGAATGGCTGATGAGCATCCGCGGCCGCACCATCATCCCGGGCGGCGCCTGCGAATTCGATTTACCGTCATATTTCGCCTGGCAAAAACGCAGCTCGGAACAGCGCCTGGCCGATATCCAGGCCTGGTTTGCCCCGCTGGCCCCCCTCTTCGATGCGCTGGCCCTCGTGCTGCGCCTGCTGCGCGATTCCGGCGGCCCCGTCAAACTGATCGCCAGCGGCGGCAGCTACCAGCAAATGCTGCAAGGCAAGGTGTACCAGATGCTGCGCCTGAGCCTGGATGAAACCAGTGGTGCCATCCCAGAAATTTCCGCCAACAAATACATGCTATGGGTACGTTTTACCACCCAGGGCGGCGACCTGAAACCCAAGCCGCTGGAAGAAGATGTACCATTCGAGCTCACGCTCTGTAATTTTTAACTGTAATTGCCATGACTGTAGTCAACTGCCCTACCTGCGCCGCCAAAGTCGAATGGACTGAAGCCAACAAATACCGCCCCTTCTGCTCGGAGCGCTGCAAGCAGATCGACCTCGGTGCCTGGGCCGAGGAAAAATACACGATCCCCGCCGCCGACCCGTTCGAAGATCCGCTGGCAGACGAAGACAACAAGCCGCAATAAGCCTCAGCGAAACGGATTTTCCAGGCGCAGCCCCTGCGCCGCGAAACTGTCGAGCCTGCCACTGACCACCGTCAAGCCATAGGCGATGCCCATCGCCGCGATCTGCCTGTCCACACCCTGTACGGCGCCACGGCCCTGCAAACGGGCACAGACGAGCGCGCAATCGAGGTCGAAGTCCAGCAGCCGCGCCGCATAATCGGCCAGCAGCGCTTCCAGCCAGCCTTCCAGGGCCAACGTTTCCAGGGATGCTTCGCGCCGCCAGCTGCACTGTATGCCTGCGCGCAATTGCGCGATCACCTGTACCGGCAAGTAGCGCGCCTCGGGCGCCACCCGCTCGAAGAAAGCGGCAATGCCCGCCGGTGCACCTGCCCCTTTGCGTGCCGCAACGATCACATCCGTATCGACCAGGTAAGCGCCCATGGCGGCTCAGGAGCGGCGCTCGAAGTCCCCATCGGCTCCCACGTCGGGCATGCCGCGCAAAATATCGTCGAGCGGCCGCTTCGGCAAAGGCCGCAAGGCGCTGCGCAGGATGTCGCGGTGCTCTTCCTCGATGCTGCGCCCATGCGCGCGGGCACGCTTGTGCAGCGCCGCGAGCAGCAGTTCATCGGTATCGGTGAAGGTCAGGGTCAGCGGCATGCGAATTCCCCAGTGCGTCATGAGAGCACTGTAGCGCAAAATACCGGCGATACAAGGGAAGGACAGCACAGGTTTGCGCCAGCGCAGCGCATGGGCTGCATGCTGGCACAAATCGGACTCAGGCAGCCAGGGATTCCCGGCGCACCTCATCGAGCCATTCCAGCAAGGGAATGGTGGCGGGCAGCAAGGGCTCCACGCCCACCGTGCCTTGCCAGGCGAACGCCTGCCCTTCCAGGCTTTGCGGCTCGCCCCGCCAGTCGCGGCTGATATAGAAATGCAGGCGCACGTGGGCGTGCGGATACACATATTCCACGCCGCACCAAGGTTCGGCACTGTCGATATGCAGCCCCAGTTCCTCGACAAACTCGCGTTTCAAGGCGTCGAAGATGGCTTCGCCCGGCTCGACTTTGCCACCAGGAAACTCCCAATAGCCGTCATACGGCTTGCCGGCCGGGCGCTGTCCCAGCAGCACGTCGCCATTCGGCTTCATCAGGATGCCCACGGCCACGTCGACCGGCTGGATTTTTTCATTCAATGTCATCTCGCTCATTGCGGCAGTTTTCCCGCAGGTAGTTTCCCAGCATAGTCGCGCGCGAATTGCCATGCCACCCGGCCCGAGCGCGAACCGCGCTGCAAGGCCCAGCGCAGGGCGTCGCCACGCGCTTGGACGATCTGTTCCGGCGTGCAGCCGAACGAGGCCAGCCAGTGCGCGGCAATATCAAGGTAGTCATCCTGCTTGAACGGGTAGAACGACAACCACAGGCCGAAGCGCTCGGACAGCGAGATTTTCTCTTCCACCGTCTCGCCCGGATGCAGGTCGCCATCATCGTCCGTCTTGTAGCTGCTGTTGTCCGACATGCGTTCCGGCATCAGATGACGGCGGTTCGAGGTGGCATAGATCAGCACATTGTCCGATTGCGCGGCGATGCTGCCGTCGAGCGCCACCTTCAGCGCCTTGTAGCCGCTCTCGCCTTCCTCGAACGACAGGTCGTCGCAAAAGATGATGAAGCGCTCGGCGCGGGCCGCCACCAGGTCGACGATGTCGGGCAAATCGGCCAGGTCGGCCTTGTCCACTTCGATCAGGCGCAGGCCTTGAGCGGCGAACTGGTTCAGGCAAGCCTTGATCAGCGATGACTTGCCCGTGCCCCGTGCGCCCGTCAGCAGCACGTTGTTGGCGGGACGGCCGCTGACGAACTGGCGCGTATTCTGCTCGATCTGCGCCTTTTGCGTGCCGATGTTGTGCAGGTCATCCAAGGCGATGTTCGACACGTGGGCCACGGCCTGCAGATACGGCACGGCACCAGGACGCCGGCGCCAGCGGAAGGCAAAGCTGTTCCAGTCCGGCGCGGGCGCGGCCTGCGGCAGGATCGCTTCCACCCGCGCCAGCAACGCCTCGGCACGGATCAGGAATTGATCGAGGCTGGTCATGAGCGGTAGTCGGCGTTGATCGACACGTAGTCATGCGACAGGTCGCACGTCCACAGGGTGGCCGTGGCATCGCCGCGCGCCAGTTTCACGCGAATCGTGATTTCGCTTTGCTGCATCACGCGCTGGCCATCCTGCTCCTGGTAGTCCGGGTTGCGGCCGCCATTCTTGGCCACCCACACGTCGTCCAGGTACAGGTTCAGCTGGCCCACGTCCAAGTCGTCCACGCCCGCATAGCCGATGGCGGCCAGGATGCGGCCCAGGTTCGGGTCGGAGGCGAAGAACGCCGTTTTCACCAGCGGCGAATGGGCGATGGAATAGGCGATCTTGCGGCACTCTTCCACGTTGCGGCCGTCTTCCACGGTCACGGTCATGAACTTGGTGGCGCCTTCGCCGTCGCGCACGATGGCTTGCGCGAGAAAAGTAGACAGTTCGGTCACGGCAGCGGCCAGTTCAGCGTAGTGCGGCGAATCGATGGAGTCGATGACCAGGCTGCCGGCGCCCGTGGCCACCAGCATGAACGAGTCATTGGTGGAGGTGTCGCCATCGATGGTGATGCAGTTGAACGACTTGTCGGCCGCCTGTTTCACCAGCTGGTCCAGCACGGGCTGGGCGACGGTGGCGTCAAAGGCCAGGAAGCCCAGCATGGTGGCCATGTTCGGCTTGATCATGCCGGCGCCCTTGCTGATGCCCGTCAGGGTCACCGCGTGGCCGCCGATGGTGACCTTGCGCGAACCGGCTTTCGGCTGCGTGTCGGTGGTCATGATGGCTTCGGCGGCCGAGAACCAGTTGTCCGATGTCAGTGCGGCGACGGCTTGCGGCAAGCCGGCGACCAGGCGCTGCACGGGCAACGGTTCCAGGATCACGCCCGTGGAAAACGGCAGGATTTGCTGCGGCGTGCAGCCCAGCAGCTCGGCCAGCGCGGCGCAGCTGGCCTGCGCGTCGGCCAGGCCCGATTCGCCCGTGCCCGCGTTCGCGTTGCCCGTGTTGACCAGCAGCGCGCGGATCGGCGCGGCGCCAGCCGTCACGGCCGCCAGGTTGGCTTTCGAGACTTGCACGGGTGCGGCGCAGAAGCGGTTCAGGGTGAACACGCCGGCCACGGTGGCCGTCGGCGCCAGTTTCAATACCAGCAAATCCTTGCGATTGGGTTTCTTGATGCCGGCTTCGGCAACACCGATTTCAATGCCGGCGACGGCTTTCAAGTCGGCGGCGAAGGGCTTGGGAGAATTGACGGCCATAGGAGTTCTTCTGCGAGGGAAAATGGAAGCGCTATTGTAGCGCCTTCGCGCCGCAGGTGAACATGCGGCAAGTGAATAGTCCCGGCGGGCGCGGCAGCGTCGAAGCGGACTGGCAGCATGGCCAGGCTTGCGATTTATCAGAACCATGCCGCCAGGCGACGCTAAGATGGAAGAACCGATGATCGCGGGTCTGGCGCAAGCGCCCAGGGAGACGTCATGGCGCACGGCAAATCATTTCGAAGCCAAGGGAAGGGAACGGTGCGCTCATATCTGCCGCACTTGCTTTGCTTGCTGTGTCTGCTTGGCCTGTCAGCCGGGCTGACGGCATGCAGGGCGCCGCGCGGCACCGCCGACAGCGCCGCCCTGCCTGCGCCCGCTGAACAGGTAACTGCGCCGCCGGACGTCCACGCGCCGCCAGCCCAGGATGCTCCGCGTCCTGACGCGCAAGCTCCTGCGCCTCCGGCAGTCCCAGTCCCGCCGCCCGGCGACACGGCTCGGCCACCCGGAAGCAGCCGCTGGAGCAGTTCATGGCCTGGCCTGGGCGGGCTGTTCGGCAACCTCGGCAAGCTTGGCGGCGCAGGCCACGCCAAGGCCAAGGCCGCCCCGCCAGTCAAGGCCAATGGGGAGAGCGGCGCCACGCAAGTCACCGTGTACTACGCCACCGACAGGCAATACCTGCCGGAGCACAACAACTATGGCTGGCAGCCCAACCGCGCAGCACCCTATCTTACCTACGGCAGCGTGCAGGTGAGCATCCCCGACAAAAGGGCGCCGGGCGAGCTGCCGCTGCCGCCCTGGTACGCCATCCTGGCCGGCGACGATGCGCAAAAATATGTGCTGATCCAGGGAGTTACACGCCTGTCGCGGGTGGACTTTCTCGCCACCGTCCAGGCCAGGATACGGGCAGCCCCGGAACGGCACGCCGCCTTCATCTACATCCATGGCTACAGCAACTCCTTCGACGATGCGGCCCGGCGCACGGCGCAGATGGCGGTCGACCTCGATATCGGCGCCCTGCCCGTCTTCTACAGCTGGCCGTCGAAAGGCACTTTCGCCGGCTATGAATTCGACGAAAATTCCGCCGAATGGACCCAGGCGCACCTGCAGGCCTTCCTCGCCGACTTCGCCGAGCACTCCTCCGCCACCGATATCTACATCATCGCCCACAGCATGGGTAACCGTCCCATGACCGTGGCCCTGGCCAACCTGCTGGAAAAACGCCCCGACCTGCTGCCCCGGTTCAAGCAGGTCGTGCTGGCCGCGCCAGACATCAATGCCGACGTCTTCCGCGACCAGATCGCCCCCCGCTTCGCCAGCCTCAAGCTCCCCGCCACCCTGTACGCGTCCGCGAACGACAAGGCCATGCGCGCATCCTACAACTTTGCCGACTGGGACCGCATAGGCGACATCCGCGGCCCCGTCGTCGGCATCCCCGGCATGGAACTCGTCGATGCCTCCGCCGTCATCATGAACTTCATGGGCCATGATTACTTCGCCAGCAACCGCGTCCTGCTGACCGACATCGCCACCATGATCAAGACGGGGCAGCGGGCAAAGAACCGCGGCGGCCTGAAAGGCATACCATCGCAGGCGCCGCAGTACTGGGCGTTTCCCTGAGCGGGCGGCCACGCGCGGCTGGCAAAAAAAAACGGAGACCGCAGTCTCCGTTTTCTTCAAGCCGATACCACCGGCTTAGGCCAGCTTGCCGTGGCAAGCCTTGTACTTCTTGCCGCTGCCGCAAGGGCATGGATCGTTGCGGCCCACTTTGACGCCCATGCTCACGCTCATGTCGTCGACGTTATCCATGTTGCCGCCAGGCGCAGGCGCCAGCAGTTCTTCCGGCGCCGCGTTCGGGTCGAATTCGGCGTGCTGGTAGTGCACGTTTTCCACGTGCGACTGCTGCATCGCCTGTTCGGCCGCATCGACTTCTTCGCGCGACTGGATACGCACCGTCATCACGTGCTTCGTGACGTCGTTCTTGATCATGTCGAGCATCTGGCCAAACAGTTCGAACGCTTCGCGCTTGTATTCCTGTTTCGGGTTCTTCTGCGCATAGCCGCGCAGGTGAATACCCTGGCGCAGGTGATCGAGCGCCGCCAGATGTTCGCGCCAGTGGCTGTCCACGCTTTGCAGCATGACATTGCGTTCAAAGCCGCCAAACGATTCCTTGCCGACGATGTCGATCTTCGACTGGTACACGGCGTCGGCCGCGGCCAGCACTTTTTCCAGGATTTCTTCGTCCGTCAGGGTCGGATCGGCTTCCAGCATTTCATGCAGCGGCAAATCGATCAGCCACTCGCTGGACAGGGTCTTTTCCAGGCCCTTGATATCCCACTGCTCTTCCACCGATTCCTGCGGCACGTACTGGTGCACCAGGTCGGTGAACACGCCGTGGCGCAGCGAGGCGATCATTTCCGAAATGTCGCTCGTTTCCAGCAGCTCGTTACGCTGCTGGTAGATGACCTTGCGCTGGTCGTTGGCGACGTCATCGTACTCCAGCAATTGCTTGCGGATGTCGAAGTTGCGCGCTTCCACCTTGCGCTGGGCCGACTCGATCGAACGCGAGACGATGCCTGCCTCGATCGGTTCGCCTTCCGGCATTTTCAGGCGGTCCATCACGGCGCGCACGCGGTCACCCGCGAAGATGCGCAGCAGCGCGTCGTCGAGCGACAGGTAGAAGCGGGACGAACCCGGATCGCCCTGGCGGCCGGCACGGCCACGCAGCTGATTGTCGACGCGGCGCGATTCGTGGCGTTCGGTGCCGATGATGTGCAAGCCGCCCGCATTGACCACGTGGTCGTGCAGCGACTGCCATTCATCGCGCAGCTTCTGCGCCTGCGCCGCTTTTTCGGCGTCGCTCAACTCAGGATTGGCTTCGATGAACTTGATCTGGTTTTCCACATTGCCGCCCAACACGATGTCGGTACCGCGACCGGCCATGTTGGTGGCGATGGTGATGGCTTTCGGACGGCCTGCCTGGGCGATGATTTCCGCTTCGCGGGCATGCTGTTTCGCGTTCAGCACGTTGTGCGGCAGACCGGCCTTGGTCAGGATGCCCGACAGCAATTCCGAGTTCTCGATCGAGGTCGTGCCCACCAGCACGGGCTGGCCGCGCTCGTAGCAGTCGCGGATGTCGTTCAACATCGCGTTGTACTTTTCCGCCGACGATTTGTAGACCTGATCCTGGCGGTCCTTGCGCTGCAGCGGACGGTTTTGCGGAATCACGACCGTTTCCAGGCCATAGATTTCCTGGAATTCGTAGGCTTCCGTATCGGCCGTACCCGTCATGCCGGCCAGCTTGGCGTACATGCGGAAGTAGTTCTGGAAGGTGATCGAGGCCAGGGTCTGGTTCTCGTTCTGGATCTTTACGCCTTCCTTCGCTTCGACAGCCTGGTGCAGGCCGTCGGACCAGCGGCGGCCCGTCATCAGACGGCCCGTGAATTCATCGACGATCACCACTTCATTGTTCTGCACCACATAGTGCTGATCCTTGAAGTACAGGGCATGCGCGCGCAGCGCCGCATACAGGTGGTGCACGAGGGTGATGTTGGCCGAATCGTACAGCGAGGCGCCTTCCGGCAGCAGGCCCATTTCCATCAGGATGCGCTCGGCCTTTTCGTGGCCCGCTTCCGTCAGCAGCACCTGGTGCGCTTTTTCATCCTTGGTGTAGTCGCCCGGCACTTCCACTTTACCCTTGCCATCTGGCGTTTCTTCGCCGATCTGCAGGGTCAGCAGACTTGGGACTGCATTGATCTTGTGATACAGGTCCGTGTGGTTCTCGGCCTGGCCCGAAATGATCAGCGGCGTACGCGCTTCATCGATCAGGATCGAGTCGACTTCGTCGACGATGCCGAAGTTCAGGCTGCGCTGCACGCGCTCGCGCGCTTCGTAGACCATGTTGTCACGCAGGAAGTCGAAACCGAATTCATTGTTCGTGCCATACGTGATGTCCGAGGCGTACGCCTGCTGCTTGGCGCTGTGCTCCATCTGCGACATGTTCACGCCCGTCGACAGACCCAGCCAGCCATACAGGCGACCCATGGTCTCGGCATCACGCTGCGCCAGGTAATCATTGACGGTGACGATGTGCACGCCCTTGCCCGACAAGGCATTCAGGTAGGCGGGCAAGGTAGCCATCAGGGTCTTGCCCTCGCCCGTGCCCATCTCCGCGATCTTGCCAAAGTGCAAGACCATGCCACCGATCATCTGCACGTCGAAGTGGCGCATGCGCAGGACGCGCTTGCTGGCCTCGCGGCAGACGGCAAATGCTTCCGGCAACAGGGCGTCGAGCGATTCGCCAGCGGCGATGCGTTCCTTGAAGGCAGGCGTCTTCGCTTGCAGCTCGGCATCCGACAGCTTTTCGATGACCGGCTCGAGCGCATTGATCTCGCGTACCGTTTTTTGGTATTGCTTGAGCAGCCGCTGGTTGCGGCTACCGAAAATCTGGGTCAGTAATGACATGCTTGAATTCTTGAAAAAACGCCGTTAAAAAAAGCTCGGTAGGGAACAACGAGGTAAGCATCGTGTCACCGCACGGAGTTCGACTATGGCAAAAGACGATGATTTTATCATGCGTTCCCGACATGGTTGGGGTAATGCGCCATATAACAATAGCTTAATGACAAACAAATGGCAGAAATTGCGGACATTTTCCATGCTGTAAGGCAAGACCCACAGCCCGCCAGGGTTTCCGCGGCCGCCCCGCTCGTCAGGCGCGGGCCACTTGTGATATGTTTCGCCCATGCGAACTCCCACTTACTCTCCGGCGCCGCGCCGCGGCTACGGCTTTGCCCGCTCTGGCCCTGCCGTCACGGGCGCGACAGACTTTCTGCGCGGCAATGCGACGATGGCATCCCTGATGCCCACCGTCCAGCGCCTGGCCGCCCTGCAAAAAGACTGCGCCAAGGCCCTGCCGGTAATGTTCGAGCACTGCGATATCCTGCAGTTCGAAGGCGGCCAGCTGGTGCTGGCGACGCCGAACGCGGCGCTGGCGGCCAAGCTCAAGCAGCAATTGCCGAAACTGCAAGGGGAACTGGAAAGAAAGGGCTGGCAGATTTCCGCCATCAAGCTGAAAGTGCAAGTGATCAAGAGCATCGCGCCCATCGTGCATACGCGGGCGCTGGTCTTGCCGGAAAAAGCCATGTCCGCCCTGGAAGAGCTGAGCGCGGCCCTGCCCGCATCGAAGCAGAACGAGCAACTGATCGCGGCGCTGCGCAGTTTAGTGCGTCACCACCGCGAAGCAAAAGATTAAGAACACCATGCGGCGTCTTGACACCTCAGAAAACCGTAGCGAGCGGGCCTAGTTCTGGTCAAGAAGCGCAACTGTGCTAAAGCACAGTGAGCATCGCAGGCCGGAAATCGGTCCGCGCAGTAGGTTTAATGAGGTCTCCCTCAGGTAAGCGACCACTCGCGCTGCATTTGCCGTAAATACGACTGCGGCGCTTCCTCGTTCGTGGCGAACGAGACAATTTCATACGCATCGGGCTGTTCCAGCAGCGCCAGCAGCAGCTGGTTGTTCAGCGCGTGGCCCGACTTATGCGCCGTGTAGTAGGCCAGCAAGGGGTGTCCCACCAGATACAGGTCGCCAATGGCGTCGAGAATCTTGTGGCGCACGAACTCGTCTTCATAGCGCAAGCCGTCCGCATTCAGGATGCGGTACTCGTCCATGACGATGGCGTTTTCCAGCGAACCGCCGCGCGCCAGGCCCATGCCGCGCAAACTTTCCACGTCCTGCATGAAGCCAAAGGTGCGGGCGCGCGCCACGTCGTGCACGTAGGACACGTCGCCGAAGTCCACGGAAGCGCGCTGCATCGTGCCATC
Organism: Janthinobacterium sp.; assembly: GCF_009923995.1. Taxonomy (GTDB): domain Bacteria; phylum Pseudomonadota; class Gammaproteobacteria; order Burkholderiales; family Burkholderiaceae_D; genus Janthinobacterium. Next base: position 125,675 of record NZ_RFSK01000007.1, on the reverse strand, counting down.
GACGGCCGGATGATTGAATTCGATAAAGAAATCGAGCTTGAAGCCGTCGTACGGCGACAATCGCGCCCATTTCTCCGCATCGCCCTTGCCGTGGCGTACTTCCACGGGTTTGATGACCTTGATGAATTTCTTCGGTGCTTCCTGCTCCTCCACCCCCGCCTGCTGCAGCAGGTAGACGAAGGATGAGGCGGAGCCGTCCATGATGGGAATTTCTTCCGCATTCACGTCGATATACATATTATCGACACCCATGCCGGCCGCGGCCGACATCAGATGTTCCACGGTAGAAACCCTGGCGCCGTCCTTGATCAGCACGGAGGCCATGCGCGTATCGCCCACGGCCATGGCGCTGGCGGGAAACTCCACGATGGGATCGAGGTCGATGCGGCGAAACACGATGCCCGTGTCGATCGCGGCGGGTCGCAGGGTCAGTTCGACCTTGGTACCAGAATGCAAACCGACACCGATGGTGCGGACCAATTGTTTGATAGTGCGTTGTTTTAACATCTGTCGATTATATCCATTTGGCGTCTTTTCGTTGCGGCGCGGCATGAGCCACGCCAGAAAAACCACAATGCACCGTCAGGGATGCTCGCTTTCCGCATGCACGGCTTCGCGGCGCACGAGGTAAATGCCGCTGCCGATGATGATGGCCGCGCCGATCAGGGTGTATTGGTCGGGCAAGGCGCGCCACAGCAGCCAGTCCAGGGCCATGCCCCACGCCAGGGCCGAGTATTCGAACGGCGCCACGCTGGATGCCTTGCCATGGCGAAACGCCTCCGTGATGGCCAACTGTCCCAGGAAACCGCTGACGGACAGGCCTGCCAGCAGCCACCAGTCGTCGTGGCGGATGCTCACCCACTCATGCGCCGACAGTGCCACGCCGCCGATGGCCATCATCACCATCAGCCAGAAGACCATGCTTTCGCTGGCATCCGTGCGGCTGAGGATGCGGCCCGTGACGGCCGAAATGGCGTAGCAGGCGGCCGAACCCAGCACGGCCAGGCCGGCCAGCGAAAAGAATCCCGAACCGTCCGGACGCAGCGCCACCAGCACGCCCAGCAGGCCCACGGCGATGGCGCACCAGCGCGCAAAGTCAACCTTCTCCTTCAAGATAAAGACGGACAGGACCGTGATCAGCAATGGGGCGACGAAGAACAGCGAGTACGTCTCGGCGAGCGACATGCGCTTCAGGCCGTAGGCGAACAGGGTAATCATCAGTACGCCCAGGGCGCCGCGCAGCAGGTGCAGCGGCCAGCGCACCTGCATCACATTGGTAAAAGCGCCGCGGTACAGCAGGTACAGGCAGACGAGCGGCAAGGACGACAGGGCGCGCAGGGCCGTCACCTGCATGGGCGGATAATGGGCGGACAGCAGCTTCATGGCCGTGTCCATCAGGGAAAACATGGCGACGGCGACCAGCATCACGTAGATGCTGCGCAGGTTGGGATTGCGGGGTAACAGGACAGCCTCCTGGCGACAGAGCGGGGCCGTCATCATGGCGACGGCCGGAGCCAGGACAGCATGGCGGGAGCCAGGCAGTCGCCCCGATTATAACAAGCGCCGCCATTTTACATTTTCAAAGGGGCAACTATACGGGCAGCAGCATCACCAGCTTCAGCTCGTGCTGCCGCGCTAGGTGCAAGGTCACCTGATGAAATGCCAGCAAGCCTTGCTGCGGATGCTGGAAGCGGCGCAATCCGCCGTCGCGGCCCTGCACCTGCTGCGCCTCCCACCATTGGCGAAATGGCGCGCTGGCGCCGGCCAGTTCGGCGATCAGGCCGGCCAGCGGCGCCTGGTCCGCATGGCGGCCGATATCGGCGCGGAACTCCGCCACCAGCCGCTGCGCCCGTTCGGGCCAGCCGACGACCAGCTCACGCGCGCCAGCTTCGAGGAACATAAAACGCAGCTGGTTCGGCGTGGCCGCATCGCCATGCAGCCAGCCCGTGAACAAGCCGGCGGCGGCGTCATTCCACGCGACCGCATTCCACGCGCGATCCAGGATGTAGGCGGGTGCGGCGACGGCGGCGACGATGGCGGCCAGCTCGGCTCTAGCAGGCCCATCGCCCTCGCCTGCCCCGTGGCTCGGGTCATGCTTGTCGGCCACCTCGAACAGATAGGCGCGCTCGGCCGCGCTCAGCTGCAGCACCTGCGCCAGGCGCGCCAGCATCTTGGCCGATGCGGACACGGGCCGCCCCTGCTCCAGCCACGTCAGCCAGGTGGGGCTGACATCGCACAGCTGCGCCAGCTCTTCGCGCCGCAAGCCGGGCGTGCGCCGCCGTCCGCCGCCGGGCAAACCGGCCATGGCGGGCGTGACGGCTTCGCGCCGGGCGCGGATGAATTCAGCGAGTTTGGTGGACATGGCAGAGATGCATGGTAGTCGATATACCAGTATAAGTTATGGTCTTGTTACAGGATAATTTTATCCTTATTCTGCGTGTACTCACCCATCCACAGGAGAAAATCATGCAGCAGCACGATGTCGTTACCGAACAGTTTGGCAAGACGGCCAATGCCTACCTGAGCAGCGCGGTCCACGCGCAGGGAGCCGACCTGGTGCTGATGCAGGAATGCGCGCGCCGCCATGGCAAGCCGGTGGTGCTGGACCTGGGCTGCGGCGCGGGCCACGCCAGCTTTGCCGTCGCCCCCGTGGCCGCATCCGTCGTCGCCTACGACCTGGCGCAGCCCATGCTCGACGTGGTGGAATGCGCCCGGGTGCAGCGCGGCTTGCACAACATCAGCACGCAGCAGGGCGACGTGGCCCGGCTGCCGTTTGCCGACGCCAGCTTCGACATGGTCGTCACGCGCTTTTCCGCGCACCACTGGAACGACGTGGCGGGCGCGCTGGCCGAAGCGTGGCGCGTGCTGCGTCCGAACGGCACCTTGCTGGTAATCGACATCGTGGCGCCGAAAACGGCCCTGTACGACAGCACCTTGCAGGCGGTGGAAATGCTGCGCGACGCCTCGCACGTGCGCGACTACCGCAGCTGCGAATGGGGCGCCAAGTTCGACAACGCGGGCTTCACGCACAGCTTGCGCAGCGTGTGGAAACTGACGATGCAGTTCGACGAGTGGGTGGCGCGCATGCGCACCCCGGTCGAACGCGTGGCGGCCATCCGCAATCTGTTCGACGGCGCGCCCGAAGAAGCGCGGCGCTATTTCGCGCTGCAGGATGATTATTCGTTCAGCATCGACGCGGCCATGTTCGAGGCGACAAAACCGCAGGTGCAATAAAAATGGGGTCGGACCCTTTGGGTCCGACCCCAGATTTTGATTTGGATTGGTAGCAAGCTTTAGCTGGGCATTAACCCTACACAATTGCTGGGGCCAGACCCCAAGGGTCTGACCCCGACCATCAAGCCAGCTGGCCCAGCAGCGTCTCGGCATTCGACACTTCAAACTTGCCGCCCTGCTCGACGTTCAATTGCGTCACGACGCCATTGTCGACCAGCATCGAGTAGCGCTGTGAGCGCGTGCCCATGCCGTGCTTGGAGAAATCGGCATCCAGGCCCAGGGCCTTGCTGAAGGCGGCGTTGCCGTCAGCCATCATGCGCACGACGCCGGTGGCTTTCTGGTCGCGGCCCCAGGCGCCCATCACGAACGCGTCGTTGACGGAGATGCACCAGATTTCATCGACGCCCTTGGCCTTCAGGTCGGCGGCGTGCTTGACGTAGCCTGGCACGTGCTGTGCGGAGCAGGTCGGGGTGTAGGCGCCTGGCAGGCCGAAGATGGCGATCTTCTTGCCCTTGACCAGGTCTTGCACGTTGAACGTGTTCGGGCCCAATGCGCAGCCTTCGGTTTCGCTTTCGATGAATTCAGCCAGGGTGCCTTCTGGCAGGGTGTCGCCGATCTTGATGGTCATGTTGACTCCTTGTGTACTGTCGGTTGAAGACGCTGCCCGCTGCATGGAGCGGACAGCGCCCGTGATCTGGTTCGGCTAGCGTGAAGCTGGCCCAGCGCGATAGTATGCCTGACTTGCCGTATTTGTGCAGAAAACAGCCAGGAAGGCAAAGGCAAACATCAAGAAAACGGATAAAAAAACGGCGGCCCTCAGGCCGCCGTCATTGTTGCTGACATCAGATCACCTCCGGAAACCTAATCACATGAAAAATGCTCAGGGCAAGGCGCATGGCCGAAGACAGTACGACTGTACGGCAAGGCTATGCAACGCCGCCATGAGCTTTTTTCACTGTGATTAGTCGGCTTGTTTGCGCAGGAACGCTGGAATGTCGTACGTTTCCATACCGTTCTTCTCCATCGCGCGCACCTGCTCGGAAGCCGATTCGCGGCGCCATACGGCCGGTGCCTTCATGCCATCGAAACCGGCTGCCGGCGTGGCCACGCCCACGGTGGTCGTCGCAGCCTGCGCGCCGCCCATCGCCGCCGACGGGGTCAGCGGGCCGTTGTGGGTGCCGGTGCGCAGCACTTGCTGCGGTACCAGCTGGATGTTTTTCTTCGCGCGGCCCAGGCCCGTCGCCACCACGGTGACACGGATATCGTCGCCCATGGCGTCGTCGTAGGCGATGCCTTGTGCGATCGACGCGTCCGGCGCCGCAAACGCGCGCACGGCGGCCATGACTTCCTTGATCTCCTTGCCCTTCAAGCCACGGCTGGCCGTGACGTTGACCAGCACGCCGCGCGCGCCGGACAAGTCGATACCGTCCAGCAGCGGCGAAGCGACGGCCTGCTCGGCAGCGATGCGCGCGCGGTCGACGCCGGATGCCGTCGCCGTGCCCATCATGGCCTTGCCCTGCTCACCCATGATGGTTTTCACGTCGTTGAAGTCGACGTTGATATGGCCCGGCACGTTGATGATCTCGGCGATGCCGGCCACCGCGTTGTTGAGCACATCATCGGCGTGCTGCATCCATTCCAGCATGCTTTCATCTTCGTAGATCTCTTCCAGCTTTTCATTGAGGATGATGATCAGCGAATCGACGTGCAGCGACAGCTGCTCCAGACCTTCGTCGGCGATATCCATGCACTTCTGGCCTTCGTACGAGAATGGCTTGGAAACCACGGCCACCGTCAGCGCGCCCAGTTCCTTGGCCACTTCGGCCACGATGGGAGCGGCGCCCGTGCCCGTGCCGCCGCCCATGCCGGCAGCGATGAAGACCATGTGCGCGCCGCGCAGCGAATCGGCGATGCGCGTGCGCGATTCTTCCGCCAACTGGCGGCCGACGGCCGGCTTCATCCCGGCGCCCAGACCCGTATCGCCGATCTGGATGATGTTGTGGGCCTTCGAGGTTGACAGGGCCTGTGCGTCGGTATTGGCGGCAATGAACTCCACGCCCGACATGCCTTTGTTGATCATGTGTTGGACTGCATTGCCACCCGCACCGCCGACGCCGACGACCTTGATGACGGTACCTAAAGCTGTGTTATCGACCATATCGAACTCCATGATGTGCTCCTATCAGAATGCGGTTTCCAAGCGCCAGGCCTCATATTGGTAGGAGAACTGGAGATTGAAAACTGCGGTTAAATATAAAATTAAGTTATGTGTGTTTACCTGCGATGCTGCCAAAAAAACTGTGCTGCCGGGCGAAAATCATGCCCTTAAAAATTCCCTAAAAACCATTCCTTCATGCGCTGCCAGACTGCCTTCACCGAGCCGTCCTGACGCGTCACGATGTGACCGCGCAGGTATTGCTTTTTCGCTTCCAGCAGCAGGCCCAATACCGTGGCATAGCGCGGACTGCGCACCACGTCGGCCAGCTGGCCCCGATACTCGGGCGTGCCCAGGCGCGCCGGCTTCAGGAAAATGTCTTCCGCCATTTCCACCATGCCAGGCATGATGGAGGTGCCGCCCGTGAGCACGATGCCCGACGACAGCACGCCTTCGTAACCGGATTCGCGCACCACCTGGTGCACCATGGCGAACAGCTCTTCGACGCGCGGTTCGATCACGGCGGCCAGCGCCTGGCGCGACAGGTTGCGTGGACCGCGGTCGCCCAGGCCTGGCACTTCCAGCGATTCACCGGGATCGGCCAGGACCTGCTTGGCCACGCCATAGCGGATCTTGATTTCTTCCGCTTCCGCGGTCGGGGTGCGCAAGGCCATGGCAATGTCGTTGGTGATCTGGTCGCCGGCGATGGGAATGACTGCCGTATGGCGGATCGCGCCATCGGAGAACACCGCCACATCGGTCGTGCCGCCGCCGATGTCGATCAGCACCACACCCAGCTCCTTTTCATCGGGCGTGAGCACGGCGTCGGCCGAAGCCATCGGCTGCAGGATCAGGTCCGACACTTCCAGGCCGCAGCGGCGCACGCACTTGACGATGTTCTGCACCGCCGACACGGCGCCGGTGACGATATGCACCTTCACCTCCAGACGGATGCCGCTCATGCCGATAGGCTCGCGCACATCTTCCTGGCTGTCGACGATGAACTCTTGCGGCACCGTGTGCAGCAATTGCTGATCGGTCGGAATGTTAACCGCTTTTGCCGTCTCGATGACGCGCGCCACGTCGGTCGCCGTCACTTCTTTGTCCTTGATGGCCACCATGCCGCTGGAATTGAAGCTGCGGATATGGCTGCCGGCGATGCCCGCATACACATTGCGGATCTTGCAGTCGGCCATCAGCTCGGCCTCTTCCAGCGCGCGCTGGATGGACTCCACCGTAGCCTCGATATTGACCACCACGCCTTTTTTCAGGCCCTTCGATTCGTGCTGGCCCAGCCCGATCACTTCGTGGCGCCCGTCGGACATCACTTCGGCTACCACCGCCACCACTTTCGAGGTGCCGATGTCGAGGCCGACGATCAGGTTTTTCGCGTCTTTTGTCATTTCTGTCGCCTAGTTTTTGGGCTAATAATTAATTGATTAATTGGGTATTCGGTCAAGCCGGTTTTTTAATCGGACTGCTGTTCTTTTTCTTCATCACTGGCCTGCCATCCTTGCCTTCCGCCGGTATCACGAGGCCAGCGGAACTCAAGGCCAGGCCATTCTGGTAGCGCATGTCGATCGTGTCGATATTTTCCAGGCGGCTCGCCAGCTGCGGATAAATCCCCACCAGCCGGTCGACCCGCGCCTTCAGGGTCGTATGATTCTGCTCGCGTCCCAGCGCCACGCTCATGCCGTTATTCAGTTTCACGGTCCACGCGTAACGGCTCGACAGCGACAGGCTTTCCGGCACCATCTTCAGCGGTGCAAACCATTTTTCCAGCTGCACGTAGGTGGCCAGCACTTCCTTCTCGCTGCCGTCCGGGCCCGAAAACGCGGGCAGTTCATGGTCGTCTTCCGCTTCGGCCACATTGGCCGTAAACACGTCGCCCTTGACCGACAGCAGGCGTCCATCCTCGCCCCACGTGCCCAGCGCTTCGTGTTCTTCCAGCGCCACGATCAGCTGGTTGGGCCACTCGCGCCGCACGCTGGCGCGGCGCACCCAGGGCACCGCCTCGAACACGCCACGCACGCTTTCCAGGTTGGTCGTGAAAAAATTGCCCTTGATGCGCCCCAAGGTGCCGCTGCGTAGGGTCAGGTAATTCACGTGGCGCAGGCCCTTGTCGTCCGCGCTTTCCACCTTGATGGTGCGCAGGTCGAACATGGGACGCTGCGATACCCACCAGACGCCGGCCGCCACGCACACGACCAGAACCGCGGCCAGCAAGCCGTTGGCAGTCGTATTCAGGCTTTTAGCGTCATGCCACATATCAGTGCTGTCCCTTGTGCATTTTCAGGCGCGCGCCGGAGACGATTTCCAGGCACAGGTCTTCATAGCTGATGCCCACCGCGCGCGCCGCCATCGGCACGAGCGAATGGCCCGTCATGCCGGGCGAGGTATTCACCTCCAGCAGGAACAGTTTGCTGTCGGCCGCGCGCATCAGCACATCGACCCGTCCCCATCCTTCGCAGCCAAGGGCACGGTAGGCTTCCACGGCAATGCGCTCCATCTCCGCCACGATCGCCGGGTCCAGCTGCGGCGGGCAGAAATACTGCGTATCGTCGGTAAAATACTTGTTCTGGTAGTCGTAACTGCCTTGCGGGGCGACGATTTCAATCGGCGGCAGCGCGCGCGCCGTAGCGCCCTTGCCAAGGATCGCCACGGTGAACTCGCGACCCTGGATGAATTCCTCTGCCAGCACCGAATCATCGAGGCCGGCGGCGATATCGTAGGCCGCCTGGAAGGCCGAGGCCTCCTTGACAGTCGTGATGCCGATGCTCGAGCCTTCGTGCGGCGGCTTGACGATCAGCGGCAAGCCCAGTTCCGCTGCCACCTTGGCCAGGTCGGAGCTGTCGTCCAGCACAGCGTACTGCGGCGTCGGCAGCTTGTGCATCAGCCAGATCATCTTGGTATAGACCTTGTCCATGCCCACGGCGCAAGCCATCACGCCGCTGCCCGTGTAGGGAATGCCCAGCTGTTCCAGCGCGCCCTGCAGGCTGCCGTCTTCGCCGAAGCGGCCATGCAGCGCGATGAAGACGCGGTCAAATTTTTCAGCGGCCAGTTCGGCCAGGCTGCGCTCGCCCGTATCGAAGCCATGCGCATCCACGCCATGGCTTTTCAGCGCGGCCAGCACCCCCGTACCGGACATCAGCGACACTTCGCGCTCGGCCGAGCTGCCGCCGAACAGGACGCCGACCTTGCCCAATTGTTTTACATCGATAGCTGAAGCTTGGTTCACATCAGGCCTTTACAGTGTTGGATTGATACGTAGTCAGTTGTTGCGGGATGCCGCTGATGGAGCCCGCACCCATGGTCAGCACGACGTCGCCGTCGCGCGCCACGCTCATGATGGTGTCGGCCATGTCGGTCATGGATTCGACGAAAATCGGTTCGATCTTGCCGCGCGCGCGCAGCGCATGCGCCAGTGCGCGGCCATCGGCGGCGACGATGGGCGCTTCGCCCGCCGCATACACTTCGGACAGCAGCAGCACGTCGGGCGCGCCCAGCACCTTGACGAAGTCTTCGAACAGGTCACGCGTGCGGCTGTAGCGGTGCGGCTGGAACGCCAGCACCAGGCGGCGGCCCGGATAGGCGGCGCGCGCGGCAGCCAAAGTCACTTCCGTTTCCACCGGATGGTGGCCGAAATCGTCGACCAGGGCGAAGCTGCCACCATTCGGCAGCGCCACGTCGCCATAGCGCGTGAAGCGGCGGCCCACGCCGGAAAACTCCGCCAGGCCCTGCTGCGTGGCGCTGTCGGCGATGCCGATTTCGCGCGCGATGGCAATCGCCGAGCAGGCATTCTGCACATTGTGCATGCCGGGCTGGTTCAGCACCACGTCGAGGTCGGGATAGCCTTCCTGCAGCACGGTGAAATGCATTTCCAGGCCCACGGCGCGCGCATTGATGGCGCGCACTTGCGCGTCTTCCGCGAAACCGTAGGTGGTGACCGGCTTGGTCACGGACGGAATGATGGCACGCACGTGCGGATCATCGATGCACAGCATGGCGCGGCCATAGAACGGCAGGCGGTGCGTGAACTGCACGAAGGCCTGCTTGAGCTTTTCGAAATCGTGCTCGTAGGTGTCCATGTGATCGGCATCGATATTCGTGATCACTTCGATCATCGGCGTCAGGTTCAGGAACGAGGCATCCGATTCATCGGCTTCGGCCACCAGGTAGTCGCCCGAACCCAGCTTGGCGTTCGCGCCGGCGCTGGTCAAACGGCCGCCGATGACGAAAGTCGGGTCGAGACCGCCCTGCGCCAGCACGGAAGCAACCAGGCTGGTCGTCGTCGTCTTGCCATGCGTGCCGGCGATGGCGATGCCGCGCTTCAGACGCATCAGTTCACCGAGCATCACGGCGCGCGGCACCAGCGGGATCTTGCGCGCGCGCGCGGCCGCCACTTCCGGATTGTCCTGCGGGACGGCGCCCGACGTCACCACCGCGTCGGCGTCGCCGATATTTTCCGCCGCGTGACCGAGCATGACGGTCGCGCCCAGGCTCGCCAGGCGCTGCGTTGCCGCATTACTGCCCAGGTCGGAGCCCGACACCTTGTAGCCCAGGTTGACCAGCACTTCGGCGATGCCGCTCATGCCGCTGCCGCCAATGCCGACAAAGTGGATATTATTTACTTTATGCTTCACAGAGCTAACCTCATGCCAGTTTTTCCAATACGTGTGCGATCGCCTCATTGGCGTCGCGCTTGCCTGCTGCCAGTGCCGCCTGCGCCATCCGCTGGCAGCTATCGCGGCTCAGCGATGCCAGCAGGGCGCTCAGCGACGCCGCACTCATTTCCGTCTGCGGCAAATGAATCGCCGCGCCTTGTTTCGCCATCCACTGCGCGTTGTCGCGCTGGTGGCTGGTAGTCGACGCCACCAGGGGCACCAGCACGCTGGCCACGCCGGCCGCCGTCAGCTCCGACAGGGTGATCGCGCCAGCGCGGCAGATCACCAGGTCCGCTTCGGTATATGCCTTGGCCATGTCGTCGATGAAGTCGACCACATTGGCTTGCACGCCCGCCTGCGCATACGCGGCATGCAGGGCGTCGATATTCTTCTTGCCCGACTGGTGCGTCACCAGCGGACGCTCGCCTTCGGGCATCAGGGCCAGCGCGGCTGGCAGACTGTCGTTCAGCGCCTTCGCACCCAGGCTGCCGCCCACCACCAGGATGCGCAGCGGCCCGCTGCGGCCAGCAAAGCGCGCGGCCGGCGGCGCCATGGCCAGAATCTCGGCGCGCACGGGGTTGCCCGTGACGACGGCCTTGCCCGCGGCGCTGCCGAAATCGGTGGGAAAGCCGAAGCATACTTGCTGCGCCAGCGGAACCAGCGTCTTGTTCGACAGCAGCAGCGCGGCGTCGGCATTGACCAGCACCAGCGGCACGCCCTTCAGGCGCGCCATCAGGCCGCCCGGCACGGTCACGTAGCCGCCCATGCCCATCACCACGTCCGGCTTGCGGCGCGCGATGAAGCGGCGGATGGCAAAGAAACTGGCCAGCATCCTGAAGCCGCCCTTGACCGTGTGCGCCAGACCCTTGCCGCGCATGCCGGAGAATGCAATGGCGTCCATGGGAATGCCGCTCTTCGGCACCAGGTCCTGCTCCATGCCGTGGGTCGTGCCCAGCCAGCTCACTTCCCAGCCGCGCGCGCGCATGGTTTGCGCGATCGCCAGGCCAGGGAAAATATGGCCGCCGGTACCGGCCGCCATGATCATCAGTCTTTTCGTCGGTTTCAATGTCGTTACATTAGTCATAGCCGGCCTCCGCGCATCAGGATCCGGTTTTCGTAATCGATGCGCAGCAAAATCGCCAGGCCGATACAGTTAATCAGTACGCCCGTGCCGCCATAACTCATCAAGGGCAAGGTCAGGCCCTTGGTCGGCAGCAGGCCCAGGTTTACGCCCATGTTGATGAAGGTCTGCACGCCGATCCAGATGGCGATGCCTTTCGCCGTCAGGCCCGCGAACGTCTGGTCGATGGCGATCGCCTGACGGCCGATATCGAAGGCGCGCTTGATGATCCAATAGAACAGGCCGATCACGACCAGCACGCCCACCAGGCCCAGTTCCTCGCCGATCACGGCGAGCAAAAAGTCCGTGTGCGCTTCGGGCAGGTAATGCAGTTTTTCCACGCTGCCGCCCAGGCCCACGCCAAACAGTTCGCCGCGCCCGAAGGCGATCAGCGAGTGCGTCAGCTGGTACGCCTTGTTCAGCGCATTGTCTTCCTGCCACGGGTCGAGATACGCAAAAAACCGCTCGCGGCGGAATTTTGACAGGGCGATGATGGTGACGAAGATCGCCGTCAGCATGGCGCCGATGCCGCCGAACCAGATGGCGTTGACGCCGCCCAAAAACAAAATGCCCATGGCGATGCAGACGATCACGCCGAAGGCGCCCAGGTCAGGCTCCATCAGCAGCAGCAGGCCGACGAAGCTCACGGCCAGCGCCATCGGCATGAAGCCCTTGGTCAGCTTGTGCATGTATTCCTGCTTGCGCACCGTGTAGTCGGCCGCGTACAGCACCATCACCACCTTCATCAGCTCGGACGGCTGCGGACGCAGGCCCGGCAGGTTCAGCCAGCGGCGCCCGCCGTTGACGGACACGCCCAGGCCCGGTATCAGCACCATCACCAGCAGCACCAGGGTGCCGATGAACAGCCACGGGGCGATCTTTTGCCAGGTGGCGATGCGGATGCGGAACACCATCGCCCCGACGATGATCGACACGCCGATGAACAGCGCCTGGCGTACGACAAAATAATTGTTCGTGTAGGCGGCGAACTTGCGTGCGTCCGACAGCGAAATCGACGCCGAGTACACCATCACCATGCCCAGCAACATAAGCAGCAGCACCACCCACACCAGCGGCTGGTCGTATTCCATCATCTTCGACTGCCGCGCGCGGCCGTCCAGCGGCTTGGCAGCCGAGCCGGAACCGAAGCGGAATGGCAGTTGGAAGGCCATCAGATATCCTGTCCGTTTTCCAGGGCGATGTCGCGCACGGCGTCGACAAACACCTGCGCCCGATGCGCATAGTTCTTGAACATGTCCATGCTGGCGCACGCGGGCGACAGCAGCACCGCGTCACCGGCCAGCGCCAGGCTACTGGTGCGCTTGACGGCTTCCGGCAAGGTGGCGCAGTCGAGAATGTCGACGCCGGACGGCTCGAGCGCGGCGCGCAAGGCCGGCGCATCGCGGCCGATCAGTACCACGGCACGCACGTAGCGCGACACGGGTTCGGCCAGCGGCGAGAAGTCCTGCCCCTTGCCATCGCCGCCGGCGATCAGCACCAGGCGCTGCTCGGCGCCGCCGAAGGCCTTGCCCAGGCCGGACAGGGCCGCGACGGTCGCGCCCACATTCGTGCCCTTGCTGTCGTCGTAATACTCGACGTCGTTGACGGCGGTGATCAGTTCCACCCGGTGCGGCTCGCCCTGGTATTCGCGCAAGCCATGCAGCAGCGGCGCAAACGGCAGGCCGATGGCACGGCACAGGGCCAGCGCCGCCAGCGCATTCGCCGCATTGTGCTGGCCACGGATCTTCAGCGCATCGGCCGGCATCAGTTTTTTCGCCATCGTCGGCACCGGCTCCGGCGCCGGATCATTCTTCCTGCGCTTCTTCTCGATCACTTCTTCGCTGGGCACGGCTTGCGCCAGCCAGAAGATGCCCCGTTCATTGACCAGGCCAAAGCTGTCCACTTCCGCCGGTTCGCCCGTGCCGAAGGTGACGGTCTCGCGCAGCGGATCGGCCATGTGCATGACCAGCGCGTCATCGCGGTTCAAGATGCGCACGGTCTCGTCGCCGAAGATGCGCGCCTTGTCGGCAGCGTAGGCAGCCATGTCGCCATGCCAGTCCAGGTGGTCCTGCGACAGGTTCAGCACCGTGGCCGCATCGGCCTGCAGGCTGAAGGTCGTGTGGAGCTGGAAGCTGGACAGCTCCAGTATCCACGCCTGCGGCAAGGTGCTGGCGACAGGTTCCGCCGCTGCCTCGCCCGCTTCTGCTTCTGCTTCTGCTTCTGCTTCTGCTTCTGCGACAGCAGGCTGCGGCGCGGGCTCGGCATCCAGCACTTCGCGCAGCACGTCGAGCGCCGCCGGGCTGATATTGCCGGCCACGCGCGTGGCCAGGCCGGCGCGTTCGCACAGCAGCCCGACCAGGCTGGTGACGGTGGTCTTGCCATTAGTGCCCGTGATGGCGACGACTTTCGGCGCATAGCCGCGTTCCGCCTTCAAGGCGGCCAGCGCTTGCGCGAACAGTTCGATCTCGCCCCACACGGGGATGTTTTTCGCGGCGGCGGCCGGCGCGATAGCAGCCAGTTCACGGTGCGGTGCCAGGCCGGGGCTGACGGCGACGAAATCGACGCCATCGAGCAAATCCGCCGTGAAGGCGCCGGCGATGAACTGCGCCTGCGGCACGGCGGCCTGCAGGGCCGCCAGGCGCTCGGGCGCTTCCCGCGTATCGGCCACGCGCACGGCTGCGCCGCCGCGTGCCAGCCACAGGGCCATAGCCAGGCCCGACTCCCCGAGGCCCAGTACCAGTGCGGTTTGATTGAGGTACATCATCAGCGCAGCTTCAAGGTGGTCAGGCCGAGCAGCACCAGCATCATGGTGATGATCCAGAAACGCACGACAACCTGCGTCTCTTTCCAGCCTTTTTGTTCAAAATGGTGATGCAGTGGCGCCATCAGGAAGACGCGGCGGCCTGCACCATAGCGTTTCTTGGTGTATTTGAACCAGACGACCTGGATGATCACGGACAGCGTTTCGACGACGAAGATGCCGCCCATGATGAACAGGACGATTTCCTGGCGCACGATGACGGCGATGGTGCCCAGTGCGCCGCCCAGTGCCAGCGCGCCCACGTCGCCCATGAAGACCTTGGCGGGATGCGTGTTATACCAGAGGAAGGCCAGGCCGGAACCGGCCAGCGCGCCGCAGAAGATCACCAGCTCGCCGGCGCCCGGAATGTGCGGGATGAACAGGTAGCGCGCATACGTGGCGTTGCCCGTCAGGTAGGCGAACAGGCCCAGGGCCGTGCCCACCATCACGGTCGGCATGATGGCCAGGCCGTCCAGGCCATCCGTGAAGTTGACGGCGTTGCTGGTGCCGACGATAACGCAGTAGGTCAGCGCGATGAAGCCCCATACGCCCAGCGGATAGCTGATGGTCTTGAAGAACGGGACGATCAGGTCGGCCTTCGGCGGCAGATTCATGGCAAAGCCCGACTGCACCCAGGCGTAGATCAGGTTCCACACGTGGCCGGCGTCCGGTTCCGACACGGAGACGGAGAACGCCAGGTAGAAGGCGGCGACGATGCCGATCAGCGACTGCCAGAAGTATTTTTCGCGCGAACGCATGCCTTCCGGGTCCTGGTGCACCACCTTGCGGTAGTCATCGGCCCAGCCGACTGCGCCAAAGCCCAGCGTGACGATCAGCACGGGCCAGATGAAGCGGTTCGACAGGTCGGCCCACAGCAAGGTGGAAATGCCGATGGCGATCAGGATCAGCACGCCGCCCATGGTGGGGGTGCCGTGTTTTTTCAGGTGCGTTTGCGGACCGTCCGTGCGCACGGCCTGGCCGACCTTCATGCGCGTGAGCATGCGGATCACGGCGGGACCGGCGCACAGGCCGATCAGAATCGCCGTCAACGTGGCGAAGACGGCGCGGAAAGTGATGAAGTTAAAGACCCGCAGTGGGCCAATGTCGTCCTGGAAATAATGAGCGAGCCAGAGCAGCATGATTAGTGAGCTTCCTTGTTTTTGTTGTTTGAACCAATCAAATGCTGCACGGCCCGTTCCATTTTCATGAAGCGGGAGCCCTTGATTAATACTGTTGCATCCGAACGGCCGGACAAACGCGCATCGAGCGCCGCCAGCAAACCGTCGAACTGTTCGAAATACTCCACGACCGTGCCTGATTCCTGGCTCGCGGCAGCCTGCGCCGGATTGACCAGATGGCGCGCCAGGCCGCCCGTCGCCAGCACGTATTCAATGCCTTTGGCGGCGGCGTAGGCGCCGATCTCTTCGTGGAACTGCTGTCCCTGCGTACCGACTTCACCCATCTCGCCCAGCACCAGGATGCGCGGCGCGGCCGCTTGCGCCAGCACGTCGATGGCCGCGCGCGCCGAGTCCGGATTGGCGTTATACGTGTCGTCGATGATGGTGGCGCCATTGGCGGCGCGCTTTTTCTGCAGGCGGCCATTCACGGGAGCAAACGCTTCCAGGCCCTGCTTGACATGCTCGATGGCGATGCCGGCGCCCACGGTGCATGCCACCGCTGCCAGCGCATTGCGCACATTGTGTTCTCCCGCCGCCTGCAAGCCGACGAAGAACTGGCGCAAGCCGCCGTCCTGCGCGCGCACGCTGACGAACATGTCGCTGCCAAAATCCTCGGCCGCGCGGTGCGTGCAGCTCACGTCCGCCTCTTTCGACAAGCCGAAGGTGATGACGGTGCGCGCGCCGGCCAGTTCGCGCCACAGGGGCGTGAATTCGTCGCCGTGCGGGAAGACAGCCACGCCATCGTCTCCCAGGGCAGCCAGCGCGGCGCCGTTCTCGCGCGCTACAGCTTCCACCGTATGCATGAATTCCTGGTGTTCGCGCTGCGCGTTGTTGACCATCGCCAGCGTCGGTGCGGCAATCGCCGCCAGGCGCGCAATTTCTCCCGGATGGTTCATGCCCATCTCGATGACAGCCGCCTTGTGTTCCCCGTGCAGGCGGAACAGGGTCAGGGGCACGCCGATTTCATTATTCAGGTTGCCGCGCGTGGCCAGCCGTTCCTCGTCGCCAAAGGCCGCTGCCAGGATGGACGAAATCATCTCCTTGACGGTGGTCTTGCCGTTGCTGCCGGTGACGCCAATGACGGGCAGGCTGAAACGGCTACGCCAGTAATGGGCAATGCGGCCCAGCGCCACCAGGCTATCGGGCACCACGATGGCCGGTACCTTGGCGCTGTCCCAGCCGGCAGGCAGGCGCTCGACCACCACGGCGGCGACGCCGCTGGCGGCCACCTGGCCGAGGAAGTCATGGGCGTCGAAGCTCTCGCCGCGCAGGGCGACGAACAGCGAACCGGCTTGGGCGCTGCGGCTGTCCGTGGATACGCCGGAAAAACTGGCGTCGCCCGTCCGCTGCGCGCCGTGCAGCGATGGCATCAGTTCCGTCAGGGTTGCGTGCATGAGGCGATCCATCAATTCGTCCTCATCATCGTCAGGCGCGCGGACAGGGCCAGCTGCGCATGGTCGGCATCCGAGAACGGCAGTTTCTTGCCCTTGATTTCCTGGTATGGCTCATGGCCCTTGCCCGCCAACAGGATCACGTCCGGCTTGGCAGCGTGCTTGATGGCCGACAGGATGGCCGCGGCGCGGTCTTCGATGGCCTGCGGCTGCGGGCCGTCGGCACGCATGCCGGCGACGATCTGCGCGATGATGGCGTGCGGATCCTCGCTGCGCGGATTGTCGCTGGTGACCAGCACGTGATCGGCCAGCTGCGCGATGGCGCCCATCTGCGGGCGCTTGCCCGGATCGCGGTCGCCGCCGCAGCCGAACACGCACCACAAGTCGCCGCCCCGCTCCTGCGCCACCTGGCGCAAGGCGCTCAGGGTCTTTTCCAGCGCGTCCGGCGTATGCGCGTAGTCGATGACGACCATCGGCGCTTCCTGGCCGCCGACCTGCTGCATGCGGCCCGGGGCCGGCTGCAGCGATTCGATGCCGTCGATGGCGGCGCGCAGGCCGGTGCCGTGCGCCAGCAAGGCGCCCAGTACGGCCAGCGCATTGCTGATATTGAAGTGGCCCACCAGCTGCGTCTTGACCAGCGCCACGCCGAGCGGGCACTCAAGGTGGAAGTCGGTGCCGGCATTGCGGCTGCGGAACTGGCTGGCGCGCAACATCAGCACGCCGGGCAGGTCCGGCAAGGCCGCCGCATCCTGCAAGGTGTAGCCGATGACGGGATACTCGCCGGCCAGCTTGCCGTCCACGTGGCGCGCCAGGCGCAGGCCCATGGCGTCGTCCAGGTTGATGACGGCCGTTTTCAAGCCGGGCCAGTCGAACAGCTTGACCTTGGCCGCCTCATAGGCAGCCATGTCGCCGTGATAATCGAGATGGTCGCGCGTCAGGTTGGTAAACATGGCGACGTCGAAATGCATGCCTGCCGCGCGTTCCTGGTCCAGGCCGATCGACGACACTTCGATGGCGACGGCCTGCGCGCCGGCATCGCGCATGGCGGCCAGTTTGCGCGCCAGCAGCACGGCATCGGGCGTGGTGTAGCCAGTGACGTCAAAGTCGATTCCGCCGCGTGGCCGGCACAGGCCCACGCCCAGCGTGCCGATCACGGAGGAAGTGACACCGAGGCGCGCCAGCGCCTGCGCCAGCCACAGGGCGCACGAGGTCTTGCCGTTGGTGCCCGTCACGCCGGCGCTGAACATGGCGCTGTCCGGCATGCCGTAGAACGCGTGGGCGACAGGGCCGGCCAGGCGTTTCAGCTCGGCGACGGCCAGGTGCGGCACGTTCCAGGCCGCGTCCCAGGAAAAGCCGGTATCGTCGAACACGATGGCAGCGGCGCCCTGCTCGATGGCCGCGGCGATGAAATGGGTGGCGCCCGCATAGGCGAAAAACACGTCGCCGCGCTGCACGCGGCGCGAATCGGACGTCAGCTGCCCGGACGGGGCAGCCGCTTTGATCCACAAACTGATGTCTTGTATGGTCATGAGTGACTTCACATGGCCTCCGGGCCGGCATTGGCCGGGACCACGATTTCTGTAACGGAGGAGTCGGGCGGTACGTTCATCGCGCGCAGCGCGTTGGTCGCAATCGCCGCGAAAGCGGGAGCGGCAACCTGGCCACCATAGTGGGCCGGGCCGGTCGGTTCATCGATCATCACGGCAATGATGAAGCGCGGCGCCGACATCGGCACCATGCCCACGAAAGAGCCGATGTATTTGCGCGGCATCGCGTAGCGGCCGTTTTCAACCTTGTAGGCGGTACCCGTCTTGCCGCCCACGCGGTAGCCGGCGACCTGGGCGCGCTTGGCCGAGCCGTGCGCGCCGGAGACCACCAGTTCCAGCATGGCGCGCATTTCGGCGGCCGTCTTGGGCTTGATCACCTGCTGGCCCACGGGCAGTTCCGTGACCTTCTGGAACGACAGTGGAATCGTGTCGCCATCGCGCGCGAACATCATGTACGAGCGCGCCAGCTGGATCAGCGAGACGGAAATGCCGTTACCGTAGCTCATGGTCGCCTGCTCCACCGGGCGCCACGATTTATACGGACGCACACGGCCGGCCACGGCGCCGGGGAAGCCCCATTTCGGCTGCTGGCCGAAGCCCACCTTGGTAAACATTTCCCACATTTCCTGCGACGGCATGCCCAGCGCGATTTTCGAGGTGCCGATGTTCGACGACATTTCGATGATCTCGGAGACATTGATGACGCCGTGCGGCTTGGTGTCGGTGATCGTGCGGTCGGCGATGGTGTAGCGGCCCGGTCCCGTGTCGATCAGGGTGGTCGGCTTGACCCGGCCCGTGTCGAGCGCCAGCGAGACGGTGATCGGTTTCAGCGTGGAGCCGGGTTCGAAGGTATCGGTCATGACGCGGTTGCGCAGCTGCTGGCCCGTGAGCTTGCGGCGGTCGTTCGGGTCGTAGCTGGGGTAGTTGGCCAGGGCCAGCACTTCGCCCGTGTGCACGTCGAGCACGACGGCGCCGCCGGCCTTGGCATTGAATTTTTCCACCGCTTCCTTCAGCTGCGTGAAGGCGATGTACTGGATCTTGCTGTCGACGGACAGGGTCAGGTCCTTGCCGTCATGCGGTTCGTGGATGAAGCCGATGTCTTCGACGATGTGGCCCAGGCGGTCCTTGATCACGCGGCGGCTGCCGGTGGTGCCGACGAGGGTTTTCTGCTGCGCCAGCTCCATGCTTTCCTGGCCCACGTCTTCCACGTTGGTAAAGCCCACCACGTGGGTCATCACTTCGCCCTGTGGATAAAAGCGCTTGTATTCCTTGCGCTCGTCGATGCCGTCGATGCCCAGTTTGGAAATCTTGTCGGCCACGTCCATCTCGACCTGGCGCTTCAGGTAAACAAAGCTGCGGTCCGAATCGAGCTTCTTGCGCAATTCGTTGACGTTCATTTCCAGCAGGCCCGCCAGCGCATTGATTTTCTCGGGCGGCGCCTGCAGCACGTCGTCCGGAATCGCCCAGATGGCTTTCACGGGCACGGACGAGGCCAGCACCTGGCCATTGCGGTCGGTGATCTTGCCGCGCGTGGCCGGCAATTCCAGGGTGCGCTCATAGCGCGCCTTGCCCTGCTTTTGCAGGAACTGCGTCGACACGCCCTGCAGCCACAGGGCGCGCGCGCCCAGGCCGGCGAAGGCGAAGAACAGCAGGAACAGCACGACGCGCGAACGCCAGACGGGCAGACGCACCGCCAGTACGGGGTTCTTCGAGAATGGCACGCCTTTCGATGCTGCCACCCGGCCGTTGCTGTTACCGCCCAACTTCATTATTCACCCTCCGTCAGGTATTGCGTACGTGCCGCCGTCAGCGGCGTCATGCTCAGGTCACGCCGTGCGATGGCTTCGATGCGTTCATGCTTGCCCAGGGTCGACTGGTCCAACTGCAGCTGCGCCCAGTCGATGTCGAGCTGGCGCGACAGCGCCTGTGCGCGTTCCAGGTCGATCAGCAGGTGGCGCGACTGGTACTGCGCGTTCACCAGCGACAGGCCGCAGCACACCAGCAGGGCCGACAGCACGACACACAGCTTGCCAGTCATCGGGCGCCGCCATATGCAGGGGCAGCCAGCGGCAGACGCTGCGCCACGCGCATCACGGCCGAACGCGAGCGCGGGTTCGCCTCGATCTCGGCATCGGACGGCTTCATCTTCGCAATCAGCTTCATTTCCGGCTGCGGCAAGTCGACGGCGCGGATCGGCAGACGGCGGTCAGGCTGCTCCACGTTCGCCTTCGAGGCGAAGAAGCGCTTGACCATGCGGTCTTCCAGCGAGTGGAAGCTGATCACGGCCATGCGCGCGCCGGGCGCCAGGCAGGCGTACGCCTGGTTCAGGCCGATCTCGAGATCCTCGAGCTCTTTGTTAATGAAAATGCGTATGGCCTGAAAGGTGCGGGTAGCGGGGTCCTTACCCTTCTCGCGGGTCTTGACGGCGCCTGCCACGATGCCGGCAAGCTGTCGTGTGCTTGAAATTGGCTGGACTGCCCGGCCAGCAACAATCGCCTTTGCAATCTGAAAAGCAAACCGTTCTTCCCCATAATCGCGTATCACTTTCTCTAAATTCTGCTCGGTTTCCACCGCCAGCCATTCGGCCGCGGAGATGCCGCGCGTCGTATCCATGCGCATGTCCAGCGGTCCGTCGTTGCGGAAGCTGAAACCGCGCGCCGCGTCGTCGACTTGCGGCGACGAGATGCCCAGGTCGAGCAAGATGCCGTCCACCTGCTGCACGCCGCGGTCGGCCAGGCTGGCCGTCATGGTGGCAAAGCTGTCATGGACAATTTCAAAACGGGGGTCGCCGATCTGTTCGGCCGTGGCGATGGCCTGCAAGTCCTTGTCGAAACCGATCAGGCGCGCATCGGACGCCAGGCGCGACAGGATCAGACGGCTATGCCCGCCGCGGCCAAACGTGCCGTCGACGTAAATGCCATGCGCGCGGTCGCCCGACAGGTCGAGCGCATCGACCGCTTCATCAAGCAGCACCGTGCGATGCTGAAATTCCGGCACCGTGAGTAGTGTCATTACGGAGCCTTAGAAAGAAAAATTGGAAAGTACATCGGGAGTGCCGGCATCGATCGCCTGCTGTTCTTGTTCGGCCAGTTTGGCGGCATCCCATATTTCAAAGTGGCTGCCCATGCCGATCATCATCACTTCGCGCGACAGCCCCACGGCGTTGCGCAATTCGGGCGAGATCAGCACGCGGCCGGCCGAGTCGAGTTCCACGTCAACGGCGTTGCCGAGGAAGATGCGCTGCCAGGCGCGCGCCGACATGGGCCAGGTGGCGATTTGCTGGCGGTGGCTTTCCCACACGGGGCGGGGGAAAAACAGCAGGCAGCCGTCAGGGTGTTTGGTCAGGGTCAAGCGGCCTTCGCATTGAATCGCCAGCGCGTCACGGTGCTTGGCAGGGATAGACATCCTGCCTTTGGCATCGAGATTGATTGCGGACGCGCCTTGAAACACGGAAGACCTTTTTGAGCTTGGGTTGCGATGCCTTGGCATCACGCCGATATGGGGAAATTTCCCACAAAAATACACTTTTTCACACAGTTGCCCACTTTAGAGTAAGCAAAGATAGTGGTCAAGCGGTTTCCGATTGGCAAAACAGGAATTTTATTAATGAAATTAAGGACTTAGCGCATATCGTTGAAGGAGTCTCAAATAAAAATATATCGATAAATTAGATACTTATGGAACATAGTGAATGTGGTACCTCATCTGCACACATGTGTTTTCCTACCGTAAACATCGAAAAAGACGAAATCGAAAAATTGAATTTTTTACAGTTAGTTGACACACGACAATAGTTTCGTCGTGCGAGCACAACGGCAATTTACACCCAAGAAACACTTGGTTTTCGGCAAAAAATTACCGCGGATGGCAGCCGCTGCCGCCATTTTCCGGGCCTGGCATCGCCAGCGAAAATTTTTTTTGCATTGCAGCAATTAATTGGAATCAAGAAACTTTAACCAATTGTTCATTTTTAGTTGTATATACAACTTTATCTTAAACGCTATATTTTTAGAAACAAAAAAAGCCCCTTTGCGGGGGCTTTGGGACGGTGCGCAGCAGGAAAGCGCCGCGGCCGGTACGCTCCCCGGCAAGCCGGGAAGCCTAGAATTCAAGTGAAGCAGGCCGGTAGGCCGGATTTTGTTACGGCGCCTTCCTTGCGGTCGGCGCTATGACAGTCATTCCTCTAGGCGCCAGATTACTCGGGCGCTCAAGCTTTCTACCCGCACGCTCCGCGAGCAGCATCATCGCGTGCCTATTTGAAATTGCACCAGGTGGAGGTTACCGCGTTTCACCGTAACTTAATACGCTCGTCTCTGTGGCCCTATTCCTCGCCTTATACTCCCCCGACATACAAGTACGCCGGGTCGGCTTTCAGCGGACGGCCGTTAACCGTCACCCCGCTCTATGGAGTCCGGACCTTCCTCCCGCCAGCGCATTGCTGCGCCGGCCAGCGACTGTCTGGCCTGCTTCACCCGCCATTGTACCGCGCCGCAGTATGTTTCTGCAAAAGGCCCGTGCGGGCGCGGTGCCGGGTGCCGGACGCCCTCGCCGCCCCCCGCCCGGGGGATTGTGTAATTCGGTGTCGCCATTTCAAAAGCCGGGCCAAATCGGCTCACATAGAATGACGCAAGCTGCGCGCATCCCGATGCGGCGCATGCGCTCCGTTTGCCCGATTTTTCTTTGCCATTCAACTAGAACATAAAGAGCCGAACATGACGCAACAACCCCGTACCGGCGGCCAGATCCTGGTCGATGCCCTGCAGATCCACGGTGTCGACACCGCCTTTGGCGTGCCTGGCGAAAGCTACCTCGACGTGCTCGACGCCCTGCACGACTCGGGCATCCGCTTCATCATCAACCGCCAGGAGGGCGGCGCCGCCTTCATGGCCGAAGCCTACGGCAAGCTGACCGGCAAGCCGGGCATCTGCTTCGTCACGCGGGGACCGGGCGCCACCAACGCCTCGATCGGCGTGCACACGGCCTACCAGGATTCCACGCCGATGATTTTGTTCATCGGCCAGGTGGGCAATGATTTCGTCGACCGCGAAGCGTTCCAGGAAATCGACTACCGCCGCATGTACGGCCAGATGGCCAAGTGGGTGGCGCAGATCGACCGCGCCGAGCGCATCCCCGAATACCTGGCGCGCGCCTTCCAGGTGGCCACCAGCGGCCGCCCCGGCCCCGTCGTGCTGGCCCTGCCGGAAGACATGCTCATCTCGCTGGCCACGGTGGCCGACACGCGCGCCTACCGGCCCGTGCAGGCGGCGCCATCGGACGCGCAGCTGCAGCAGCTGCGCGCCATGCTGGCGGCCGCGAAGCAGCCGCTGGTGTTGCTCGGCGGCACCACCTGGACGCCGCAGGCATGCGCCCACCTGCAGCAGTTCGCGGAAAGCAACCACTTGCCCGTCGCCTGCGCCTTCCGCTTCCAGGACTTGCTCGACAATGCCCACCCGAACTACATCGGCGATGTCGGCATCGGCATCAACCCGAAACTGGCCGCGCGCGTCAAGGAGGCCGACCTGGTCATCGCCATCGGTCCGCGCCTGGGCGAAATGACGACGGGCGGCTACACCCTGTTCGAGTCGCCCGTGCCGCGCCAGCGCCTCGTGCACATCCACACGGATGCCGAGGAGCTGGGCAGCGTCTACCAGGCCGAGCTGATGATCAACAGCGGCATGCCGCAGGCGTGCGCGCTGCTGGCCGCCATGGCTCCCGTCGACGCTTCCGCATGGAAACACACGCCGGCCGCCGCCAAGGCCGAGCTGGCCGCCTACCAGGGGCAGCCGCCCATCTTCCAGGATGGCGAGGCGCCGCTGGACCTGTGGCAGGTGACGCAGGACATCATGGCGCAGGTACCGCCTGACACCATCCTGACGAACGGCGCCGGCAACTACGCCTCGTGGGCGCACCGCTTCTACCGCTACGGCGGCATGCGCACGCAGCTGGCGCCGACGAATGGCGCCATGGGCTACGGCGTGCCGTCCGGCGTGGCGGCGAAGATCGTGCACCCGGAGCGCACCGTGATCACCTTTGCCGGCGACGGCGAATACATGATGAATGGCCAGGAGCTGGCCACGGCCGTGCAATACCAGGCGGGCGTGGTCATCATCGTCTTCAATAACCAGATGTTCGGCACCATCCGCATGCACCAGGAGCGCGACTACCCGGGCCGCGTGTCGGGAACGACCCTGCACAACCCGGACTTTGCGGCGCTGGCGCAAGCGTATGGCGCCCATGGCGAAGTGGTGAATGCGACGCAAGAGTTCGCTCCTGCCCTGCAGCGCGCCCTGGCGCACGCGAAAACGCACAACTTGCCGGCCTTGATCGAGCTGCGCTATGACGGCAACCTGATCACGCCGAACGCGACGCTGGCCACCATCCGCGCGACGGCGGAAAAAGCGCAGGCGGCAAAGTAATCCCGCGTCAAGGCGAGAAAATACAAAGGCCCGGTCGATACCGGGCCTTTTTCATATCACGACAACAACATTGACTACGCGGCGGGCGTCTCCGCGCCGTCCTGCGCAGGCAGCGGCGCGGGCGCCTCGGGCATGGGCGGACATGGGGTGCACGTCTTCAAGGGGCGGCCAAAGTCACGCACGCGGCTCAGTTTCATGGGCATGCGCACATTGCCGCCGCAGTAATCGCCTTCCAGGGTCAGGGTCTGCCCATCCTTGGAAAACTTGCCGACGATGGTGCGCTCTTCGTTGTCGGCGCCGGCGATGGTGAAGTCGAAGGCGCCCGTGGCCGCATCCAGGTTGACGTCGTTGGCCACGATGGGCCAGCTCAGGGCGCCGGCCGTGAATTCATAGATGACGGAATCGGCCTCGGCAAAGCGATGCAGGGTCACGCGCTGGCCGCCGATCTCGCCGCTGTCCTTCTGCAGGCACAGGTCCGAGTACACGGCCACGCCATAGCGCTCCAGGCCGGCAGGCTTCTTGCCCTTGGCGGCGGCAATGGCGCCACCCGTGGCGCCGGCGAGCAGCAGCGCGGCCAGCATGGCGGCCAGGCGCGGCGATTTCAATGAATTCATGGCATTCCTTTACTTTAGTAACGGCAACATTATAACTGGCGCGCCCATGCAAAAACGCGCCGCCAGGACTAGCCTGGAGACGCGTTTCTTTGCTTTAAGACATCCCCGGAGGGATGCCTGCAGCGGTACTAAGCTTCGCTTGCGCGAATATTAGAACGAGTGACGAACGCCAACGTTGAAGGCTTTGTCGCCCGTACCGACGTTGCTGTTGTTGCCAACAGTGTAGCCAGCGAAGTTTTTGTTCTTGATCTTGGCGTACGAAGCGTAGGTGCTCGTGCGCTTCGACAGAGCGTAGGAGTAACCCAGTGCCCATTGATCAGCATCAGCGTTAGCCGAAGTCTTGTCGTTCGTGCGGATGAACGAAGCCATTACGGTGCCAGCTGGGCCGACAGGTACGGTTGCGCCAACCAGGATGTTGTTGCTGTCGGTGCTAGCAGCTGCCGAGGTGTAGTTGAAGGCGTTGACGGTGCCGTTGTTACGGTTAGCACTGTTGTTGCCTTTGTTCACGCCGTAAGCGATGTAGCCTTTAGCAACTGCGAAGTCGTAGTTAGCTGCAGCCAACCAGTTGCTGCCGCTACCTTGTTCGATGGTCGCGGTGTCGTTGCTGGTGTTGTTGTAAGCCAGACGTGCGTTCAGAGGACCGTTCGAGTAGCCAGCCGACGCGCCGATTTTGCGGCCGATTTTGTTCGAATCAGCGTTTTCGCCGAAGGTGTAAGCCACGTCAGCGTCAAAGCCGTTGAAGTTTGGCGAGGTGTACAGCACGGTGTTGCTGGTGCGGGTGTTCGATGGGAACAAGTTCTTAGCGGAACCAGCGTAGCCAGCTGCGAATGGATCAGCAACTTTCGACAGGGTGTTGTACCAAGGGGTGTATTGACGACCCAGGGTCAGGGTACCGGTCGTTTTGCTGCTCAGACCAACGTAAGCTTGACGGTTGAACAAGGTGCCCGAAACGTCTTGCTGACCGTTGTCAACGCTGAAGCCCGATTCCAGAACGAACAGAGCCGACAGGCCGCTGCCCAGATCTTCGGTGCCTTTGAAGCCCAGACGCGATGCCGAAGCAATGCCGCTGTCCAGTTTGTTGACGTTGCCGTTAACACCGCCGCGCTCGCTGACGAAACCAGCGTCAACGGTACCGTAGATAACAACGCTCGATTGAGCTTGGGCTACGCCAGTGGCTGCTGCCAGGACTGCCAGGGTGATCAGAGTTTTTTTCATTGCAATTTCCTTTAATTTTTGAAGCAAAAAGTAATACAGCCTATGCATCTCGAGCTGCGCTCTAACAGAGCGCTTTTTATGAGTGAGGGCAAGGTCTCCACCTGCCACATTGCTGTTCCGGTCAGGGGAACAGTCATATCGGTATCGGCACGCTATTGCACCGATAAGCTTGAAGGCTGCATGACGACCGTATTTTCGTGCGCCGGTTCGGTGCTCAAAGGGCACCGGAAGCGGCACTATAACGACCGTTTCACATTCCATCAAGTTCCAACATGTTACTTCCGGTACCAGGCCGAGGGCTTTTTCAGGCATCCCGACCATCGCCAACCGTACTACGCGACAGAGCCAGTGCCCCTTGCCAACCAATGCATTGGCCTGATTGACCATTCCATCATAGCGCATGCCTTGTGGGCACCCGTTGTATTAGTGCAACAGTATCAGGCGCATGATTAAAACATCAACATGCTTCACCCATCATTCACCGTTCACGACTTACGCGACAAAGCGCACAGTTTGTAAGGTGATAATGGATAAACGGGACGAAGCATACACCGCATCGCCGATGTTTGCTGCGCAGCGCCCAAAAACGGGATATTCCGCGCCCTGTTTTGGTGCGTTGCCGCATTATTCAGGGGCGTAGGGCCGCATTTCGAGGTCGTTGGCGGCGGCAGGAAAATGGCCAGAGTAACAATGGAATTACTGACTCATCGGTAATTTAAATTGCTCACATAGAAATGTTTTCCATGCTTTTTGCTGTCGTTTGCCGGCCCCGGTTCGGCACTGCCGGGGACGACTCTTGCTTGCAAATTCCGCATCAATTGAAACAATTTCTTACAATGTTGTTTTCTCAATATGTGGATATATTTGTGTCAAAAAAACGACATATTGATCAAAATCAAGTTTATCCTTGGTCAATTCCTCAATCTTTTCTTTTTCTTTTGCTCATTTTTTGCTTAAAAGCATGTAATACGGGCGCTAGCGGCGCCCTGCGCGCTTGAGCAGGCGCATGAAACCGCCCAGCAGCGGCAGCTTTTCATACAATTCCTCGGCCACATCCCAGTAATCGCGGTGCTCGGCCACCCTGCCCTGCGCATCGAAGCGCACGTGCGTGGCGCCACGGATGCATTGTTCGCCAGCCACCCGTCGCTTCATGCGGAAACGAAACTCCCACGTCAGGAAGGCCTGCCCGCCCTGCGCCATCCTGTCGAGCACAATGAAACGGGGCGCATCGACTTGCACGAACATGTGCTCGAAGATGGCCAGGATGGCGGCATGGCCCTGCACCTCGTTGAACGGGTCCTTGAAGCGGGCGTCCGGCGCGTACACGGCCCCCAGCTGGGCCAGGCTCTCCAGGCTCAGGTGCTCATAGAATGCCACCAGGCGCGCCAGCGCGCATTCCACGTCCGTCATCTGCGGCATGCCGCTTGCTCCCTTCATAGTCCCGTCACCTTGCGGATCAGCCAGAAATAGACGCGGTACGGCAAGAGCCGCGCCAGCCGCAGGAAATTCGTAAAGCGCCGGGGAAAGTGGATGTGAAACTGCCCCCGCTCGATGCCGTCGAGCATGGCCGCAGCCGCGTCCTGTGCCGTCATCAGGGCCGGCATGGTGAAATCGTTGCCGGCCGTGAGCGGCGTGTCGACAAATCCCGGGTTGATTTGATACACATCAATCCCGCGTGGATGCAGGTCCAGGTACAGCGACTCCGTCAGGTTGATCAGCGCCGCCTTGCTGGCGCCATACGCGAGCGCCTTCGGCAAGCCGCCATAGCCGGCCACCGAGGCGACGATGCCGATGCCGCCGCTGCCCTGGCGCAGCAGCCATGGCAGCGCCTGCTCCAGGCAGTTGAAGACGCCGCCGACGTTCAGGGCCAGCAAGCCCTGCGCCCCTTCCAGGTCGAAAGCGTCGGCGCGCATGGCCTGGTAGCCGCCGGCCACGACGAGGATCAGGTCGATATGCGGCCACTGCCGCGCCAGCTCCCCGCACGCGGCCCGCACCTGCGCATGCTGGGTGATGTCGAGCGGCAAGGCCAGCGCCAACGGCTGCCCTTCGCACAGCCGCTCCAGGCTGGCGCGGTGGCGGGCAGACAAGGCCACGCTGGCGCCCTGCTGCAGCAGCAAGGTGGCGCAGGCGGCGCCGATGCCGCTGGACGCGCCGATGATCCACACGCGCCTGCCGGCCCAGCTGCTGATCTTGCGGTTCATGGCGCCACCTGCGCGCGCTTGCTGAACGACAGGGTTACGGCACCCAGGCTGACGCCGAACTTGCTCATGGCGGCGCGGTTGAGCATGACCTTATCATCCATCAGGAACATCCAGTCTTCGAAATCGACGTGGTAGACCGTGCCATCGACGGGCAGCGCCAGCACATACTGCCAGCGCAAGGCATTGCCCGCCGCCTCGCCGACGGCTACCCCGATCACGTCGGGCGCCGTGCCGGTGAAACGCCCGGGCGCCGTCTTGCGCAAGGTCCACACGCGCCGTTGCCGGCTGCCGTCCGAGTAGGTGAAATCCTCGTCCAGGGTGCCCGTGTCGCCCTGCCAGCTGGCGTGCATGACAACGGTAAAACGTTTCACGACCTTGCCGGCGCGGTCCTGGAAGATGCCGTGCGCGTCCAGCGTGCCATTGAAGTACTGCTGCACGTCGAGTATCGGTGTTTCCTGCGCGTACGTGGCTGGCGTGGGCGGCGTGGTGCAGGCGGCCAGCGCCAGCACCAGGAGCGCGGCGGCCATGCCGCGTGGAGAAAAAGTCATGAGGCGCATGCGTGCTTCTCCCGGTGAGCGCTATATATATGTTGCAGGGGGGCGCGCCACAGCAGCAGGGCCGCCAGCAGTTTCAGGGCGCACGGCAGCAGGGCGTAGGCGGCGGACAGGGCCGGCAAGCCCTGGCTGCTGCCCGGCACATAGCCGAGCCAGGCCAGCCAGGGCAAGGCGAGGCCGGCCGCGAATGCCAGGCTCATCTGCACGCCCCAGTTCCACCAGCCGAAATACGCCGCCTCGTGACGGCCCGCATGGCCGGCCGCGCCGATCAGGCCCGCCAGCAGCGCGGGCGGCAAGGCCAGGTCGGCGCCCAGCGCCAGGCCCGACAGCAGGCAGATGGCCGCAAACCCGCCGGCGGCCCCTGCGCCGAGGCCATACGCCCAGACGAACACGCAGGCGGCCAGCAGCATGGCGCCACCCCAGGCGCGCGCCTCGCCAAAGCGGCGCGCCAGGGCCACCCACGCGGGCATGGAGGCGGCCGCCGCACAGAAATACAGGATCAGGAACGGCCCCGCGTAGTGTCCCAATTGCAAGTAATCCGTGGCAAAGAACAGGAACAGGGTGGCCGGTATGGCAGCCGCCACGCCATTGACGAGCAGCACGGCAAACAGCCAGCGGAACGGGCGCTGGCGAAACGGCACGCGCCAGCCGCCCGGGGCATGCGCCCGGGCGGCGCCATGCGCGGCCGGACGCGGGGCGCGCGCCAGCAGCAGCGCCCCCGTCATCGACAGGCAGACGGCAAAGGCCAGCGACAAGCCTTCATAGCCCAGCAGCGATGTCAGGCCCGCCGCCAGGATCACGCCCGCCAGGCCGCACGCCTCGCGCACGGCCGTCACGCGGGCGCGCAGCCCCCGCGCCTGGGTGAGCGCGGCGCCCCAGCTCTGGTGGGCGATGCTGGCCAGGCCGTAGGCGGTGTAGACGAGCAGCAAGGCGGCCAGGAACCACGCCAGGGTGGCGGCCTCGGACAGGACGGGCGGATGAAACAGGGCGCCAAAGCCCAGCAACAGCAAGGGCAGCGATGCGCCGATGCAGGCGGCATAGGCGCCAGCGCCGCGCGCCATCCACGCGCCCAGGGCCGGGTCGATGAAGGCGGCGGCGATGCGGGCCGCCAGCAGCACGGCACCGATCTGCGCCAGGCCCAGGCTGCTGCGCTGCGCATAGAACGGCGCCACATATATATAGATGGGGAGCGCCAGCATGGCCAACGGCAGGCCGAACAGGCCGTAGCGGAACAAGGCCGGCAAGGTCAAGGCGCTGGCGCCGGCATTCATGGCAGCGGCGCCGCACCCTGCAGCAGCGCCGTGCGCAGCTTCGGCGCCGTCGACTCGGGCGACAGCCAGATGGCGAAGAAGGCGCGCGCGAACTCGCCGTCGGGCACGTCGGCCAGGACGTTGCCGTCGAGATAAAAACGCACGCCGGGCGCGATGCCGGCCCGGTAGGCGCCCGCGATGCGCTGCCCTTGCCGGACGTCGGGAAAGATGCGCTGCATGGTATCGAGCCAGGCCAGGCGCTGCGGCGGCGTGCCCACGCCCAGCTTTTGCATCTGCTCGTAGCTCGCTTCGGCGATCTTCCTGCCGTCGAGCGCGCGCGCATAGCGCAATTCCAGCACGAAGGGCGCCGTTGCCGACGCCGCGCCCTGGTAGCCTTGCGGTCCCACCCACAATTGCGCCTGATAAATACGCATGCCGAACCAGGTGTACTCGCCTTCGCCCGCCAGGCGGGCTTCGGGCACGTCCGCCGTGACAAAGGCCGGCGGGGCGGCCAGGGCGGCGAGCGCGGTCAACGACAGGACGGCGGCGGCTAGCAGCTGGCGCATGGTCACTCCTTGATCAGGGTAAATTGCATCACATCCGTGTTGTGCGCCTGGAAGGCGGCCTCGCAGTACGCCAGGTAAAACTCCCAGGTCAGCAGGAAACACCCGTCGAAGCCCTGCTTTTCCAGCGCCACGCGCTGGGCCAGGAAACTGGCGCGCCACTGGCGCAGGGTTTCCGCGTAATCGAGGCCGAAGCTGAAGGCGTCTTCCACGCGCAGGCCCTGGGCTTCGGCGGCGCGGCGAAATTCGGCAGGCGATGGCAACATGCCGCCCGGGAAGATGTACTGTTGAATAAAATCCGTGCTCTTGCTGTAGCGCTCGAACAGCTCGTCGGCGATGACGATGGTCTGGATGCAGGCGCGGCC
Source organism: Janthinobacterium sp. (assembly GCF_009923995.1). GTDB lineage: Bacteria > Pseudomonadota > Gammaproteobacteria > Burkholderiales > Burkholderiaceae_D > Janthinobacterium. The sequence continues at coordinate 94,408 of NZ_RFSK01000007.1, read as the reverse complement.
GCCCTGCTTCAGGTTGCGCGCCACGCATTCGAAATAGCCGGGCCAGTAGCTTTGACCCACGGCCTCGAACATTTCGATCGAGGCGATGGCATCGTACTGGCCGGCGCTGTCGCGGTAATCGCACAGCTGCAGGTCGGCCTGGGCTGCCAGCCCCGCCGCCTGCAGGCGCTGGCGCGCATACGCCAGTTGCTCGGTGGACAGGGTCAGACCCGTCACGTGGGCGCCGTAGCTGCGCGCCGCCGTTTCTGCAAAGCCGCCCCAGCCGCAGCCGATTTCCAGCACGCGGGCGCCCGGCGGCAGCCGCAGCTGGTCCGCGATGCGGCGGTATTTCGCCTCCTGCGCCGCCTCCAGGCTGGCGCCTTCGCTAAACAGGGCGCTGGAATACGTCATCGACGGGTCCAGCCACAGCTGATAGAAGGCGTTGCCGATGTCGTAATGGGCGTGGATATTCTTCCTGCTGCCGGCGCGCGAATTGCGGTTGAGCAAATGCCGCACCTTGTAGACGAGATTGCCCCACCAGTTGCCGTAGATCAAAGACTCGACTTGCGCGCGGTTGCGTATCATCAACTCGATCAAGCCCGGCAAATTATCCGTGCGCCAGTCGCCCGCGATAAACGTTTCGGCAAAGCCGATGTCGCCCGAGCGCAGCACGGCCGAACACAGGCGCCAGTTGTGCAGGTCCAGGGTGACGGGATGGCCGCCATCGCCGTACAGCAGGACGCTGCCATCGGGCGTGCGCAGGCGCAAGGCGCCCCATTGCAGTTTGTCGAGCAGGCGCAGGATCACGCGGGCGGACGCGGGCGCGTCCAGGTGGGCTTGCGGGTGATCAGCAGCCGCGCTGCTGCGTGCATGCAGGCCGGTCGGCAGGGAATCGGAGCTCATCGGGACACCTTTTCTTGTGGGGGAAGGGGTTTGCTGAAAAACGGCACGCGGCGCAGCCACAGGCGCAGCGCCTGCCAGTGGATGCGGGCCATCACGCCCAGGGTCATCAGGGGATAGCGCAGCAGGGCGTGTGCGATGGCGGCGTCGCGCAGGGGCCGCGCCGTGCCGGACAGGCTCGTCTGCAGCAGCGGGCCGTCCAGGTCGTCGTAATCGACCCGCGCCAGGTGCCGCTCGCCGCCCTGTTCGCTGTTGCGCAGGAAGCGGAAGCGGTACTGCCCTTCCACCTTGCAAAATGGCGAGACGTGGAAAATCTTGCTGGCGCGCAATTCGCTGCCATATGCGATGGGGCCGCCCTGGTCGAGCAGGTACAGGTGGCGCTCGCCAAAGGTATTGCGCACATCGCAGAGCACGGCGCGCAGCGCCCCGTCGGCACGGTGGCAAAACCAGAAACTGACGGGATTGAAGACATAGCCGAACATGCGCGGCATGGTCTGCAGCCAGATTTCCCCTGCCGCATCGTCCACGCCATGCTGGCGCAGCAGGCCATCGATCCACGCCAGCAGCGGCGTCGTGCCGTCGCCATGGTCGCTGTCGCGGAAGGACAGCACGTTGGCGCGGTTGCGCGAGATCAAACGGGCAGGAAAATCCTGCAGCCCCATGCTGCGCAGGGGCAGGCGCAGGTAAAACATGCCGTAGCTGAAGGCGTGCGGGCGGGGCCGCAGGCGCGCATGGCGCACCAGCCCCAGGCACAGCTGCGGCTGCGGCACCGTGGGCGGGTGGGCATCACGCGGCATGATAGTGCTCCGCCGCCGCCATGGCGTTCAGCGCGGCGGCCACGCCCAGGCCCGACTTCAAGCCGTCTTCATGGAAGCCGTAGCCCGTCCAGGCGCCCGCAAACCACGTGTGCTGCGTGCCCTGGAAGCCGGCCAGGCGCGCCTGGGCGGCGATGGCGGCCCCGTCGAACACGGGGTGGGCATAGGAAAACTCGTCGATGATGGCCGCCGGGTCCGGTTCGTCGAGGGGGTTGAGCGACACGAGGACGGGGGTGCTGAACGGCAGCGGCTGCAGCTGGTTCAGCAAATAATGCACGCACACTTGCGGCGCCTCGCCGTCCTGCGCCGCGCGGCCCTGGTAATTCCAGGCCGACCACGCCTTGCGGCGTCGCGGCAGGCAGGAGGCATCCGTGTGCAGCACGGCGCGGTTGGGCTGGTAGCGCACGGCGGCGAGCACTTGCCGCTCTTCGTCGCGCAGGTCGCCCAGCAGGGCCAGCGCCTGATCGCTGTGGCAGGCCAGCACGACATGGTCGGCGTGCTCGACGCCGGCCGCCGTGTGCAGCTCGATCATGCGCGCGCCGCCCTGCGGCTGGCGCCGTACGGCCAGCACGGGACAGGCCAGGCGCTGTTGCGGGATGCCCGCCAGCAATTTCTCCACGTACACGCGCGAGCCGCCCCGCACCGTGCGCCACTGTGGCCGGTCATTGACCTGCAGCAAACCGTGGTTGTGGCAGAAGCGGATGAAGGTGGCGAGAGGAAAGGCCAGCATCTGGCGCGCCGGGCACGACCAGATGCAGGCCGCCATCGGCAGCAGATACCAGTGGCGGAATTCCTCGCCATAGCCGTGCAGGTCGAGAAATTCCCCCAGCGACAGGGCCGGCGCGGGCAAGGCGGCCGTGGCGATGGCGCTGGCCTGCCCGTTGAAACGCAGGATGTCGCGCAACATGCGCAGGAAGGCGGGGCGCAGCAGGTTGCTGCGCTGGGCAAACACCGTATCGAGGCTGGCGCCCGCCCATTCCAGCACGCGGGCATCGGGCGACGCTCCCATGGGCATCTTCACGGAAAACGACATGTCGCTGTCGGCCGCTTCGACACCGAGTTCATCGAACAACTGCACCAGGTTGGGATAGGTGGCGTGGTTAAACACGAGAAAACCCGTGTCGACGCCATGCGTGACGCCGTCGAGCGTGACATCCACCGTATGGCTGTGGCCGCCAAAATACGCCCCCGCTTCATACAGGGTGACATCCTGGCCCGCTTGCGCCAGGCGATAAGCACACGACAGTCCTGCAATTCCCGCACCGACGACGGCGATTTTCATGAGTGCACCTGTATAGAGTTTTGTCCTGGACAAAATGCGCTTCATCGATAGTCAGTGAAATATTGAGCTATGTCAATGAGGCAGCGAATCCGTTCAAAAACTTATACGCTGGCAATTTCCAATCGGATTCAGCTATTTGGTCCGGGGCAAGGGAAGGCGTAAAATGCCAGACACGATCTTTCGGCATGCGAGCACGCCCCCTGGTATGGATACTGACCTGCAACTCTCTCCTGCCTTCAGCATCAGCGATGTCGAGCGCGACACCGGGCTGGCCAAGGAAACCTTGCGCGTCTGGGAGCGCCGCTACGCCTTCCCCCAACCGCAGCGCGATGCCTTTGGCGAACGCAGCTATCCAGCCGATCAGGTGCAAAAACTGCGCATGGTCAAGCGCCTGCTGGACCTGGGTTTTCGTCCGGGTAAAATCATGCAGCACAGCACCCTTCAGCTGCAGCAGCTGGCCAGTGCGGGCACGCCTGCCCCGGCCGCGCCACCGGCGCAGCTGGGGCATTACCTGGCCCTGTGCCGCGGCCACCAGATGGCGGAATTGGGCGACGCCCTGCGCCAGGCCCTGGCCGTGCTGGGCTTAAGGGCCTTCACCATCGACGTCATCGCCCCCCTCACCGGCATGGTGGGCGAGGCGTGGGCCTGCGGCGAGCTGGCCGTGTACGAAGAACACCTGTATAGCGAAACCCTGCAGACGGTGATGCGCCACGCGATTTTTTCATTGCCGCAGCAAAGCAGCCCCAGCACGCGCACGCCGCGCATCGTCCTCAGTACCCTGCCGCAGGAGCGCCATGGCCTGGGGCTGCTGATGGCCGAGGCGCTGTGCGTGGCGGCGGGCGCGCACTGCATGTCGCTGGGCGTCGAAACCCCGCTGACGGACATCGTCGCGGCCGCCCGCGCGCAGCGGGCCGACATCGTGGCGCTGTCGTTTTCCAGCGCCAGCAAGGAACGCCAGACGCGCGACAGCCTGCGCCAGCTGCAGGCGAGCCTGCCGGCCGCGGTGGAAGTGTGGGCCGGCGGACGCAGCCCTGCCCTGTCGCGCCGCCCGCCGCCCTTCCTGCACGTGCTGGACTTGCGCCAGGTCGAGGAAAGCATCGCCGACTGGCGCCGCCGCCACCAGGCCGACGCCCTGCAAACCCATTAAACGCGAGGGAACTGCGGCGATCTCCGTGGATACCCGCGCAATGTTGCCAATCGAACAGTAAAGCATGAAGGGCCGGGCGCGCTCTGGTAGAATAGCCGGATCAACAGTGTCCGGCGCCGCCGGGCCTAAGGTCAGCACCCGCCACCACACATCCATGTTTAGTTTCTTCAAGAAAAAACCCGTCGCCCCCGAGGCCGCGCCAGCCGAGCCCCTCGTCCCTCCCGCCGCCACGCCGCCTGCCGCGCCAGCATCCGCTGCGCCGGCCGCGCCATTGACTGGCGCGCCGGCCGAAGTCGTGCCCGTGATCGTGGCCGCCGAACCCGAGAAAAGATCGTGGATGACGCGCCTGAAGGCGGGCCTGTCGAAGACCTCGAACACCCTGTCCGTGCTGTTCGTCGGCGCGAAGATCGACGAGGCCCTGTACGAGGAGCTGGAAGCGGCGCTGCTGATGTCCGACGCGGGCATCGACGCCACCGAGTTCCTGCTGACGGAACTGAAGAAAAAGGTCAAGGAAGACAAGCTGCTCGACGCCGCCGCCGTCAAGGCCGCCCTGAAAGTGCTGCTCATCGAACTCTTGCTGCCGCTGGAAAAACGCTTCGAGCTGGGCCGCCACAAGCCGCTGGTGATGATGATTTCCGGCGTGAATGGCGCCGGCAAGACCACCACCATCGGCAAGCTGGCCAAGCACATGCAGTCGAATAACCAGTCCGTGCTGCTGGCCGCCGGCGACACCTTCCGCGCCGCCGCGCGCGAGCAGCTGATGGTGTGGGGCGAACGCAACAACGTCACCGTGATTTCCCAGGAATCGGGCGACCCGGCCGCCGTGGCCTACGACTCGGTGCAGTCGGCCAAGGCGCGCGGCATCGACGTGGTGATGGTCGACACGGCGGGCCGCCTGCCGACGCAGTTGCACCTGATGGAAGAATTGAAGAAAATCAAGCGCGTGATCGGCAAGGGCATGGATGGCGCGCCGCATGAAACCCTGCTCGTCATCGACGGCAACACGGGCCAGAACGCCTTGACCCAGGTCAAGGCCTTCGACGATGCCCTGCAGCTGAGCGGCCTGGTGATCACCAAGCTGGACGGTACCGCCAAGGGCGGCGTGCTGGCGGCCATCGCCCGCGTGCGCCCCGTGCCCGTGTATTTCATCGGTATCGGTGAGAAAATTGAAGACTTGCAGCCCTTCGTGGCTGCCGAATTTGTCGAAGCGCTGCTCGGATAAGCCCCTACATGATTGAATTTCAGCACGTCTCCAAGCAATACACCTCCGACGCAGTGGCGCTCAGCGACATTTCGCTGAATATTGCCAAGGGCGAGCTGGTCTTCCTGGCCGGCCCGTCCGGCGCCGGCAAATCCACCCTGCTGAAAATGATCGCCGCCATGGAACGCCCCACGTCGGGCAAGCTGATCGTCAATGGGCAGGACATGGCCAAGCTCAAGCCGGCCGGCGTGCCCTTCCTGCGCCGTAACATGGGACTGATCTTCCAGCAGCAGAAACTGCTCAACGACCGCTCCATCCTGGCCAACGTCATGCTGCCGCTGCTCGTCGTCGGCGCCCACAAGACCGCCGCCGAGCAGCGCGCGCGCGCCGCGCTGGATAAAGTCGGCCTGCTCGACCGCGCCCTCGCCCGTCCCCTGTCGCTGTCGGGCGGCGAGCAGCAGCGCGTGTCGATCGCGCGCGCCATCGTCAACCGGCCGCAGATCATCCTGGCCGACGAACCGACGGCCAACTTGGACCGCGCCAGCGCCGACAAGGTGCTCGACGCCCTGAAGGCCTTCCATTCCGTGGGCGTGACCTGCCTCATTTCCAGCCATGACGAACAGATGCTCGATGCCGCCGCCCGCGTGATCCACCTGAAAAACGGCCAGCTGGTGGCCATCGACAAGGCCACGCAGGCGCCCGTGTTCGCCCCGCCCGACCCCGATTTCGCGCCCGGCCTGGATGATGGCGAAGGAGAACGCGCATGAGGGGCTGGTTCCGTCAACACCGCTTCGCGCTCGGTTCGGCGCTGATCCACCTGCGCAAGTCGCCGGGCGGCTTCCTGCTCAACGTCGTCGTCGTCGCCATCGCCCTGTCGCTGCCGTTCGCCGGCTTGACCATGCTCGACAATGTGCGCCCCATGTCGGAACAGATGTCCGTCGACCCGGAAATCAGCGTCTTCCTGAAGATCGACACGCCGCGCGAGCAGGCCGTGGCGCTGGCCGGCGAGATGCGCAAGATCGTGCACGACCAGAAGGCGAAGATCGTCTTCATCCCGCGCGAACAGGCACTCGATACCCTGAAGAACAAGAACGGCCTGGCCGACGTGCTCAGCACCCTGGGCGACAATCCCCTGCCCGACAGCTATGTGCTGAAACTCGATGCCTTCAACAGCGCCAGCGAGGCGCAGGACGTCGATGCCGTGGCGGAACAGCTGCGCCACCTGCCCGGCGTGGAATCGGCGCAAGTCGATTCGGCCTGGGTCAAGCGCCTGGCGGCCCTGCTGGGCGTGCTGCGCTTGGTACTGCTGCTGCTGGCCATTACCCTGGGCGTGGCGGTCATCGCCGTGGTCTTCAACACCATCCGCCTGCAGGTGATGCAGCAGCGCGATGAAATCAGCATCTCGAAACTGATCGGCGCGACGGATACCTTCATCCACCGCCCCTTCTATTACACGGGCGCCCTGCTGGGCCTGTGCGCCGGCGCGCTGGCCCTCGGTGCCGTGGCGCTGGCCTTGCAGCCGCTCAATACGGCGATCGCCGAGTTTGCCCGCCTGTATGCGTCCGAATTCCAGCTGGTGCCGCTGGCGCCCCTGCCGATGGCCGGCTTGCTGGCCCTGAGCGCCGGCCTGGGCCTGATCGGCGCCTTCCTCTGCGTGCAGCGCCACCTGGCGCGCCTGAACTGACCTTCCCCCACATGGCGGCGCCCGCAGTGCCGCCATGCTGACCGCCTCTTGTTTTTTTACTATTCGCCCCATACTGCTGTTATCTTGATATTAAGCAAGTATTCTTAAGGTTCGCTTCAGCTTGCGGCCGTAGACTATGCCTGTTGTCATGAAGAAGGGTGTGGCCCTTTCGGGCAAGCGCAAAGCGGTGCACACTGCAGTCACCATGCGCCCTGGCGGCGCATTTCAGATAAAGTATCAACTAGTAAATCGCCATAGTATTTAGGCTATCAGGACGATTAAATGTGCCGATTGGCACTCTCAAGCAGAGAGTGCTAATATAGGGACATACCAAGGCAGAACCGCCATGGACGCCAGATGAAGATGGTGCCGCGATCTGCGAAGTGCAAGACCGAATACGCAAAAACGAATGAAAAATGGACCCTGTCGCGTGACAGGGCCAACTGGAACAAAGCAAGACTACGAGGGAGAAAACATGACTATGATGTCCGCAACGTCCGCATTGGTTCCGACCAAAAATAACGCGCTGGGCCTCGGGTTCACTGGCAATCTGGGCAATATCGACGCCTATATCTCGGCCGTGAATCGTCTGCCCATGTTGACCCACGACGAAGAAATTTCGCTGGCGAAACGCCTGCGTGAGAAAAATGACCTGGCCGCCGCGCAAGAGCTGGTGCTGTCGCACCTGCGCCTGGTGGTCTCGATTGCCCGCGGCTACCTGGGCTATGGCTTGCCGCACGCCGACCTGATTCAGGAAGGCAATATCGGCTTGATGAAAGCCGTGAAACGCTTCGATCCGGACCAGGGCGTGCGCCTGGTATCGTACGCCATGCACTGGGTGAAAGCCGAGATGCACGAGTACATCCTGAAAAACTGGCGCCTGGTCAAGGTGGCGACGACGAAGGCACAGCGCAAGCTGTTCTTCAACCTGCGCAGCCACAAGACGGGTCTGGATGCGATGACGCCGAAACAGATCGATGCGCTGGCCAAGCTGCTCGATGTGAAGCGCGAGGAAGTGATCGAGATGGAAACGCGCCTGAGCGGCCGCGACATCGCCCTGGAATCGCCGACCGACGATGAAGACGACAAGTTTTCGCCGATCGCCTACCTGTCGTCGGAGCAGAGCGAGCCGACCAAGGTGCTGGAAGCGGAGCAAGTGACGCGTTTGCAATCGGAAGGCCTGGAAACGGCACTGTCCAAGCTGGACGCCCGTTCGCGCCGCATCATCGAAGCGCGCTGGCTGGCCAACGACGACGGTTCCGGCGCCACCCTGCACGCACTGGCCGAAGAGTTCGGCGTATCGGCCGAGCGCATCCGCCAGATCGAAGTGGCGGCGCTGAAAAAAATGAAGGGCGCCCTGGCGGCCTACGTGTAATCCAAGCAATGCCGTAATGTAAAAGGCGCCGCAAGGCGCCTTTTAGTTTTGAACCTTGATGTTTATCAACAGATAAACATTGTCGGCCGTTAAGCTGCAGCCAAGCCCTTGGTGATCAGTTCGGCAACGACTTCATTCAGATCCGCGCCGCGCTCCTTGGCGATGGTCTGCAATTGCAAGACCAGATCGCTGTTGAGCTTGACGGCGAATGGCACCAGGCCCAGGGCCTGGTCGCGCTTGCGCTGTTCGCGGCGGTCGATGACCACCGCTTCCTTACCGAATGCACCGGCGCCGGGAACGTGCATCTTTCCCATCAATTTCTTGGCATCGCTTTTGGCCAGGTCGGTTTTTTTCATGGTTGTTTCCTGATTTTCAAAACAGCCATTCTACGCAGTAATCGGTGTGCCGCGTGGCTGGCGCATCAATTCATCCGCAGCGCGCCAGGAGTGCGCCGGAAAAATATCATTTTGTTATTATCATTTTCATCTCTTGCGTGCACGCCACGCCGAGGACGCTCCATCTGAAAGGAAAAGCATGCATTACCTGAACCGCTCTTATCGAACCCTGCTGCTCCCCCTGCTCATCGCCTGCCTGGCCGTGCTGGCCGGCTGCGGCGCGGCCGGCAGCGCCGGCGACGCGGAAAACACGCCGCGCAGCGTCACCCACGTGCTCTCGCCGGGCCAGCAGGTGGCCATCACGGCCACCGACACCTTGAAACTGGAGCGCGTCAACGACAGCCGCTGCCGCAAGGGCGCCGTGTGCGTGTGGAAAGGCTACGTCAGCTACAGTTTCAGCTTGCTCAACAGCGCAGGCGCCACCGATATCGTCCTGTCCGACTCCATGCCCGGCGGCGCCAGTTCCGTCACCGTCCAGCACCTGACATTTACCCTGCTCGACGTCGACCCGGCCACGCCGCCCGCGCTGAACGCGGCCGAACCTGTCTACCGCGTGAAAGTGAAGATCACGCAGGCCGCCCTGCCCCGCTGAGCGCTGACCGCTAACGGCTAGGACTCGTGGCGCAGCCGGCTGTCGGCTGGCGCCTCATGCCGCTCCAGCATGCCGTAATCGCGCACCACGCTCGCGATGCGCAGGCGGTAATCGTCAAACAGGCCCTGCCGGCCCGCCGACTGCGCCGCGCGGTGCGCCTCCAGCTGCCGCCACTGCGCCAGCGCCGCCTCGTCGCGGAAAAAGGAAAGCGACAGCACTTTGCCCGGCGCGCTCAGGCTGCTGAAGCGCTCGATGGAAATGAAACCTTCGATGTTGTCGAGCAAGGGGCGCAGGGACGCGGCCAGGTCCAGGTACTCCTGGCGCCCATCGGCGCTGGGCCACACTTCAAAGATCACGGCAATCATGCTATTTCTCCTCGCTTAAAGACGGGGATGCGCGCATTCGGCGACGCCTGGTAAGTCCATGCCAGCGGCATGCCGTGCAGCAGCTCGGCCCATGCCTGGGCGCAGGCGCCGGCGATGGCCTGCGCCAGGGCCGTACCCGGACAGGCATGGCGCCCGTGGCCAAATCCATCGAGCACCAGCGCGGTCCGCCGCAGCAGAAAACGCTCCGGCTCGGCATGCATCCTGGCATCGTGACAGGCGCTGGCCAGCACGACGAGCATCATCTGGTCCTGCGGCACCGTCACGCCATTGATTTCCACCGAGCAAGCCGTGTAGCGGCGCGTGTTGTGGATGGACGGATCGTGCCGGCTCACTTCGCGCAGCATGGCTGGCCACAGCTGCGGCGCCGCGCGCAGTTGCGCGTGCAGTCCAGGCTGCGTGCGCAAGGCAATCACGGCATTGCCCAGCAAGCCCGCCGTGGCGTCGCAGGTCTGCGACAACAAGCCCACCAGATTGACCAGTATGCCGCCCGCCGCGTGCCAGCCCGCTGCCCGCGCGTGCGCCAGCACGGCGGCCAGCAAACTGCCGGGCCGCGCCGGGCCCTCATTGAGCAAGATAGTAAAACGTTGCAACAGCGCTGCGGCCGCTTCCTGCGCGCCGGCCAGCTGGGCGCTACTACTCAGCGGCGATAGACAGGCGACGAAATCGCGCGTCCATGCGGCCAGGGCCGGCCAGTGCGCGGGCGCAAAGCCCAACACATCGGCCATGGCAAACAAGGGCAACTCAAAGAGCGAGGCGTTCAGCGCCGTGGCGCTGGCGGGCGGCCGCTCCCGTGCCATGCGCAGCGTGCGCGCATGCAGGCGCGGCAAGTCCACCTGGCCCAGCGCTGCCGCCAGCGCCCGCTTCGGCGCGGCATGGCGCTCGCCCTCGTTCATGCGCACCAGTTCGGCAAAAATCGCTCCGCACGGCGTGCCCGCCAGGGTGGGCGGCACGGCCATGCCAGGCGGGCGCACGCGGCAATCCGGATGCGCCAGCACGGCATGCACACCCGCCGCGCCCGCCGCCAGCCAGCAGTTCAGGGGCGCATCGAAGTACAAGGGCGGACCGGCCGCCAGGCGGCGATAGTAAGCATAGGGTGCGGCGTGGGAGACGGCGGCGAGCGCGTCGACGGGATCGTTGGGGAACATGGCGCTTCCATTGCGGTGATCAAGGGAGGCGAGTATGCTGCCTCCTCCACCACAACACTTCGCCAGCGGACGAATCATGGATGACACCCTTCCCCCAACCACCGCCGACATGAGCCTGGCGCAGCTGGCCGGCGCCATCGCCGAACCGGCCCGCGCGCGCATGCTGTGCAGCCTGCTCGACGGCCATGCGCGCACGGCGACGGAATTGGCGGCCCTGGCCGAAGTGGGCGCCTCGACGGCCAGCGCGCACCTAGCCCGCCTGCGCGAGGATGGATTGCTGAGCATGCTGGCGCAAGGCAAGCACCGCTATTACCGCCTGGCCAGCGCCGAGGTCGGGCAAGCCCTGGAAGCGCTGCTGGTGGTGGCCGGCGTGCCCCGGCAACCCTTCTCGCCCTCCACGCCGGACCGTTTGCGCCACGCGCGCACCTGTTACGACCACATGGCCGGCACGGTGGCGGTGACCCTGCACGACCAGTTGCATGCGCACGGCTGGCTGCAGGATGCAGGCGGCGACTACCGCGTGACCGCTGCGGGAGCCGCAGGCATGGCGGCGCTGGGCATCGACGTGCAGCAACTGCAGCGCCAGCGGCGCCGCTTCGCCTGTCCCTGCCTGGACTGGAGCGAGCGGCGCGCGCACCTGGGAGGCGCGCTGGGGGCCGCCATCCTGCAGCTGGCCCTGCGCCAGGGCTGGGCCGAGCGCGAACTCGACAGCCGTGCCCTGCGCATCACACAGACCGGCGAGCGGCGCCTGCTGGCCGCATTTGGCACTCCCTGACGGGCACGCTATCATCTTGCAACTTGTTAATTTTTCAGGATGCACGATGATCGCCTTTGAAGGTCTATCCAAACAGTACGGCAGTTTCGAGGCCGTCAAGCCGCTCACCTTGCAAGTGGGCAAGGGCGAAGTCTTCGGCTTCCTGGGGCCGAACGGGGCGGGCAAGACCACCACCATCCGCATGCTGATGGGCATCCTCGTGCCCAGCGGCGGCCGCGTGCTCATCGATGGCCTCGATTGCCACCGCGATGGCGCCGCCGTCAAGCGCAAGGTGGGCTATCTGCCGGACAATCCCATCTTCTACGATTATTTGCGGGGCCGCGAAATCCTGCAGTTCGTGGCCGAAATGCATGGCTATGCACGGACGGAAGCGGTCGCCCGCGCGGCGCGCCTGCTGACGGAATTTGGCCTGGACGACGCGAGCGAGGATTTCGCCGTGAATTACTCGCTGGGCATGAAGAAAAAGCTGGGCCTGGCCTGCGCCCTGATCCACGACCCGGCCGTGCTGATCCTCGATGAACCGATCAACGGCCTCGACCCGCGCGCCTCGCGCGACGTGCAGGAACGGCTGCTGCGCATCGCCGCCGCCGGCACCACCATCTTCGTTTCCACGCATTTGCTCGACATGGCGCAAAAGCTGTGCAGCCGCGTGGCCATCATCCACCGGGGCGCACTGGCCGCCACGGGCAGCCTGGACGATATCCGGCAGCGCCTGTCCAGCAATGGCAGCCTGGAAGACATCTTCCTGCAGCTCACCGATGAAGCGGCCCCCGCAGCGGATGCGGCCGCATGATGCCGCATCCGCCCGCCACCTGGCGCGCCGTCTGGCTGCTGACCCGTTTGCGCCTGCAGCGCCTGCTCAACGTCAGCGGCAAGGGACTGTCTTTCAAGAAAGGCAGCTCCAGCCGCGCCGCCACGCCCGGCAAGAAACGGGGACGCTGGCTGCTGGGCGCGCTGCTGCTCTTGCCCATGCTGCTCTCCTCCGGCAACATCGCCCGCCACAACCTGCTGAACATGCATTGCCAGCTCGACCAGGTGGCCGCCTGCCAGGCGGAAGGCAGCATGCAGGCGGGCGAGCGCGTGCTGGCGCCCGTCATCGCCCACCTGATCGAGCAGCCATTCAGTACGGCGCTGGCCGGCGCCCTGACCCTGCAATTGGCGCTGCTGTGGCTGGTGAGCCTGTTGCTGCCGCTGGGCATGGGCGAACTGTCGAAGCCGGACTGGGACCTGGAGTGGCTGGTCACCTTGCCGGTGGAGAAAGGCACGCTGCTGTGGGCGCGCGTGCTGGAACGCACGCTGGTCAACCCGGTCGGCTTGCTGGTGCTGTGGCCCAGCACCAGCATGATCGCCTGGTACTCGGGCCAGGGCTGGCTTGCACCGCTGTCGGGCCTGCTCGCCTGCCTGCTCCTGCTGGCCCTGGCGGCCATGCTGCGCACCCTGGTCGACACGGGCTTGCGCCTGTCGCTCAGCCCCGCCCAGCTGGGCAACCTGCAGGCGCTGGTCTCCGTGGCCGGCATATTTCCCATGTACATAGGTATGTCCTTCGGCATGGGCACGGGCGGCCTTGCCCACGCGTGGGCGGCATCCATGCCCGCCTGGAGCGCCTGGACGCCGCCCGGCCTGCTGGTCACCATGCTCAATGCCCACGGTGCGGCAGCCGCGCTGCCGGCCGCCCTGCTGCTGGCGCAAGTACTGCTGTTGATGCTGCTGGGCATGGCCATCCTGCGCCGCCAGCTGCGCCACGGCGTGGTGGGCGCGGGCCAGCGCGAAGCCAGCCGCAAGCGCTCTCCGGCGGCCCAGCCTGCTGGCAAGTGGCGCGCCGGCATCGGCACGGTGATCCAGCGCCGCGAACTGACCTTGCTCTTGCGCGACCGCAATTTTCTCGTGCAAACCCTGCTGCTGCCGTTGCTGATCCTCGGCGGCCAGGCCCTGTTCTCGGGCCAGGCGCGCGACGTGCATGCGCTGCTGGCCAGTCCCGCCCTGCTGGCCTCGACGGGCTTTTTCCTCGGCAGCTATGTGCTGATGATGTCGGCCTTCCAGACCCTCAACAAGGAAGGTGCCGCGCTGTGGCTGCTGTACACCTTTCCCGTTTCCGTCGAGCGGGCGCTGCGGCAAAAGGCGCAGCTGTGGGCCGTGCTGGCCATGGTGTACCCCACGCTGCTGTTCGGCGTGGCGCTGGCCTGGCAGTCCGCCTGGCAGTGGCCGATGGCGGGGCTGATGCTGCTGGCCCTGGCCGGCATTCCCCTGTATTCGATCATCGCCGTGGCGCTGGGCGTGTTTGCCAGCGACCCGCTGGCCACCGAGGCGACGACCAAGGTGCGTCCCACCTATATGTATCTGTATCTGCTGCTCACCAGCCTGTACATCGCCGCGCTGGCGGCCGGCAGCTTGGTGCAGCAGCTGGTGTTCGTCGTGCTGACGGCGGCGCTGGCCGCGGCGCTGTGGCAAAAGGCGCGCGACGAGATGCCGTATCTGCTCGACCCGGCCGCCTCGCCGCCGGCCAGGGTTTCCGCCTCGGACGGCCTGATCGCCGCCATGCTGTTTTTCACCCTGCAAACCCTGGCCTTGCTCCTGCTCAAGGGCAACGTGGCCTCGCCGATGGCGCAAGTGAGCATCGCCTTTGGCGCCGCCGGCGCCCTCACGTATGCGCTGGTGCGCCTGGTATTCTGGCGCAGCAGGACGGCCGGCGTGCCGCGCATCGCCCAGGGACGGCAGCCGTGGCGCTGGGGCGCTGCGGGCGCGGCGGTGACGGCCCTCTTCGGCATCGGCTACATGCTCCTGCTGCAACTGCCCGCCGCCCCGCCCTGGGCCGGCAGCCCCTGGAACAGCCTGTGGCTGCTGGGCCTGACGGTACTGGCCGCGCCCCTGTGCGAGGAATTCATCTTCCGCGGCCTGCTGCAGGGCGGCTTGCGCCGTTCCCTGCCCGCCTGGCAAGCCATTACCGTCGCCGCCGCCTTCTTTGCCATCGTGCATCCGCCCGCGTCGATGCTGCCCGTCTTCGTGCTGGGCCTGTGCACGGGTCTGGCGTACGAGCGCAGCGGATCGCTGCTGGCGCCCATGCTGGTGCACGCGGGCTACAACGCCGCCATCCTGGCATTCCATCTGGGCAGGTGACGCGTTTTTGCTAGAATCGCACACGCCTTGTGTCTGTATTCCCAACCAATGACTACACACCGATCACGCATCTTCCACGCCGTGCCCGCCCTGCTGTGCTGTGCCGCCATGCTGGGCGGCTGCACCGTGCTGGCCCTGCAGCCCAACCGGGGCGTCGAAAACCGCACATTTGCCGTGCAGGAATCGCCGCGCCTGCGCATCGACGCCCCCAAGGCGCGCATCCAGAACCCCATGCCCAGCGAACATTTCATCGGCATCGCCCTGTCCGGCGGCGGCAGCCGGGCGGCCAATTTCTCGGCCGCGTCGCTGGAACAACTGGAGCAGTTCGGCCTCGTCAGCGGCGCCTCGGCCATCTCCGGCGTCTCGGGCGGCGCCATCGCGGGCGGCTACTATGCGCTGCACGGCCGGCAGACGGACTGGCCCTTGCTTCGCAGCAAGCTGAAAACGGATTTCTTCGGCCAGACCATCCTCAAGCCGGCCAACCTGACGACGATGCTGTTGACCAACAAGACACGCACCTCCTTCCTGTCCGACGTGTTTGACGACGTGCTGTACGACAAGAAAACCTATGCGGACTTGCCCCACGACGGCCCCATCTTCCTCGCCAACGCGACGGACGCCACCGATGGCGGCAAGCGCGTGGTGTTTTCTTACGAGTATTTTTACAACACCCTGCATTCGCCGATCCAGGATATCCGCCTGGCCACGGCCGTCTCCACTTCGGCCGCCTTTCCCGGGGTGTTCGATTCCGTCACCTTCGAGCGCTTCCGGCCGAAGAACAGTTTCGTGCCGGAACTCGGTTCCGAATCGCGCGAATCGCCATCCTACGTGCACCTGTTCGACGGCGGCGCGGCAGACAACCTGGGCGTGGAAACCCTGTGGGACGTGGCCCTGACGCAGCTGTACGGCAATGACATGGCCACCGTGCCGCCGCGCCTGGACAGCAAGCCCTTCATCCTCATTTCCATCGACGCCAACGCACCCAATTCCAGCGCCGTGTTTGAAAAGGTGCCGGACGAGCGCCAGGCGCTGGACCGCATCTTCAACAAGAATATCTACGACGCCGTCGACGCCCTGTTTTCGCGCCAGCGCAAGGAAAACCTCGTCAAGATGGGCTTTGGCCAGGCCCGCTTCGACACCATCACGCACGAGAACTTTGGCGACCTGAGCCAGAAATTCGTCAAGGGCAAGCGCACCTCGGCCTTTGCCATCCCCGTGCTGTGCCGGCCCCACCTGGGGCAGTACCGCTGCGAAGTCGATGCGGCCGATCCCCTGCCGGGCCAGATCCGCACCACGCTGGAAGGCTTTGCCTGGCACATTTCCATCGATGAAATCGCCTCGCTGGCCCTGCGCCTGGCCAGCGACGATGCGCAGGTGAACTTTGCCCGCAAGCAGGAACGCGCCGCCCTCGTCAAGCTGCAGCGCCTGGCCACGCAGACGAAGACCCATCTGAAACTGACGGGCCCGGAAAACTGCAGCCCGGAAGTGCTGCAATCGGCCCTGTACAGCGCGGCGCGCGTGCTGATCCTCGACGACGAGGAATCGCGCTTCGCCCTGTGCGACTACATGCTGTCAGGCGGACTGATCAACAACGACACCGTCTGCAAGCAGCGCTTCGTGCACGCCACGCCCAGCTTTGCCATCGAAAGCGAAGACTTGCAGTACCGCAACCTGAGCTCGGACGGCAATTCCGTGAACGTGCCGATCCGCTGCAAGAAGTGAGCGCCCACAAAAAAGCCCGCACGATCGCTCGTGCGGGCTTTAGCGCAAGGATACCTGGCGCCCGGTTGATTTAGATCAACCGACTACGCCTGCGCATGTAGCTGCGGCTTAACGCACCTTCCAGTTCCTGCTCCGTCTTATGCTGGTTCACCGTGTACAGGGCCCACAGGGCCGCCGGCGCCCAGCCGATCACAGTGCACTGCAAGATCAAGGCGGCGGCACCGGCCAGCGGGCGCCCCAGCATGAAAAACGTGAGACACGGAAGTAGCAAGGCTATCAGCAATCGCATCACGACATACTCTCCTTCAATATAGAGCAGCGGACAAGGGCCGGTATCCGGTCCGTCCCCCGCCCGCTGCGTACTGCTCCTTAATAAAGTCTGGCAAAATCGTCGCGAGCGAATGCGAGTTGCGGCCGAGAAGCGCAGCTGTGCGAATGCACAGTGAGCATCACAGGCCGCAAATCGCGGCGCGCAGCAGATTTGGCCAGACCTTTATAGATGCACGGAGATCTGGGGCATCAGGTCGTCAAAGGTGCGACCGTTGCCGTTTTCTCCGATGGCGTGCATCTTCCATTCGCCGTTATGGCGGTACAGCTTGGCCATGATCTGTGCCGTGTGGCTACCTTGCACAGACAGGTTGAAACGCGCCACTTCCTGGTTATTGCTCGCATTGACGATACGGCAATAGGCGTTTTCCACCTGCGAGAAGTTCTGGCCAGTAAAGCTGTTGACGGTGAAGACGAGGCTTTTCACGTGCGCCGGCACTTTCGACAGATCGACATTGATCTGCTCGTCGTCGCCATCGCCCGCGCCCGTGCGGTTGTCGCCCGTGTGGACGATGCTGCCGTCCTTGCTTTTCAGCTGGCGGAACCAGACGATATCGGACGTGCTCTTGTTGTCATCGAACATGACGCACGAGGCGTCCAGGTCGACGGCTTCCGTCTTCGAACCAAAACCGAGGAAACCCTTGGTCTTGGCCGCATCCCAGCCCAGGCCCATGGTGATACGGGTCAGGCTGGTACCAGCTTCCTTGTCCAGAGAAATCTTCTGGCCCTTGCTCAAATTGACAGACATACGCATAGCTCCTGTTGGGTGAATTACTGCTTGATTACGCCGGCTTGCTTTGGGTCCAGGCGAGGAAGGCCGCGCGGTTGCGCGAGCAGACGAGGACTTTTCCCGTGCCCGTGAACTTCAGCACCATGCCCTCGCCGCTGGTCTGGCTGTTGATCAGGTTACCCAGAAAGCCGCCGCTGCTGCCGGTCGTCATGGAAATTTCGTATTGCAGGCGGTTGTCCCAGCACACGACGTGCGAGTTATCGATCACCACGTCCTTGCCGGGCGTCACGTCCAGTTCCGACATGGCGCCAAAACCGGACACCGCCAACTGGCCGCTGCCTGCCGTCTCGGTGATGAAAAAACCACCGCTCTGGGCAAACAGCGCATTGCCAAGGCTTTGCGTGCGCACCTTCAATTCCACGCCAGACGTGGCCGCCACGAAGGCGCCGTCGCTGATCATGTATTGCTGGGCGCCAACCTCAAGCACCCGCATGGCGCCGGGCAAGGTGGGCGACAGCAGACAGTCGCCGTCGCCCCGCACGGCCTCGATATGCTGCTGGAAGAACGATTCGCCGTTGGCAAAGGTGCGCATCAGCGCCGCACCGATGCCGCCGGTCATCTTGCCTTTCAGCTCAAGATTGGTTTCCATCATCACCATCGCATCGGATTCGCAATAAATCTTCTCGCCCCTGGCAAGCGACACATGCAGGAACGGATCGACGTCCCCAGTCACATTAAAAACCGGCATTCAACTGTTCCTTCCTCAACTAGATAATGATGGGGCGCTCCACACAGTAGATCGCCTTTATTGCAGAGTAACGGTGCCGCACAAAACCGTAGCGAGCGGATGTGATTTGTGGCCGAGAAGCGCACCCGTACTTTAGTACGGGGGCGCCGAGCCGGTGAGCATCGCCGGCCGCAAGGCGCACCGCGCAGCAGGTTTGGTGTGGCGACCTTAGACGCCGACGCCGAACGAGGCAGCGAGTGGGCCTAAACCGCCTTTATAGCCCTGGCCGATGGCCTTGAATTTCCAATCGCCGCCGTTGCGGTAGATTTCGCCGAAGACCATGGCCGTTTCCGCCGAACCGTCTTCCGACAGGTCGAAGCGGGCGATTTCCGTGTTGCCGTTGGCATTGACGCAGCGCACATACGCCTTCGATACCATGCCAAAGTTCTGCTTGCGCGCTTCGGCGTCGTGGATCGTCACGCAGACGGCGATCTTGTCGATGTCGGCCGGCACCTTGGCCAGGTCGACGACGACGGTTTCATCGTCGCCATCGCCTGCGCCCGTGGTGTTGTCGCCCGAGTGGGTGACGGAACCGTCGCTCGACTTCAGGTTGTTGTAGAAAATCATGTCGACGTCGGCGCGTACCTTGCCGTCGGCCTTCAGCAGGAAGACGGAGCCGTCGATGTCGAATGCGGCGCCATCGGTGGCGCGGGCATCCCAGCCCAGGCCGATGATCATCTTCGAGATGCCGGGAGCTTCCTTGCTCAGGTTGACGTTGCCGCCTTTTTGCAGACTGATTGCCATGATGTATTTCTCCTATGTGAAATAAAAGTTCAGCGTATGTAGTACTGACACCTGGCGCCCTCCACCGGCCTGACTCCCCAGGCCGGCGGCGACGCTTGCTACAACTAGCCGGCAAACGGGTGCAGTCGTTTGCCGCGCATTCCTTATGCCTTCGCTGCCGCTTCCAGCGCCGGCTGTTTATCTTCCTCGCCTTCCAGCAAAGCCATCCTGCGCTTGTAGCGGATCGACGACCACAGCGAGGCGAGAATGAAGGCCACGCCGATCAGACCCGTGAAGATCTCGGGAATGTGGTACTTCATGCTGACCAGCATGATCACGGCCAGGATACCGATCGCATAGTGCGCGCCGTGCTCCAGATAAACGAACTCGTCCAGCGTACCCTTGCGCACCAGGAACACCGTCATCGAGCGCACGAACATCGCGCCGATGGCCAGGCCCAGCATGATGATCACGACATCCTTGGTGATGGCAAACGCGCCGATCACGCCGTCAAAGCTGAACGAGGCGTCGAGCACTTCCAGGTACAGGAAGCCGCCAATGCCGCCGCGCTTGACGATGTCGCCCACGTTGCCGTCGCCGTTATCGCCTTCCAGCAAGCCGCTGACCACATCGACGCCCACGTAGGTCAGGATGCCCCACAGGCCGGCCGTCAGCACCACCAGTTTCTGGCCTTCGGCGATCATGCTCAGGCTGGCCATCAGGGTGCCCAGGGCGATCATCACGGAAATCGACGAGATCTTGCCCAGCGCGCCCAGCTTTTCTTCAATGCGGCCCAGCCAGTGCGTTTCCTTCTCCGAGTCCAGCAGGAAGTTCAGGAACACCAGCAGCAGGAAGATGCCGCCGAAGGCCGCCACTTCCGCGTGGTGGTTCGTCAGGTGCATCGAATACTGTTCCGGATTGCTCAGCGCCAGATTCCACACTTCCATCAGTCCCAGGTCCGCCGCTTGCGCCACGATGACCAGCGGAAACACCAGCCGCATGCCGAAAACGGCAATGATGATGCCCACGCCCAGGAACAGACCCTGCCAGAACTTGTCCCAGTTCTTCAGCACCGAGGCGTTGACCACCGCGTTGTCGAAGGACAGCGACACTTCCATCACGCCCAGGATCACCGCGATGCCGAGCGCCGCCAGCATCGTCTGCACGCCACCGTGCGTGTAACCCCACCAGGCGGAAATGCCCAGGCAGATAAATGTCACTAAAAATGACACTCTGAAATGTTTCATCGATAGTTCCCCTTTATCCAAATTCAATGGAGGCTAGTATAGGCACGTGTGACACATTTAAAAATAGAAGATAATGGAAGCATTACTTCGTAAAAACAGAAGATTGGACGTCGCGATGAAAACCACGGGTTTCAATTACCGCCATTTGTACTTCTTTTGGGTCGTCGCCAAGGAAGGCGGCGTGACGCGCGCGGCCGAACGCCTGGGCCTGGCCGTGCAAACCATCAGCACCCAGCTGGCCCTGCTGGAAAAGGAACTGGGCAAGTCGCTGCTGCAGCCGCAGGGACGGCGACTGGTGCCGACGGAGGCGGGCCGCCTGGCGCTCGGCTACGCGGACCAGATCTTCCTGCTGGGCGAGCAGATGCAGGATGCGCTGGCCGACGCCGACGCGGAAAAGATGCGCCTGACGGTGGGCATTTCCGATTCCCTGCCGAAACTGATGGCCTACCGCATGCTCGACGCCACGCGCAGCCTGGAGCGGCCCGTGAAACTGGTCTGCCTGGAAGATGAATTCGAGTCCCTGCTGGCCGACCTGGCCCTGCACAAGCTGGACCTGGTCTTGACCGACCGCGCCGTGCCGGCCGGCGCCAGCCTGCGCGTGTCCAGCCATCTATGGGGAGAAAGCGCCATGAAGCTGTTCGCCATCCCCGCGCTGGCCGAGCGCTACCGCGACGATTTCCCCCATCGCCTCAGCGGCGCGCCATTTTTGCTGCCTGCGCGCAATAACGCCCTGCGCGGACGCATCGACGAATGGATGGTGCAGCAAGGCGTGCGCCCTGACGTGGTGGGTGAATTCGAGGACAACGCCATGCTCAACGCCTTCGGCCGCAAGGGCCTGGGCCTGTTCTTCGCCTCGGCCAGCCTGGCGGCCGACATCGAGGAGCAGTTCGGCGCCGTGCTGGTGGGCGACGCCTCGTCCCTGCGCGAGCAGTTCTACGTCATCTCGAACGAACGCAAGATCATGCACCCGGCGCTGGACGTGATCCTGGCGGCCGTGCCCGGCCGCGCCGTGCACTGACCCTGCACGGATCAGCCGTCCAGGTCGGCGGCGATGGCCGCCAGCCAGGCTGCCTGGTCCGGCTCGCAGCTGTCCACGTTGGCCAGCTGGATGACGGACAGGCCCGCCTCGGGCAAGCGCAGCAGCAAGGCGCGAAAGCCCCACAGTCCGCCGTCATGGAACACCACCGCGCGTCCGCCATGCTCGATTTGCTCCAGGCCAAAGCGATACGACCAGCTGTGTCCATCGGGACCCGGCGTTTCCGCCAGCAGCGCGCGCACCAGGCTGTCCGGGTCGCGGTACTGGCGCTGCCAGTCGCGCTCCCACAGGGCCAGGTCGTGCAGGCTGGCATACACGCCGCCGTCGCCCACCGTGTTCGCATTGCCCAGGTGCTGGCGGTAGCGGCCCGCCTGCGCGGGATCAGGCGTGTAGCTGCGCACGCGCTGCGGCAGGATCGTCTGCCGGTCGGTATCGAAAGCCGTCGCATGCATGCCCAGCGGCGCGAACAGGCGCTGTCGTGCCTGCGCCGCCAGCGGCTGGCCCGCCAGCACTTCCACCAGTTTTGCCAGCAGGATGTAATTGCAGTTGCTGTAGGCATGCGCGCTGCCGGGCGGCGCCGTCAGGTCTTCCATGCGGGCGATCAGGCGCAGCAGCAGCGCATTGTCAAAATAATCGCTGTCGTGGCGACCCAGCTGGCACGCCAGGTAGTCAAAATAATCGGGAATGCCGCTCGTGTGGTTGAGCAGCTGGCGCACCGTGATGGCGGCGCCGAACTGCCGCACTTCGGCCAGGTGGGGCGCCACGTCATCGTCGAGGCCGATCACGCCCTGGCGCACGAGGTCCAGCACGCAGGCGGCCGTGAATTGCTTCGATTCCGAGGCCAGGTAGTAGCGCGACTGCCCCGTCAGGGGCACGCCCAGCTCCAGGCACGCCAGGCCGTGATGCAGTTCCAGCAGCGTCACGCCGTCGCGCAGGATCAGCGCGCTGAAACCGGGGCCCTGCGCCGGCATGCCGGCTTGCAGGGCAAGAAAATGGGCAACAAGATTGTTCATGGCGCGATCTTATCATGTAGACAAGATTACTTTGATATCATATTCATTAGCTTATCCGATAAATCCATTCGAAAATAACGTTTGAATAATCAATCAAAAGCGATTGTAATGAAGCCTGAGACAAACGCGTCCCCCTCCCTTGCCGGCAGGGGGCGACCACCATAAAAAGACAGGAGCGGCACCATGTCCACGGCAGGCAAGACGATCGATATTCCCGATCTCATCAATAACAACCGGATCGGCTCCTTCCAGATCGGCATGCTGATCCTGTGCGGGCTGTGCGTCATCATGGATGGCTTCGACGTGCAGGCCATGGGCTATGTGGCGCCCGCCATCATTGCTGACTGGCATGTGAGCAAGGCCAACCTGGGCCCCGTCTTTGGCGCGGGCCTGCTGGGCATGCTGGTCGGCTCCCTCGTCTTCAGCATCACGGCCGACAAGTTCGGCCGCCGCCCCGTGCTGATCGGCTCGACCATCTTCTTCGCCCTGTGCATGCTCGTCACGCCGCTGGCCACGAGCATCGAACAATTGCAGCTGATCCGCTTCATCACGGGCCTGGGCCTGGGCGCCGTGATGCCGAACGCCATGGCGCTGGCGGGCGAATACAGCCCCCTGCGCAAGAAAGTCACCCTGATGATGCTGGTGTCCTGCGGCTTTACCCTGGGCGCCGTGCTGGGCGGCTTGTTGTCCGCCGCACTGATTCCCGCCTTCGGCTGGCAATCCGTGTTTTACGTGGGCGGCATGGTGCCGCTCGTCATCGGCGTATTGATGTTCTTCCTGCTGCCGGAATCCATGCAGTTCCTGGTGCTCAAGCAACGCAAGCTGGAGAAAGTCGCCCAATGGCTCAAGCGCATCGACCCGACCGTGAACATCACGGCCGAGACGCAATACGTCGTACATGAAAAGGAACACAAGGGCGCGCCCGTGCTGCAATTGTTTACGGGCGGCCGCGCGAAGATGACGATTTTGTTGTGGGTCATCAACTTCATGAACTTGCTGAACCTGTATTTCCTGTCGAACTGGCTGCCGACGATTGCCAAGGAAGCGGGCCTGTCCACGGCCAACGCCGTGCTGGCGGGCACGGCCCTGCAAGTGGGCGGCACCATCGGCACCCTCGTCATGGGCCAGCTGATCGACCGCTCCAGCTTCCGCCGCATCCTGCTGCCCTGCTTCCTCGTGGCCGCCGTGGCCATCGCCCTGATCGGCCGCCCGGACGTGTCGCTGGCCTTCCTCTTCATCACGATCTTCATCGCCGGCTTCTGCGTGGTGGGCGGCCAGCCGGCCGTCAATGCCCTGGCGGCCAGCTACTATCCCACCACCCTGCGCTCGACGGGCATAGGCTGGAGCCTGGGCGTGGGCCGCATCGGCTCCATCATCGGCCCCGTGCTCGGCGGCGAGCTGATCCGCCTGAACTGGCCCAACAGCACGATCTTCCTCGTCGTCGCCATCCCGGCGGTGGTCTCGGCCGCCATGGTCTTTGCCATGCGCGGCGGGCCGCAAACGGCCGCCAACGGGAAAACCCGGCCGCGCCCGCCCGCCTGCACGGGCGGCGCGCGCGGCTAAATTAGGCTATGGCGCCCTTCGTCGTTTAAGATGACGTTTTTACAGCCCATCTTTTGCGCCCCCATGCACAATGTCCTGCTAGTCCTGCTCGCCCTCTTCCTGGTCGCGCTGAACGGTTTTTTTGTTGCCGCCGAGTTTGGCATCGTCACCTTGCGGCGCACGCGCATCCGCGCCATCGCCAAGACACAGGGCATGCGGGGCCGCATCCTGGCCAAGGTGCACGGCCAGCTGGACGCCTACCTGTCCGCCTGCCAGCTGGGCATCACCCTGGCGTCGCTGGGCCTGGGCTGGGTGGGCGAACCGGCCTTCGCCGGACTGCTGGAGCCGCTGTTCGGCGCCATCGGCGTCACCTCGCAGGAGCTGATCCACGGCGTGTCCTTCGTCGTCGCCTTCAGCGTGATTTCCTTCCTGCACATCGTCGTGGGCGAACTGGCGCCCAAGTCGATGGCCATCCGCAACCCGGAAGCCGTCGGCCTGTGGAGCGCAATCCCCCTGTACGGCTTTTACTGGACCATGTACCCGGCCATCTACCTGCTCAACGCCAGCGCCAACTGGGTGCTGCGCCTGGCTGGCCTGTCCGGCAAGGGCGGCCACGATGCCCATTATTCGTCCGAAGAACTGAAACTGATCCTGCGCACCAGCCAGCCGGGCGAGAAATTCACGCGCGACGAGCGCAACATCCTGGCCCAGTCGCTTGATTTCGAACAGATGACGGTGTCGGACCTGATGCGCCCGATCAATGAAGTGATCGCCCTGCATGCGTCCAGCACCCTGGAAGAAAACCTCGACACGGTGCTGCGCAACCGTTTCAGCCGCTACCCGTATTTCGACACCAACGGCGACGACGTGCTGGGCGTGGTGCACCTGAAGGACCTGTTCTTTGCCCAGCAGGCGGGCAAGCCCATCACCTCGCTCACGCCGTTTTTACGTCCCGTGGACATCATTTCCGCCCGCACACCCGCGCTGGAACTGTTCCGCCGCTTCCGCGACGGCGCGCCCCACTTCGCCCTGATCGGCGAAAAAGGCAAGCGCCCGCTGGGGTTCATCACCCTGGATAACCTGCTCGGCGCCATGGTCGGCGAAATCCGCGATGAATTCCGCCGCAATGAAAACGACTGGCTCAAGCAGAGCGACGGCACCCTGATCGGCAAGGCCAGCCTGCCCATCTTCTCGCTCGAACGCATCCTCGGCATCGATATCGAAAACGAGGAACTGGGGCTGGACGACGTGGAATCGGTGGGCGGCTTGATCATGGTCAAGCTGGGCGACATTCCCAAGCAGGGCCAGCGCATCACCTTCGTCGACTTCGACATCGTCGTCAAGAAGATGAACGGGCCCCGCATCGTGCTCATCAAGGTGATCCCGAAACAGGAACGCGACCTCGATGCCGATTTACGCGATTAATCTTTTTTCAAGGTAATTGTATCTTTGCCCTGCGGCACGGTGGTCTCGCCCACCGTCCACGTTTGCAGCAGGCTGTACAGCACTGCCAGCAGGGTCGGGCCGATGAAGATGCCGACGAAGCCGAAGGCCAGCACGCCGCCCAGCACGCCCAGCAGCACGAGTAAAAACGGCAGGCTGCTGCCGCGGCTGATCAGCATGGGTTTGACCACGTTATCCACGCCGCTGATCAGCAGCGCGCCCCACACCAGCATGAAGATGCCCCAGCCCGTCTGGCCGTCGGAAAACAGCCAGATGGCGGCGCCGCCCCAGATCAGGGGCGGGCCCACGGGGATCAGCGAAAAGAGGAAGGTGGCCACGCCCAGCAGCGCCACGGCCGGCACGCCGGCGATCAGGAAGCCCACCACGGCCACCAGCGCCTGCGCCAGCGCCGTGCCCAGCAAGCCATACATGACGCCACGCACGGTGCGGCTGACG
Source organism: Janthinobacterium sp. (assembly GCF_009923995.1). Lineage (GTDB taxonomy): Bacteria > Pseudomonadota > Gammaproteobacteria > Burkholderiales > Burkholderiaceae_D > Janthinobacterium. The sequence goes on along the minus strand of NZ_RFSK01000007.1, from coordinate 68,592 downwards.
GTCAGGGCCACGCCCGGCGCGCTGTCGCCGATGATGCGCCCGGCGCCCGTCATCAGCACGCGACTCAGCTGCTGGCCGTCTCGGTAGAGGAAGAAGCTGACGAACACGGCCAGGCTGGTCTGCGCCAGGCCCGTGCCCAGCACGATGCCACCCGAGGCGAGGAAATGGCGCGCCGGCTCCAGCATCGTCTTGCCTAAATTCAATAACTCCTCGCGGTCGTCCAGCAATCGCCGCACGTAGCCATCGATGGTTTCGCCCACGACGGGAATGCTGGCCAGCCAGGCGGGCGGATGCAGGCCGCCCGCTTCCAGCGCGGCGCGGATCTGCTCGTAGATGCGCGACACATTGTCGGCCAGGTTGTAGGTGACGAGGGCCAGGGGCAGGACGATGACCAGGATCAGGGACAGGGTCATGATGGCGGCCGCCCAGTTGCGGCGGCCCTTCAGGCGTTCGAGCAGGAGGAGGTACAGGGGCCAGCTGGAAATGCCCACGCAGGCGGCAAACAGCATGGCGGCAAGGAAAGGCCGCAGGACGAAGAAGCAGCCGATCAGCAGGAAGATGATGGCCGCCAGGCGGGCGTAAGGCTCGAAACGTTTTTCCATGTACCGCTGATCCTGAAGATGGCGCCCCGGGGGCGCGACCGGGTCAGGATAGCAGAAGTTTAAGATCGTGCGCGATGGTGGCCGGTTTTTCGCCGTGGCGCACGAACAGGCGGATCTTGCCGTCGCGGTCGAACACATAGGTGCCGGCCGTGTGGTCCACCGTGTAGCTGCTGTCCGTCTCGCCCTCGACCTTGGCGTAATACACCTTGAATTCCTTGGCCACCTTGGCCGTCTGTTCCAGGCTGCCATACAGGCCCACGAAGCGCTTGTCGAAGGCCGGCACGTATTGCGCCAGCAGCTCCGGCGTGTCGCGCTCGGGGTCGACGGTGACGAACAGCACCTGCACCTGGTCCGCCTGCGGTCCCATTTCCTGCATCACCTGGGCCATGTCGGCCATGGTGGTGGGACACACGTCCGGGCATTGCGTGTAGCCGAAGAACATCAGCACCAGTTTGCCCTTGTAGTCGGCCAGGGTGCGCGGATGGCCCGTATGGTCCGTCAGGGCGAACTCGCGCGCGTAGCCCAGGCCCGTCACGTCCGTGTTCTTGAATTCCAGCTTGGGCGCGGCAGGCTTGCCGCAGCCGGCCAGGACGGCGACCAGCGCGGCCGCCAGCAACAGGGTCAGGGTTTTTTTCATGATCCGAGGGGAATGTAGTGGTCGACCAGCAGTGCCGCGAACAGCAGGGCCAGGTAAATGATGGAAAACGTAAATGCCTTGCGCGCGATCAAGTCCGTGTAGTGGCGGTACATCTTCCACGCGTAATACAGGAAACCGGCGTTGAGCACGACGGCCGAGACCAGGTAGATCAGGCCGCTCATGCGCACGGCGTACGGCAGCAAGGTGGTGGCGGCCAGCGCGATCGAGTACAGCCACACATGGAATTGCGTGAATTTCAAGCCGTGCGTGACGGGCAGCATGGGCAGGCCCGAGCGCGCGTAGTCGTCGCGGCGGTACATGGCCAGGGCCCAGAAATGGGGCGGCGTCCAGACGAAAATGATCAGGACCAGCAGCCACGCCTGCATGGGCACGTCGTTGGCGACGGCGGCCCAGCCCAGCGCGGGCGGCATGGCGCCGGACAGGCCGCCGATGACGATGTTTTGCGGCGTGGCCGGTTTCAGCACCATGGTGTAGATCAGGGCATAGCCGACGAAGGTGACAAAGGTCAGCCACATGGTCAGCGGATTGACGAGGTGGTACAGGATCGCCATGCCCAGGCCGCCGATCACCAGCGCGAACACCACCGTCTGCTTGACGGTGATGTCGCCCATGGCCATCGGGCGGCGCGCCGTGCGGGCCATGCGCGCATCGATTTCGCGCTCGGCCAGGCAGTTGACGGCGAAGGCGGCGCCGGCCAGCAGCCAGATGCCGACGGTGCCGAACACCACCGCATGCCAGTCCGGCAACTCCTCGCTGGCCAGGAACATGCCGATGACGGCACAAAACACGGCCAGCTGCGTCACGCGGGGCTTGGTCAGCGCCCAGTACTGGGCGATGCGGGGGGATGGTTTACGGCTGATGGTCTGAGTAGTCATTTATGCGGTACGGGAAGAGCTGGCTGGTGCCGGGGGCACTGTCGCGGAGGCGGAAGCGGAGGTCCGCGCAACATCGAGCTGGAATTTAGCCTTGTAGTTTAACATGGTCAGCAACAACACGAGCAGCGCCGCCCCGCCGTTATGCAGCACGGCAATCGACAATGGCCAGCTCAGGTAGATCGTCGCCAGGCCCGTGGCCGCCTGCAGGGCCAGCACCACGGCAATCGCCCGCGCCGTGCCGCGCAGGGACGGCAGGCGCCAGGCGCGCCACACCGTGTAGCCGACGCCGGCCAGCACGACGAAGGCGAAGTTGCGGTGCACCCAGTGGATGGCCGTCAGCGCGGAAAACGGCAGGTAATGGCCGGCGGCCGTCTTGCCCAGTTCGCGCCACAAATGGAAACCATGCTCGAAGTCCATCTCCGGAATCACCTTGCCGCCGCACAAGGGGAAATCCGTGCAGGCCAGGGTGGCGTAGTTGGTGCTCACCCAGCCGCCCAGCGCGATCTGCACGGTCAGGAGCACGAGCGACATGACGGCCAGCGCGCGCACGGGGCGCAGGACGGACGCGGCCGCATCGGCGCGTCGCAGGGGAGAGACGGCGTTATCCTGGCGCCCGCCCAGCCACGTCAGCATGGCCAGCAAGCCCATGCCCAGCAGCAAGTGGATGGTGACGATCACCGGCTGCAGCTTCAGGGTGACGGTCCAGGCGCCGAACGCGCCCTGCAGGCAGACGAACAGGAACAGCGCCGTCGGCAGCGCGGGAGCAAACTCCTCGCGGCGATGTTTGCGCCACTGGCGCCACGCCTGCACCATCATCGCCACGATCAGGACGCCGATGGCCATGGCCAGGTAGCGGTGCGTCATCTCGATCCACGCCTTCACCACCGTGACGGGGCCCGTCGGCATCAGGGTCTCGGCCGCCACGATGTGCTCGTGCGCAAGGAAAGGATTGGCAGAACCATAACAACCGGGCCAGTCAGGGCAGCCCAGGCCGGAATCGGACAGGCGCGTGAAGCCGCCGAACATGATCAGGTCCACCGTCAAAAAGACGGCGATCCACACGAGCTTGCGGTATTTATTGGCGTCTGCGGACACCCAGACCATGGTCAAGGGCAGCAGCGCCACCAGCAAGCCCGTCAAGCCCAGCTGGGCCAGCGCGGAAAGGTGCATCGTCGGCATGCGTCCCCCTTAACCGATGGCCGAAGCTTTGAGCAGCTTGGCGATGTCTTTCTTGACCTTGCTCGGGTCCGCGTCTTTCGGGAAGCGCATCATCAGGTTGCCCAGCGGATCGATCAGGTACAGGTGCTCGTCGGCCTTGCCGCCCGGCTCCACGGGCAGCCACGCCTTCAGAGCGTCGGCGTTGACGCGCAGCATGCTGGTGCCGTCGAATTCGCGCATCACCAGGGTGTCGAGCGGCTGCGCGTCCGTCACCAGCCAGACGCGCTCGATGCGTTCGCGTTCCTTGCCCTGCATCAAGCGCAATTGTTGCATTTCAAACAGGCTTTTCTTGCACGCTTCCTGACAGTCGGACGGCCCCGTCTGCAGCATGATCCACTTGCCTTTGAATTGCGCCAGCGGCGACGCCTTGCCGTCCAGTTCCGTCACGTGCAGCTGCGCCTCGGGGATCGGGTGCAAGCGGGGGTCGATCAGGGCGCCGTAATTGTTGCGGCCCGTGGGCTTGATGATGTAATACGTGAAATACGAGGCGATGATGGGAAAGGCGCACACGGCCACCACGGCCAGCAGTTTCCAGCGTCCGCTGTTCTGCGTCTGTTTGCCGGTGCTGTCTTGCATTGCTTCAGGGTTGTTTGTTTGCACGTCGAAATCCTGTAAAGACAAAAAATAAAAAAGCCATCAGTGCCAGTGCATACCACTGGAATGCATAGCCGCGGTGCTTGTCGGCCCCCAGGTCGGGCGCCGGCCAGTCGCGCACGGGAAGCTGGCCGGACGCTGGCGCCGCTGCGGGATCAACTGTTTGTTCGATGAGCAGGGGTTGCAGGGCCAGGCCGCTGGCCGTGGCCAGCTGGACGATATCGGCATTTTGCACGATGGCGTGCGGCGCCAGGGGCGGCGCCGTGCCCAGTTCCATCACGTGACCCGCGTTCAGGCGCGCGATGCCGGTGATGGTGACGGTGCCGGCCGGCGTGGCGTAGTCGGGGATGCGCGTGCGCTCGGCATTGTTGCGCGGCAGCCAGCCCTGCGCCACCAGCACGTGCATGGGCGAGCCGTCGATCTGGAACGGCGTGAGCACGTGGAAACCCGCCTGGCCCTGGTAAGGGCGGTTGTCCAGGTACACGGTCCAGGCGGGCACGAAATGGCCCGTGACGGTGACGCGGCGGTATTCGATGGCTTGCGCATCGGCCGGCAGCAGGGGCGCTGCCGTCAAGGCCAGGGGCGCGGCCGCGTTGCCCGCCGCCAGCCGGGCGGCGCGGGCGACCTTTTCATCGCCGCGGCGCTGCTGCCATTGCGCCAAAGAAACCCCCAGCGCCACCAGTAGCAGCATTACAACAAACGGAATCCATCTAAAATGGAAGCGGATACGCATTACAATGAAACCTCCTCAAGCTTGGCGCTACCATCCATGAAAATCCTCGTTGCCATCGCCTTCATCCTGATCCTGGGCAGCCTGGGCTCGGCCCTGTTTTTCCTGATGCGCGACAAGGGCAAGAGCAACCGCACCGTGCAGGCGCTGGCCCTGCGCGTGGGGCTGTCGATCACCCTGTTCCTGCTGATCCTGCTGGCGCATCATCTCGGTTACATCCAGCCGACGGGCATACATTAAGCTTCTTCTTGCCTGATTGGCAAATTCTTCACACTAAGAAAAAAGCCGTACCCAGGATCTCCCGGTACGGCTTTTTTTATGGTGCCGGCGCCCGTGTCAAGCACGCGCGCCCTGCCCCGTCATTATAACCAATACACGACCACGTACAGGCCCAGCCAGACGACGTCGACAAAGTGCCAGTACCAGGCGGCGCCTTCGAAGCCGAAGTGGTGCTCGGGCGTGAAGTGGCCTTTCAGGACGCGGTACAGGATGACGGACAGCATGATGGCGCCCAGAGTCACGTGGAAACCGTGGAAGCCCGTCAGCATGAAGAAGGTGGCGCCGTAGATGCCGGACGTCAATTTCAGGTTCAGTTCGCTGTAGGCGTGCACGTATTCGTAGACCTGGAAGCCCATGAAGACGGCGCCCAGCGCGATGGTGGCGAACAGGAACAGGGCCGTCATGCCGCGGTGGCCGGCGCGCAGCGCGTGGTGGGAAATCGTCAGGGTCACGCCGGACATCAGCAGCAGGGCCGTATTGATGGTCGGAATCCAGAACGGCGTCATGGTGGTGAATTCCTGCACCGTGCCGGCCGGGCCCGTATTGCCCCAGTGGGCGGCGAAATCGGGCCAGATGACCTTGTGGTCGAGGTCGGCCAGCCACGGCATCGAGATGCTGCGCGCATAGAACAGGGCGCCGAAGAAGGCGGCGAAGAACATGACTTCCGAGAAGATGAACCAGCTCATGCTCCAGCGGAAGGAGTGGTCGATGCGCTCGCTGTACAGGCCCTGTTCCGACTCGCCGATGGCGTCGCCGAACCAGAAGTACAGCACCAGCAGGATGCCGGCGATGCCGATGAAGTTCGCGTACGGTCCCCAGGAGACGTCGTTGACCCAGGCGGATGCGCCGACCATGGTCAGCAGCAGGCTGGCGCCGCCCAGCAGGGGCCAGCGCGACGGCCCCGGCACAAAGTAATAGGGTGCGGCGGCGTGGTTGGAACTCATCATCATCTCCTCAAAAAACTTGTAGGGTGGTTTTTATACGTTATAGATATCGATGCAGCAAAAACTCATGAGACAGCGAATTTGACCAGGGACAACAGGATGCCGATCAGGCACGCGACCACCAGCAAGCCGGCGATGACGATGTGCACGGGATTGAGCTTGGCCGAATCCGTATCGAAATCGCTCTTGCGGCGCAAGCCCGTAAACGACCACACGACGGCCCGCAGCGAATACAGGAACGACGCTTTTTCAACTGGTTTGGATTCGCCCATGGTGCCCTCCTATTGGACGGCCGGGGTTTGAGCCTGGCTCAGACCGGCAATCTCGAAAAACGTGTACGACAAGGTGATGGTCTTCACCTCTTTCGGCAGGGCCGGATCGAGGAAGAACACCACCGGCATCTGCCGCGCCTCGTGCGCCTTCAAGGTCTGCTGCTTGAAGCAGAAGCACTCGACCTTCTTGAAATGCGGCGTCGCACTCTGCGGTGCGTAGCTGGGAATGGCTTGCGCGTTCACTACGCGGTTTTGCGTGTTGACCACTTCGTACATGACGGTGACCAGTTCGCCCGGATGCACTTGCATGCTGGAAACAACCGGACGGAAGCGCCACGGCCCCTGCGCATTGCCGTCGAATTCGACGGTGATGCTGCGCGTCGTGTCGACCTGGGTATTGTTGTCGTAGGCCACCGTGCCATCCTTCTGCGTCAGCACATTGATGCCCATCACTTCGCAAATCTGCTTGTAGACGGGAATCAGGGCGTAGCCAAAGCCGAACATCAGCACGGCAATGACGAGCAACTTGCCCAGCATCTTGCGGTTCAGGCCGCGTGTTTCCTGTTGGTGGGGCGTCGTCACGACAGCCACAGCCGCTTGGCGAACACGGACAGGAAGAAGAAGGCCGCCAGGGCGGCCAGTATCAGCCCGGTACGCAGGTTGTTCGGTTTCTTACGTTCGGTCATGGCAGGCACTCTATTCAAGACGGGCCGGCGCACACGCCGGCCCGGGATACCTCATTTCACGGTCGGCGGCGTTTCAAACGTGTGGAACGGGGCCGGGCTCGGCACGGTCCATTCCAGGCCTTCCGCGCCTTCCCAGGGTTTCGCCGGGGCCGCCTTGCCGCCGCGGATGGTCGGCAAGACAACGAAGAACAGGAAGTACACCTGCATCAGGCCGAAACCGAAGGCGCCGATGGAAGCGATCATGTTGAAGTCCGTGAACTGCGCCGGATAGTCGGCGTAGCGGCGCGGCATGCCGGCCAGGCCCAGGAAGTGCATGGGGAAGAAGGTCACGTTGAAAGTGATCAGCGACAGCCAGAAGTGGATCTTGCCGCGCGTCTCGTTGTACATATGGCCCGTCCATTTCGGCGACCAGTAGTAGAAGCCGGCGAACAGGGCGAACAGGGAACCGGCCACCAGCACGTAGTGGAAGTGCGCCACCACGTAATAGGTGTCCTGCAGCTGGATGTCGATCGGCGTGACGGCCAGGATCAGGCCCGTGAAGCCGCCCATGGTGAAGACGAAGATGAAGCCCACCGAGAACAGCATCGGCGTCTCGAACGTCATGGAGCCCTTCCACATGGTGGCGATCCAGTTGAACACTTTCACGCCCGTCGGCACGGCGATCAGCATGGTGGCGTACATGAAGAACAGCTGGCTCGTCACCGGCATGCCGGTGGTAAACATGTGGTGCGCCCAGACGATGAAGGACAGGATGGCGATGGACGCCGTGGCATACACCATCGACGCATAGCCGAACAGGGGCTTGCGGGCAAAGGCGGGCAGGATCTGCGAGACGATGCCGAAGGCCGGCAAGATCATGATGTAGACCTCGGGGTGGCCGAAGAACCAGAAGATGTGCTGGTACATGACGGGGTCGCCGCCGCCCGCCGCATTGAAGAAGGATGTGCCGAAATGGCGGTCCGTCAGGGTCATGGTAATGGCGCCAGCCAGCACGGGCATGACGGCGATCAACAGATACGCGGTAATGAGCCAGGTCCAGCAGAACATCGGCATTTTCATCAGGGTCATGCCGGGCGCGCGCATGTTGAGGATGGTGACGATGATGTTGATCGAGCCCATGATGGACGAGGCGCCCATCAGGTGCATGGCGAAGATCGCCATGTCCATGCCGGGGCCCATCTGCGTCGACAGCGGCGCGTACAGGGTCCAGCCGGCGGCCGTGGCGCCACCGGGCACGAGGAAGGACGTGGCCAGCAGGATGGCGGCCGGCGGCAGCAGCCAGAACGAGAAGTTGTTCATGCGCGCAAACGCCATGTCGGAGGCGCCCACCTGCAGCGGGATCATCCAGTTGGCGTAGCCGACGAAGGCCGGCATGATGGCGCCGAACACCATCACCAGGCCGTGCATGGTGGTCAGTTGATTAAAAAATTCTGGGTGGAAGAATTGCAGGCCTGGATGGAACAGTTCCGTGCGTATCATCAGGGCCAGCACGCCGCCCGACAGCAGCATGATGAACGAGAACCACAGGTACAGGGTGCCGATATCCTTGTGGTTGGTGGCAAACAGCCAGCGGCGCAGGCCTGTCGGGTGGTCGTGGGCGTGGTCGTGGTCGTGACCGGCGTGGTCCAAGGTGCTAGTGCTAGTGCTCATGTACGGCTCCTAATTACTTGCGTGCAGCCACGATTTCGGCTGGTTGAACGATGTTCTCTTCGGCCTTGTTCGACCACGAATTGCGCGTGTAAGTGATCACTGCGGCGATTTCCGTGTCGGACAGCTGTTTCCACGCCGGCATTTCAGCGGGGAACTTGCCGCTCTTTTGTCCGTTCAACAAGACATGGATCTGTGCCGCCTTCGGACCGTTCACCACGGCAGAGCCGTCCAGCGCGGCGAACGCCCCCGGCACGCCCTTGCCCGTCGCCTGGTGGCAGACGACGCAGTTGGCCGCATACACTTTCTCGCCCTTGACCTTCAGCTCGTCGATGGTCCACACCTTGCTTGGATCATCAGCCAATGCGGCCATTTCCTTTTGTTTTACATCAACCCAGGCCTTGTAATCATCGGCTGAGACGACCTTGACGACGATGGGCATGAAGGCGTGTTCCTTGCCGCACAGCTCGGCGCAATTGCCGCGGAAGGTGCCGATATGGTCGGCCTTGAACCAGGTGTCGCGCACGAAACCGGGAATCGCATCCTGCTTCACGCCAAAGGCGGGCACGGACCAGGCGTGGATGACGTCGTTGGCCGTCAGCACCATGCGGATCTTCTTGTGAACCGGCACGACAACTTCGTTATCGACTTCGATCAGGTAGTTTTCACCGCGTTTTTCCGTCGGCGGCATGCCGGGCGCGCCCACTTGCGAGCGTGGCGTGGCCAGGTTGGAGAGGAAGGAAATGCCTTCGCCCTCGCCTTTCAGGTAGTCATAGCCCCATTTCCACTGCATGCCGGTGGCCTTGATGGTGATGTCGGCGTTCGACGTATCCTTCATGCCGACCACGGTGCGCGTGGCAGGCAGGGCCATGCCGATGACGATCAGGAAAGGCACAACGGTCCAGGCGATCTCGACGGTGGTGCTTTCGTGGAAGGTGGCCGGTTTGTGGCCCAGGGACTTGCGGTGCTTCAAGATGGAATAGAACATGACGCCGAACACGGCCACGAAGATCACCAGGCAGATGATCATCATCAGGGTGTGCAAATCGTAGATTTCATGGGCGATCTGTGTCGCCGGCGGCTGCAGATTCATTTCCAGCGGTACGGGACCGCCGGTGCCGGGATAGGTGCTGGCAGCCGGTGCCGCCGTGGCCCATCGCCCGATGCCAAACGCTGTCAAAGACAGCCCGAGCAGCAACGATTGAAGTCGCTTTGCATGTGTCATGTTTTCCCCAACCACCCAAAAATAATGATATTTTAAACGGCTGCGGACTTCTCCGTACTGGACCGCTGCCGCTCCTCCATGAAAGCACCGCGGCCAAAACATGGCCACGGGCGTCAAGCACCAGCGAATTCCATGCTGGCTGCCGCGCCAGAAACGGCGGCGCCCAACCATGCTGGAACCCTGTTTTTTCTTCCCCACATTGAAATGGCCTTGTGTGGAAGATGGTTACTATACTAATGCAGTAACTTCCAATAAGTCTTGCTTTGTTTTTTTTATTTTGTATGCAGCCCTTGTTTTTTCTACTTAACAAGCTGACAAACAATCAACGATTATAATCAAGTAAACTTGAATCCATCAAGCAATAATCGGCATTGTGCGCGCCCTTCCCCTGGCCGCCGTGCGCTTTGCAACGCTTGCTGCAACATCAACATGCGCATGGCGACCAAGTGTCGGTTTCTTTCGGCTTTTTTGCCGCTTTTGCGCGGCTTTTATTTGGGCTTGCGCGGCAGGTCGAAGCGGATGATGGCCTCGCCATCGCGCGTCACGCGCGGCGCCGGACGGAAGGCGTGGCCGTAAATGATTTCGAAACTCAGGCCCAGCTTGCCGTCCGGGCGGCGCATCTTTTCCAGCGCGGCCAGCATGCGCTGCCATGCCGCCTTGCCCATCAGGCCGCGCCGGCGCGTCGTCAGGGGATTGCCTCCGAAGGCGCGCACGTCCGCCAGCAGCTTTTCCGCCGTGTCATACGTGACGGTGATGATTTCCATGTCCAGCACGGGCGTGGAAAAGCCCGTCTCGACCAGCATGTCGCCAAAGTCATGCATGTCCACGAAAGGCAGGGCGTGCGGATACAGGTCCGCCTCGGCAAAGGCATCGCGCACTTCGCGGAAGGTGTCGGGGCCGAAGCAGGAAAACATCAGCAGGCCGTCCAGGCGCAGCGCGCGGCGCCATTCGGCAAACACGCGGTCGGGCTGGGCATGCCAGTGCAGGGCCAGGTTCGACCACACGAGGTCGATGCTGTTCGGCGCCAGCGGCAGGTCGCCCAGGTCGCCGCACAGCAAGTCCACGCCGGCCTTGGCTGGCAGCAACTTGCTGAGGAACTGGTTCAGGCTGGCCAGTTTCGACGCCGGCGCGCGCGCCGCCTGCATCATCGCTTGCGCTGCGTCGAGACCGATAATCTGCGCGGCGGGATAATCCTTTTGCAGCTGCGCCAGGTCCGCGCCGGGGCCGCAGCCCGCGTCGAGCACCCGGTGCGGCGTGATCTTCACCAGCTCCAGGCGTTCGTGCATGCGTGCCGACACTTCGCGGCGCAGGAAGTCCGACGGCGCGACGCGCGCGGGACGGGAAAAGAAATCGCGTACTTGCACCGCATCGATGGGCGCACTCATTTTGGGCGGAGTGGTGGGAACTGGCATGTTGAATCGGGTGAGGTGAGATAATGTCGGCAGTGTACATGGAACGACGCCATCGCGATGCGGACCGCCACCCGACACCGCCTTGACGCCGCCTGGCAGTCGCTGCGCCTGTGGCTGGGCGCGGCCGTGCTGCCGGCGCAATGCGCGCTGTGCGGCATGGGTTGCCCGGAAGTGCTGTGCCCGCCCTGCCGCGCGCAATACCTGGGGCACCGGCGCGGGCGCTGCCGCCAGTGCGCCAATCCGCTCGCCGACACGGAGGTGGCGCTGCTGTGCGGCCGCTGCCTGCGCCGGCGGCCCGCGTATGACGCCACCGTCACGGCGTTTGATTATGCGGCGCCCGTCGACCAGTTGCTGCTGCAGCTGAAATTCGGCGCGCGCCTGGCGCTGGCGCCCCTGTTTGCGCAACTGCTCTGCGAGGCCGTCCGGCAGCAGCCGGACTGGGAGCGGCCGCAGCTGCTGTGTCCCGTGCCGCTGGGTCCGGCCCGCCTGGCCGAACGGGGCTTCAACCAGGCGCTGGAAATCGCCCGCCCGCTGGCGCGCCTGCTGCAAATCCCATTACAGCCGCGCCTGGCGCAGCGGCTGCGCGACACCCGGGCGCAAAGCAGCGTGGCGCCGCAGGAGCGGCAAGCCAACCTGGCGCAGGCGTTTGCCATCGCGCCAGAACACGCGCCGCTGCTGCCCGGCTGCCACGTGGGCATCGTCGACGACGTGATGAGCAGCGGCCACACGGTCAACGCGCTGGCGGCGGCCTGCAAGCGCGCCGGCGCGGCCAGGGTGAGCATATTGGTGGCGGCGCGCACGCCGCCACGCCAGCTTGCCGACAGATTAGATTACTGACATATATATGAGGAGAGCATTTTGTTTCACGTCGTTTTGGTAGAACCTGAAATCCCGCCCAATACGGGCAACGTCATCCGCCTGTGCGCGAACACGGGCGCGCAGCTGCACCTGGTCGAACCGCTGGGCTTCCCGCTCGACGATGCCAAGATGAAGCGCGCCGGCCTCGATTACCACGACTACGCCAGCATGAAGGTGCACAAGAACTGGGCAGCGTTCCTGGCCGACACCCAGCCGGACCCGGCACGCATGTTCGCCATGACGACGCGCGGCTCGCGCCCGTTCGGCGACGTGGCCTTCCTGCCCGGCGACGTGTTCGTGTTCGGTTCCGAGACGAAAGGCCTCGATCCGGCCCTGCGCGACGGCTTTCCTGCCGAACAGCGCATCCGCCTGCCCATGCGCCCGGACAACCGCAGCCTGAACCTGTCGAATACGGTGGCCGTCGTCGTGTATGAAGCGTGGCGCCAGCACGGCTACGCCGGCGGCGCGTAGCGGACACCTCACCCGGCCTGCTGCGCGGCGCGCTGTGCGGCCGGCGATGCCCGCGCTACCAAAGTAGCGCTGCGCTTCCCGGCCACGAATCATCGCCGCTCGCTACGACGCGATGAGATGTTGACACTCCTGCAATCTCCCTTTACCGCTGCGCCAGCTGCGCCGCGCCGCTGGTGTCGTCCAGCATCACCAGCTGCGTGCGCAGATCGCGCGTGGCGGACAGCTTGCCGTTCACGTACAGGTTCGTCTTGACGCCGTACACGCCCTGCGAGACGCCGGCCGGCAAGGTCAGCTCGAACGAATTTTCAAAGCGGCCGCCCGATTTATTGCTGCTAGCCAAGGCTTTCGAGCCGGACTTGAACGGCTGGCCTTGCGGATCGAGCACCACCAGCTCTTCGCGCACGTCGTTGACGCTTTGCGCGCTGCCATTGACCAGTTCCACGACGGACGTGACCTTGAACGGCTGGCCGCGCTTGACGGTGGAGGCGCTCAGCTGCGGCGTGTACGACACCACCTGCGGCTCGCGCGGCAGCGCGCCGCGGGCGCGGATGTAGTCGCGGTCCGCCTGCGCCGCCGTCTTGGTCTGGCGCGAATTGACATTGATGGCCAGGCAGCCGGCCGCCGCCAGGCCGCCGCCGATGGCCGCGCCCTTCAGCGCGCCATTCTTGCCGCTGACGAGGGCGCCCAGCAAGGCGCCCACGGCCGCGCCGGCCGCCGCCGTCGCGCCCACGCTGCACGGGTCCTCGTCCGTCGCGCCAGCCTGCGGGTTCTGGCCACCTTGCGGGCCTTGCGGATAATCCTGGCGCACGCCGTTCGGGTTCATCGGCGCCGTGGCGCAGCCGGCCAGCATGGCCGCGATGGTCAGCGCGGCAGCCGCGCGCAAGGTGGTTTTATTCATCATGTTTACTCCCAATAACTATTTAATCGTGGTTTCCGTCTGCAGCACTTGCCGTTCCCGCTCGCGGATGCGGCGCGACAGGCTGTCGATGCGCGCATTGCCGGGATCGGCGCGGCGCGCGCTGTCCAGGTAAGTCTTGGCCGCATCGAACTTGCCTTCGTTCAAGGAACGCTCGGCATCGCGCAGGAACGATTGCGCCATCTCGTTGCGCATGGCCGCGCCATTGTCCGCGGGCGCCGTCTCCGGCACGCGGCGCTCCGCCACGGTCGGACGTTCGGCGATGCGCGCCGGGGCCGGCTCCGCTGGCACGGCGCGGACCGGCGCCGTTTCCAGCGGCGCCGCGGCCGGGGCAGCCACGGGCGCGGGCGCCGCAGCCGCCGACAGCGCTTGCACGTCGGCCTTCAGCTGCGCCAATTCCGGCGCTTCGCGGTCGATGGCTTCGAGCCGGGCGATGCCGTTCTGCGCCCCGTTCACATCCTTGCCATCGAGCGCCTGGCGCACGCCCACCTGCACGGACGCGGCGGCCGCCTGCTGGCGCACCAGCTGCTTGCGCAGCGATTCCACGCTGGCGGCGCCCGCGCAATCGGCGTCGAGGGCGGCAATGGCCTTGGCGGCGCTTTGCAGGCGGTGTCCGTCGATGGCGCGCTCGATGGCGCGCACGCCGCGCTGGCAGCCGCCCGATGCGGCGCCGGCCTTGGCGATGGCCGCCTGCAGATCGTCGGCCTTGGCGCTGGACTTGCCCGTGCACGCGCTTTTCGCCGTCGCCAGCTTCTGCCGCGCGCCATCGAGGCTGCCATTCGCCACCAGGCTCAGGCCGCTGTCGATGGCATCGTTGCACGCCGAGTCATTCTTGCCGCCCGGCGTGCCGTTCATGTAGACGATGACGGCGCCCAGCGCGGCGATGCCGGCCAGCCATTTCAGCCAGCGGCGCGAAGGCGCCGGCGCTTCCACCGGCGCAGCTGGCGGCGGCACGGGCACGGGCTTCGGCACGGCGGCCGGCGGGATGTCCTTCACGCGTTCCGCTGCCGGCGCCGGCTTGGGCGTGGGCGGCGGTTTCGGCACCGGCTGGGCTTGCGGCGCAGGTGCTGGCGCCACCGGCACGGGCGGCGGCTTGGGCGCGACCAGCGGTGGCACGGGCGCGGGCGGCAGCGGCGGCGGCACGGCTACCGCTGGCTGGACCGCGCCAGCCTGCGCCTGCCCGCAGTACGGGCAATGGCTGACGGCGGTCCACAGGCCCGTTTTACATTTGATGCAGATATCCAAAACTATTCCTTCATTCCAACGTCATTCCAGCGTTCACAACGGTGGCGGCATCAGCGGTGGCGGCGCGCTGTGGAACAGCGGTGCCAGTTCGGCGAACTGAGCCAGGTCAACCCAGGCCGGCAAGCCGGCGCGCCACACCTTGGTGGTGGCTGGTGCAAGCTGCCCTGCCTGCACGTACTGCACGATCTGCTGGGCCGTGAACGGTCCCTGCTGCTGGCCATTGATGCCCAGGAAATACTGGTGTTCCACCAGCGGCGGCGGCATGCCGCCCAGCGGAGGCGGCGCCATGCCGAAGGCCGCTGCGGCCGCGCCAAACGGCGCCGCCGCGGCCGGTGCGCCGGCCGGACGCAGCAGATGCTCCAGGCGCCCCGCTTCCAGCATTTCCGGCTTGATCGCGTATTTCAGACGGGGCTGGCCATCCGCTTCCGGCTCGCGTACTTCCCAGTCGTAGGCATCGCTGTCGGAGTCGCCGATGACGTTCGCCCATTCCTTCAGGCGGCCCAGCAAGGCTTGCACCGTGCGGTCGAGCTCGTCGCTGGCCATGCCCTTGCGGCGCGCCGATTCGCGCAGGCGCGCGCCCACCTCGGCCGCAATGGCACTGCCAAAGCCGATGTAGGGCAGCTGCGAGCCATCGGCCTGCGCCACCAGCTTGGGCGCATACACGCCCCGTTCATAGTATTTTGCCAGCGCGGCCATGGCCGCCGTCTGCACGGCGTCAAGCGCCGTCAATTTTTCCTCGATGCGCAGGGCGATATTTTTCTCGTACGAAGCGGGCATGCCGTTCTGGCGGATGGCCCGTTCATTGCCGATGCGGCGCAAGTCGCCCGGCTCGACGGCGAACTGGTACTGGCCCGGCGGCACGACGCGGCCCGTGTGGCGCGTCAGCACGCCCAGCATGATGGCTTGCAGGAATTCGCCGAAGTCTTCCGCCAGGCGCTTCATCTCGTCCGTGTTCGGCGCGATCGGATGCGTGAATTGCGTTGGATCAATGTGCGTGTGGGTCGGCGCCTTGTCGTTGTCACCTTCCTTGCGGTAGCTCGTGCGCCAGCCTTCCAGGCCCCGCAGCACCGTCATCGGCACGCCGGCCAGCTCGCAGTAGCAGACGGCGCGCCCGCGGATGCCCGTCTCGACGATTTCCAGCTGGCTCACCGTGATGCCCACCTGGGTCGGCACGCACGATTCGAGCTCGGCGCCGAACTTCGCCTTGAAGGCGGCCGCGTTGGCCACGCCGATCACGCACTTGAACTGATCCGACACGACCGTGAAATCGCCCGCCATGTTGGCGTCGATCCACGGCATGGAGCAGGCCAGCAGCTTGCGGAAGCGGTCCAGGCGTTCGGACACGTCCATCTGTTCCAATGCCTCGAACAGGGGATCGGGCGTGCTCGTCGCCCCTTCGGCCAGGCCCGCCGTGGCGATCATGTTCTCCGCCATGCGCGTCACCTTGGCTAGGATCAAGCCCCGCTGCGCCGGTTCGCCCAGCATGGGGAACAGGGCTTTCGAGCCGCCCATGTCCTTGAACGCTTCATCGGCCCACTGGCGCAAGGTGGCCGCCGACGGCAGCGCAATGTCTTTTTCCGTGACGGGAATGACGATCAGGGTCGCGTGTTCCTTGTCCAGGTCCTTTTGCAGGATGGTATTGGCCGTTTTGAGTTCCGCCAGCATGGCCAGCACGCCTTCGCGGCCCGCCTGCAGCTCGCCCACGAGGCCATTCCACTGGGCGCGGCCCTGCGCATCGACGCCGACGCGGTTGCCCAGCCAGCGCGACAGTTCGCCCAGCAGGATGACGGACTCGTCGGCCGCCTTGGCCCGCAAATGGAATTTCAGGGCATTCGCCATTTCCGTGCGCAGATGGTCCATCACCACGCCCGCCTGCTTTTCGCCATTGCTGAGGAAGCCGAAGGTGCTGCGCGTCTGCTCCAGGTTGTTCAGCAGGCGCTCGTACTCGCGCGAGCGCACGGCTTCCTTGATTTCGCGGTAGCGCTCGGCATTCGCGCCGATCTGCGCCGTCAGGCCGCTGCCGGGCGCCTCGATGCGGTCCTTGATCTGTTCCACCAGCGACAGCACGTATTCCAGGCCGCCGAACTCCTTATTGTCCAGATAGCCATACAGCTGGTCGCGCACCACCTTCTTGACGTCCTCGAGCACTTCGCGGCGGCGCTTGCTGATGCGGTCTTCCGTCGTGTCGGCCGTGGAATCCTGGTCGCGCACGGCGTCGCGCTCCAGGTGCTTCATGGCGTCGCGCACCTGGGCCGGCCATTCGCTGCGGTCGAAGCCCGTGCGGATATCGTTGACGCGCGTATTGACCCGGTTTTCCACGCCGGCCAGCAGGTGGCCGTGGCGGTCTTCCAGCAACTCGTCGACGACGCGGAAATCGATGAAATCGCCGCTGGAGCGCTTCAGTTCGATGCTCTTGTCGGAAAACTCGGGGAAGTCGCTGAACGGCGTGCCCTTGAGGAACATGTTCGCGGCGAGGAAGTTATCGCGCTGCGTATCCGTGGCGCGGTTGGCGGCCGCATCCGTGCCGCCCACGCCGAAGAAGGCTTGCAGCATGGCGCCGGCCCAGCGGTGGGCCCGCTCGTCGCGCGCCGCTTCCTGGCGCGTATCGAGCACGGCCATGCCGAACGAGGAAAAGCGCTTCGAGAAATACAGGCGCATGTCGCCGAAGCGGTCTTGCGGCACGGGCGCGTTGTACAGGGAATTCTTGTGCTGCGCCTGGTTGACGGCGATCGAGCGCTTGGCGCGCGCGAAGTCGGCCGAGGCGAAATCCTCGAACAGCGAGTCGGCCACCATGTGGTAGACGTCGCTGACCTCCTTGGTGTGCTGCTGGGCAAGATTGCCCGAATCGATGAGGTACACCTCGCTGTACGGCTCGCGCGTCAGTTCCGGGCGGTCATATGCGTCCCAGCGGCCCACGTAGCCCTTGTTGCCCATCATGGCCGATTCCAGCTCCATCAGGGCCGCGTAGCCGTTCGCCTCGACCCTGTCCTTGTTGGCCTTGGTGTAGCCGGTGGGCAAGAACAGCATGAGTTCCACGTCGGCCGCGCCCACTTCGCTGCGCGCCAGCCAGCGTGCCAGCAAGCCCATGTCCAGGAAGGAGCCGGACCCCGTGCCGCCGGCCACGGAACCGACGATGACGATGCGGAAACGGTTCGTTTCCATGCGCAAGCCCAGTTCGGCCAACTGGCGCTCGTGCGACAGGCCCGCCTTCAGGGCTTTCAGTTTCAGGCGGATCTTGTCGCGGATCTTGGCGTACTTGTCGAAGAAATACAGGCGCGACACGGCACGGATCTGGCCCGCGCCGCTGCTCATGTCGAAACGCAGCTCGCGGATGCGCTGCGGCGTCAACGGCAGCCATTCCTTGATGTGCGGATATTTCTCCAAGGAATCTTCGTCACGGCTGTACTTGTCCATGTCGAAAGATTCGACCACCTTGTCATCGTCCGTGAACTTCACCTGGTCGAACTGCAAGTCCTTCGCCTGCGACTCGCCGCTTTCGATCACGGCGCCATTGTCGAGGTCGAAATGGATGAATTGCGCGATGGGAAAATCGGCCAGCCCCTCGATGCGCGTGCGGTTGCCCGCGCCGCCCCACAGGGTGTTGAGGATGCGCCGGCGCACGCGCATCAGCACCTGCATGCCCGTGCCGCCGATGCCGATGAACAGGGTCGGGCGCAGTTCGATGATCTTGTCCTGCTTGCGCTCGCTGGCGCCGCCGGTGATGGTTTGGTTCAGGTTCTCTGCCATGGTGATTCCTTCGATGATGCGTGCAACGGCGTGTTCTTAGCGGCGGCTCGAGGTAAATGTCAGCAACAGGGCGACGAGGCCCACCAGCACCAGCGGCGCCATGAACAGGGGCGCGAGGAATTTATGCGCGTTCACGGCCGCCAGCACGACACCGGTCGCCAGGCTGGCCAGGAAGATGAACAGCCACCAGCCCGAGGCGTTGGCCTTGTTCGGCGGCACGCGCTTGGCTACGAGGCCATTCGCGTAGGCATTCTTGGCAAAGAAAAAGGCGATGAACAGCAGCAACAGCACGACGCCGCCGATCAGGGTGTCGCGCGACGAGGTATCCGTCGTGCCGGCCGCATCAAACGCCGGTGCCGGTTCCGTCGTGCCCGTGGCGGCGCTGGCCGCGGCGGAAGCGTCCGCGGCCGGCGGTGCCGACGCCGGGGCCGTTACCGGGGCCGGCAAAGTGAAGCCGGTGTTGTCTTTTGGAGTGTCTTGCGCCATGGTATGCCTCTGATGGGTTTGAATAGTGTAAAAAGAAATTTTGCTCAGATAAGGCTCAGCGTATGGCCCTCGGCCACGCGCACGACGTGCGGCTGGCCCAGGCCACGCTTGAGTTCGCCGATGTCGCGGCCGTTGTCATCGCGGATCTGCACGCTCTTGAACGGTTTCAGCAGCACTTGCCGCTGCACGCCATCGACCAGCACCTTGTAGCGCGCCGCGCGCGTGCCGGCAAAGCCCAGCGCCAGCAGGCCCAGCACGAATGCCAGGATGCCGCCCAGCATCGCCAGCACGGGCAGCAGCGGATACTGTATGCGCACCAGCAAGGGAATCGTTGCCTGCGAGGCGCGCACGCTGTCGGGCGGCGTGAACATGTCCGAGATGGGGTCGCCGGGGAAGAGTTCCTGCAAATCCTTGCCGAAGCTCGATGCCAGCGCCAGCCGCTGCTCCGACAGGCCCACCTGCGCCCGCATGGGCAGCAGCACCTGCTTGCCCATGGCGGCGATGGCCTGCGCCGACCACGGCGACGGTATCTGCGCCATCGGCAGGGAAAACTGTACCTGCACGGACTGGCTGGCGCCCGGCTGCAAGTGATGGATTTGATCTGGCGCAACATGCAGGGGCGCGTCCTGCCCCGCCAGCGTGGCATGCACCCTGGCGCTGTCGATGACATACGGGAAGAACATGTTTTGCAGGGATGCCTGCAGCTGCACCTGCGGCACCAGCTTCGCCGCGTCGACGTCGAGCACGATGGTGCGGCCGTCGCGGCCCAGGCTGGCGTGCACGTTGTCGCTGTTCTTGACGGACTGGGGCACGATGCGCACGGCATCCTGGTCCACCGGTTTCAGGCGCGCGGGCGGACGCGTCAGCACTTGCGACAGCCGCCCTTCGGCCAGGATGCGGTTCAATGCCTCGGACGCCGGCTGGCCGTACGCCAGCGCATACACCATCAAGCCCTTGGCGCTGTACAGCTTGCCCTGCACCGGCATGCGCAGCGGAAACACCACCGTCTTGGTGATCGACGGCTCCAGGTGCAGCAGGCGGTAAAAGTCACGGTTGCGCTCGGCCGTCTGGCTGTCGTTGTTCGGGCTGTTCTTGTTGTTGGTAAAGATCCATACGATGCCCGAGGCGGACTGGAACGGCCCCGTGATGGTCTTCGTGACGGCTTCCTGGAAGTCCGTGTCGGCCAGCGCGCCGCCGGCCCCCTTGCGCGCCAGGCCCAGCGGTGCCAGCTGGCCCGCCACGCCGGCGCCACCCTGGCCTTGCCCCAGCAGCGCGGGCGACACATTGCCCCCGCTGCTCTGGCTGAAGGCCAAGGTATAGACTTTGTCGGACGGGCTGGTGGCGGCCTGCGCCACGGCGCCCACGAGGGCTTTCAGCTGCGAGTGCTCATCCGTGTAGAACGGCTCCATCCAGCCCGAGTTCTGCACCAGGAAGGCTTGCTGGATGCCGGCCGCGTGCACGCTGGCCGCACTGAGCAAGGCGGCGCAGGCCGCGATCAGGGCGCGCGCCTTCATGCCTGCAGATTCCAGCCATCGATGCGCGACAGCAAGGGGTGATACGCCCACAGCATGCCTTCATGCACGAACAGGCGCAGACGCCACGGCTCGCTGACGGCGAAGGTGTGGAACACGGTTTCACGCAGCTCGTCGTCCTGCACCAGCTGCGCGGCCAGGCGGTCGCTCGAGCGCAGCACGCTGGACAGGCCGGCGCTGGTGGCGAACTTCACGCCGAAGACGCTGCCGCCCGTGCCCGATTCGAGCAGCGGCATGACGGCCTGGTTCTTGCCGCCGTCGTCGCCGTGTTCCGGCTCTTCCCACGGCGCCGTTTTCAGCTTGGCGGCGAAGCGGTAGTTGAAGCTGCCCGAACACAGGCGCGGCGCCAGCGCGTCGGCCTGCTCCGGCTGGCCGCCCAGTTTCACGTACACATAGGTGCCGCGGCGGCTTTCAAAGCACAGCTGCCACAGGCCGCCGTCGCGCGACAGGTAGGGGCTGCCGAACTCGAAATGCGGCACCAGCCCGTCGGGCCAGGGCATGAACGAGGCGGCCACGTTGCCATCGGGCTGCAGCTGCAGGCGCAGCTGGCCGTTGGCGCAAGGCCAGACGGCCATGCGGTTGTAGGCCACGGGGGCGCTGACGGTGCCCAGTGCCGCGGCGCCGTCGAGCAGCACGTCGCTGCCCGGCTGTTGCGCCGCATCCAGGTTGACGAAGCGGATGCGGCCATCGTCGTCGCGCACGGGCGCCCACAGGCGGTTCTGGAACCAGACGGGGGCCGCCACGCACGGCGCGCCGCCCACGTGCTCGACCACATAGGTGAGCGAAGGCACGTCGGGGCGGATGACGGCCAGGCCGTGGCTGGTCGGCAAGACCAGCACGCTGTTAAATTCCGACACGAGTTCGGCGCGCCAGGCGCCGTGGGCGATGTCCGATTCGGCCAGCAAGCCGCCGTATTCCGGCTCCAGCGCCAGCCAGCGCTTCGAGGCGGGCAGCCAGGCGTGCAGGGCTGCCTTGCGCGGCTCGAGGGCCAGCAGCGCGGCGCCGCAGGTGCCGAACTGGGCGGAAAAGAATTCGTATTCGCCCGGCGGCGGCATGGGCAGGGAGGCGTCCGCCTGCGCATGTTCCTCGCGGGTACGCTGGTCCGCCAGCTTCAGGGGCACGCTGGCCTGGCGCAGGCCGGCCGCGCCGGCCGGCGGCACGTCGCTGACGGGCTGCGCGCCGTAGGGCGGCACCCAGGGCGGCGCCGGCATGTCCGGCGGCACCTGCAGGGCGGCGCCGGAGGCGGGATCGAAGGCGAATTCGGGCGGAAACTGGCGCACGGGCGCGCCGGCGGCGCCGGGCAGGCGCCGGGCGTGCATCAGCTTGCCGATATCGGCATTGCTCAGCAAGGGCGAGACGTTCTGGCCGTCCGCGCTGCGCTGCAAGGTCCAGACACCGGCGTCATCCAACTGCCAGACGCCAGACGGCAGCGGCCAATCCCCAGAAGTTTTAAGGTCCATGTATTTTCTATGACTAGCAATAAGCACCGTCGCGTGGTGCTACAACCGTAATGCGCAAGATAACGACGCTGACGACGGCAGAACGTGCTGGGGCGGTCGAAACGAAGTCGCAGCCCTGGCAGTTCTCATAGTAACGTCTTTTTATCTGTATGGAAACATTTGCGAGGCGCTCCGCTACTGCGCCCGCACTTTCGTCAGCAGCTTGGTGGTCGAGCGGTCGTGCTCGAAATCGATGGCCACGGCCTGGCCGCCATACGCCAGCACGGCCCGGCCTTCCGGGATGGCCGTCATGTCGTAGTCGCCGCCCTTGGCATAGATTTCCGGCTGGACTTCCTGCACCACTTCCAGGGCGCTGTCTTCCGAGAACGGCACGACCAGGCTCACCGCCTCCAGCGCGGCCAGCACGGCCATGCGGTCTTCGCAGCTGTTCAGCGGGCGGTCGTCGCCCTTGCCCAGGCGTTTCACGGACGCGTCCGTGTTCACGGCCACCACCAGCGAGGCGCCCAGCGCGCGCGCCTGCGCCAGGTAGGTCACGTGGCCGCGGTGCAGGATGTCGAATACGCCATTCGTCACCACCACGGGTTTCGGCAGCGCCTGCGCGCGGGCGCGCAGCTCTTCGCGGCTGCATAATTTGTTTTCAAAGTCAGGCATGGCACTCTCTTGTCAGGGTTAATACGGTCGTCATGGCGCGTGGCTATCGCCTTGGATGCCACCGGCGTCGCGGCGCCAGGCGTCGAGCAGGGCCACGATGGATGGCGCCAGGCCGGTCTCGGCGATGGTTTCCTGTCGAAAATAAATCATCCGCGCATACACGCCGGCCAGCTGGCTGACGGCTGGCGACAGCGCATATTCGTTGCCGCGCGCCGGTTGCCTGGCACGCCAGTAATTGATCGCCGCTTCCAGCGCCTGTATGCGCAGTTCCATCGTTTCCTCCCGCCATCGGCCCGTCCCGCATTATAGGGGGCGATCCGCTACAATATGCCATCGGCGCCACAGTTTGACCGTTTGCGCCACCTTTCATTCATTGCAAGTAAGCACTTCCTGTGTTTCAATCACCTTATGACACTGACTGAACTGAAATATATCGTTGCAGTCGCGCGAGCGAAACACTTTGGCCACGCCGCCGAAGCCTGTTTTGTTGCCCAGCCCACCTTGTCAGTGGCCATCAAGAAACTCGAAGACGAACTGGGCGTGGTCCTGTTCGAGCGGGGCGGCGCGGAAATCTCCGTCACGCCCCTGGGCGCGCAGATCATCGCGCAAGCCGAGCGCGTGCTGGAGCAGACGGCCGCCATCAAGGAACTTGCCAAGCAGAACAAGGACCCGCTGGCCGGTCCCCTGCGCCTGGGCGTGATCTACACGATCGGCCCCTACCTGCTGCCGCCGCTGGTCAAGGCCATGATAGACCAGGTGCCGCAGATGCCCTTGATCTTGCAGGAAAATTTCACGGTCCGCCTGCTCGAACTGCTGCGCCAGGGCGAACTGGACGTGGCCATCATGGCCCTGCCCCTGCCCGAACACGGCATGGCCATGCAGGACCTGTATGACGAACCGTTCGTCGTGGCCATGCCGCGCCACCATCCATGGACAGACCGCGAGACCATCGCCGCACAGGACTTGAAGTCGGAAACCATGCTGCTCTTGGGCAATGGCCACTGTTTCCGCGACCAGGTGCTGGAAGTGTGCCCCGAAATGGCGCGCTTTTCCTCGCCCGGCAACGGCATGCAGCGCACGTTTGAAGGTTCTTCGCTGGAAACGATCCGCCACATGGTGGCCAGCGGCATCGGCTTGACGGTCTTGCCGCGCGCTTCCGTGGCGAACATGCACGCCACCGACGGCATGCTGGAATACCGCCCCTTCGCCGACCCCGTGCCGTCGCGCCGGGTGGTCATGCTGTGGCGCAAGAGCTTTACCCGCAAGGCCGCCATCGACGCCCTGTGCGCGGCCATCGCCAGCTGCGATTTGCCGGGCATCACTCCCCTCTGCGAAGACGAGGCCTGGCAGGCAGGCGCAAAATAGTACATTTGCGTACGATTTGCGATAATCGACCTTTCTGTTTAACAAGATCGAGTCTTCCATGAACAAGCTGGCGCTGTATTTCCGCCTGATACGGCTGGACAAGCCTATCGGTACCGTATTGCTGCTGTGGCCGACCCTGTGCGCGCTGTGGCTGGCGCAGCAGGGCGTGCCGGACTGGCGGCTGCTGCTCATCTTCACCCTCGGCACTTTCCTGATGCGCTCGGCTGGCTGCGCCATCAACGACTACGCCGACCAGGATATCGACAAATTCGTCAAGCGCACGGCCGAGCGCCCCATCACCAGCGGGCGCATCAGCGGCAAGGAAGCGCTGGCCGTGGCCGGCGTGCTGACCGTGCTGGCCTTCTGCCTGGTGCTGCCCCTGAACACCCTGACCAAGCAGCTGTCCGTGGCAGCCGTCATCATCGCCGCCACCTACCCCTACTTCAAGCGCTTCTTTGCCATTCCGCAAGCCTACCTGGGCATCGCCTTCGGCTTCGGCATTCCCATGGGCTTTGCCGCCATCACGGGTTCCGTGCCCGTCGTCGCGTGGTTGCTGCTGGTGGGCAATGTCTTCTGGGCCGTGGCCTACGACACGGAATACGCGATGGTCGACCGCGACGACGACTTGAAGATCGGCATCAAGACATCGGCCATCACCTTCGGCCGCTACGACGTGGCCATCATCATGCTGTGCTACGCCGTATTCTTGCTGCTGTGGCTGGTCTGCGGCTGGCACCTGGGCTTGCGCTACTGGTACGTGGCGGGGCTGCTGGTGGCCGCCGGCTGTGCCGTTTATCACTACACCCTGATCCGCGCACGCGAGCGTATGCCGTGTTTTGCGGCATTCCGGCATAATAACTGGCTAGGAGCGGCGGTGTTTGCGGGAGTGGTGCTGGACTTTGCTTTCCGTTAATCAACGATCCTTGCGCCGCTGCAGCCCTTGAGGCGGCGCAAGACAAGCTGGCCGCTGCTGCCTACACTGGTATTTCACTGTGCAGTTTCACTTCCATGAGGTAATACATGAGCTCGACACATACCGGCAAATCCAGCAGCGACAACATCCTCGCCGACGCCGACAAGGCACGCGACAAACTGGTGGGCGACCTGAAAACCGTCATCAATGAAGCCGAAGACTGGCTCGACGGTGCCAAGGACCAGACGGGCGAGAATGTCAAAGCCGTCAAGGACAAGTTCATCGCCGCCCTGGAGACGGCCAAGAAAGACCTGATCAAGCTGGAAGAGGACTTGCTCGACCGTACCAAGAAGGCGGCCAAGGCCACCGATGAATACGTGCAGGACAATCCCTGGAAAGCCGTGGGTGCCGGTGCCGTCGTGGGCGTGCTGTTCGGCCTGCTGCTGTCGTCGTCGCGCCGCTAGGCGGGCGCACTGCCGCGGCGGCGCGTCCGCCGGGGTTCTCCGACGGCCTGGCCGTCCCCTGACGCGAAAGGCAGCATATGGCTATCGTGCATCATGTCGCCCAGGTCGCAGCGACCCTCGCCGCCATCGTCCAGACCCGTCTGGCCCTGGCGGCCGTGGAAATGGAAGAAGAGTCGCTGCGCTTCCTGTCTTACCTGGCGCTGGCCATGCTGGCCCTGCTGTGCCTGTTCGTCGGCCTGGTGCTGATCGTGTTTCTCGTCATCGTGCTGTTCTGGGATACGCACCGCATCGCCGCCATCGCCGTCACGGCCGCCGTCTTCATCCTCGCCGCGCTGGCCACCCTGCTGGGCGTGCGCGCCAGTTTCCGCAGCAAGCCGAAACTGCTGTCTTTCACCATGAGCGAACTGAACAAGGACCTGGACGAGCTGCAGCACCTGGCGCGCCGGGGATCGGAGCAGCCATGACCACGCATCCCACCAAACTGTCCCACGTCCACACGGCCGCCAGCCTGGCGCAGCGGCGCGATGCCCTGCTGGCCGAATGCGCGCTGCAGCGCCTGGCACTGGGCGTGCAGACGCGGCAGCTGCTGGAGCCGCTGACGGGCGGCAACTTGCGCCACACCCTGGCCACGCGTTTCAAAATTCCCCTGATGCTGGGCGGCGCCGTGCTGGGCCTGGCGCTGGTGCGGCCGCGCCGCGTCCTGCCGCTGCTGCGGGCCGGCGCCTCGCTGCTCAAGCACGCCACGGCCGCCATACCCGTCGCCCTGGCGCTGGCGCAACGTTTCAGCAGGAAAGACGCACCGCCGTAAAATATTTTTGCCCGGCTGCATCCAAATGTGGCGCTCGCGGGTAGTACCGGTATCAGCCAGCCGGCTGAGCCAACTACCAGGAGTCCGCCATGTTCTCGTCCACCGCCCCACACCATACCGCCCCCTCGCTCGCCGTCCTGGGCGCCGCCCTGCTGCTGGCCGCCTGCGCGCCCATGGGCGCACGTTACTCACAAGAAACGCTCCCCGCCGCCGTGAAGGTGCCCGATGGCCACCAGGTGGCCATGCAGACCGTGGGCGTGGGCAAGATCGCCTACGAATGCAAGGCGAAAAAGGACATGACGGGCCATGAATGGGCCTTCGTGGGACCGGACGCGGCCTTGAACGACCGCAGCGGCATGCAGGTCGGCACCTATGTCGGCCCGCCCGCCACCTGGGCCAGCCTGGACGGCTCGAAAGTGACGGCGACGCAAGTGGCCGTGGCACCGGCCGGCGCGGGCAATATCCCCTATCAATTGGTCAAGGCCAACCCCGCCACGGGCAGCGGCGCCATGCAGGGCGTCAGCTACATCCAGCGCGTGGCCACCCGCGGCGGCGTGGCGCCAGCCAGCCCCTGCGGCATGGAGAGCATCGGCGCCAGACAGTGGGTGCCTTACCAGGCCGACTACATCTTCTGGAAAGCCGCATAAAACACCCATCAAAACCTGCTGCGCGTCGGGATAGGCGGCCTGCGTTGCTCACCGTACCTTCGTACGGTTGCGCTTCTCAGCCACCTCTCCCTTCCGCTCGCTATGGTTTTGTCAGGTGTTGTAAAACATGGAGGCAACGGTTGGCAAGCGGGTTTCTGGCCTATACTCCCTATTGAAAACTTGCTAACCGTTATCTCTGACGATTGCGCCAACCTTGCCAGCCCCAGCCGCTCCCTACGATTACGATGCCGCCCTGCGCGCCTGCGCCAGGGGCGAGCAGCAGGCATTGCATGGCCTGTACCAGCAGGAAAGCCGTTATCTGCTGGGCGTGGCCCTGCGCATCGTGCGCCAGCGGGCGCTGGCCGAAGACGTGCTGCACGACGCCTTCCTGAGCATCTGGCGCCGCGCCGGCAGTTTCGACGCCACGCGCGGCACGGGCAAGGGCTGGATCTATGTGGTGGTGCGGCACCAGGCGCTGAACGTGGCGCGCGCCCGCGCCCATGAAGTATCGGCCGACGAGGATAGCGTGGAAACCCTGCTGCACCAACGACAAGGCCATGACGCGGGCGACGCCTACGCCGTGCAAGCCGACATGGGCAGGCTGCACGACTGCCTCGGCCACCTCGACGAACCCAAGCGCAACTCCATCCTGTATGCCTATGTGGATGGCTGTTCCCACAGCGAAATCGCGCAGCGCCTGCAGGCGCCCCTGGGCACCGTGAAAGCGTGGGTCAAGCGGGGCCTGGCCGCCTTGCGGGAGTGCATGGGATGAACATCCTCGAAGACGACGAATTGCAAAGGCTGGCCAGCGAATACGTGCTGGGCACATTGGCGCTGGCCGAACGGGTCGAAGTGGAGCAGCGCCTGCCGCGCGACGCGGCCCTGCGCGATGCCGTCGATGCGTGGGAACGGCGCCTGCACCCGCTGACGGCCCTGGCGCCGCCGGAGGCGCCCTCCGCCCAGCTGTGGCCGCGCATCAGCGCCAGCCTGTTCACGCCGCAAGCCGTGACACAGGCGGGCGGCTGGCAGGCGTGGTGGAACAGCCTGGCATTCTGGCGCATACTGGCCGGCGGCGGCCTGCTGGCATCGGCCGCGCTGGCCGTGCTGGTGAGCGTGCAGCTGCAGGCGCCAGGCGGTCCCGGCTACCTGGTGGTGCTGGTGGCGCCGCAGGACAAGTCGCCGGGCTGGGTCGTGCAGGCGGGCAGCCGGGGCGGCAAGAGCCGCGATTTGAGTCTGATCCCGCTGGGACCGACCAGCGTGCCGCAGCAGAAAGCCCTGCAATTCTGGACCAAGGGCAAGGACTGGGGCGCGCCCGTCTCGCTGGGCCTGGTCAAGCCGGGCCAGAGCGTCAAGTTGCCCCTGGACAAACTGCCGCCGCTGCAACCGGATCAATTGTTCGAGATCACCCTGGAGCCGGAGACAGGCTCGCCCACGGGCCGGCCGACGGGGCCGATCCTCTACATCGGCCGCGCCGTGAAGGTGATGTAGGCGGGACCTACTTGCCCAGCTCATCCCCCAGCTCGCGCCCCCGCTGCGCGGCCGCCTTGATGCCCTTGACGATGGCCGCCTTCACGCCGCTCTCTTCCATGCTGGTCAGGGCCGCATAGGTCGTGCCGCCCTTCGACGTGACGCGTTCGCGCAGCAAGGACACGGCTTCGCTGGAGTTCGCCGCCAGCTGCGCCGCACCCGTGAAGGTGGCAATCGCCAGCTGCGTGCCCTGCTCCGGCGTCAGGCCCAGCTCGGCCGCCGCCTGCTGCATGGCTTCGATAAAGTAAAACACGTAGGCGGGACCGCTGCCGGAGACGGCCGTGACGGGGTCGATCTTCGCTTCATCGTCGAGCCACACCGTCTGGCCGACGGCGCGCAGGATGGCGTCCGCCGTTTTCTGTTGTTCCGCGCTGACGCCGCTGCTGGCCACCATGCCCGTGATGCCCATGCCGATCAGGGCCGGCGTGTTCGGCATGCAGCGCACGATGGCGCCATAACCGCCGAGCCAGCGCGACAGGTCCGCGGCGCGGATGCCGGCCGCGATCGACAGGATCAATGGCGCCCGCCCGCCGTCGAGGAAAGGCAGCAGCTGGGCCGCCACGTCGCGCATGCTTTGCGGCTTGACGGCCAGCACGATCACGTCCACGCCGCGCAGCGCGTCGCTGGCCGCTGCTGCCGTGGTGACGCCGAACTGCGCCTGCAGTTTTTCCAGCGCGGGCGCATGCGGGTCGATCACGTGGATGTTGCCGCCCAGGGTCAGCTTGCCTGCCAGGCCGGCGATCAGGGCCGCCGCCATGTTGCCGCCGCCCACGAAGGCGATGTTCAATTCTGTCGTCATGGTGATTCTTTCTATTAATCAGTTAGGAATAATGGCGGGAACCGAAGATGGCACTGCCCACGCGCACGATGGTGGCGCCTTCCAGCACGGCGGCGCGCAAGTCGGCCGACATGCCCATCGACAAGGTATCGAGCGCCAGGCCGTCCGCCTGCAATTGTTCGTACAGCGTACGCAATTGCGCAAACGCACGGCGCTGGAGGTTGACATCCGTTTCCGGTTCGGGGATGGCCATCAGGCCGCGCAGACGCAGCCGGGGCAGCTGCGCCACGGCGCGCGCCAGCGCGGGCAAGTCGGCCGGCGACACGCCGCTCTTGCTGGCCTCGCCGCTGATATTGACTTGCAGACAGATATTCAGGTCCGGCAAGCCGGCCGGGCGCTGTTCGGACAGGCGCACGGCGATCTTTTCCCGTTCCACCGTATGCACCCAGTCGAAATGTTCGGCGATGGGGCGCGTCTTGTTGCTCTGGATGGGGCCGATAAAATGCCAGGCGGGACCGCCTTGCGGCAGCGCAAGCTTGACGGCGGCCATCTTGTCGAGCGCTTCCTGCAGGTAATTTTCGCCAAACGCCGCCTGGCCCGCGCGCACGGCGTCCAGCACGGCATCCGCGCCAAAGGTTTTCGAGACGGCCAGCAGGGTCACGTCGGCAGGCGCGCGCTGCGCCTCCAGCGCCGCCTGCGCAATAGCGCCGCGCACGGCTTGCAAGTTCTGTTCGATTGTGGACATAATCATTTTCTAATGGATACGGGGCACGGCCGTTTCGGGCAGCCCGTCAATGCAGGCACAGGGATTATAAATGGACATCTCCGAACTACTCGCTTTCTCCGTCAGCAACAAGGCTTCCGACTTGCACCTGTCTTCCGGCCTGCCGCCGATGATACGGGTCAACGGCGACGTGCGCCGCCTGAACGTGGCGCCGCTCGAGCACAAGGAAGTGCACGGCATGATCTACGACATCATGAACGACAGCCAGCGCAAGGCCTATGAAGAAGCGCTGGAATGCGATTTCTCGTTCGAGATTCCCGGCCTGGCCCGCTTCCGCGTCAACGCCTACAACCAGGAACGGGGTGCCTCGGCCGTGCTGCGCACGATCCCGTCGAAAGTGCTGACCCTCGATGAATTGAACGCGCCGCGCATCTTCGGCGAGCTGGCCATGCGTCCGCGGGGCCTCGTGCTGGTGACGGGGCCGACGGGTTCCGGCAAGTCGACCACCCTGGCGGCCATGGTGAACCACGTCAACGAGCGCCTCAACCACCACATCCTGACCATCGAAGACCCCATCGAATTCGTGCATGAGCCGAAGAAATGCCTGATCAACCAGCGCGAGGTGGGTTCGCACACGCATTCCTTCAGCAATGCGCTGCGCTCGGCCCTGCGCGAAGACCCCGACGTCATCCTCGTGGGCGAATTGCGCGACCTGGAAACCATCCGCCTGGCGCTGACGGCGGCCGAGACGGGCCACCTCGTGTTCGGCACCCTGCACACCTCGTCGGCGGCAAAGTCGATCGACCGCATCATCGACGTCTTCCCCGCCGAGGAAAAGGAAATGGTGCGCGCCATGCTGTCCGAATCCCTGCAAGCCGTGATCTCGCAAAACTTGCTGAAAACCAAGGACGGCATGGGCCGCGTGGCCGCGCATGAAATCATGCTGGCCACGCCGGCCGTGCGCAACCTGATCCGCGAAGCGAAGGTGGCGCAGATGTATTCGGCCATCCAGACGGGCGCCAACGTGGGCATGCAGACCCTGGACCAGTGCCTCTCCGACCTCGTGCGGCGCGGCACGATCTCGGCGGAAACGGCCCGCTCGGCCGCCAAGTCGCCTGAAAACTTCCCCGGATAAGCCATGCAGACCACCCATGAATCCTACAGCGCCATGCACGCGCTGCTGGCGCAGATGCGCGAACGGGGCGGCTCCGACCTGTTCATCACGGCCGGCTTTGCGCCCGCCATCAAGCTCGACGGCAAGCTGACGCCGCTGGCGGGCGGTCCGCTCGCCGCGCAGCAGGCGGCCGGCTACGTGCGCGCCGTCATGAACGCGCGCCAGGCAGCCGAGTTCGAGTCCAGCCGCGAAGCCAATTTCGCCATCAGCCCGGACGGCCTGGGACGCTTCCGCGTCTCCGCCTTCGTGCAGATGGGCCAGGCGGGCATGGTCTTGCGCACGATCAATACCGCCATCCCCACCCTGGATGGGCTGGGCTTGCCCGCCATCCTGCAAGACGTGGTGATGAGCAAGCGCGGCCTCGTCATCATGGTGGGCGCCACGGGCTGCGGCAAGTCGACGACGCTGGCGGCCATGGTGGGCCACCGCAACGCGCACAGCCATGGCCACATCATCACCATCGAAGACCCCGTGGAATTCATCCATCCGCACGGCAACTGCATCGTCACCCAGCGCGAAGTGGGCGTCGACACGGACGACTGGGCCACGGCCCTGAAAAACACCCTGCGCCAGGCGCCGGACGTGATCCAGATCGGCGAAATCCGCGACCGCGAGACGATGGACCACGCCATCGCGTTTGCCGAGACGGGCCACCTGTGCCTGGCCACCCTGCACGCGAACAATGCCAACCAGGCGCTGGACCGCATCATCAACTTCTTCCCCGAAGAGCGGCGCCAGCAGCTGCTGATGGACCTGTCGCTGAACCTGAAGGGCATGATTTCGCAGCGCCTGATCCCCAGCAAGGAGGGCGGCGGGCGCAAGGCGGCGCTGGAAATCCTGCTCAATTCGCCCCTGATGAGCGACCTGATCTTCAAGGGCCAGGTGCACGAGATCAAGGAATTGATGAAAAAATCGCGCGAACTGGGCATGCAGACCTTCGACCAGGCCCTGTTCGACCTGCACGAGGCGGGCGCCATCAGCCATGAAGACGCGCTGCGCAATGCGGACTCCGTCAACGACCTGCGCCTGGCGATCAAGCTCAACGGCACAACGGCGCCGGCGGCGGTGCCGCAGGCAGGCGCCACCAAACTGGGACTCCTCTGACATGACCAGCATCCACGATTTCCAGGCTGAAGCCCTGGACGGCACGCCCGTCGACCTGGCCCGCTACAAGGGCAAGGTACTGCTCATCGTCAACACGGCCAGCGCCTGCGGCTTCACACCCCAGTACCAGGGCCTCGAAGCGCTGTACCGCGAATTCCACGACCAGGGCCTGGTCGTGCTGGGTTTTCCCTGCAATCAATTCCGCCAGCAGGAACCGGGATCGAATGCCGACATCGGCGCCTTTTGCGAAAAAAACTTTGGCGTCACCTTTCCCCTCTTCGCCAAGATCGACGTGAATGGCCCGCACGCCCACCCATTATTTGCGCAATTAAAACGGGCGGCGCCCGGCATTCTGGGCACGCAGGCGATCAAATGGAATTTCACCAAATTCCTGGTGCGCAAGGACGGCAGCGTGTTCCGCCGCTATGCGACGGCCAGCAAACCGGCTTCGCTGGCGGACGACATACGGCAATTACTACAGGAATAAGCAGAAAACATTTTGATTTATAACAAGATGCGTTGAAATCAAGCCATGCAGATTTATTTCATGCCTGATATCAATATTGTGTTTCCAATAGCAAATTTCGGTGATAATGTTTACATAATTATTCGCAGATATCGATCAAAAAACGATGCCAGTCTTTGGGAAAATATTATCTTCGTGGATGCGGATGGGCAGTTATTCCCGCCTCTTCATTCCTATTTTCCTCCTGATACTTGCCGTTTCCGCCGTCCGCTATCACGCCCTGCTCGATACGGAAACGGCGCTGGCCAATTCGCGCTACCAGAGCGATGCGCGCCAGCTCGACCTCTACCTGGCCAATACCGTGCTGCCGCTGGCCGTGCGCACGGGCGTGCAGCCCATGCGCGACAGCGTGGGACAGGCGCTGCGCAGCGCCCTGCCGCTGAACCGCAGCCTGGCCGCCATCCGCTGGGACAGCGCGTCGGAGCATATCGAAGTGCTGGCCGACCGGCAGCTGGCCGACCAGCTGGCATCGGGCGTGCCGGCGTGGTTTGCGCGCCTGTCCGGCATCACGGCCATCAGCAGCCGCCTGACGGTGGCGCTGCCCGGCGGCGGCGACGGCACACTCGACCTGCATTACGCGCCCGGCCTGCCCCTGACGCAGGTGTGGCACAGCGTGCGCCACCAGGCTGTGCTGAGCGCCATCAATATCGTCCTCATCTTTTTGCTGCTGGGCCTGATCCTCGCCTCGCACCGCAAGCTGCTGCTGCGGCTGGTGCAAGCGAGCGACCGCTTCCGTGGCGGCGACTTCGCCGTGCGCCTGGCGGCCGGCGCCACGCCCGAGGCGCAAGCCCTATCGCGCTCGTTCAACGGCATGGCCGGCGACATCGAGGAATTGCTGACGTCGCTGAAGACCAGCCAGCGCCAGCTGGGCGAACAGCTCAATGAAACCGTGCACATGCAGCAGGCCCTGCAAAAACTGTCGTGGCAAAATTACAACGACGTACTGACGGGCTTGCCGAACCGGGCCGCGCTGGCCGCCCGCTTCGAGCAGGAACTGTTTCTCGCGCGCGAACGCCAGCGCCTGCTGGCCGTGTGCCTGTTCGACCTCGACCACTTCCAGGCCATCAACGACCGCTACGGCGCCGAGGCGGGCGATGAAATCCTCAAGCAGGTGGCGGGCCGCCTGCACGGCTTTACGGGCCAGGTGCACTACGCGGCGCGCCTGGGCGGCGACGAATTCGTCATGCTGCTGTGCGGCCAGGCCAGCATCGCCAGCATCGAACAGAACGTCACCCAGCTGATGAGCGAACTGAGCCGTCCCTACCAGTGCGACCAGCAGGCGCTGCACATGACGGCCAGCGCCGGCATCGCCGTGTATGCGGGCAAGGACCTGAACACGGAAAGCCTGCTGCGCCACGCCGACCACGCCGTCTACCAGGCGAAATTGACGGGGCGCAACCAATACCACTTCTTCGACACCAATCTCGACGAGGAGGTGCGCACGCACCACAACCAGCGCACGGAAGTGCGCCAGGCGCTGATCAACGGCGAACTGCGGCTGTATTACCAGCCCAAGGTGAACATGCGCGCCGGCACGGTGGTGGGCATGGAAGCGTTGCTGCGCTGGCAGCACCCGCGCCGCGGCGTGCTGGCGCCGGCCCAGTTCCTGCCCCTGGTGGAGCAGACGGACCTGATCATCGACATCGGCGAATGGGTGCTGCGCCAGGCCCTGTGGCAGATGCAGCGCTGGAGCGCGGCCGGCAAGCACTGGGTCGTCAGCGTGAACATCGCGGCGCGCCACTTCCAGCAGCCCGATTTCGTGCCGCGCCTGAAAACCATCCTCGGCGAGTTCCCCGGCGTGCGCGCCAGCATGCTGGAACTGGAAATCCTCGAATCGTCGGCCCTGCACGACATCGAGCACGTGCGCCGCATCATCCGCGCCTGCCAGGCGCTGGGCATCACCTTCGCCCTCGACGATTTCGGCACGGGCTATTCCTCGATGTCGTACCTGAAACGCCTGCCCGCGAACATCGTCAAGATCGACCAGAGCTTCGTGCGCAACATGCTCAACGACCGCGACGACCTGCACCTGGTGCGCGCCGTCATCGGCCTGGCACGTTCCTTCAGCCTGACAGTGATCGCCGAAGGCGTGGAAAGCATCGAACACGGCGCCCGCCTGATCCAGCTGGGCTGCGACCTGGCGCAAGGCTACGGCATCGCCCGCCCCATGCCGGCCGACGCCGTGCTGGAATGGGCGGACCATTTCGTGCCGGCGCCGCAGTGGCGCATCGCACAATTCAGCGAAGTGCCTATTTGACGGGCGTCAAGGCCGCGTCGATCAGCTCGATCCAGTGCCGCACGGGCGTTTCCGTCCCCGACTGCAAATGCGTGAGGCAGCCGATATTCGCCGAGACGATCATGTCCGGCGCGCACGCTTCCAGGTGCGCCACCTTGTTGTCGCGCAGCTGACGCGACAGGTCCGGCTGCAGGATCGAATACGTGCCGGCCGAACCGCAGCACAAATGGCTGTCCGCGCACAGGCGCACGTCGACGCCGACGGCGCGCAGCACCTGCTCCACCTTGCCGCGGATCTGCTGGCCGTGCTGCAGGGTGCACGGCGGGTGATACGCCACCTTCTTGCCGATGCGCCCTTGCAGCAGCGTCACCAGTTCCGCCTCGAACGCCGGCATGATTTCGGACAGATCGCGCGTCAATGCCGCGATGCGCCGCGCTTTCTCCGCATACTGCACGTCGTGCGCCAGCAGGTGGCCGTATTCCTTGACGGTGGCGCCGCAGCCGGAGGCCGTCATGACGATGGCTTCGGCGCTGTCCACGCAGTCTACGTAAGGCCACCAGGCGTCGATATTGCGGCGCATGTCGTCCAGCGCCGCGTCCTGGTCGTTCAGGTGGTGGCGCAGCGCGCCGCAGCAGCCCGCCTTGGGCGCGACGATCAGCTGCACGCCCAGCGCATCGAGCACGCGCGCCGTGGCCGCGTTGATGTTGGGCGACATGGCCGGCTGCACGCAGCCGTCGAGCAGCAGCATGGTGCGCGCATGCCGGCGCGCGGGCCATGCACCGGCCTTGGCGCCGGGGCGCAATTTGTCCTGCAAGCCTTGCGACAGCAAGGGCCGCAGCGCCTGCCCCGCCTTGTACGCGGGTGTAAACAGCCAGCGGCGCGGCAAGGCTTCCTTCAGGACGAAGCGCAGGGCCCGTTCGCGCAAGGGGCGCTGCACGCGCTGCTCGACGACGCTGCGGCCGATGTCAACCAGGCGCCCGTACTGCACGCCCGAGGGACAGGTCGATTCGCAGTTGCGGCAGGTCAGGCAGCGGTCCAGATGCGTCTGCGTCCTGGCCGTGACAGGCGCGCCTTCCAGTACCTGCTTGATCAGGTAGATGCGGCCACGGGGGCCATCGAGTTCATCGCCCAGCAGCTGGTAGGTGGGACAGGTGGCCGTGCAGAAGCCGCAATGCACGCAGGCGCGCAGGATGGCTTCCGCTTCGTCGCCTGCCGGCGTGTTCTTGATAAAATCGGCGAGATTGGTTTGCATGCGCTCAAGTCATTCTGTGCGGGTTGAAGATGCCGGCCGGGTCGAAAGCCTGCCGCAGGCGCTGGTGGATGGTGGCGACGGCGGGCGCCAGCGGGTGGAACACGCCCACGGCCTTGTCGCCGCCGCGGAACAGGGTGGCGTGGCCGCCGGCGGCCGCCACGGCCTGGCGGATGCGCGCGCTGCCTGCCGCGTCGGCGTCGCCATCGAGCTTGAGCCAGCGCTGCGCCCCGCCCCACTCGATCAGCTGGCGCCCCTTGAGTATCATGGCGCTGGCATGCGGCGGCAGCGACAGCCGCCACAGGCTGCCCGCGCCCGCAAAGAAAGCGTGCGTCTGCTCGCGCAGGGATTGCCAGAAGGCGGCCGCGTCGTCGGGCGCCAGCACGGCGCCGCCCAGCGACTGCAAGGCGGCCGACACGGCTGCCTCGGCGCCGGACAGGCGCACGCTCAGGACGCCGTCGTGCCAGCAACTGGCGGAAATGGGCAGCGGCTTGCCCGCCCATTCATTGAGCAGGCGCAAGGCGGCGATTTCCGCGCAGTCCAGGCGCAAGGTCGCTTCGCGCAGCGGCAAAGGCAGCACCTTCAGCGACACTTCCAGGATCAGGCCCAGCGTCCCCAGGGAGCCGGCCAGCAGGCGCGACACGTCATAGCCAGCCACGTTCTTCATGACTTGCCCGCCAAAGGCCAGCCGTTCGCCGTGGCCGTCCATCAGCACGGCGCCCAGCACGAAGTCACGCACGGCGCCCGCGCTGGCGCGGCGCGGCCCGGACAGGGCGCAGGCGACGACGCCGCCCACGGTGGCGCCAGGACCGAAATGGGGCGGCTCGAAGGCCAGCATCTGGTTGCGCGCGGCCAGCGCCGCCTCGATCTCGGCCAGCGGCGTGCCGCAGCGGGCCGTGATCACCAGTTCCGTCGGTTCATAGTCGATGATGCCCGCGTACGCGCGCGTATCGAGCACCTCGCCTGCCAGCTGCTGGCCATACCAGTCTTTCGTGCCGCCGCCGCGCAGGCGCAAAGGCTTGCCCGCCGCGCTGGCGGCCCGGATCTGCTGCCTGAATTGTTCCGCTATCGCTTGCAAAAGGGTCTCCGGAAAATTAAAAACGGGGCAGGTTGGCGAACGGCAGGCGCCCCGCCGTCACGTGCATCTTGCCGAATTCGGCGCAGCGGTTCAAGGTGGGGATCGCCTTGTCCGGGTTCAGCAAGGCATGGGGATCGAAGGCGCGCTTGACGGCAAAGAAGGCATCGAGTTCGGCGCGCGTAAATTGCACGCACATGGAGTTGATCTTTTCCATGCCCACGCCATGTTCGCCCGTGATTGTGCCGCCGACGGCCACGCACAGGGCCAGGATGTCGGCGCCGAACGCCTCGGCGCGCTCGAACTCGCCGGGCATGTTGGCGTCGAACAGGATCAGCGGGTGCAAATTGCCGTCGCCCGCGTGGAACACGTTGGCGCAGCGCAGGCCATGCGTCGTTTCCATGGCGGCGATGCCCGTCAGGACTTCGGCCAGGCGCTTGCGCGGGATGGTGCCGTCCATGCAGTAATAGTCGGGCGAAATGCGGCCCGCGGCGGGAAACGCGTTCTTGCGGCCGGACCAGAATTTCATGCGCTCCGCTTCCGACTGCGAGACGGCGATGGCGATGGCGCCCGCCCCTTCCAGCACGGCCGTCATGCGGGCGATTTCTTCCTCCACCTCCTCGTGCGTGCCGTCGGCCTCGCACAGCAGGATGGCCGCCGCGTCCGTGTCGTAGCCCGCCTTGACGAACGGTTCGACCATGCGCGAGGACGTCTGGTCCATCATTTCCAGCCCGGCCGGGATGATGCCGGCGGCAATCACGTTGGCCACCGCGTTGCCGCCCGTGACGACGTCGCCGAACGAGGCCATGATGACACGCGCCGTGGCCGGTTTCGGCACCAGTTTCACCGTCACTTCCGTGACGATGCCCAGCATGCCTTCGGAACCGATGAAGACGGCCAGCAGGTCGAGGCCGGGCGAGTCCAGGCATTCGCCGCCCAGTTCGAGCACGTCACCATCGATGGTAACGACGCGCACGCGCAGCACATTGTGCACGGTCAAGCCGTATTTGAGGCAATGCACGCCGCCCGAGTTTTCCGCCACGTTGCCGCCGATGCTGCAGGCGATCTGCGAGGACGGGTCGGGCGCGTAATACAGGGCGTGCGGCGCCGCCGCCTCCGAAATGGCCAGGTTGCGCACGCCCGGCTGCACCACGGCCGTGCGCGCGTAGGCATCGAGGCGCACGATGCGGTTCAGGCGCGCCGTCGACAGCACCACGCCGTCGGCGATGGGCAAGGCGCCGCCCGACAAGCCCGTGCCGGCGCCGCGCGGCACGATCGGCACCTGCATTTCACGGCAGACGCGGAGGATGGCGATCACCTGTTCTTCCGTGTCCGGCAGGGTCACCACCATCGGCAGCTGGCGGTAGGCGGCCAGGCCGTCGCATTCATACGGGCGCGTATCTTCCGCGTCGGACAGCACGCAGCGGGCCGGCAGCACGGCCAGCAGGGCCGCGACGACGGCTTGCTGGCGCGCGGCGGTCAATCCGGGTTCGGGGGCGGCATTGAGCATAAGATGGGGACAGAAGTGCTTGGTCGTGCAACGATTGTAAGCACAAAAGTGGCGCGCACCGCATTTTTTGTCCGATTTGCAGGCAAATCCGCTGCCAGGGCGCGCGCGGTGTCGTATGCTGCCCCCATTCTTCTTTCACAGGACCAGCATCATGGGCAACCGACTTTCGAAAATCGCCACGCGCACGGGCGACAATGGCAGCACCGGCCTGGGCGACGGCAGCCGCACCAGCAAGGACAGCGTGCGCATCCACGCCATGGGCGACGTCGACGAACTCAATTCCAACCTGGGATTGCTGCTGTGCGAAGCCATGCCCGACGCCTTGCGCGGCGAGCTGGTGGCCATCCAGCACGATTTGTTCGACCTGGGCGGCGAGATCTGCATCCCCGGCTACCAGCTGATCAACGAAGAGCACGTGCTGCGCCTCGACGAACTATTGACGAAATACAATGCTGACTTGCCGGCCCTCTCCGAATTCATCCTGCCGGCCGGCTCGCGCGCCGCCTCGCTGGCCCATGTGTGCCGCACCGTCTGCCGCCGTGCCGAGCGCAGCATCGTCGCGCTGGCCAATGCAGAGCCCATCCATGAACATCCGCGCCAGTACGTGAACCGGCTGTCGGACCTGCTGTTCGTCCTGTCGCGCGTGCTGAACCGCTTTGCCGGCGGCAGCGACGTGCTGTGGCGGCATGACCGCACGCGGGGATGATGGCAGCCGCTGCGCGGCCCACCGCACAGGGCGGGAAGGGCCGCGCTGGCTGAGATGCGCTTACTTTGCGCTCATGCACTCATTGACGCAAATGTCAAAATTTCTGTGGCAGACCTCCGTCAAGCCGCCACCGGTGTCGAGGCATTCGGTCATACCGGAACTGCACAGCCGCTTGCACTCCAGCCGTCCTGCGGCCGCGGCGGCCGAAGCCGGGCCGAGGGCAAAGACAAACAAGGCAAATTTCTTATTCACGGTCGCCCTGTTCCGTTAAATATTGCTTTGTTCGCAGGATTTATTGCAAATGCTCATGATCCTCGTGCACACAGCGGACGACTGGGGCCGGTTTTCCACGCATTGGTCATATTCCACGCTGCACTGCGCATAGCATTCCGGCTCGCCGCCGCCAGCGATCGCATACGAGGCACTGACGCCCATGACAAACAAAAAGAAACCCAGCTTTTTAAACATAAGCACTCCCGTTGAGTTGACAGACGATGCACAACATCCATGGCGCGCCGTCTCTTACGCGCCATCCACAAGCTAAAGCATCCGCGCTTCAGTTACGCGGCGGGCGCAAACATTCCTTCTGGCAAGCCTGGTAATTTTCCATGCAGGCCCGCTGCCCGCATTCCACGCAATCGCGCAGCTTGCGCCCCCAGACGAAGGTGCGGTCGGGGCCACCCGCATGGACACGGAAGGACAGCGCCGTGCCGGCGCCGAACAGGAATGCGGCAAGGCTTTTTGATCCTGGTCAGCCTTTCCACTTACGAAGTGGAAACGTCAGATTTTCTTCAGCGCCGCTTCCAGCGCGCCCGTATTGAAACCCTGGATCTTGCGATTGCCGATCAGCACCACCGGCACGCCGCCGCCACCCAGTTCCGCATGGGCTTTTTTCGCTTCCGGCGATTTTTCGATATCCAGATCGACGAATTCGATCTTGTTTTCCTTGAAATAGGCGCGCGTCTTGGCGCAATAACTGCACCAGTCCGTGCCATACAGCACGACTTTCGCCTGGGCATTCGGGTAATACGCCGCGTAATTGCCTTCCGTGTAATTCGATTTGAATAAACCAGGCAACATGGACAGGCCATAACCGCTGCCCAGGCCGGCGGCCAGGATCACGCCATACATGGCGATGGTTTTAAGTTTTTTCTGCATCATAAGTATTATCAGAGGCGTCGATGAACGAAGGCGGCCCGCGCAATATGCGCTTGCAGCGCCGCCTCGCAATGCAAAAAACGGAAATCAGTTGTCGGCCAGGCAGGCTCTCAGGCAACCTTTATAGCTGCTGGTGCAGAATGGGTGACGGTCGCCATACATCATCTGGCATTCCCGCAGTTCTTCCTCACAGCTATAGCAGCTGGTATCGGAAGCGATGGCATAGGAAGCACTCAATCCCAGGGTAAAAATAAATGCTGCAATCTTTTTCATTTACTACTCTCCATGTTGGCGATTATCCGAGGCAATCGCGTTAGACCAGTCGTAAAAAATTCATAGCAATTTCGTTATTTGCTTGCTACAAAATCGAATATAGAGCGCGATTATTTTAGAGTCAACGTTTCCTTCTTATATATTTCCATTTTGGAAAATATATATGGAAAGCCCGTGGAATGTGGAATTTGGTGAGATTGACAGGCGCCAAACGTCTATACAATATGGCGCCGCATGCAGGAAAAAGGCCGGTTGCGGGCGCAACCGGCCAAGCGGCTACAGAACTTCCAGGAAACTCTTCAGCGCGATGATTTCCTCGGACGTCAGCTGCAATCGCTGCAGCAGGGGCGACGTGACGGGAAACTTCGGATCGGCCGCCTGCTGCGCGTTCTGCGGCACGGGGCGCGACATGCCCGCGTTGTACATGTTCAGCAAGCCCACCATCTGCGGGAACAGGCCGTTGTGCATCCACGGCCCCGACTGCGCCACGCCGCGCAGGCCCGGCGTGCGGAACTTGCCCACGTCCTCGTCCTTGCCCGTCACCAGGTAGCGCCCCAGGTCTTCGTATTTCTTGCGCCCGTAATACGTCAGCCCCAGGTTGTGGAACTGCTGGTCCGTCAGCAGGGCGCCGCTGTGGCAGGTCATGCAGCGCGCCTTGGTGCGGAACAGGTGCAGGCCCAGCAGCTCACGGTCGTTCAGGGCCGTGCGCTGGCCTTCCAGGAAGGTGTCGAAGCGCGTGACGGGCGGCAGCAGGGTGCGCTGGTAGTCGGCCAGCGCCGTCAGGATGCGCGGCAGGGTGACGCCCGCGCCCGGGCCGAAGGCGGCGTCGAACTGCGCCGGGTAGTCATCGAGGCCCGCCAGCTTGGCCGCCAGGGCCGGCACGTCCATGGCCATCTCGTCCGGATGCTGCAAGGGTCCCATGGCCTGCTCTTCCAGCGTGGCCGCGCGGCCATCCCAGAACAGCGGCTTGATCTGGCCCACGCCCAGCAGGCCCGGCGCGTTGCGCTGGCCCAGCCGTCCTGCGTGGCCGGTGGAAGTGCGCTTGCTGTCGGCAAAGCTGTGGGCGGGACTGTGGCAGCTGATGCAGGCCACCGCATTCGAGCGCGACAAGCGGGGATCGTTGAACAGGCGCTGGCCCAGCGCCGCCACCTGCGGTGCCACGGACGGCAGCGGCATCGCCGACACGGGCGCCATTTCCTGCGGCGTGACGCCCTCGGCCACCTGCGGGCGGGGCCAGCTGGCCAGGGGCGCCGCATACGTCTGGCGCAGGCAGGCCATGTCCCAGCCCTTGTCCGCCGCGCAGGCAAGGCTGGCGGGAACGGCATCGCTGGCGCGGCCATCCATGCTCATCATCAGGCCCGCGCCGCCCGCCAGCAGGGCGGCCACGGCGAAGGTGGTGTTTTTCAGGTGGGATGCGATATTCATGCGCCTGCCGATACGTTCATTAGAAGCGGTAGCCGAGTTCCAGCGTGAACTGGCGGCCTTTTTCGTACACCGTCTCGCTGGCCTGGAACAGCGGATTGCTGCGGTTGGTGACATTTTCGATGCCCAGGTTCACAAACCCTTCGCCCGGCCCCGTCTTCGGCAGCGCGTACTGCACGCGCATGTCCCAGGTGAAGGACTTGCCTACCGACACATCCTCATAGACATTCGCCACGCCGCCCTCGAACGGCCGCGCATCGCCCGTGAACACCATGCCCGTTTCCGGTCCCCGCATGCGGAAGAAGTTATCCAGCTTCAGGCGGTACGCGGGCACGTCGGTCGACAGCAGCAGGCGCGCCGTCCAGGGACGGTTGTAGTTATTCGCCGGGCGGTCGATCCAGCGCACGAACTTGCCCTGGTAATAGATGTACTCGTCCAGGTCGCCCGCCAGATTGCTCAGGGTGTCATCGTAGCTGGCGTGCGACGAACTGGTGCGCGTGTGGTCATAGCCGAACTGCACCTGCGTGCTGCTGCCGCCCCAGCGCAGCGGACGGGCCGTTTCGGCTGCCAGCGTCCACACCTTGCTGTCCGTGCGGCCGATATTATCCCAATAGTAATTGGCTGCCGATGCCAGGTGCTGCACCATTTCGTCGCGGCCCGCGCGCAGCACGCGCTTGGCGCTCCACTTCACGCCGCCCCATTGATGGCTGATGCCCAGCATTTTTTCATCCGTGTACGGGGTCTTCATGTCGCCCAGCTGGTACCAGGCCCAGTTGGCGGCCATCTCGGGCGCCGCCCAGTCCTTCAGCAGCCCGCCCGACAGGGTGCGCGTCTGCGCCTTCGTCTGCAGCGCCAGGCGTTTCGACTGCGCGTAGAAGTCGAAGAAATTGCGGCCATAGTAGCGGTTGGCGCCCACCTCGACCTGCGTCGTGCCCTTGCCGGCCACGTCCCAGAAGGCGGACAGGCGCGGCGCGATGCTCGACTTCGGCGCCAGGTCGTCTGCATCGTAGCGCACGCCCAGGCGCACGCGCACGTCGCCCGCCCGCATATCGTCCTGCAGGAAGGCGCCGCGCGTCTTGTTGCTCAGCTCGTAGCTGCCCGCGTAATAAATGATGCGCGACGCCAGGTACTGGCCGCGCACGTTCGCGGCCGCATTCCATGGCGTTGCCAGCGAGCAGAACTGGGTGTCCACCCCGCCGCCCAGCATATTGCAGGTGTTGGTATTGACCGACCCCGTGTACTGCTCGTACTGGGTGTTGCGGCGGTAGCTGGACGTCTGCGTGCCCAGCTCCAGGCCTGCCTGGACGGTATGCGTCGCCCCCAGCCAGGCGACCGGTTCCCACTTCAGCTTGCCTTGATAGTCGACGTTTTTCTGTTCCTGGTCCACGTCGCCCCAGCCGCCTTCGCTGCTGTTCCAGCCGGAGGCGCCGGTGCCCGTCTTGACGCCCCAGTTCTTGTCGCTCGAATAGCGCCACAGTTTCCAGTTACTCTCGTCCGCGCTGCGCGAGCTGGCCATTTTCTTCCAGCTCAGGCGGTGTTCCACCGTCGCATTGCCCAGCAGCGCCAGCGGATGGCTCAGGCCCAGGTTGTAGGCGTCGCCGCCGCTCTTCAGATGGAAGTTGCTGTCCCTGGCGCTGGCGATGAAATATTCGCCATCGGACGGTGCATGCATGACGGAAAAGTCGGCCAGCACGCCGGGGCTGATGGTCCAGAAAGCGCGCACGAAGACGTTATCGTTGCCCCGTCGTTGCACCTTGCGGTTGGCATCGCCTTCACTGATCAAACCGTTGGCATAGCCTTTCAGGGGAATTTCCGACGTCTTGCGGATGAAGCTGCCGATCAGGCTGAAATTCTCCGTCACCTTGCCCTGCAGCGCGGCGCGGTAGGTCCACTTTTCAAACTCGGGCTGCAAGGCGGCCGACGCCGACTGGGCGG
This sequence comes from Janthinobacterium sp., assembly GCF_009923995.1. Lineage (GTDB taxonomy): Bacteria > Pseudomonadota > Gammaproteobacteria > Burkholderiales > Burkholderiaceae_D > Janthinobacterium. The sequence goes on along the minus strand of NZ_RFSK01000007.1, from coordinate 24,490 downwards.
CGCTGTCCTTCTGGCTGTCGCTGAGCTTGTATTGCATCCACGACGAGCGCGTGCTTTCGACGGACACCTGGCCGGCCAGCTTGCGCGTGGGCGCGCAGGTATTGGCCTTGACCACGCCGCCCATGAAGCGGCCATATTCGGCGCCGATGTTTGCATCGAGCACCGTCACGTCGCACAGCAGGCTGGTGTCGACGGCAAAGCCCTGGCTGGCCGACGGCGGCGTGGCGTTGACGTTGGTACCGCTGCTGGCGGGGCCGATATCGTTGTTGAACGACATGCCGTCCATCTGGTACAGATTGTCGTAGAACTTGGCGCCGTTGATGCTGATGTCGGCCGGCGCCAGCTCGCCCTGGGTGGCGGAGGCTTGCTGCTTGTTATCAAATTGCACGCTGGGATTGATGCGCAACAAACTGGTGATATTGCCGTCGATGCCATTCATCGCTTCGATCTGGCGCTTGTCCAGGCGCTGCTCGCCCACGGACTCGCGCTCGGCCTGCAGGCGCACTTCGGGCAGCACCTGCGGCGCGGGTTCTTCGGAGTCGGCTTCGGCGGCGCAGGCAAACGGGGTGGCGGCGCTGGCGCCAAAGGCCAGGCTGATGGCCAGCACGGACTGGCGCAGGGTAAGAATGGAAGACATGGACACCTTGCAACTGCGGATGGGAAAGGGGCAGTCTCATGATGCCGTCCTTCACCCATGCTGCCAGTGTCGCCTTCTCATGCTGCCAATTGCAAATGATAACGATTACCATTTGCAGTTACAATGCTTGAAAATCAAGACGGCGCTGTTTTTTTGACGTGCGTAAAAATTTCGCGGCAGCCTGTTGCTTCGGCACCACGGCCTGGCGCTCAGGACGGCGCCGGCGTGCCCGCTGGCTGCGGCTGCGCATGCAGATGGTCGCGCAGCAAGCCGCGCAGCAGCTGCACCTGCGCCACGGCATCGGCTTGCAGGGGCGTCAGGCCGTCGCTGGCGCACGGGCCGGGCGCGGGGACGCCGGAGCCGCCGCGCAGCAGCGCATCGATCTCCGCGCTGACGGCGGCGATCCACTGCTGCAGCTCGGGCGTGGCCGGCTCGGCCTGGGGGCTGAGGCTGATACGCGCCGTGCTGCCCGCCACGCGGCGCAGCAGCGGCAAGGTGCGCAGCGCCGCCAGGCCCACGCCGCTGCTGCGGTCCAGGCGCCGCTCGATGCGCAGGCGCTGCAGGACTTGCTCCGCGTTGTTGCTGGCCAGCCCCGCCTCGCGGCGCAGGCCGGCGATGGCGCTGTCCCACCGCCCCCCTGCCGCCAGCACGGCCAGCAGGTATTTCAGGTTGGCCGAGACGGCCTTCGCCAGGCGCTGGTCCAGGTCATCCGCTTCGCGGTCGGGCCACAGGAAGAAGGTGGCCAGCAGGGCCAGCAGGCAGCCCAGCACATTGTTGCCCAGCCGGCTCATGGCATACACCATTTCGCTGGCCGGCGCCGCATAGTCGGCCACCAGCACGAAGGCGGGCGTCATGAACAGCACATGCAGGCTGTAGCTGACGCGGCGCAAGGCCATGGTGGCGACGATCAGGGGAAACACCACCAGCGAGATGCCCAGGGGCGTGTGGATGACGAGGCCGATCAGCACGGCCAGCACGGCGCCCAGCACGCTGCCCGCCACCCGTTCGATGCCGCGCGGCCAGGTGGTCGACACGGACGGCTGCAAGATCAGCAAGGTGGCCATGGTGGCCCAGTAGCCGAACGGAATGTGCAGCGCCTCGACCAGCAGGAAGCCGGCCGTCGTTGCCAGCGACACGCGCGCCGCGTGGCGCCAGCTCAGCGACTGCGGCGTGGCGTTGACTTTCAAGGTCTGCCACGCCTGGCCCAGCGCCAGGAAGGCCGCCTCGCGCCACGGCAGCTGCGTCGCGCGCGGCATGCCCAGTTCCATGAATTCCACGTTCAGGCGCAGCGGCAGCAAGGCGCCCAGCGCCGCTTCCAGGCGGCGGCCGCAGGCGGCCAGGCGGCGCTGCAAGGCCAGAGGCGGCGTTTCCGGCTGACGCTGCACGGCCTGACCCAGGCGGCGCAGCAGCACGGCCATCACTTCCAGGCTGCGCCGCGCGCGCGGGTCCTGGCGCAGGCGCTGCTGCTCGCGCTCGCAGGTATGCGTGACGGCGATCAAATAGGCGAAGATGCGCTCGGCGTCGCTGAGCGCCAGCAGCAGGTTGTCGTACAGGGCGCTGCGGCCCGCGCGCGCGGGCGGCACGGCGGCCAGCGCCACGCGGGCCGCCTCCAGCGCGGCGCGCGCCTGCGAGCGGTAGCTGGCGCCATGCGCGCCGCCGGCCGGCTGGGCCGGGTCGTCCCGCAGGAAGCGCGCATTGTCGCGCGCGATGCCGGCCAGGCGCGAATACGCGGCGCGGACGGCACGCCGGCTGGGGCCGAACGGGTGGATGCGCCACACGGTAAAACTGAGCACGGTGGCAAACAGGCAGCCGAACATGTACAGGCCCAGGAAAGGCGCACTCTGCGTCATCGACTCCAGCGGATGCGTGACCATGACGACGCAGGCCGTGGCCGCGAGGATGGCCACCTGCGCCGTGGCCGCGCCCCAGATGCGCGCCAGCGCGCCGGCCCAGGAAAACAGCAGCACGGCGAGGGCCGCCGTCGCCAGGCCATGGCCGGCCGCCAGCGCGGCCAGGCCGCCGGCCACGGTGGACAGCAGGCCGAAGCCCACCATCGAAACGAAGCGCATGCGCCGCGTGCCGGCCGCGTCGGCCAGGCAAGTCCAGAAGGCGCCGATGGCGGCCCAGGAAAAATCGGGGTGGTCGAACAGCAGGCCCAGCAGCAGCATGGCGCTGGACGCGCAGGCCGCCCGCAAGCCTTCGGACAGATTCGTTTCGTCGATGGCCAGGCTGACCATCCACAGGGGACGGCGCTGCGCCAGGGTATCCGTGTAGGCGTGCAAGCCCGTCAGCCAGCGGCTGGCCAGTGCGCGCACCCGGCGGTGAAGTTTCCTGAAATACAAGATCGACTTTGAAGAGGTATCAAAGCGTCATCGTAGCATTCCCGGGCGAAAAATGTTGCAGTGCAATGTAAATGGGCTGCGGCCGAAAAAAAAGCGACACCGCAGTGTCGCTTTCATGGGCACAGCCTATCCTAGCTGACCATCGCCAGGCGCGGGCCGGCTGCCGGGAAACGCTGCTCGATCGATGCGGCGATGCCGGCGGCGTCCAGGCCCACGCTTTTCAGCAGCTGCACGGGGTCGCCATGGTCGATGAAGGTGTCCGGCAAGCCCAGCATCAGGATGGGCTTGACGATACCCTCGGCGGCCAGCGCTTCGGCCACGGCCGAGCCGGCGCCGCCCATGATGCAGCCCTCTTCCACCGTCACCAGGTAATCGTGCTCGGCAGCCAGCTGTTTCACCAGCGCCACGTCGAGCGGCTTGACGAAGCGCATATTGGCCACCGTCGCGTCCAGCTGCGTACCGGCTGCCACGCTCGGTGCCACCATCGAGCCGAAGGCGAGGATGGCGATGCGCTGGCCTTGGCGCTTGAGCTCGCCCTTGCCGATCTCGATGCTGGTCAGTTCCGGCACGATGGCCGCACCGGCACCGGCGCCGCGCGGATAGCGGATGGCGGCCGGACCCGGATAGTGGTAGCCCGTGGTAAGCATCTGCCGGCATTCGTTTTCGTCCGACGCGGCCATGATGACCATGTTCGGGATGCAGCGCAAAAACGCCATGTCGTAATTGCCCGCGTGCGTGGCGCCATCGGCGCCCACCAGGCCGGCGCGGTCCAGGGCGAAGGTCACGTCCAGGTTTTGCAGGGCCACGTCGTGGATCAATTGATCGTAGGCGCGCTGCAGGAAAGTGGAATAGATGGCCACGACGGGTTTCAAGCCTTCGCAGGCGAGACCGGCGCCGAACGTGACGGAATGCTGCTCGGCGATGCCCACGTCAAAGTAGCGGGCAGGAAATTGCTGTTCGAACTTGACCATGCCCGAGCCTTCGCGCATGGCCGGCGTGATGCCCACCAGGCGCTTGTCGTGGGCGGCCATGTCGCACAGCCAGTTGCCGAACACTTCCGTGTACGTCATCTTGGCCGGCGCCGTGGCCGGCTTGATGCCCTCGGCCGGATTGAACTTGCCCGTGCCGTGGTACAAAATCGGTTCCGCCTCGGCCAGCTTGTAGCCCTGGCCTTTTTTTGTCACCACATGCAGGAATTGCGGGCCCTTCAATTGCTTGATATTTTGCAAGGTCGGGATCAGCGAATCGAGGTCGTGGCCGTCGATGGGACCGATGTAATTGAAACCGAATTCCTCGAACATGGTGGCGGGCACGACCATGCCCTTGGCGTGCTCCTCGAAGCGCTTCGCCAGTTCCAGCACGGGGCCGGGCAGGACGGACTTGCCCACATTCTTGGCGGCCGCATAGAACTGGCCCGACATCAGCCGCGCCAGGTGGCGGTTCAGCGCGCCCACGGGCGGCGAGATCGACATGTCGTTGTCGTTCAGGATGACCAGCAGGTTGACGTCTTCCTGCACGCCCGCATTGTTCATCGCCTCGAACGCCATGCCGGCCGTCATCGAGCCGTCGCCGATCACGGCGATGGCGTGCAGCGGGTCGCCCTTGATCTTGGCGGCCTGCGCCATGCCCAGGGCGGCCGAGATCGACGTCGACGAGTGGGCCGTGCCGAAGGTGTCGTATTCGCTTTCGTCGCGCTTGGGGAAGCCGGAAATGCCATCCTTCTGGCGCAGGGTATGCATGCGCTCGCGGCGGCCCGTGAGAATTTTATGCGTGTAGGTCTGGTGGCCCACGTCCCACACGATGCGGTCGTGCGGCGTGTTGAACACGTAGTGCAGCGCGACGGTCAGCTCGACCGTGCCCAGGTTGGACGACAGGTGGCCGCCCGTCTTGGAGACGGAGTCGAGCAGGAAGCTGCGCAGTTCCTGCGCCAGCGGCACCAGCTGCGAGCGGGCCAGCTTGCGCACTTGCGCTGGTTCATTGATGGTTTCTAACAGTTTCATTTAAGCCTTCCGCTGCACGACCAGGTCTGCCAGCTCGCGCAAACGGCGTGCCTTGTCCCCGAATGGCGCCAGCGCCGCATGGGCGTCGCACCGCAATTGTTCTGCCAGGGCTTTCGATGGTTCCAGCCCCAGTATCGATACGTAAGTGGGTTTGTTGGCGGCCGCATCCTTGCCGGCCGTCTTGCCCAGGGTGGCCGAATCGGCCGTCGCGTCAAGCACGTCGTCGACCACCTGGAAGGCCAGCCCGACGGCGCGCGCATAGGCGTTCAGCGCCGTCATCTCGTCGGCCGCCAGGTCCTTGCCGGCCAGCGCGCCGAGGATCACGGCCGCGCGCAGCAAGGCGCCCGTTTTGAGCTGATGCATCTGTTCCAGCTGCGGCAGGGTCAGGGCCAGGCCGACGCTGTCGAGGTCGATCGCCTGGCCGCCGCACATGCCGGCCGAACCAGAAGCGTGCGCCAGCAGCTTGATCATGGCCATCTGCCGCGCGGGGGGAATGGCCGCGCCGTCGGCCAGCAGCATGAAGGCTTGCGACTGCAGCGCGTCGCCCACCAGCAGGGCCGTCGCTTCGTCGTAGGCGACGTGCACGGTAGGCTTGCCACGACGCAAGGCATCGTCATCCATGCACGGCATGTCGTCATGCACGAGCGAATACACGTGGATCATTTCCAGTGCGCACGCAGCGCGCGCGAGGGTGTCTTGATCGGCATCAAACAATTCGCCGGCCGCCATCACCAGCAGCGGGCGCACGCGCTTGCCGCCGCCCAGGAGGGCATAGCGCATGGCGGCGTGCAGCTTGTGCGGCACCACGTCGGCGGCGGGCAGTAACTGGTCGAGGCGGCCTTCCACGCCGGACTGGGTGGCTTGCATCCAGTCGCCGAAGGTCACGCCGTCTTGTTGCATGCTGGCCATCATTGGGCGGCCTCGCCGGCATCCGTGAACGGTTTGAGCATGTCGCCTTCCAGTACTTTCACCTGCGCTTCCACGCTATCGAGCTGGGTGGCGCAATATTTGACCAGTTCCGAGCCGCGCTGGTAGGCCGCGACCGATGCTTCCAGCGGCAACTGGCCCGCTTCCATTTGCGTTACCAGCTGCGCCAGTTCCGCCATGGCCTCTTCAAACGAGGCCGGCACTGCGGCAGCGGCAGTTAATTTCTTCGACATAGACTCAGATCTCTTCGTGGCACGAGGGGCTTGGTGGGAGACGCCGGGGACTCCCGGCCAGCATAGAAGCGTTATTTTAGAACAAACCACACTATTAAGTGAAAACTAAAGCGCAATCGGCGCGCTCAAAGAAAGTGATGTTGCCAGTTGCTCAGTGGATTTTAGCCGAATCGCCCCCATCTGCCGGAAATTGCACGGTAAATGACAACGTTTCTCATTAAAGTGCCGGAATTGCTGGGGGTTTTGGCAATGCCGAGGCCGATCCGCGCTATAATCGCCGGTTCTGTCCGAAATACCGTTTCAACAAATTTGAATTCAGGTCTTTGCGGATTCTTTCTCTCTGTAGCGGTTGCCCAGGGAATGGCCTGGGGCACTGCTGACCGTTGTACATTTATGGGGGGTTGGGATGTCCGATCTGGCTACTCACGCCAAGCTGGCGCGTTCAAACGCGCAACTTCCGGTCCACGTCTATTTTGACGAAACGCTGTTGCAGCGTGAAATGCAGCAATTATTCCAGGCCGGCCCGCGCTATGTCGGGCATGAGCTGATGGTGCCGGAAACCGGCGATTTTGCGACCCTGGCGTCTGAGAACGAAGGGCGCATGCTCGTGCGCAACGCCAATGGCATCGAAGTGCTGTCCAACGTGTGCCGCCACCGGCAGGCGCTGATGTTCAATGGCCGCGGCAATGCGAACAATATCGTCTGCCCGCTGCACCGCTGGACCTACGACCTCAAGGGTGAACTGATCGGCGCGCCGCATTTCCCCGAGACGCCATGCCTGAACCTGTCGAAAACCCCGCTGCAAAGCTGGAATGGCTTGCTGTTCGAACAGAATGGCTACAACGTGATGGAAAAACTGAAAAGTTTGTCCGTCTCGAAAGACCTCGACTTTTCCGGCTACATGTTCGACCACGTGGAAATCCACGAGTGCGACTATAACTGGAAGACCTTCATCGAAGTCTACCTCGAGGACTATCACGTGGAACCGTTCCACCCGGGCCTGGGCAGCTTCGTCAGCTGCGACGACCTGCGTTGGGAATTCGGCAAGGATTACAGCGTGCAGACGGTAGGCGTGCACCGGGGCCTGCAGCAGGCCGGTTCGCCTGCCTACAAGAAATGGCAGGAACAGGTGCTGCAATTCCGCGGCGGCGAGCCGCCGCCGTACGGCGCCATCTGGCTGACCCTGTATCCGAACATCATGGTGGAATGGTATCCGCACGTGCTCGTCGTCTCGACCCTGTGGCCCGATGGCCCGCAAAAGACGCGCAACGTGGTGGAGTTCTATTACCCGGAAGAAATCGTGCTGTTCGAGCGCGAACTCGTCGATGCCGAACGGGCCGCCTACATGGAAACCTGCGTCGAGGACGATGAAATCGCCCAGCGCATGGATGCGGGCCGCAAGGTCCTGATGGCCCGCGGCGTGAACGAAGTGGGTCCTTACCAATCGCCCATGGAAGACGGCATGCAGCATTTCCACGAATGGTACCGCAGCAATATCGAACTGTAGTCCCAAGGGCCGCCTCGTGCGGCCTTTTTTTATCCCCGCGTTTTTCAGGAATCAGATGCAATCTCTTTGGATGCTGTTTGCAAGTTTTATGTTCGCCATCATGGGCGTGTGCGTCAAGCTGGCGTCGGACATGTATTCGACGTCCGAAATCGTCATGTACCGCGGCATCATCGGCATGACCGTCATGACCTGCACCATCCTCTACCAGGGCGGCAGTTTCAGGACGACCATGCCGGGCCAGCACCTGTGGCGCGGCGTGGTGGGCGTCATCGCCCTGTGGCTGTGGTTTTACGCCATCGCCATCCTGCCGCTGGCCACGGCCATGACGCTCAATTACATGGCGCCCATCTGGATCGCCGTGATTTTGCTGGCCGGCGGCTGGTGGAAAGGCATGAAACAGGTGGAATGGCCGCTGGTGGCGGCCATCGCCATGAGCTTTGTCGGCGTGACCCTGCTGCTGCAGCCCGTGTTCGAGACGGACCAGGTGGGCGGCGCCATCACGGCCTTGATTTCCGGCATGCTCTCCGCCCTCGCCTACCTGCAGGTGCGCAAGCTGGGCTTGCTGGGCGAACCCGAATACCGGGTCGTGTTTTATTTTTCCATCGTCAACTTCCTGGCCGGCGTGATCGGCCACGTGGCCAGCGCCGGCGGCGGTCCCGTCGTCTGGCATGCGCACACGAGCGGCTACGGCATCGGCTTGCTGGCCGCCATCGGCCTGTGCGCCACCATGGCGCAGATGGCCATGACGCGCGCCTATCGCCTGGGCAAGACCCTCGTGGTTGCGAATTTGCAATACACGGGCATCGTCTTTTCCAGCTTCTGGGGCGTGGTGATCTTTGGCGATTTGTTCGACTGGCATGGCTGGGCCGGCATCGGCATCATTCTCGCTTCCGGCATCGCGGCAACCTATTACAATACCCGCAACACGGCCCGCGGCGCCGCCATCGCGCGCACGGATCCGATTGCCAGCGAAGTGTAAAGGAGCGTTCCTGATGTACACCACCTTGATCCAGGCCAGCGAACTGGCCAGCCACCTGAATGACAGCAACTGGGTCATCCTCGATTGCCGCCACGACTTGCTCAATCCCACGGCCGGCAGCGACGCCTTTGCCGCCGGGCATATCCAGAACGCGCAGTTCGCCGATATCGACACGGCCCTGTCCGGCCCCAAGACGGTGCGCGGCCCCGCCTTCACGGGACGCCACCCCCTGCCCGAGCGCAATGCCCTGCTGGCCACCTTGCGCGGCTGGGGCATCAGCGACGACACGCAAGTGGTGGCCTACGATGGCCAGGGCGGCATGTTCGCCGCCCGCCTGTGGTGGCTGCTGCGCTGGGTGGGCCACGGGGCCGTCGCCGTGCTCGACGGCGGCCTGGCCGCCTGGCAGGCGCAAGGCTTGCCCCTGGTCACGCCCGTGGCGCCCCGCCCTGCCGGCAACCTCACGGAACAAGCCAGCCTGACGCGCACCGTCACCGTGCAGGACGTCATCGCCAACCTGGATACGCAGGCACTGCAGGTGCTCGACGCGCGCGCACCCGACCGTTACCGCGGCGAAAATGAAACCATCGACCCTGTCGGCGGCCATATTCCCGGCGCGAAAAACCGTTTCTTCAAGGATAACCTGCAACTTGACGGGCGCTTCAAGCACGCGGCTGAACTGGAAAAGGAATTCGCCGGCCTGATCAGCAAGCCGGAAACGGCCATCCTGCAATGCGGCTCCGGCGTGACGGCATGCCACAACCTGCTGGCCCTGGAAGTGGCCGGCTTGCCCGGCGCGGCCCTGTATCCGGGCTCGTGGAGCGAATGGTGCGCCGATCCGGCCAGGCCCGTGGCGACTGGCCTGGCATAAGCCGGTGACGCGGCGCCGTACGGCGCCATATCGCTGAACTCTATCATCATCAGGAATGATTCATGCAACGATCCGCCTTGAGCGTACTGGCCAGCTTATGCCTGGCATTCAGCCTGCCTGCCGCCGCGCAAAAACCATTGGCCGCGTATGAACTGAAGGAAACCATGACCGTCAGGGCATTCGACCAGCCAGTGCTGCTTGAAAAACGCAACAGCTACGATGGCATGCTGGCGGACAAGGTGCAGGAAGGCGCAGCGACGCGCATGGCCGGCTATGCGCAGGCGGACCAGGCAATGACCCAGGCGCGCTATCCGGGCGCGCAACGCCTTGGGACCGCAGAATTGGCCGACTACCGGCCTGGCGCGCACATCACGATGGTCGACCGCTACACGATCGAGCATGCCGCGACCGCCTTGGGAAAAGGCTGGATCTTCGCATTCATGCCGGTGAATTTCGTTCAAGCAATGCATATCAAGGACGAAGCCGCGCGCGGCGTCCCGTTTGTCTTGCCAGGCGCGGGCAAGACGCTGACCTACACCTTTCAGATCAACCTGCCTGACAATGTCAGCGGTTTGCTCGACCCCACCACCACGCGCTACGACGGCGATTTCTTCACTTACAAACAGTCCCAGCAATTTCGCGGCAATGTGGCGCGCATCGCGCTGGAACTCACTTTCCTCGGCGATTCGGTGCCGGCGCGCGACCTGGACCAATTTCTTGCGCAACTGCAACACATCAGCAAGATGATGGGCGGTTCCTTCAGTGTTCCGGAAATGTGGATCAACAGCAACAAACCGGGCACCGAGGCCAATACGCCGGGCCAGCGCATGCGCAGCAGCGTGGAAAAAGAGATCGCTGATCACAGCGCGACCATCGCGCGCAAGCCGGAAGACAAGCAGCAACTGGCCGAAGCGTATTGGTTGCGCGGCTCGTCCCATGCGGATCTGCAGCAAACCGAACTGGCATGGGCGGACGTGACGCAGGCGCTGGCGCTGCGACCGTCAACGGCTGTCTACCATATGACGCTGGCATCGATCCAGGTGCAGCGCGGACAATTCCAGTCTGCCATCGAACAGCTGGAACAGGCGCGGCTGCTGGGCTACGATGCCTACGAAGTCGCTTACCAGCGCGGCCAGACTTATTACCAGATGGGCCAATACCGGCGCGCGCTCGACGACCTGGAACCGCTGGCCATCTCGGCGGCAAACATGGAGGCACAGCCGTATGCCAGGCTGTGGTATCTGTGGACGCTGGCTTCTGCCGGACTCGCCTTGCCGGACGCGCTCAGGCAGGAATTGAACGCCGACGCCAAAGGCGCTTGGCCGCGCCCCGCCTACGGCCTGTTCACCGGCATCTCGACGCCGGAACAAGTGCTGGCGGCAGCCGACACAATGACGGGGGATGAGCGCCTGCTGTCCTTGTGCGAAGCGTATTTTAATGTCGGCCAATACTATCTGTTGAAGCAGGACCGCCTCAAAGCCAGGGAGTTTTTTGAAAAGACGGTTGCCACCGGCATGGTGATGTACGCCGAATACGGCAACGCACTGCTTGAACTGCGGCGCCTGGCGCAAACGCGGTCCTGATGCAGGCCTGCACCAGTTGCAACGCGCCACCGCCGCCCGTGGACGCCATCATCGGCAAGCTGCCACGGGCGCCGGCACCGTACTAGGGCATGATGCCCAAAGCGCGGTTCAAATACGCGATCTCGTCCTGCCACGCCTGCTGGCTGGCCCGCTTCTGGTGGCGCGGTTTTCTCGCCAGGTCTTGCGCCAGCAATTGCTCCAGCTCGCACAAACGCTCCAATTGCACATCGACGCCGGTTTGCGCCAGCGCAAGCGCAGCCGTTTCCACGCGCGGCGCGCACGCTGGTGCCTGCCCATCCTCAAGACTCAGCCGCGCATACGCACTGGCCGCGTCAAGCCACTCTTCCAGCCGGCCATCGGCCACCACCCAGAAACGGTTGCAAGCCGTTTCGATCAGGTCGCGGTCGTGCGACACCAGCAGGCAGCCCCCTTCGAAGCCGCGCAGGGCCAACCCCAGCTCCGCCTTGCCCTGCATGTCCAGGTGGTTGCTGGGTTCATCGAGCAGCAGCAAGTGGTAGCTGGCCAGGGACAGGCCCAGGAACAGCAGCCGCGCCCGCTCGCCGCCGCTCAGGGTGGCCACCGTCTGGCCATGGCGCGCATACGGGAAACCGGCCCCGATCAGCGCCTGCCTGCGCACCACCTGGCTGCGGGCAGCCTCGTTCTGCGCGGCAAACGGGTACAGGGCGTCGGACAAGTCCGCGTCGTCGGCCAGCTGCCGCAGCGACTGGTCGTAATAGCCGATGCTTGCCGCCTTGTGGTAGCGCAAGTCCGCCCGTTCTTCCCCCGCCTGGATGGCTTGCCAGCACAAGCGCAGCAAGGAGGACTTGCCGCTGCCGTTGGCGCCCAGCAAGGCGACCCGGTCGCCCGGTTTCAGCCACAGCTGGCCGACCTGGAACAGCACGGGAGAGGCGGGCACGGCGCGCACATCCAGCCCGTCCAGCGCCAGCAACTGGTCCGCCGCCAGCGCCTTGCCGCTCAGACTCAAGCGCCACGGCGCGCCATCGCTGACGAATGCTTGCGCATCCTTCAATTTATCGATGCGCCGCTGCATGGTCTTGGCCTTGCGCGCCAGGTCCTCATTGTCGTAGGTGCGGCCCCACAGGGCCAGGCGGGCGCTGCTGGCCGACAGGCGGTCGATTTCCTTCTGTTCGGCCGCATGCCTGGCGGCGGCGGCAAGATCGGCTTCGGCCAGCGCCGCCAGCGCGGGGCCGCACGGCAAGTCGAAATCGTAGAGGCGGCCATCGCGCAGGATCCAGCTGCGCGTGGCCACGTTGTCGAGCAGGCGTTGGTCGTGCGAGACGAGGATGAAGGCGCCGCGCCAGCGCAACAGAAATTGCTCCAGCCACAGCAAGGATGGCAAATCCAGGTGATTGCTCGGTTCGTCCAGCAGCAGCACGTTCGGCTCCTGCAGCAGGGCACGCCCCAGCAGCAGCCGCGTGTGCTGGCCGCCGGACAGGGAGTGCACGGGCACTTGCGCCGTCTCCAGGTCGAAGCCCAGTTCGGCCAGCAGGCTGTCGACCCGCCAATGCAGCTCGGGCTGCTCCAGCACGGGGGCCAGCAAGGCGTCGTACAGGCTCAGGCTGGCAAGGTCCGCCGGCAAGTGCTGTTCCACGTGCTGCAGGCGGCAGGCGCGGGCATAGTGGATGGTGCTGGCGGTGGCTTCCCGCGTGCCGGCGAGCAGGCCCAGCAAGGTGGATTTGCCGCAGCCATTGTGGCCGGTCAAGCCGATGCGGTCGCCCTGGCGCAAGGTAAAGGCGAGTTCATGGAACAGGAAACCGTCGTGGGTATCCAGCTGTAATGCTTGTGTCGAGATCAGGGTAGTCATGGCTCTTGTCTTTGTTCGGGATGCAAGCATCCGCGTTAACAGGAGCGCTAACGACAACGGAGTACCAGGAAAGGACTCGTAGAGGAGGGTAACTTTGCTCTGGCCAGGTTATCGCAGCGCGATAGAACGTGGGCAAGAGCGGACAAAGGCGCTTAAAGAGCGTGCGCGCCACAAGGCGAGCAACAAGTTTTCTTCCATGATATTTTCCTCCTTTCTGTGCAAGTTAGTCAGAAAGGCAATATAGCATAGGCGGTACTGCGGCACCGAATCAGTGCATCAACCGCCGTGGCGCTTGTGCGTCAGGAACAGCACGATGCACACGCCCAGCGCGATCAGGAGCACCTGCGGGATGGTTTCGCGCAAGGTGGAGCGGCGCTGCATCTGCGGCATCAGGTCGCTCAAGGCGATATAGATGAAGCCGGACGAGGCGAACACGAGCACGTAAGGAATCAGGTTGCTGGCGCGGTCCAGGGTGAAGTAGCCGAGCAGGCCGCCCGCCACCGCCATCAGGCTGCACAGCAGATTGAAGATGTAGGCGCGCAGGCGCGAGAAACCGGCGTTGAGCAGCACGATGAAATCGCCGATTTCCTGCGGAATTTCATGCGCGATGATGGCCAGGCCCGTGACCAGGCCCAGTTTCGGATCGGCCAGGAAGGCGGCGGCGATCAAAATGCCGTCCGTAAAATTGTGCATGCCGTCGCCCACTAAAATCATCCAGCCGGCCTTGCCCGCCTCGTGCTTGTCGTGGCCGTGCGCATGGTGGTGGCCGTCGCCTTCGTGGTGGTGCGAATGGCGCAGGATGGCGAATTTTTCCAGCATGAAAAAGGCCAGCAAGCCCGCCAGCAGGGTGGCAAACAGGCTGCGCGGGTCGGCCTGCGACTCGAACGCTTCCGGCAAGGCGTGCAGCAAGGACGTCGACAGCATGATGCCGACGGACAAGCTGACCATGCGCTCCACCACCTTGGACAGGAATGCAAACGAAAAGATCGCCGCCGCGGTAATGCTGAACACGCCCGCGATCGTGGTCGCGAGCAAAATGGATATAAGGACGGGATCGATGATTTTCTTACCTCAAAATGGCGCCTGCCCACTGGCGCCCGCTATGCTGGCGTCTGGCCTGATGACTATAGTATTGCTTATTATTCAATTTTTTGCGCGCTTGGCGACGGCGTAGCGCAGGGAAGATGCAATTGTACTGCATTGACGCGAACCGGGCATTTTACAGCCCGGTGCGCCTTTCGCGTTACTGTTGGATAAAATTACTGAAAATAAATGCTTTTAGCGCTGTTTGGCACCCTTTAACGCCCGCGTTCACGCCACGCCATGCTGCTTGAACCAGGCCAGGCAGCGCGCATAACCATCCTTCGCATCGGCCGCCACGTAGCTGGGGCGGTAATCGGCATTGAAGGCGTGGCCCGCATCGGGATACACGACGAACTCCGATTTGTTGCCGCCCTTGGCCAGCGCCGCCTTCATCTTCGCGATCGATTCCTGCGTGATGCCCGTATCCTTGCCGCCGTACAAGCCCAGCACGGGCACCGTCAGGGTGGCGGCGATATCGATGGGGTTGCTAGGCTGCAAGGCAGTCGGCTCGCCCACGAGGCGGCCATACCAGGCCACGCCCGCCTTGACGGCCGGATTGTGCGCCGCATACAGCCAGGTGATGCGCCCGCCCCAGCAAAAACCCGTGATGCCCAGGCGGCTCGTGTCGCCCCCATTCTGTTTCGCCCACGCGACAACGGCATCGAGGTCCGCCATCACCTGGGCGTCCGGCGTCTTGGAGATGATGCCTTTCATTAACTCGGGAATGCTGCTGACCTTGGTCGGGTCGCCCTGGCGCACGAACAGATCGGGCGCCAGCGCCAGGTAGCCCTGCTTGGCGAAACGGCGCGCCATGTCGGCAATGTGCTCGTGCACGCCAAAAATTTCGGAAATGACCAGCACCACGGGCAAGCCCGTCTTGCCTTCCGGCTGGGCCGCATACACGGGCACGGCCTGGCCATCGACCATCACGGACATGGTGCCCGTCAGCAAGCCCGCCGTGTCCGTCTTGACGACGTTTTGCGCCGCCACGGGCAGCACGGCCACGGCAAAGCCCGTTCCCAGCGCCACCTTCAGGAAGCCACGCCGGCCATCCGGCCCGGACAAGCTGCTCTGGCCCAGCAAACTTTCACAATCGGTGATCATGTCGCTCATGCGTTTCTCCTGAAGGTATTGCGTTTGGAAATGTCGGCGTACGCTGCGCTAAGCCGACCTACTGTCATTGCTCGTCACTCCTGATTGGCACGTAGGCCGGCCTGGCGGGGCATGCCCCGCGCAAGCCGACACCGCATCAGTGCGCTTCGTCCCAATTTTTGCCCACGCCCACCTCGGCCGTCAGCGGTACTTTCAGCGCGGCCACGCCCGCCATCAGTTCCGGCAGCTTGCGCTTGACCAGCTCCAGCTCGGCATCCGGCACTTCCAGCACCAGTTCATCGTGCACCTGCATGATCATCTTCGTCTGCAGCTTGTCCGATTCCAGCCAGCCCTGCACGGCGATCATGGCCAGCTTGATCAGGTCGGCGGCCGTGCCCTGCATGGGCGCATTGATCGCCGCCCGTTCCGCGCCCTGGCGGCGGGGGCCGTTCGGCGAATTGATTTCCGGCAACCACAAGCGGCGGCCGAACACGGTTTCCACGTAGCCGCGCGCCTTCGCCTGCTGGCGCGTGTCTTCCATGTACTGTTTCACGCCGGAAAAACGGGCGAAATAACGGTCGATATAGCTTTGCGCGGCCGTGCGGTCCACGCCCAGGTTACCCGCCAGGCCGAAGGCGCTCATGCCGTAGATCAAACCGAAGTTGATGACCTTGGCGTAACGGCGCTGCTCGCTCTGCACTTCCGCGGCCGGCACGCCGAAGATCTCGGCCGCCGTGGCGCGGTGAATGTCGATGCCGTCGGCAAAGGCGCGCAGCATGGCTTCGTCGCCCGAGATATGCGCCATGATGCGCAATTCGATCTGCGAATAGTCGGCCGAGACGATGTGGCTGCCCGGCGGCGCGATGAACGCTTCGCGGATGCGGCGCCCTTCCGCGCTGCGGATGGGGATATTCTGCAGGTTCGGGTCGTTCGACGCCAGGCGGCCCGTGACGGCCACGGCTTGCGCATAGTTCGTATGCACGCGGCCCGTCGTGACGTTGATCATCTTCGGCAACTTGTCCGTGTAGGTCGACTTCAGCTTGGCCATGCCGCGGTATTCCAGCAGCACCTTGGGCAGCGGATAATCCTCGGCCAGCTTTTGCAGCACTTCCTCGTCCGTCGAAGGCGCGCCCGTCGGCGTCTTCTTGACCACCGGCAATTTCAGCTTCTCAAAGAAGATTTCGCCGATCTGCTTGGGCGAGCCCAGGTTGAACGGCTGCTCGGCCAGTTCATACGCCTTCGTTTCCAGTTCCAGAATCTTCACGGCCAGCTCGGCCGACTGGATGTTGAGCAGCTCGTCGTCGATCAGCACGCCGTTGCGCTCGATCTTTTGCAGCACGACGGCCGTCGGCATCTCGATCTTTTCATAGATGAAGGTGAGTTTTTCATCATTGGCCACGTTGCCCCACATGGCATTGTGCAAGCGCAAGGTGACGTCCGCATCCTCGGCCGCATACTTGGCCGCCTGCTCCACTTCCACCTGGTTGAAGGTGATCTGCTTGGCGCCCTTGCCGCACACGTCCTCGAAGGGGATGGTCGTGTAGTTCAGGTGGCGCAGGGCCAGGCTGTCCATGTCGTGCTTCTTGTGCGATTCGAACACATACGATTCGAGCAGGGTATCGTGGGCGATGCCGCGCAGGGTCACGCCGTGGTTGGCGAAGATATGGCTGTCGTATTTCAGGTTCTGCCCCAGCTTGGGCTTGTTTTCATCTTCCAGCCATGGGCGCAGCTTCGCCAGCACGTGCTCGCGCGACAACTGTTCCGGCGCGCCCGCGTAGTCGTGGGCCAGCGGGATGTAGCAGGCGCTGTGTTCGGCAACGGACAGGGAAATGCCCACCATCTGCGCCGTCATCGGTTCGAGCGACGTGGTTTCCGTGTCGACGGCCGTCAGGGGCGCCGCGTCGATGAGGGCGATCCATTTGTCCAGCTGCGCGTCCGTCAGCACGGTTTCATAGTCGGCGGCAGGCGCCGGCGTCGCATCGGCGAACATGTCGCCCGTGGTATGGGCGGCGGAAGCACCGGCGGCGGGTGCGCCGACCGGCGACATGGGCGGCGGCGCCGCGCCCAGCTCGCGCAGCAGGGCCTTGAAGCCGTAGCGCTGGAAGAAGGCCAGCAGTGCTTCCTTGTCTTCCTGTTTCGCCGCCAGCGAATCGGCGATGCTGCCCATGTGTTCCGACAGGTCGCAGTCGGTCTTGACGGTGATCAAGGCGCGCGCTTGCGGCAGCCACGGCAGGGCCGTGCGCAGGTTTTCGCCCACGGCGCCGCCCACATTGGCCGCGTTTTCCATGATGCCTTCCAGGCTGTCGTACTGCGTCAGCCACTTGACGGCCGTTTTCGGGCCGCATTTCGACACGCCCGGCACGTTGTCGACCGTATCGCCGATCAGCGACAGGTAATCGATGATGCGGTTCGGCGGCACGCCGAACTTGGCCAGCACGGCCGCTTCGTCGAGCTTTTCATTGCTCATGGTATTGATCAGGGTCACCTGGCTGTTGACCAGCTGCGCCAGGTCCTTGTCGCCCGTCGATACCACCACGTTCATGCCGGCGGCGGCCGCCTGCACGGCCAGGGTGCCGATGACGTCGTCCGCTTCCACGCCGTCGACCATGAGGATGGGCCAGCCCATGGCGCGCACGGCTTCGTGGATGGGTTCGATCTGCAGGCGCAGGTCGTCCGGCATCGAGGCGCGCGTGGCCTTGTATTCGGGATACATGTCATCGCGGAAAGTTTTACCCTTGGCATCGAAGACGCAGGCGATGTAGGCGGCCGGGTAATCGGCGCGCAGGCGGCGCAGCATGTTGACCATGCCGTGCATGGCGCCCGTGGGATACCCATCCGGGCTGCGCAGGTCGGGCAGCGCATGGAAGGCGCGATAAAGGTAACTGGAACCGTCGACTAACAGCAGGGTGTTTTGCATAATGCCAATAAAATAAGGTGGACCGCGCCTGCCTGGGAAGAGTGCGGCGGGCGGGTGGAATATCGTCCAATTATCGCAGAGTTTGGGGCCGCGCCACCGGCCGCGACGCATGCCGCCCTTGCCTTTTTTACCACCCTGGCGGCCCCGTGTGGCCGCGCAGGCGCGCGCCCCGGCCGATTTCCGCGCATAGTAAACAGCATTGCCTACCAGTTTGTTACAATGCCTTATAGATAAATTGACGGCATGACCACTGCATTTTCTGCAGTCCACCACATGGAAGCGAACCCATCATGATGCGTACATCGACACTCTGGACATTCCTCGCCCTGCCGTTGCTGGCATGCTCAGCCATTGCCAGCGCCCAGACGCCGGCCAAGCCCAGCGACGCGCCGCCGCAGCTGGAGCGTATCGAGGAAATGGGCGAAGCGCCCATCACCGTGGCACCGGCGGCACCCAGACAGCAGATTACCGAGAAACGCGAAGCGGGCGTGACGTCCGAAGTGAAAGTCACCAGCGGCGGCAGCACGTATTACATGAAGCCTGCTGCCGGCGCCGACCCGGCCAACAGCGCCACCTTGCGCGGCCCGCAATGGAAGGTGCTGGAATTTGACCTGGGCAAGAAGAAACAGAAACAGCACGACGAAGAGGCCGCTGACGTGCCGGCCCCGCCCGCACCGACGAAATAAGCAGCGCTCCTCACCTGCCCTGCCCCGGCCACACGCGGGGCAGCCGGCTTTTTACCCTCTTAGACTTCATTCTTTTTCCCCATGGCAGTTTTTACCGCGCTACACCTGGACGATATCGGCCAATGGATCACGCAATTTCCACTTGGCAAGCCTCTGGCCCTCAAGGGCATCGCGTCCGGCATCGAAAACAGCAATTTCTTCCTGAGCACGGAGCGCGGCGAGTATGTGCTGACGATCTTTGAAAACCTCAGCTTCGAGCAATTGCCGTTCTATCTGCAGCTGATGCGCCACCTGGCCGACCGCGGCGTGCTCGTGCCCGCCCCGATCGCCAATGCCGACGGCGAACTGGTGACGGCCCTGCAAGGCAAGCCGGCCGCCATCGTCAGCAAACTCGACGGCAGTTCGCAGATGGCGCCGCAAGCAGTGCATTGCGCGGCCGTCGGCGCCATGCTGGCGAAGATGCACCTGGCGGCGCAGGATTTCCCCCTGCAGCAGCCGAACTTGCGCGGCCTCGACTGGTGGAACGCCACCACGCCGCTCGTCCTGCCCCACCTGGACGACGCCCGCGCCCACCTGCTGCGCGCGGAAATCCATTTCCAGGACGCCTTTGCTGCCTGCGCGACATATAAAGCCATCCCGCGCGGTCCCGTGCACGCCGACTTGTTCCGCAACAATGTCATGTTTGACGGCGAACGCCTGACGGGCTTTTTCGACTTTTACTTTGCCGGCTGCGACACCTGGCTGTTCGACGTGGCCGTCACCGTCAACGACTGGTGCGTGGACCTGGACACGGGCGTGCTCGACACGGCCAGAGTGCGCGCCCTGCTCGACGCCTACCAGGCCGTGCGCCCGTTCACGCCGGAAGAAAAAACGGCCTGGCAGCCGATGCTGCGCGCCGCCGCCCTGCGCTTCTGGCTGTCGCGCCTGTACGACTACTACCAGCCGCGCGCCGCCGAAATGCTGACGCCGCACGATCCATCGCATTTCGAACGCATTTTGCGCGAACGGATTGCCACACCTGCTCCGGAACTGTTTTAAACATGGAAAAATTACCTGCAAGTACAGGCTGGCTCTGGGTGAAACAAGGCTTCGGCCTGTTTCGCAAGCAACCCGGCGGCATGTCGATGCTGTTTCTCGGCTATATGTTCTGCATGCTGGCCGTCAGCATCGTGCCCCTGCTGGGACAATTGCTCCCTGTCATCCTCGTTCCCGTCTTTTCAGTTGCCTTCGTGCAAGGCTGCCTGAACATCGACCAGGGCAAGCGCGTCCTGCCCAGCCTGCTGATCTCGGGCTTCCGCAAGCCCGCCTTCCCCGTGCTGCTGGGACTGGGCGTGCTGTACATCCTGATGGCCATCGTGGCCATCGGCGCCTCCACCCTCGTCGACGGCGGCGTGCTGTGGCAAATGGTCACGGGCCAGCTGGACCAGGAAGCGGCCAAGGAAGCCATCCTCAATTCCAACATCGGCCTGGCCATCCTGACGGCCATCGCCCTGTACGTGCCGGCCGCCATGGCCTTCTGCTTTGCCGCGCCGCTGATCTACTGGCAGCAAATCAGCCTGGGCAAGGCGCTGTTCTTCAGCTTTTTCGCCGTCTGGCGCTCGCTGTCGGCCTTCATCGTCTTCGCCGCCACGTGGTTCGCCATCAGCGTCGTCAGCAGCCAGTTGCTCGCCATCATCTTTGGCCGCAGCCCCCTGATGATGCAGCTGATGATGCCGCTGTCGATGATACTGACCATCATCATGCATTGCTCGTTCTACGCCGCCTACCGCCAGATCTTCGGCGTGCCCGCCGATGCCAGCAAGACCGTGTCGCTGGACAAGCCGAACGACTGATTTTCACGCCGCATGAACAAAGGGCAGCCTGCACAGGCTGCCCTTTTTTTATGACCGCTCGTGTCTCAACGCCCTAATCGCTCCAGCTTGGCGATGCCCAGGTCCAGCACCTTCATGCCGTGCTGGCCGAAGTTGATCTGCGCGCGCGCATTGCCGCCGCCGCCTTCGATATTGACGATCACGCCTTCGCCGAACTTGGCATGCGCCACGGATTCGCCGATGCGCCAGCCGCCGCCCGTGGCTTTTTGCGCGATCTTTTGCGCAATCGCATTGTCCGAGCCCAGGCTGGCCACCTTGGGCGCCTCGTCCCAGGCCGACTTGCGGTTGCCGAACCAGTTCGCCTGCACCTTCGGCGACAGCCATTTCAGCGATTCTTCCGGCAATTCGTCGAAGAAGCGCGACTTCATGTTGTAGCGCGTCTGGCCGTGCAGCATGCGCGTCTGCGAAAAGCTCATGTATAACCGCTTGCGCGCGCGCGTGATGGCCACGTACATCAGGCGGCGTTCCTCTTCCACGCCGTTGTCTTCCTTCGAGCTGCTTTCGTGCGGGAACAGGCCCTCTTCCAGGCCCGTGATGAACACATTGTCGAATTCCAGGCCCTTGGCCGAGTGCACCGTCATCATCTGCAGCGCATCCTGGCCCGCCTGCGCCTGGTTATCGCCCGCTTCCAGCGACGCGTGCGACAGGAAGGCGGAGAGGGGCGACATCACGGCCGGCAGCGGCGCGTCCGCGTCCAGGATCTCGATGCCATCCTGGTTGACGACGGGTGCGCCCGACTGCGCCTGGGCGGCTGGCCCCAGATGCGCGGGTGCGCCCTGGCCGAATCCTTCCTCGGAAATGAACTGGCTGGCCGCGCTGACCATCTGCTCCAGGTTCTCGATGCGGTCGGCGCCTTCCTTTTCATTCTGATAATGCTGCAGCAAGGTACTCGCTTCCAGCACCACGCGCACCATTTCCGGCAGCGACAGCTGCTGCGTTTCAAAGCGCACGCCCTCGACCAGCTTGACGAAGCCGGCCAGCACGCTGCCCGCCTTGCCCGCCACGTAGGGCACGGCCGCGTACAGCGAGATGCCGTACTGCTCCGACGCGGCCTGCAATTGCTCGATCGAGCGCATGCCGATGCCCCGCGTGGGGAAATTGACCACGCGCAGGAAGGCCGAATCGTTGTGCGGATTGTCCATCAATTGCAAATAGGCAATTGCGTGCTTGACCTCGGCGCGCTGGAAGTAGCGCTGGCCGCCGTACACGTGGTAGGGCATGCCGGCCGAGAACAGCGCGTGTTCGATCACGCGCGACTGCGCGTTCGAGCGGTACAGAATCGCAATTTCACTGCGCGAGGCGCCATCGGCGATGAGGCTTTTCGCCTCCTCGATGATCCATTGCGCTTCCTGCAAGTCGGAACTGGCTTCGTACACGCGCACCTGCTCGCCATGGCCCGCGTCCGTGCGCAAATTCTTGCCCAGGCGCTTGCTGTTGTTGGCGATCAAGACGTTGGCGCTGTCGAGGATGTGGCCGTGCGAACGGTAGTTCTGCTCCAGCTTGATCAAGTTCTGCACCTGGAATTCGTGCTCGAAGGCGCTCATGTTGCCCACGTTGGCGCCGCGGAAGGCGTAGATGCTCTGGTCGTCGTCGCCGACGGCAAACAGGGCACCGCCAGCGCGGCTGCCATGGCCGGCCAGCAACTTGAGCCAGTTGTATTGCAGGTTGTTCGTATCCTGGAACTCGTCGACGAGGATGTGACGGAAACGGGCCTGGTAATGCTCGCGCAAGGGTTGGTTGCGGCTGAGCAATTCATACGTGCGCAGCAGCAATTCCGCAAAATCGACGACGCCTTCGCGCTGGCACTGGTCATCGTACAACTGGTACAGCTCGACCATCTTGCGCTCGTGCGCGTCGTAGGCTTCCACGTCCGTGGCGCGCAAGCCCTGGTCCTTGGCGTTGTTGATGAAGTACATCACCGTCTTCGGCGGGAATTTTTCATCATCGATGTTGTTGGCCTTCAACAAGCGCTTGATCACCGACAACTGGTCCTGCGAATCGAGGATCTGGAAGGTCTGCGGCAAGGCGGCGTCGCGGTAATGCGTGCGCAGCAGGCGGTTGCACAGGCCGTGGAAGGTGCCGATCCACATGCCGCGCGTGTTGATCGGCAGCATGGCCGACAGGCGCGTGAGCATTTCCTTGGCGGCCTTGTTGGTAAAGGTCACGGCCAGGATGCCGGCCGGCGATACCTGCTGGGTCTGGATCAGCCACGCGATGCGGGTAGTCAGCACGCGGGTCTTGCCCGAGCCGGCGCCCGCCAGGATCAGCGCGTTCTGCGCCGGCAGGGTGACGGCGGCCAGTTGTTCGGGATTGAGGTTGTGAAGAAGATTTTGCATGCCGTGATTATACCGGCATGGCTAAAAATACTGTGCATTTGTCCAGCGGTCGCGCCGCATCCGCCGCGCGCACGCTACAATCGGCCTTCCCGTATTGTTGAGGAAAGCGGCATCCATGACACCTCCCGGCCATATCGACGGCGCCCGCGTCCTCGCGTGGGCCTGGTCCGCCCTGCCCTTCGGCCATGTTGCCGGCGACGCGGGCGCGGCCCCCGTCGCCATCCATGGCCTGGCCCTGTGCCAGTATGCGGACGAAAACAGCGTCTACCGCTTCAGCTGCGATGCGCAGTGGGACTGCGTGCAGGATGAACGCTACGCCAGCGTGGACGAGGCCAGGGCGCAGCTGCCGGCGCAATACCGCGCCGTGGCCGCCTCCTGGCATGCCACCTGAGCGCCGTTTCAGCGCACCAGCCTGGCCTTGCCTTCGCTGAGCGCCTGGGCAATGACCTGGCGCGTGGTCCGGTCGGCCGCCTTCGACGCCTGTTCCTGCTGACGGCCCAGTTCGCCCATCTGCTTGCCCAGCGTTTCCATCGGCTTGCCCCGCTCATCCATCTGGCGCGACAGCGCGTCCGACTTGGCCATCTCGCGCTCGGTCGCGCTGGCGATGCGGTCGTTGATCTCTTCCATGGCGTCCTGCGCATCTTCCATCTGCTGCTGCAGGCGTTCCACATCGCGCTCGGCGGCGCGGCGCGCGCTGTCCGAGCCAGCCTGTGCCTGGCGGCGCGACGCCTCGCCCAGCTTGCGGCCCAGTTCCCGCTGCTGGCGGCCCAGCGCCTGCAGCTGCTCCGCGTCACGCGTGCCGACCCGCGCCTGCGCCAGGCCGTGGCTGCCCATCTTACTGCCCAGCTCGCCCATCGCCCTGCCGTGGGCGCCCATCTGCTTGCCCAGGCTGCCCATCTGCTCGCCCAGTTGCTGCGACGGTTTCCAGGCCGCGCTGACCCGGGCCAGCAGCGCCGGGTCCTGCGTGACGTAGCTCTTGCCATCGTCGCGGAACCACAGGAATTGTCCCTTGATCGATGCCTTCAACTGCTTGATCTGCTGGCCATCGATGGCGCTGCCGCTCATGGTCACGCTGTCCCGGTCGCTATCGACGAGGGCATAGCCGTCGCCGCTGCCCATGGAAATGTTGATCTGCTTGCTCGGCGGCGCGGGCGGCGCAGGGGGCACGGGCGGCTCGGGCGGCTGCACGGCCAGCGCGCTGCCGCCTATCAGGATACCGGCCAGGCTGAGGATCAAACGGTGGGAAATGGACATGGCTGCCTCGTTATCGATATTGTTGGAGCATGTACGGTAGCGTGGCCCCGCGGACCCTTCCAGCGCCGTGCGACAGGCTGCAAAAAAGGGCGCCTGGACGGCAGGCTGGCACGATGGACGGAAACGCCGGGCAAAAAAATGCGGGGGTCGGAGTCCCCCGCAAAAACCGCCGTGGTACGGCGAGGTTTGACTGTAGCGCCGCGCCATCCAGGCCTCCAGCGGCATGCGACAAATTGCCGGAATGACGGATTGAACGACAGATAGGCGCGATGAATGGAAAACGGCACGGCCGGCGCGGGGATAAAAAAAGGCTCTGTCCTCGACAAATAGGGGAACTCACGGTACGGCCG
>NZ_RFSK01000060.1 GCF_009923995.1 Janthinobacterium sp. | reverse complement strand
AGCGCTTGCGCAAGCGCTTTCTTTTGTTTACGATGGATGCAAACGCGGCAACAAAGCCGTGCATCGAACACATAAAAATAAAAAAATACCATCAGGAGACACCATGGCCACCATGGAAGATGTAGCGCGGGCGGCGGACGTATCGCTGTCGACCGTCTCGCACGTACTCAACGGCACCCGCAAGGTCAGCCCGAAAACCGTCGCCGCCGTCAACGCGGCCATGCAGCAGATCGGCTACGTGCCCAACATGCTGGCGCGCGCACTGGCCGGCTCCTCGTCGGGCACCATCGGCGTGGCCATATCCGCCTTCACCAATCATTATTTCAGCGAAACCGTGCGCGCCATCGAGGCAGCCTGCACGCGCCACGGCTTGATGATGCTGTTTTCCGATACGCATGACGATCCCGAGCAGGAACTCAAGGTGGTGCAGAACCTGCACCAGCGGCGGGTCGACGGCATCGTGCTGGCACCGTCCGGCGACGCGCACAACCGCGCCCTCGCCTATTTACATGGCAACAAGATCGCCTCCGTGCTGGTGGACCGCATGTCGCCCCAGCCCTTCGACCAGGTGGGCGTGGAAAACATCGAGGCCACGGCGCAGCTCGTCAGCCACCTGATCGCCGCCCACGGCCACCGCCGCATCGGCTTCATCGCGGGCGCGCCCGGCCTGTCCACGACGGACGAGCGCATCGACGGCTACCGCCTGGCCTTGCAGCACGCCAACATCGCCTTCGACCCGGAACTGCTGCGCTCGGGCGACTCCAACCTCGAGCGCAGCGGCGCGGCCACGCGCGAACTGCTGGCACTGCCACAGCGTCCCACGGCCATCGTCGCCGGCAATAACCTGATGACCATCGGCACCATGCACGCCTTGCGCGATGCACACATTGCGGTACCGCAAGACGTGGCCCTGGCAGGCTTCGATGATTTCGACTGGGCCGATTACTTCAGCCCCCGCCTGACCGTCATGGCCCAGCCGCTGGAAGAGCTGGGCGCCATGGCCGTCGATCTCCTGATCGAACGCATCGCCAACCCGGGCCGCGCCCAGCACGTGCAGCGCCTGTCGCCAGCCTTGCGCGTGCGCAACTCCTGCGGCTGTCCCTGACTTTTTACTGTGAATCACATGCATCCAGCCATTTCCCTCGGTATCGACCTCGGTACCTCCGAACTGAAAACCGTGCTGATGGACCGCCACGGCACGGTGCGCGGCCAGGCATCCGTGCGCATCGACACGAGCCGCCCGCAGCCGGGCTGGTCCGAACAGGCGCCGCACGACTGGTGGAGCGCCTGCCTCCGGGCCCTGGCACAGCTGCGCGCCGGCTGGCCGCAGGAATATGAGCAGATCGCCTGTATCGGCCTGTCCGGCCAGATGCACGGCGCCGTGCTGCTCGACGCCAGCGATAACGTGATCCGTCCCGCCATCCTGTGGAACGATGCGCGCGCCGATGCCGAGGCGGCCGCCCTGGCGCGCGACTACCCCGCGTATGCGGGCGTGACGGGCAGCCTGCCCATGGCGGGCCTGACGGCGCCGAAACTGCTGTGGCTGCAAACGCACGAGCCGGCCGCCTTCGCCGCCATCGCCTGCGTGCTGTCGCCCAAGGATTATCTGCGCCTGCGCTTGACGGGCAACAAGGTGACGGACATGTCCGACGCGGCCGGCACCCTGTGGCTGGACGAGGCCAGGCGCGCCTGGTTCGACCCCATGCTGGCCGCCTGCGGCCTGGTGCGGGAGCAGATGCCGGCCCTGGCCGAAGGCGACGCCGCCACGGGCACCGTGCTGGCAGCCATGGCGGACCAGCTGGGCTTGCCGCCCGGCGTGGTGGTGGCCGGCGGCGGTGGCGACAATCCCGTCTCGGCCGTGGGCATCGGCGCCGTGAACGCGGGCGACAGTTTCATTTCACTGGGCACCAGCGCCGCCATCGTTTCCGTGACGGAATCGCCGCTGGGCAACCCGGCCGGCGGCGTGCACAGCTTTTGCCATGCCCTGCCTGGCCGCTGGTATGCCATGGGCGCCATCCTGTCCGGCGCCAGCTGCGTGCGCTGGGCGACTGGCGTGCTGGGCTTGCCCGACGAAGCGGCCCTGCTGCAGGTGGTGGAAGCGGGCTTGCCGCTGGACATGCCCGTCGCGCCGTCCGCGCCCCTGTTCCTGCCCTACCTGTCGGGCGAGCGCACGCCGCACAACGACCCGCAGGTGCGCGGCGCCTTTTTGCAGCTGGGCCACGACAGCAATACGGCGCAGCTCGGCTACGCCGTGCTGGAAGGCGTGGCCTTCGCCCTGCGCGACGCCCTGGCGGCCGTCACGTCCACGGGCGCTGTCGTGCCCCACTGCATGCTGGTGGGCGGCGGCGCGCGCAGCCAGTACTGGGCGCAGCTGCTGGCCAACGTGCTGGGACGCGAAATGCGCACCCTGCACAACAGCGAACTGTCGGCCAGCCTGGGCGCGGCCAAGCTGGGTTTTGCCGCCATCGGCGACCGCCGGCTGCTGGCCACGGGCTTGTCCGTCAAAAACACCTTCTTGCCCGATGCCGCGCACAGCGCAGCCTTGACCCTCCGCTACGGCCGTTACCGTAGCCTGTTTCCCGCCGTGCAAGCCTTGCACCAACTTAGCGAAGGATAAGCAGCAATGACGCAACTGAATCAACTGCAGCAATTGAAGCAATACAGCACCGTCGTCGCCGACACGGGCGACTTCCTGCAACTGGCCCGTTTCGCGCCGCAGGACGCCACCACCAACCCGTCGCTGATCTTGAAAGCCGTGTTGCAGCCCGAATACGCGCCCTTGCTGGAAAGCACGGTTGCCGCGCATACCAGCGCCAGCCTGGACGATATCGTCGACCAGGTGCTGGTGCGCTTCGGCCTGGAAATATTGAAGGTGGTGCCGGGCCGCGTGTCGACGGAAGTCGATGCCCGCCTGAGCTTTGACCGCGCCGCCACCGTGGCCCGCGGGCGCCGTTTGATCGCCCTGTATGAAGCGGCAGGCGTCCCCCGCGAGCGCGTGCTGATCAAGGTCGCCGCCACCTGGGAAGGCATCCAGGCCGCGCGCGAACTGGAACAGGATGGCATCTTTTGCAACCTGACCCTGCTGTTCGCGTTTTGCCAGGCCGTCGCCTGCGCCGACGCGCAAGTGCGCCTGATCTCGCCGTTTGTCGGCCGCATCTACGACTGGTACAAGAAAACCATGGGTGCGGCATGGGACGAAACGGCGCGCAGCCTGTCCAACGATCCAGGCGTGCAATCCGTCACGCGCATCTTTAATTACTACAAGCAACATGGCATCGCCACGCAGGTGATGGGCGCCAGCTTCCGCAACGTGGGGCAGATCACGGCCCTGTCCGGCTGCGACTTGCTCACCATCAGCCCGGACCTGCTGGCCAAGCTGGAAGCGGCGGACGCGCCGTTCGCGCGGGCCCTGGGCACGGACCTGGGCGCGCCGCAGGCGGCCGTCACGTACGACGAGGCAGCTTTCCGCTACGCCCTCAACGAGGACGCCATGGCCACCGAAAAGCTGGCCGAAGGCATCCGCGGCTTTGCCGTCGATGCGGGCAAGCTGGACGCCATGATCGAAAAATTGCGCACTCGCTAAGTTTTCACCCAGTTTTTACCGTAGCACCGTTTGTTTTTTACAATAAAAACCCTTGGAGATCCTCATGAAAAAAGTCCTTACCGCCACCCTGCTGCTGTCCGCCGCCTGCGGCGCCTTCGCCGCCGACAAACCGCTGAAATCCATCGGCGTGAGCGTGGGCGACCTGGCCAACCCCTTCTTCGTGGCGATTGGCCGCGGCGCCGAGGAAAGCGCGAAGAAGATCGGCGGCCCCGGCGTGAAAGTCACGACTGTTTCCAGCAAGTATGACCTGAACACCCAGGTGGACCAGATCGAGAACTTCATCGCCAACAAGACCGACATCATCATCCTGAACGCCGTCGATTCCAAGGGCATCGCGCCGGCCATCAAGAAGGCGCGCAATGCGGGCGTGGTCGTGATCGCCGTCGACGTGGGCGCCGTGGGCGCCTCGGCCACCGTGATGTCCGACAACACCATGGCCGGCGACGTGTCGTGCGCCTACCTGGCCAAGCAGATCGGCGGCAAGGGCAACGTGGTGATCCTGAACGGTCCGCCCGTCACGTCCGTGATCGACCGCGTGAATGGCTGCAAGAAGACCCTGGCCGCCTTCAAGGATATCAAGATCCTGTCGGACAACCAGAACGCGGGCGGCAGCCGCGACGGCGGCATGACCGTGATGTCGAACCTGCTGACGGCCCATCCGAAGATCGACGGCGTGTTCGCCATCAACGATCCGACGGGCATCGGCGCCGAACTGGCCATCAAGCAGTCGAAACGCACGGACGTGAAACTGATCACGGCCGTCGATGGCGCGCCGGACGGCCAGAACGCCCTGAAAAACAAGGCGGGCCTGTTTGCCGCCACGTCGGCGCAAAACCCCTACCGCATGGCCACGGACGCCGTGCAGATGGGCTACGACATCATGAACGGCCGCACGCCGAAACAGACCATGGTGCTGCTGCCGACGCCGGCCATCACCAAGGAAAACGTCGCCACCTACACGGGCTGGGTAAAGAACTGAGCTGCCTGACCTGAACCACGTGTTGCCCGCCCCGGCCCCGGCCGGTGGCGGGCGGCAGTCTCACAGCAAGGAAGGACAGTCATGAGCGACGATATTATTTTTGAAATGCGCGGCATCGAGAAGCGCTTTGGCGCCACGCGCGCGCTGCGCGGCGTGCACCTGACGGTGCGCAGCGGCGAAATCCATGCCGTGATGGGCGAAAACGGCGCCGGCAAGAGCACCCTGATGAAAATCCTGTCGGGCGTGTACACGCCGGACGCGGGTGAAATCATTCTCGACGGCAAGCCGATCCGCATCCGCAACCCGGGCGAGGCCCGCGCGCTGGGCATCAACCTGATCTACCAGGAATTGAGCGTGGCCAAGAACATGACGGTGGCGCAGAACGTCTTCATGGGCAGCGAGCCGCAGGGCCCGTTCTGGACCGTCAAGGGCGGCGAAATGCGCGCGCGCACGAACGCCATCCTGGCCGACCTCGGCTCCCGCTTCGACGCCGACACCATGGTGTCCACCCTGTCGATTGCCGAGCAGCAACAGGTGGAAATCGCCCGCGCCCTCGTGCACGAGAGCCGCATCCTGATCATGGACGAGCCCACGGCCGCCCTGTCCGACCGGGAAACCGAACAATTGTTCCGCATCATCGAAGAACAGCGCGACAAGGGCCTGGCCGTGCTGTACATCAGCCACCGCATGGCCGAGGTGGAGCGCCTGGCGCGCCGCATCACGGTGCTGCGCGACGGCGCCTACGTGGGCGAACTGGGCAAGGATGAGCTGGATCAAAAGAAAGTCGTGCAAATGATGGTGGGCCGCCCCGCCGACGATTTTTATGCCCACCAGCGGCGCACGACGCGGGGCGCCGAGCGCCTGCGCGTGGCCAACGTGGGCGGCGGCAAGGTCAAGCCTGCCTCGTTCGCCCTGCATGCAGGCGAAGTGACGGGCCTGGCCGGTCTCGTGGGCGCGGGCCGCACGGAACTGGCGCGCCTGATCTTTGGCGCCGACAAGAAGGCATCGGGGCAAGTGTGGCTCGATGGCGAGGAAGTGCACATCCAGCGCCCGCTGGCGGCCATCCGCCACGGCATCGGCTACCTGCCGGAAGACCGCAAGAGCCTGGGCCTGTTCATGCAGTTGTCGGCCATGGAAAACATGTCGATGAATATCCTGTCCAGGCATGCGACGGCGGGCGTCGTCAACCGGGGCGCCCTGACGCAGCTCACGCGCGAAGCCATCGCCAACCTGAACGTCAAGGTGTCCGGCCCGGACGGCATCGTGGGGGGACTCTCCGGCGGCAACCAGCAGAAAGTCTTGCTGGCGCGCTGGCTGGCCATCGCGCCCAAGGTCCTCATCCTCGACGAGCCGACGCGGGGCGTGGACGTGGGCGCGAAGAGCGAAATCTACAAGATCATCCACCAGCTGGCGGACGCGGGCACGGCCGTGCTGTGCATTTCCAGCGAACTGGCCGAACTGGTCGGCATCTGCGACAGGGTGATGGTGATGTGCGAAGGACGTTTGACGGGCGAAGTGACGGGCGACGACATTACGCAGGAAAACATCCTCGCCTATGCCACCCAGCTGGAAGCGGCATAAAAATAATCATTCAGGAGATTTAACATGACAACGACTACCACCCGCGGCGCCGCGCGCGCCGGCGAACCCTTCAATGCCTCAAACCTGATGCGCCGCCTGGGCATGCTGCCCGTGCTGGTGGTGCTGTACCTGGCCATGTACGGCCTGACCGTGTATTTCTCGGCCGACGGCACGTCCACGTTCATGACCAGCAATAACACCATGAACATCTTCCGCCAGGTGTCGATCAACATCGTGCTGGCGTCCGGCATGACTTTCGTCATTTTGACCAGCGGCATCGACCTGTCCGTCGGCTCCGTGCTGGCCGTCTCGGCCGTGGCGGGCATGCTGATGTCCTTGTCGGCCCAGTTCGCCGGTTTCTCGATTCCCACCTTCCTCATCGTCGGCCTGCTGCTGGGCGCGCTGAACGGCGTGCTGGTGGCCCTCGTCGGCCTGAACCCGTTCGTGGTGACTTTGGGCACCATGACGGCCCTGCGCGGCGCGGCCTACCTGCTGGCCGATGGCACCAGCGTGCTGAACACGGAAATCCCCAGCTTCGAATGGATGGGCAACGGCAGCTTCCTGGCCGTGCCCTGGCTGATCTGGCTGGCGGCCGCCGTCGTCGTGCTGACCTGGTTTATTTTGCGCAAGACCACCCTGGGCCTGCATATCTACGCCGTCGGCGGCAATATCCAGGCGGCCCGTTTGACGGGGATCAAGGTCGGCCTCGTGCTGATGTTTGTCTACACCATCAGCGGCCTGTTCGCGGGCCTGGGCGGCGCCATGTCGGCCAGCCGCCTGTATGCGGCCAACGGCAACTGGGGCACGGGCTATGAACTGGACGCCATTGCGGCCGTCGTGCTGGGCGGTACCAGCCTGATGGGCGGCGTGGGCTCCGTCTGGGGCACCGTCATCGGCGCCCTGATCATCGGCGTGATGAACAATGGCTTGACGATTCTGGGACTGTCGTCGTTCTGGCAGTATGTGGCCAAGGGCGTCGTGATCGTGCTGGCGGTGATCCTGGATAAATGGCGCCAGTCGCACGCGCAGAACTGAACCCGTAACCCATGCACTGCCGGGGTCGGACCCGGTGGGGGAATGCGTCCCAATGGGACGTATTCCGATCGCGAAGCGACTGACCCCAGCAGTTAAAACTGCAAGCGCATCTCCACGTGCGCAATCCCCGCCTCTTCGAATTGTTCTCCCTGCTGCACGAAACCGTGGCGCGCATAGAATGGCGCGGCGACGGTTTGCGCGTTCAGCACCACCGCCTGGTCGCCCCGTGCGCGCGCCTTGTCCATCAGCAGGGTCAGGATGGCGCCGCCCACGCCCGTGCCGCGGCCCGGTTGGCGCACGGCCATGCGGCCGATGTGGCCGTCTGGCAGCAAGCGGCCCGTGCCGATGGCGTGGCCGGCAGCGTCATAGGCGACGGCATGCAGGCAGACGGCGTCCATGTCGTCGAGTTCGATCTCGGCCGGCACTTTCTGTTCGTCGACGAAGACTTCAAAACGGATGGCGGTGGCGTCCGGGCCCAGGGTGGCCCAGTCGCCGAGGCGGATGGTGTGCTTGGTCATGGTAGGCAGTAGTAAAAGACAGGCCGTTATTGTCGCACGGCCTGCCCTTCTTTAGCAGGGCGCTCAGCCCGGCCGCTTCAAGCCAGCTTGACGAGCTGCTTGCCGAAGTTGCGTCCTTTTAAGAGGCCGATGAAGGCTTCGGGCGCGCTGGCCAGGCCCTCGGCCACGGATTCGCGGAATTTCAGCTTGCCCGTCGCCACCAGCGTGCCCAGTTCCGCCAGGCCCTGCGGCCAGAATTCCGGCTGCTCCGAGACGATGAAGCCGCGCACGGTGAGGCGGTTGGTGAGGATGAAGCGCGCATTGTCGATCGGCGTCGGCTCGCCGTTGTAGCCGGCGATCCAGCCGCACAGGGCCACGCGGCCGAAGGCGTTGGTGCGCGCCAGGGCCGCGTCGAACACGGCGCCGCCCACGTTTTCAAAGATGGCGTCGATGCCGTCCGGCGTGGCGGCCGCCAGGTCGGCCAGCAGATTGCCCGCCTTGTAGTCGACGCAGGCGTCAAAGCCCAGTTCCTCGACGACATAGCGGCATTTCTCCTCGCCGCCGGCGATGCCGACGACGCGGCAGCCTTTCAATTTCGCCAGCTGTCCCACGACGCTGCCCACGGCGCCGCTGGCGGCCGACACGACCACCGTCTCGCCCGCTTTTGGCGCCATGATCTGGTTCAAGCCATACCAGGCCGTCATGCCGGGCATGCCCACGGCGCCCAGGTAGGCGGACGCGGGGATGTGCGTCGTGTCGACCTTGCGCAGCATGGTGCCGTCGGACACGGCCACTTCCGTCCAGCCCAGGGTGCCCACCACCGTGTCACCGGCGGCGAACTTCGGATGCTTCGATTCAAGCACCACGCCCACCGTGCCGCCGATCATGGTTTCATCGAGGGCCTGCGGCGCCGCATAGCTTTTATTCGTGCTCATGCGCCCGCGCATGTAGGGGTCCAAGGACAGGTACTGGTTGCGCACCAGCAATTGCCCATCGTGGATGGCGGGAATGTCTTTGGTTTCCAGGCGGAAGTTATCCGGCTGCACTTCGGCTGCCGGGCGCGAGGCGAGGACGATGCGTTGGTAGGTGGTCATGAATGCTCCTTGTCGATAGATAGGATCAGCGGAAGGCTGGGGTCAGACCCGCCGGGTCTGACCCCGGGTGTCTGCTGCGTAACGATCAAATCTCATAGTCCATGCATTGCCGCGCTTCCCGCACGGCCCCGAAGAACGGCTTGATTTTCACGTGCTCGGGATGGTTCTGGTAGGCGTCGAGCGCTTCCCTGCTGGCGAATTCGCTGTACAGGACGATGTCGTAGGTGGCTTCCAGGCCCGGCTGGGCCACGGCCGCTTCGAATGCCAGGATGCCGGGCACGAGGTCGGCACAGGCATCGAGCAGGGCCTTCAGTTTCAAGGCATTGGTGGCGCGGTCGGCGCCTTCGGCGTGGTCCTTGAGTTTCCAGAAAACGATGTGCTTGATCATGGTGGCAGGCTGGTTGTTTATCAATGAAGCATTACTGTAACCGCTATCGCTCCGCTCTGCAGGAACAGGGGACGGAAGGCAAGCGGGCGGCCCTGGAAGCCGCCCGCTGACTGGCCTTGATCCGGATTACAGCACTTCGAACAGGCCGGCCGCGCCCTGGCCGCCGCCGATGCACATGGTGACGACCACGTATTTGACGCCGCGGCGCTTGCCTTCGATCAGGGCGTGGCCCGTCAGGCGGGCGCCCGAGACGCCGTAGGGGTGGCCCACGGCGATGGCACCGCCGTTGACGTTCAGGCGGTCCATGGGGATGCCAAGGGTATCGGCGCAGTACAGCACTTGCACGGCGAATGCCTCGTTGAGTTCCCACAGGCCGATGTCGGCCACCGTCAGGCCCGCCTTTTTCAGCAGTTTCGGAATCGCGTAGACGGGGCCGATGCCCATTTCATCGGGTTCGCAGCCGGCCACGGCAAAGCCGCGGAAGATGCCCAGCGGCTGCAAGCCTTTCGCTTCGGCCACTTGCGCGTTCATGACGATGGCCATGGAGGCGCCGTCGGAAAACTGGCTGGCATTGCCGGCGCTGATGACGCCGCCCGGGATGGCCGGACGGATCTTCGCCACGCCGTCGTAGGTCGTGTCGGCGCGGATGCCTTCATCGCTTGAGATCGTCACTTCCCGCGAGAGCAGCATGCCGCTGGCCTTGTCGGCCACGCCCATGACGGTGGTCATCGGCACGATTTCCGCGTCGAACAGGCCGGCCGCCTGGGCCGCGGCGGCCCGCTGCTGGCTTTGCGCGCCATACACGTCCTGGCGCTCGCGCGAAATCTGGTAGCGCCTGGCCACGGTTTCGGCCGTCTGCAGCATGGGCCAGTACACTTCCGGCTTGTGCTGCTGCAGCCAGACTTCCCGGTACATATGCGTGTTCATTTCGTTTTGCACGCAGGAAATCGACTCCACGCCGCCCGCCGCATAGATGTCGCCTTCGCCGGCGATGATGCGCTGCGCCGCCAGGGCGATGGCCTGCAAGCCCGACGAGCAGAAGCGGTTGACGGTCATGCCCGCCGTGGTGACGGGGCAGCCGCCGCGCAAGGCCACCTGGCGCGCGATATTGCCGCCCGTGGCGCCTTCGGGGAAGGCGCAGCCGACCAGCACGTCTTCCACTTCGCCCGCTTCGATGCGCGCGCGCTCGACGGCGGCCGCCAGCACGTGGCCGCCCAGTGTGGCGCCGTGCGTCATGTTGAAGGCGCCCTTCCAGGACTTGGCCAGGCCCGTGCGGGCGGTCGATACGATGACGGCTTCATTCATGCTGTGTCTCCTTGTGTGCATATTATATGGTGGGGTCTCTGCGGAACGAGAATAGCACATTTAAGTACGGTCGTTCGCAAAGTTGCATGCCGCTGCCGCGCGGCCGGCACGCAGGCGGCGCACTGTAAGCTTCGTGTAAGTTTCAAGCAAGCATGACGTAAGGTTTCGAGAACACACTCGGCTCCAGCTGTTGCAAGAATGGTCAAAAAAAGACCTCGGCACCAGTTCACTATAAAACATAGGGAGACAAACCATGGCATCATCATCCGGCCCGGCCGACGTACGGAAAGTATCCACCAAGGGAACGCCGATCACGCCCGAGGAACGCAAGGTCATCTTTGCGTCATCCTTGGGCACCGTGTTCGAATGGTACGATTTTTACCTGTACGGTTCGCTCGCATCCATCATCGCCAAGCAGTTCTTCATCGGCGACCCCACCACCACCTTCATTTTCGCCCTGCTGGCCTTTGCCGCCGGCTTCATCGTGCGTCCCTTCGGCGCGCTCGTCTTCGGCCGCCTGGGCGACATGATCGGGCGCAAGTACACCTTCCTGATCACCATCCTGATCATGGGCGGCTCCACCTTCATCGTCGGCTTGCTGCCGGGCCATGCCTCCATCGGCATCGCCGCCCCCATCATCCTCGTCATCCTGCGCATCCTGCAGGGCCTGGCGCTGGGCGGCGAATACGGCGGCGCAGCCACGTATGTGGCCGAACATGCGCCCGAAGGCAAGCGCGGCGCGTTCACGGCGTGGATACAGACGACGGCAACGCTGGGCTTCTTCCTGTCGCTGATGGTCATCCTGGGCACCCGCCTGGCCACGGGCGAGAAGGAATTCGAAGCCTGGGGCTGGCGCGTGCCTTTCCTCGTCTCCGTCATCCTGCTGGGTATTTCCGTCTGGATCCGCCTGGCCATGAATGAATCGCCCGCGTTTGCCAAGATGAAGGCGGAAGGCAAGACCTCGAAGGCGCCGCTGACGGAAGCGTTCGGCAAGTGGAAAAACCTGAAGATCGTCATCCTGGCCCTGATCGGCCTGACGGCCGGCCAGGCCGTCGTCTGGTACACGGGCCAGTTCTATGCCCTGTTCTTCATGATCCAGACCCTGAAGGTGGACCTGGCCACGGCCAACGTGCTCGTCGCCATCGCCCTGCTGCTGGCCACGCCGTTCTTCCTGTTCTTCGGCAGCCTGTCCGACCGCATCGGCCGCAAGTACATCATCCTCGGCGGCTGCCTGATCGCCGCAGCCACCTACTTCCCCATCTTCAACGGCCTGACCCACTTCGCCAATCCGCAGCTGGAAGCGGCACTGAAGAATTCGCCTGTGGTGGTGGTGGCCGATCCCGCCTCCTGCCACTTCCAGTTCAACATGACGGGTACCAAGAAGTTCCCATCGTCGTGCGACATCGCCACCGGCTTCCTGTCGAACAGCTCCGTCAACTACACGAAGGAAGACGCGCCGGCCGGCAGCATCGCCAAGGTGCGCATCGGCGCGAAGGAATTTAGCTCGTTTAACGCCGTCATGACGCCGGACGGCCTGAACTTCGACGCCGACAGCAAGGCCCACGAAGCGGCACTGAAGAAGGAACTGGGCGCCGGCATCAAGGAAGCGGGCTACCCTGCGAAAGCCGATCCCGAGCAGATCAACAAGCCGATGGTCGTGCTGCTGCTGTTCATCCTGGTGCTGTACGTGACCATGGTGTACGGCCCGATCGCCGCCATGCTGGTGGAAATGTTCCCGACGCGCATACGCTACACCTCGATGTCCCTGCCCTACCATATCGGTAACGGCTGGTTCGGCGGCCTGCTGCCGACCACGGCCTTCGCGCTGGTGGCCTTCAAGGGCGACATCTATTACGGCCTGTGGTATCCGATCGTCGTGGCCCTGGCCACGGTGGTCATCGGCACCCTGTTCGTGAAGGAAACGAAGGATAACAATATCTACGCCGACGATTGATGCGGCGCCATCCCCGGCCGCCGCGCCGGGGTCCGCAAAACAAAACGCCGCTGACCTGTCAGCGGCGTTTGTCTTTGATGCGGCCCTTGCGGCGGCGCCTTATTTGTCGCTGGCGCCTTTTTTCAGCTTGTCGCGCTGCTGCACGTATTCCTGGTAGCTGGTCTGGTTGCGCTTGCGGCAGGCATTGCGGTCGTCGAAATTATTGAGGCTGTTGCAGTATTCGCCGATCTTGTCCCGGTTCGCGTCATACAGCACTTCACAGCCGGTAATGGCCAACAAAAAGGGAACGATCAGATATTTCATTGCTACTCTCATGTGTAAGGACGGGATTGCGCGAAAAAACACCAGATTGCCAGCTTGATAAGCGGGTGGCTTTATCTTAACGCGATCCCGGCGCAAAGTACAAGCGCTCGGTATTACTTAATGGAAAGGATGAAATGGAAAGGATGACCGTGCACGCCCTGCTGGCGCATGCTATGGTGCACGTTTCTCCCACCGGATTCATGCCAGGCATGCCCGCGACCGCTCCCGCCACCCTGCCCGCCGCACCGCACGGCCCCCTGCAAGCCATCTTCGATGCCTTGCTGCAAGACGCGTGCGCGAGCCTGTCCACGCATGCCGGCAACTTGCTGAACGGCATTTACCTGTACGGCAGCATCGCCCGCGGCGACGCCACGCCGGGCGTGTCCGACCTGGACCTGACCCTGGTGCTGCGCCAGCCAGCCACGCCGCAGCAACTGGCAACACTGGACGCCTTGCGCCTGACCTTGCAGGCGCGCCACCGGGAGGTGGTCAAGATCGATTTCGATATCGGCCATCGCGCCCAGGTACTCGCGCCGGAAAACCTGTACAGCTGGGGTTACTGGATCAAGCACCAGTGCCGCTGCATATGGGGCGAGGACCTGGCCCCCTACTTTGCGCCTTTCGCGCCGTCGCGCGCCATCGCCCTGGCCGTGAACGGCGACTTCGTCCCCGTGCTGGAAGACTATGCGCGGCGCCTCGATGAGGAGCGCGCGCCTGGCGCCATCGTCCGCCTGCAAAGGGAAGCGTCGCGCAAGCTGATCCGTTCCACCAATATCCTGCGCCACGATGGCGAGGCGGGCTGGCCCGCCGACCTGGACGAGCATGTGACGCTGCTGCTGCGCCGCCATCCCGCCATGCAGGCGCAGGCCGCCTATTTTCTTGCCCAGGCCAGGCCCGGCGCCGTGCCGGCCAGCGGCTTTGCGCCGGCGCTGCGCCGGTTCGCGCAGTGGCTGGCGCAGCAGCAGGCGAATCAAACGTCCAGTTCCTCGCTCAACAGGGGATTGTCCGCCGCAAACGCCGCCAGGTGCTCGAGCAGCACGCGCACGCGGGCCGGCAGGTAGCGCCGCTGCGTCCACACGGCATACACGTGGCGCGGCTGCGGCATCCAGTCGGGCAAGACGCGCACCAGGCTGCCACGCGCCACTTCCTCGCGGCACTGCAACAGCGGACACAGCAGGATGCCGATGCCCGCATCCGCCATTTCCACGGCCAGGCGCATCTCGTTGACGCGCAGGCGCGCCTGCGGCACGATCACCATCTCGGCGCCGTCGCCGGGCCGGCGCAGGCGCCAGCTGCGCAGGGGCTCGGCCACGATCAGCTCATGCCGCTCCAGTTCCTGCAGGTCGCGCGGAACGCCGGCGCGCGCCAGATAGGCGGGCGCGGCCACCATCACCAGGGAGGCGCTGCCCAGGCGGCGCTGCATCAGCGAAGAATCGTCGAGCGCGCCCACGCGGATGGCCAGGTCCGCGCCGCTGCCCACGAGGTCTTGCAGCAGGTTCGACAGCTCCAGTTCCAGGCGGATGTCGGGATACTGCTGCATGAAGCTGGTCCAGGCGGGCGTCAGCAAGCCGCTGGCGAAGTTGACGGGCGCCAGCACGCGGATGGTGCCGGACACGGCCGCCAGGCTGGCGTCCAGCTGCTGCGTGGCCTGGCGCAGCGCATGCACGAGGGGACGGCACTGCTCGTAGTATTGCCAGCCCTCCGCCGTCGGCTGCAGGCGGCGCGCGCTGCGGTTCAGCAGCCGGTAGCCCAGCTGGCCCTCCAGCCTTTGCAGGCGGCGCGTGACGGTGGCGGCCGGCAAGTCCTGCTTGACGGCGGCCGCGTGCAGGCTGCCCGCTTCCACGATGGCGACGAACAGGGCCAGGTCATCGAGCATGCGTCCTCCCGTATGATTGCATTTTCGGAATTTGAAATTAAAAATATGGCTCTAGTATAGATTGCCGCAAGTCGTTACGCTGTCATCTTTCCAACTTATTTGAAAGCGCCCCATGTCCGACGCCCTGCGCCTGCGCTGCGTGTTTGCCTTCCTGATGTCCCTCGTCATGACCTTGCTGATGAGCGCCTGGGTCACCTGGCTCAATATCGGCTGGCAGGCGGACTTCCTGCCGCGCTGGCGCCACGCCTTCTTTGCCGCCTGGCCCGTGGCCTTCTGCGCCGTGATGCTGTTCGCGCCCCGCGTGCAGCTGATCAGCCGCGGCATCGTCGCGAAACTGGCGCGCCCCGCGCCCGCCTGCCCCGCCTGCGCCGCCACAAGCTGCTCCTGCGCCCGCTGACAGGCCCGGCCAGGCCCAGCCAGGTCCGGCCAGGCCAGGCGGCGGGTCATTGACCACGAGTCGCCCGCCGACAGCTTCACTCGGTCACTCCACGGCCGGAACGCCCACAGCCGACCCGATCCGGGCTATGCTATGGCCGTCCCCGTTCATCCAGTGGAGTGTCCATGCTCGATCACGTTTCCCTCACCGTTGCCGACCTGGCACGCGCGGAACGCTTCTACGACGCCATCTTCGCCGCGCTGGCCGTGCCCAAGGTGGGCAGCGACCATGCCAACGCGTGGATAGGCTATGGCGAGCGCAGCGATGCGGAACATCCCGCCCGCAGCTATTTTTCCGTGCGCCTCGGGCCTGCCCCGGACGACGCGCCGCGCCGCCACTGCTGTTTCAAGGCCCCGACGCGCGCGGCCGTGGACGCCTTTTGGCAGGCGGGACTGGCCCACGGCGGCTTCGACCTGGGCGCGCCCGGCCTGCGCCACTACCACGCCAGCTACTACGCGGCCTTCCTCTTCGATCCCGACGGCAACCGCATCGAAGCCGTCTGCCACCACGCCGACCCGGGCTGAGCGCGCACGTGCCGTCCAAATGCGGCCGCTATCGCGCTCTGTTCACCGTTTTCACTTTCACATGATTTGCCTATAATGGCTGGCACGCCATACCGGTCCGTGATCCAAGAAGGAGATTCATGCAACATCTATTCGTCGGCCGCCCCGCGCGCACCCTGCTCCTTTCCAGCGCCGGCTTGCTGCTGGCAAGCTGTTTTTCCGGCTGCTCCCTGTTGCCTTCTTCCCCCGTCACGCCAGGCATCCCCGCCACGGCCGCCCTGCCCGACGCCAGCATCGCCTACACCGTGAGCGGCCAGGATGGCTTGCCCGTCGTCTTCCAGTCGGCCATGGGCGACGGCAAGGATGTGTGGGCCAAGGTGGTGCCGGAAGTGGCCAGACAGCACCGCGTGCTCGTGTATGACCGTCCCGGCTATGGCGACAGCAAGAAGACCACGACGCCGCGCGACCCCTGCACCATCGCCGCCCAGCAGCGCGCCCTGCTGGCGCAGGCGGGCCTGAAGCCGCCCTACGTGCTGGTCGGCCAGGGCTTGGGCGGGCTGTACCAGTACGTGTATGCCAAGCTGTACCCGCAGGACGTGGCCGGACTGGTCCTGCTCGACCCCACGCACCCGCAGCAGTGGAGCCGCATGCAGACGGACGCCTCCACCTACGCCATGCTCGTCAAGACGCGGCGCAAGCTGATGTTCAACAGTGCGGAATCGGCCGAATTCGATGCCCAGGCGCAATGCCTGCAGCATGTGGACATGGCCAGCCCCCTGCGCGTGCCCGCCATGCTGCTCGTGCGCGACAAGTTCGGCATCGAGGAAACGGGTTCGTTCGAGAGCGTGGTGCGGGCGCAGGAAAAGGATTGGCAGCGCCTGTCCGGCGCGCCAGCCATCGAGCGCATCACGGGCGC
This sequence comes from Janthinobacterium sp., assembly GCF_009923995.1. Classification (GTDB taxonomy): domain Bacteria; phylum Pseudomonadota; class Gammaproteobacteria; order Burkholderiales; family Burkholderiaceae_D; genus Janthinobacterium. The sequence continues at coordinate 18,914 of NZ_RFSK01000060.1, read as the reverse complement.
CGGCTACTACATCCAGAAAGACAACCCCGTCATCGTCAACGAGGCCGTCAAGATGGTGGCGAAGAAGAAGTAATAAATATCGCTGGCATTTAACCCCAGCAGCAAAATCCGGGGTCGGACCCTGAGGGTCCGACCCCGGTCTCTGCCGTTGGGTTTCTCAGCTGTTGAAACCCTTGCCCTCGCCCGCCAGCGTCACCAGCAGGGGCGCCGGCGTCCACGCCTCGCCGTGGCGGCCCTTGGCGTAGCCCTTGATGCTGTCGAGCACGTTCGGCAAGCCCACCGTGTCCGCATGGAACATGGGGCCGCCGCGGAACAGGGGGAAGCCGTAGCCCGTCAGGTACACCATGTCGATGTCCGAGGCGCGCAGGGCGATGCCCTCTTCCAGGATGCGCGCGCCCTCGTTGACGAGCGCATACACGAGCCGTTCGACGATTTCCTGGTCGCCGATCTTGCGCCGCGCCACGCCGATGTCGGCGCTATGCTGCACAATCATGGCATTGACCTGTTCCGATGGATAGGCCTTGCGGTCGCCCGCCTTGTAGTCATACCAGCCGGCGCCCGTCTTCTGGCCAAAACGCCCCAGTTCGCACAGCAGGTCGGCCGTCTTCGAATACGTGACCTCCGGTTTTTCCACGTAGCGACGCTTGCGGATGGCCCAGCCGATGTCGTTGCCGGCCAGGTCGCCCATGCGGAACGGACCCATGGCAAAACCGAATTTCTCCACCGCCTTGTCGACCTGCTCGGGCAGGCAGCCTTCTTCCAGCAGGAAACCGGCTTGCCGGCTGTACTGCTCGATCATGCGGTTGCCGATGAAGCCGTCGCACACGCCGGACACGACGCCCGTCTTCTTCAGCTTTTTCGACAGGGCCAGCGCCGTGGCCAGCACGTCCTTGCCCGTTGCCTTGCCGCGGACGATTTCCAGCAGCTTCATGACGTTGGCGGGACTGAAGAAATGCGTGCCGATCACGTCCTGCGGGCGCTGAGTGAAGGCGGCGATCTTGTCCAGGTCCAGGGTGGAGGTGTTCGAGGCGAGGATGGCGCCCGGCTTCATGACGGCGTCGAGCTGCCTGAAGACGGCTTCCTTCACGCCCAGCTCCTCGAAGACGGCTTCGATGACGATGTCCGCCTGGGCGATGGCCGCGTACGACAGGGTGCCGGAAACGAGCGCGATGCGCTGCTCGGCCTTCTCCTGCGTCAGCTTGCCCTTCTTGACCGTGTTTTCGTAATTCTTGCGGATGGTGGCCAGGCCCTTGTCCAGCGCTTCCTGCTGCGTTTCCAGCAAGGTCACGGGGATGCCCGCGTTGGCGAAATTCATGGCGATGCCGCCGCCCATGGTGCCGGCGCCGACGATCGCCGCGCTGGCGATGGTGCGCACGGGCGTGTCGGACGGCACGTCGGGCACCTTGCTGGCCACCCGTTCGGCAAAGAAGGCATGGCGCAGGGCCTTCGATTCCGGCGACTGCACCAGTTGCATGAACAGTTCGCGCTCGTACTTCAGGCCGTCGTCGAATTTCATCGTCACGGCGGCCGCCACGGCGTCCACGCATTTCAGGGGCGCGGGGAACGGGCCGGACATGGCTTTCACCGTATTGCGCGAAAACTGCAGGAACGCTTCGTGGTTCGGATAGTCGACCTTGCGCTCGCGCACTTTCGGCAGCGGGCGCACGTCCGCCACTTTCGTCGCAAAGGCCACGGCGGCGGCCAGCAGGTCGGCGCCCGGGGCCGTCACTTCATCGAACAGGGCCGTGCCCGCCAGCTTTTCCGATGCCACGGGCGTGCCCGAGACGATCATGTTCAGGGCCATTTCCAGGCCCAGCACGCGCGGCAGGCGCTGCGTGCCGCCCGCGCCCGGCAAGATGCCGAGCTTGACTTCGGGCAAGGCCATCTGCGCGCCCGGCGCGGCCACGCGGTAGTTGCAGCCCAGCGCCAGCTCCAGGCCACCGCCCATGCAGACGCTGTGGATGGCCGCCACGACGGGCTTGGTGGATTGCTCCACCACATTGATCAGGGTGTGCAGGGTCGGTTCCGTGAGCGCCTTGGGCGAATTGAATTCCTTGATGTCGGCGCCGCCCGAGAAGGCCTTGCCGGCGCCCGTGATGACGATGGCTTTCACGGCCTCGTCCGCCAGCGCCTGGCGGATGCCGGCCACGGCGGCCGTGCGCGTGGCCAGGCCCAGACCGTTGACGGGCGGATTGTTCAGGGTAATGACGGCGACCGCACCGTGCACTTGATATTCAGCGCTCATGTCTCTTCCTTATTGGTTTTGCTCAATGTATGAGGTGGTTGCAAGGGATGAAGCTTCACTATACCGCATAAAAGAACGCTCGTATTATTTTTGTCGTGGCGCGCCCGGCGCCGGCATTGGCCACCATGGTACAACATCGCCGGCCGCGGCCGGCATCAGGCGCGGCGGAAGGCAGCAATAGGCGGCAGCAGCTATCAATTGCATACCCGTTTTAAATAATTAAAACACAACAACAAAAACGCCGTTTTATTATGTGCGAATTGCGCTTATCTATCCCGGCGCGGGCCAATAACGACACTTTCCGCATTATTTATTCACGCCCCTTGTTTTTCTCCAGGGGCTGGGGAATAATAAAATTATTGATTCAAATCAATACTCTGCAATTGATTTAATATTATAGGCAGCAGCGGTGGCCGGATATGGCCTGCGATTTATCACGCAGATTTTCGCCGGCACAGATTCTCACCGATTATCACGCCGCGTCATGCCATTGTCATTATGTAGCCGTGCCATGTCATTATCAGTTTATTAGCGCCACCCATTCCTCGACTCACACTGAAGGAAATCTTATGGACGCAGCCAGCCATGTCAGCCTTTCGCAAGATCTGGACTTACAAGCGATAAATACTGCATTGAACCGTGTCCAGGCCGTGATCGAATTCGAGCTCGACGGCACCATCCTGCATGCGAACGACAATTTCCTGAACGTACTCGGCTATTCACTGGCCGAAGTGCAAGGCAAGCACCACGCCATGTTTTGCGACCCCGAGTATGTGAAAACGGCCGAATACCGCGACTTCTGGGCCAAGCTGGCGCGCGGCGAGTTCGACCATGGCGAATACAAGCGCCTGGCCAAGGATGGCCGCGAAGTGTGGATCAACGCTTCCTATAATCCCATCCTCGACGCGGACGGCAAGCCATACAAGGTCATCAAGTTCGCCACCGACATCACGGCCAGCAAGCGCCGCAATGCAGATTACGAGGGCAAGATCGACGCCATCAGCAAGGCGCAGGCCGTCATCGAGTTCCGCCTCGACGGCACCGTCATCCGCGCCAACGACAACTTCCTCAAGTCCGTCGGCTACACGCTGGAAGAAATCGAAGGCAAGCACCACCGCATGTTCTGCGAACCCGAGTATGCCAAGAGCGAGGAATACGCGCAGTTCTGGCAAAAGCTGGCCAGGGGCGAGTTCGACGCGGGCGAATACAAGCGCGTGACGAAGGATGGCCGCGAAATCTGGCTCAACGCCACCTACAATCCCATCTTCGATGCGGAGGGACGGCCCTTCAAGGTGGTCAAGTTCGCCAGCGACGTCACGGCCATGAAGAAACGCAATGCCGAGTACGAGGGCAAGGTGAGCGCCATCGGCAAGGCGCAGGCCGTGATCGAGTTCGACATGCAGGGCAATGTGCTGGACGCGAACGACAATTTCCTCGCCGTCATGGGCTATGACTTAAGCGATATCAAGGGCGAGCACCACCGCATGTTTTGCGAACCGGACTATGCCAGCAGCGCCGAGTACAAGAAATTCTGGCAAAAGCTGAACCGGGGCGAATTCGACGCGGGCCGCTACAAGCGCCTGGGCAACCACGGCAAGGTGGTGTGGATACAGGCCACCTACAACCCCATCATGGACCTGAACGGCAAGCCGTACAAGGTGGTCAAGTTCGCCATCGACATCAGCGAGCAGGTGAACCTGGAAAACAGCATCCAGGCCAAGGCGGCCAGCGACAGCCGCAAGGTCAATGCCCTGCTCGAATCGGTGGCGCGCGCGGCGCAAGGCGATTTGACGTGCAATATCGTGCCCGAAGGCGACGAGCCGATCGACCTGCTGGCCGGCGGCATCAGCAAGATGATCATCGACCTGCGCGGCGTGATCGGCGACGTGGTGGCGGCGGCGAACGGCTTTGCCGACGCCTCGCACACGATCGCCGAGCGGGCCACGGGCGTGGCCGTGGGCACGCAGGCGCTGGGCGCCACGGTGGAGGAAATGAACGCCTCCATCGACGGCCTGACCTTTTCCATCAATTCCATCGCGGAAAACACCTCGAATGCCGACTACCTGGCGAAAGCCACGCAGCAGGAGGCGGAAGCGGGCGCGCGCGCCGTCGCCAAGTCCATCGAGGCCATGGACCTGATCAACCGCTCGTCGGAAGACATCGGCGAAATCGTCAAGGTCATCAGCGAGATCGCCAACCAGACGAATATGCTGGCCTTCAACGCGGCCATCGAAGCGGCCCGCGCGGGCGAACACGGCCTGGGCTTTTCCGTCGTCGCCGACGAGGTGCGCAAGCTGGCCGAACGTTCCTCGCAGGCAACAAAAGAGATTTCCAAGCTGATCAACGAATCCGTCAAGCGCGTCTCCACGGGCAGCGAGATTTCGCGCCAGGCCAGCGACGCCTTCGACAAGATCGTCTCGGGCGTGGCGAAAACCACGCTGGCCATCTCGGATATCTCGAAGGCGGCCAACGAACAGCTGCTGACGGCGCGCGAAGTGTCCACGGCGATCCAGTACATCGCCGAGGAAACGGAAAAATCGGCCGCCAACTGCGACAGCATCGCCCGCTCCACGGATAGCCTGAACGAGCGCGCGGGCAGCCTGAACAAGACCGTCTCCGGCTTCGTGGTGTAGGCCATGAGCCACGCGGCGACCCTGACGCCCGAGGTGCTGACGACCCTGATCGCGCTGGTGCGCCAGCATACGGGCATCGCCATGACGCCGCGCAAGAGCGTGCTGCTGGAACGGCGTTTGCAGCCCCGGCTGCAGGCGCTGTCCCTGCACAGCTACCAGGCTTACCTGGACCGGGTGGCCAGCGACCGCGACGAGGTGTCGCATTTCATCGACCTCGTGACCACCAACGACACCCTGTTCTTCCGCACGCCGCAGGTCTGGGATTACTTTCGCGACCGCTACCTGCCCGCCTGGGCCCGCGCCCATCCGGGCGGCTGCCTGAAGGTGTGGTCGGCGGCGGCCGCCAGCGGCGAGGAGCTGTATTCGATCGCCATGCTGTGCGAGCAGTTCAAGCTGCAGGCGCCCGCCTTCCGCTACCAGATCCTGGCCAGCGACATTTCGCAGCAAATCCTGGGCGCCGCGCGGGCCGGCCAGTACAGCGGCCGTTCCGTCGAGCGCATCCGCCTGTCGCACCCGGACTTGCTGCGTACCTATTTCACGCCTTCGCCGTATGGCGTGAAGGTCAACGATGAACTGCGCCAGCACGTCAGCTTTGCCCAGCACAACCTGCTCGAGGCGCTGCGCCCGGCCCAGCAGTTCGACCTCGTCTTCCTGCGCAACGTGCTCATTTACTTCGATGCGGAGCACCAGGAAACCGTGCTGCGCCAGGCACGCCTGAGCCTGAAGGACGAGGGACGGCTGATCCTGGGCGAATCGGAAACCATCGCCCGCCTGGGCACCGGCTATCAATTCGAATTTCCCATGATTTATAAGGCGGGACTGGCATGATCCACACGCACACTCCGGCAGAGGCGCCGCCCCTGCATCTGGTCGGCATGGGCCAGCTCAGCGTGGGCAGCCACGGCGAACAGCTGCAGGCCCTGCTGGGCTCCTGCATCGGCATCGGCTTTCTGTGGAAAAAAGGCCATTGCTGCGGCCTGGCTCACTGCCTGCTGCCGGAAGCGCCCGGCGCCGGCAGCGCCCCGGGCGCGCCGAATGCGCGCTACGTCAGCCAGGCCGTGCCTTCGCTGCTGCGCCTGATGGGCGTGCGCCAGGCCGATTACGGCGACATCGAAGTGGTGCTGGCCGGCGGCGCCAGCATGTTCGGCCCGCGCAACGGACGCTTGCAGGTGGGCCGGCAAAACGTGGAGGCGGCGCAAAAATACCTGGAACAGTGCGGCCTGGCCGTGAGTTTCTGCGCGCTGGGCGGGCGCCACGGGCGCCAGCTGCTGATCGATTGCGCCCGCCACAGCTACGCCGTCACGGACGTGGTGGTGGCGCCCCCCGTATTGATCCCACGCAAGGAAGGCGCCTATGGACATGCATGAAGCGGACGGATTGCGCACCCGGGAAGCGGGCGACGGGGCCACGGAACTGTTCGGCTCCTTCCTGCTGGGCGGCGATGAATTCGCCCTGCCCGCCAGCTGCATCCGCGAGGTGGTCAACTATCCCGCGAAAGTGACCGCCCTGCCCCTGTCGCCGGCCTACCTGGAAGGCATGTTCACCTTGCGCGGCAGCATCATTCCCGTCGTCAACCTGGGCCGGCTGTTCCGCGCCGACGCGCCCCGCGCCGTGGACACGGACAAGATCGCCATCCTCGACTTCCAGCACGTGCTGATCGGCATCGTCTTCCAGGACACGGGCGAAATCCTGCGCGTGCCCGCCAGCGCGCGCAGCGCCCTGCAATATGCGGCCGGCGACGCCCACGCCGTCATCGCCGGCACCATCCTGCACGCTGGCGGTACGCGCCTGCTGCAGATCCTCGACCCGCACACCCTGCTGCGCATCGAGAACGTGCCCCACGTGCTGGCCCTGCAGGCCAGCGGCGCCAAGCACAGCACGGCCCGCTACCACGCGCAAAGCGAGCGGCGCCAGTGCGTCAGCTTCCATGCGGCCGGCGCCACGTTTGCCTTCGAAATGCTGGCCATCCAGGAAATCATCAAGGTGCCGGAGCTGCACAGTTCCATCCTGAACAGCGAACTGTGCCTGGGACGCATGCATTTCCGCGGCAGCCAGGTGGCCGTCGTGGATTTCGGCGCCCTGCTGCAGGCGGCAGAGCCCGGCAAGGCCGCCACGCCGGAGCAGCGCATCATCGTCGTGCGCCTGGACGAGACGACCATCGGCTTTCTCGTCGATTCCGTCGACAGCATCGTGCATTTCTTTGGCGACGAGGTGCTGCCGATTCCCCTGCTGAGCAAGGCGCGCGCCGCCATGTTCGCCGGCTGCATCACGAAAGAAGGCCTGGGCGACATCATTTTCCTCGATCACAAGGAAATCCTGTCGCAGGCGGAAATCGTCGAGATGCGCGACGGCCACGCGCGCCTCTACCCCAGTGACACGGACACGGCCACGGCCGCCACGCGCAAGGCGCAGCGCCGCGTCTACATCACGTTCACGGTGGAAACCCAGTTCGCCGTGGAAATCGGCCAGGTGCGCGAAATCATCGACTTCGGCGGCGCCATCACGACGCCGCCCGGCATGCCGGCCTGCATGCGCGGCATGCTCAACCTGCGCCAGCAGATGATCAGCATCATCGATTTGCGCCAGCTGTACGCCATGGCGCCGCTGGCGGACAGCAGCGCGGGCAAGATTTTGATCGTGGAACGGGGCGACGAGCGCTATGGCTTCCTCGTCGACCATGTCGACAACATCATGACCATTTCCGACAGCCAGCGCTTTGCGGCGCCGCAACTCATCCGCACGGGCGAACACGACGACCTGCGCAGCGAAATGGATGAAATGATCGACATCGGCACGGACGACAAGCGCCAGACCCTGTCCGTCTTCCAGTGCGATCATCTGCTGGAAAAGCTGGGGTCGGCGCTGCCGCAGGCGGCCTAGCATTTCTTATGGCAAACCCGAGGGCATAAAAATACCGGGGTCGGACCCTGAGGGTCCGACCCCAGCCCTTGCTGCGGGGTTAGCTGATGGGCCGCCCCGGCCCTTGCTTCAGGTCAAGCCGGCGCGCTGCGGCATCACATGCCCGGCAGCCGGTGCCCCTTGAACTGCTCGCGCAGCTTGTTCTTCTGGATCTTGCCCGTCGCGCCCATGGGCAGGGCGTCGATGAACAGCACGTCGTCCGGCGTCCACCACTTGGCGATCTTGCCTTCAAAAAACTGCAGCAAGGCGTCGCGCGTGACCGTCATGCCGGGACGCAGCACCACGACGAGCACGGGACGCTCATCCCATTTCGGGTGGAATACGCCGATGCAGGCCGCCTGCAGCACGGCCGGATGGGCCATGGCCAGGTTTTCCAGGTCGATGGTGCCGATCCACTCGCCGCCCGACTTGATCACGTCCTTGCTGCGGTCCGTGATCTGCATGTAGCCGTCCGCATCGATGGTGGCCACGTCGCCCGTGGGGAACCAGCCATCCTGCAGCACGTCGCCGCCCTCGTTCTTGTAATACGAGGAAATGATCCACGGCCCTTTTACCAGCAGATGGCCGTAGCTGACGCCATCCCACGGCAATTCCTTGCCCTCGTCGTCGACGATCTTCATGTCCACGCCATAGATGGCATGGCCCTGCTTCTGCAGGATCTTGCGCTGCGCCTCCTGCGGCAAGTCCAGGTGCCGCGTCTGCAGGCCGCCCGTCGTGCCCAGCGGCGACATTTCCGTCATGCCCCAGGCATGGATGACTTCCACGCCGAACTGGTCGATCAGGGTATCCATCATGGCCGGCGGACAGGCGGCGCCGCCGATCACCGTGCGGCGGAAGGTGGAAAACTTCAAATTATTCTGCAAGGCATGGTTCAGCAGGCCCAGCCACACGGTGGGCACGCCGGCCGAGAAGGTCACTTTTTCCGCCTCGAACAGCTCGTACAGCGACTTGCCGTCCAGCGCCGCGCCGGGAAACACCATGCGCGCGCCGGACAGGGGCACGGAATACGGCAAGCCCCAGGCATTCACGTGGAACATGGGCACGACGGGCAGCACCGTGTCGGAAGCGCGCACGTTCAGGGCGCTGGGCATGGCGGACGCATACGCGTGCAGCACGGTGGAACGGTGCGAATACAGGGCGCCCTTGGGGTTGCCCGTCGTGCCCGAGGTGTAGCACAGGGTGGCGGCCGCGTTTTCATCGAACACGGGCCAGCTGTAGTCGTCCGAATGCGTGGCGATCAAGTCTTCATAGCACAGCAGGTCGGGGATGCTGCTGCTGGCGGGCATGCGGTCGCGGTCGCACATCAGCACGAAGTGGCGGACGAAGGTGCAGTCGGCGGCAATCTTCTCCACCACGGGCAGGAAGGTCAGGTCGAACAACAGGACCTGGTCTTCCGCATGGTTCGAGATGTAGGCGATCTGGTCGGGGAACAGGCGCGGGTTGATGGTGTGCAGCACGGCGCCCGAGCCGGACACGGCATAGTATGCTTCCAGGTGGCGGTAGCCGTTCCAGGCCAGCGTGGCGACCCTGTCGCCCATGCCCACGCCGAGGCCGTGCAAGGCATTGGCCAGGCGCCGCGCGCGCTGGTGGCAGTCGCGGTAGGTGTAGCGGTGCATGTCGCCCTCCACCCGCCGCGAAATAATTTCGCTGCCCCCGTAATGACGCGCCGCAAACTCGATAATGGTGGAAATCAGCAGGGGCTGGTTCATCATCTGCCCCATCACTGGACTCAAGGGAAATGCCATCGTGTCTCCTGGAAATAAATGCTCGGTTATTGTTGGAATGGACAGGTTTTTCCTAGTTTCGTACGGTCGTGCGGAAATCGTCAACGCATTTCGATATTGCGGTGCAGCATGGAATTTTCCATTCCGTTTTGCATCCCCTCCGCGCCTGCCACGGCGGGCCCGAAGGCGCCCGCCACGCGCCCTGGCGCCGTGCGGTAAAATCGCATTTTGGCTGGCGCTTGTCTTCCCTTTCCTGCCAGCACCTCTTATTGAATGGAATCGCCATCACCGCTCATACCTTACCACTGGATAACGCCTTTGCGGCCTTGCCGCCCGCGTTCTATACGCGCCTGATGCCCACGCCCCTGCCCGCGCCCTATTTTGTCGCCGCCAGCGCGCCGGCAGCGCGCCTCGTGGGCCTCGATGCGGCGCGCCTGGCCGAGCCGGATTACGTTGAGCTGCTGAGCGGCAATACGGTGGCCGCGCGCTCGCAGCCCCTGTCGGCCGTGTATTCGGGCCACCAGTTCGGCGTCTGGGCCGGACAGCTGGGCGATGGCCGCGCCATCCTGCTGGGCGATATCGCCACTGACGATGGCCCGATGGAGCTGCAGCTGAAAGGCGCCGGCGCCACGCCGTATTCGCGCATGGGCGACGGACGCGCCGTGCTGCGCTCGTCCATCCGCGAATTCCTGTGCTCGGAAGCCATGGCGGCCCTGGGCATTCCCACCTCGCGTGCGCTGTCCATCATGGGCTCGCAGCAAGGCATCATGCGCGAAACGGTGGAAACGGCGGCCGTCGTCACGCGCATGGCGCCCAGCTTCGTACGCTTCGGTTCCTTCGAACACTGGTTTTACCGCAAGAAGCCGGACGAGCTGAAAATCCTCGCCGACTACGTCATCGACGGTTTCTATGCGCATTTGCGCGCCGCAGCAAATCCCTACCAGGCCTTGCTGGCCGAGGTGTGCGTGCGCACGGCCGAGCTGATGGCTCAGTGGCAAGCCGTCGGCTTCATGCATGGCGTGATGAATACGGACAATATGTCCATCCTCGGCCTGACCCTCGATTACGGCCCCTTCGGCTTCATGGAAGCGTTCGACGCGGAGCATATCTGCAACCACACGGACCAGCAGGGCCGCTATTCCTACGCCAACCAGCCGCAGGTGGGCCACTGGAACTGCTACGCGCTGGGCCAGGCCCTGCTGCCGCTGATCGGCGAAGTGGAACAGGCGCAGGCGGCGCTGGACAGCTACCAGCCCGCGTTTGCCGCGAAGATGAACGCCTTGCTGCGCGCCAAGCTGGGCCTGCAGACGAGCCGGGACGACGACACGGCCCTGTTCGACAGCATGTTTGCGCTGATGCAAGCCAATCACGTGGATTTCACCAACTTCTTCCGCACCCTGTCGACCCTGCAGGTGGCCGCTCCGGCAGGCGATACGGTGCTGCGCGACATGTTCATCGACCGCCCCGCCTTCGATGCGTGGGCCGCCGCCTACCGCGCGCGCCTGCGGCAGGAAGACAGTATCGATGCCGAGCGGCAAGCGGCCATGAACGGGGTCAACCCGAAATACGTGCTGCGCAACTACCTGGCGCAAGTGGCCATCGAGAAAGCCCAGCAGCAGGACTACACGGAAGTGGCGAAATTGCTGGACATACTGCAAAAGCCATTTGACGAACAGCCCGAACACCAGCACTATGCGGCCCTGCCGCCCGACTGGGCCAGCCACCTTGAAGTCAGCTGCTCATCCTAAGGAGTCATTATGACCACGAATAAAGTCAAGAAAACGGACGCCGAATGGCGCGCCATGCTCGATTCCATGCAATATGAAGTGACGCGCCATGCGGCCACGGAACGGGCCTTCACGGGCAAGTTCTGGGACCACCATGAACACGGCATCTACACCTGCGTCTGCTGCAACACGCCATTGTTCGCGTCCGACGCGAAGTTCGACTCGGGCTGCGGCTGGCCCAGCTACTTCCAGGCGCTCGACCCGGCGAATGTCACGGAAATCGTCGACCGCAGCCATGGCATGGTGCGCACGGAAATCGTCTGCGCCGTCTGCGACGCCCATTTGGGCCACGTTTTCCCGGACGGCCCGCCGCCCACCGGATTGCGCTATTGCATCAATTCGGCGTCGCTGCGCTTCGATCCGCAGCCCTGAGACCCAGGATGGCCGGGGAGCGCCTTGCTCCTAAGCCATTCCTAAGATGAATTTAACAAGATCCGTGTAAAGTCTCGCCATGAAATTTCTATTCGACCTCTTCCCCCTGATCGCCTTCTTCGCGGCCTTCAAGCTGGGCGGCATGTATGAAGCAGCCACGCACGACTTCGTGCAGCAATATTTGTCCGGCTTCGTGTCCGGCGGCCTGATCAAGGCCGACCAGGCGCCGTGGATACTCGCCACCCTCGTGGGCATCGTCGCCACGGCTTGCCAGGTCAGCTATTTGCTGTTGCGCGGGCGCAAGGTGGACGGCATGCTGTGGCTGTCCCTGTTCATCTTTGTCGTGTTCGGCGGCGCCAGCATCTACCTGCATGACGATTTCTTCCTGAAATGGAAGCCCACCCTGATCTACTGGCTGTCCGGCCTGGCCCTCCTGATCGCCCACGTGGGCTTCAAGAAAAACCTGATCCGCAAGACCATGGAAGCGCAGGTGCAATTGCCCGATGCCGTGTGGAACCAGCTGCTGGCCGCGTGGATCATCTTCTTCGGCGCCATCGGCGCGCTGAACCTGTTCGTGGCCTTCGTGCTGTACAAGGGCGACATGGCGGCCTGGGTCAGCTTCAAGGCATTTGGCGCGACGGGCATCTTCTTTGCCTTCATCGTGGCGCAAACCCTGTTCCTGGCCAAACATATCAAGGAAGACGCATGATGCATACCGACAATACCGCCACCGGGAATACGTCGCCGGCAACGCGCATGGAGCGCATTCGTACCCGCCTGGAAACGGCACTTTCCCCTCTGGAATGCGTGCTGGAAGACGACTCGGCACGCCACCGGGGCCACGCGGGCGCCGCCTCGGGCGGAGGCCACTACAATCTGCGCATTATTTCTAGCCAATTTGAAGGCCTCAGGCTCGTCATGCGCCATCGACTGGTGTATGATTCCGTGCACGATATGATGCATAATGAGATACATGCATTGGCGATTGTTGCATTGGCGCCGTCCGAGGTAGCATAAGGATGGCGTTTTTGGCGTACCCGGGCCTCCCGGGTGTGCCTGGTGCGGCAGGCGCGATGTACGCGTTTTCTTTCCATGCGTTTTTTACGAAACTTTCCCTAACAGGATTTAATAATGACTTTTAAGCCAGCCCGCTTGCTGATCGCACTACTCGCCGTTGTTGCGGTACCTGTTTTTGCGCAAAATGTTGCCGTCGTCAATGGCAAGCCTATCCCATCGTCGCGCGTTGATGCAGTCGTCAAGCAAGTCGTCGCCCAAGGCCAGCAACCGGATTCGCCGCAACTGCGCGAAATGATCAAGAAGGACTTGATCGGCCGTGAAGTGCTGATGCAGGAAGCGGAAAACAAAGGTTTCGGTAAAGATGCAGCCGTCAAGCAGCAGATCGAGAACGCACGTCAGGCCATCGTCATCAACGCCCTGGTCGGCGACTACCTGAAAAAGAACCCTGTCACCGACGCTGAAATCAAGGCCGAATACGACAAGTTCGTGGCACAGACGGGCGACAAGGAATACCACGTACGCCACATCCTGGTCGCTACCGAAGCCGAAGCGAAAGACATCATCGCCAAGCTGAAAGGCGGCGCCAAGTTCGAAGACCTGGCCAAGCAATCGAAAGATGCCGGCTCGGCCGACAATGGCGGCGACCTGGACTGGGCAGCCCCATCGTCCTTCCCGAAAGTGTTCTCGGACGCCTTCGTGAAGCTGCAAAAAGGCCAGGTCACGGAAACCCCCGTGCAAACGCCTAACGGTTTCCACGTGATCAAGCTGGACGACACCCGCGCGGCCAAGTTGCCGACCCTGGAAGAAGTCAAGCCACAGATCGCCGAAGCGCTGCAGCAAAAGAAATTGCAAGCGTATCAGGAAGAAATGATCAAAAAAGCGAAAGTTCAGTAAGAACTGACCTCCCCGGCGCCCTTTTCGGCGCCGGTCGTGTATTCTGCGCCTGAATGCGCACTGCCCGGCAGACGCACTCTTTTTGTATATCTATTAGGAATGAACATGATTTTGAAGCCAGCCCGCCTGATCTTAGCCTTGGTAGCCGTTGTGGCGATCCCTGCTTTCGCACAAAACGTCGCCACCGTGAATGGCAAGGCCATCCCGTCGTCGCGCGTCGACCAGGTCGTCAAGCAAGTCGTCGCCCAGGGTAAACAAGCGGATACGCCGCAACTGCGCGAAGCCATCAAGAAAGACCTGATCGGCCGCGAAGTGCTGATCCAGGAAGCCGACAAGCAAGGCTACGGCACGCGTCCGGAAGTCAAGTCGCAGATCGACAATGCCCGTCAAAGCATCATCATCAACGCCCTGCTGGCCGACTACGTGAAGAAAAACCCCGTCAAGGACGCGGAAATCAAGGCCGAGTACGACAAGTTCAAGGCACAGGCCGGCGACAAGGAATACCATGCTCGCCACATCCTGGTGGCCACCGAAGCGGAAGCGAAAGACATCATCGCCAAGCTGAAAGGCGGCGCCAAGTTCGAAGAACTGGCGAAAGTATCGAAAGACGGTTCCGCTGCCAATGGCGGCGACCTGGACTGGGCTAGCCCGGCATCGTACGTGAAGCCATTCTCCGACGCCATGGTCGCCCTGAAACCAGGCCAGGTCACGCAAACCCCCGTGCAAACCCAGTTCGGCTACCACGTGATCAAGCTGGAAGAAACCCGTCCGACGAAACTGCCGGCACTGGAAGAAGTCAAGGGCCAGGTCGCCGAGTCGCTGCAGCAGAAGAAACTGGCCGCCTACCGCGATGAACTGATGAAGAAAGCCAAAATCCAGTAAAAACGCCGGATATAAGCTACGGCGCGTCGCGCTTTGCGGCCCGCGATGCTCACCGCCTCGGCGGCCCTGTACTTTCGTACGGTTGCGCGTCCCGGCCACAAAGCGCAGCCGCTCGCTACGCTTCTATCAGCCGTTTGGATGGCTGGACAAGAGCGCTCTTCGGGGCGCTTTTTTTACGCCTGAAACTTAACGGGATGCGATGGACCAATCGATGGAATTTCACGCAGCAGTGAAGACCGTGCTGGAAGCGGCCGCCGACCCTGGCCGTGCGGCACCCATGCAAGCCTATATGCGCGGCCAGTTCGTGTTCCTGGGCGTGGCGGCGCCGCAGCGGCGGCTGGCCGCCAAGGCCCTGCTGGCGGGCCTGCAGGACATCGGTGCCGACGCCTTGCTGCAACATGCCCAGCGGCTGTGGCAACGGCCGGAACGCGAATACCAGCATGTGGCGCTCGACATGCTGGCCCTGCACTGGCGCCAGTTGACCATCGGGCACGTTCCCGCCCTGCTGGCACTGGCGCGCCAGCGCGCGTGGTGGGACAGCGTCGACGGCATGGCCGGCATCGTCGGCGACGTGCTGCGGGCGGAACGGCGGCGCGGCGGCGATGGCCATGCGCACATGGACGCGGCCTTGCGCCACGACGACTTCTGGCTGCGCCGCATCGCGCTGCTGCACCAGCTGGGCTGGCGCGCCGACACGGATGCCGCCTGGCTGTTCGGCGCGGCTCTGGCGCTGGCCCATGAAGACGAGTTTTTCATCCGCAAGGCCATCGGCTGGGCCTTGCGCGACTATGCGCGCCACGCGCCCGAGGCCGTGACGGCGTTTGCCGACGCGCACCGCCAGCGGCTCTCTCCCCTCACCCGCCGCGAAGCGCTGAAGCACCAGCCATCTTGACTGCCGACCCGCCCAGCAGGCGCAGCGCCGCATCGATGCGCGGCGCGGCATCCCACGCGGGCACGGGTGCCAGCAAGCCCAGCGCCATCTGCCGCAGCGGTTCGGCGATGACCATGGCCAGCAGCAGGCCGGCCAGCTCCGGCGCATTCTCGGCCGTCATGTGGCCGCGCGCGGCCTGACGCTGCAGCCACTCGGCCAGCAGGGCCGTGCCCCGCTCGATGCCGTTGCGCTGATAGAGCGCCAGCAAATCCGCCCGGGCGGGAAAGTCCGTGCACAGCAGGCGGAACAGGCCCACGGCATCCGCCGTCAGCACGCGCGCCGCCATCGCCTGCAAGATCTCCTTCAGCAAGGGCAGGACGTCGCCGGGCGCGGCCGCGTCGTGCGCCATGGCGGGCAGGAAGGCGTCCGTCCAGCCGCGCACCACGAGGGCGACGAGCTCCTCGCGGTTGGCGGCGAACTGGTACAGCGACTTCTTCGCCATGCCCGCATGGCGCGCCACGGCTTCCATGGTCGTGGCCGCATACCCTTCGTGCAGCAGCAGCCAGGTGGCCGCCTGCACGGCCGCCTCGCGCGCCTCCTCCGGCGGGCGGGCGGGACGGCCCCGTCCGCGCAAAGCCTTGCTCTCTTCTTCCTGCATGTCCGCTCCAGCCTTGATCGATGGACGATTTTACACTGAAACATATTTTGGAAACGACGTACGTTTCTTTAATATATAATCGCTTCACCCCAACAAAGGAGAACGACATGAGGAACAACACGCGTATTGAATTGCCATGGAGCATCACCGGCACGGGCAACCTGCTGGACCCGTTTCCCCTGCACCTGGAAACGGGCATCACGCGCCTGGAAGACGGCTGCCTGCTCGTGGCGGCGCGCACGGAACTGCACGGCTGCAGCGGGCGCATGCTGGACTGGTGGTTTACGTTTTTCGAGACGACGCAGCACATCAAGTGGTGGCATCCGCACGACCACGTGGCGCACCACGGCTGGAACAGTGCCTGGAAGAAGGGAGAGAGTTACTACGGCGCGTCGATCGAGGCGGTGGAATCGCTGGGCGACATTCCACCCGTGAAAGCCAAGCTGAAGTTCCACGATCCGAAAGACGTGTTTGATGCGGCGCAGCTGCGCCACGCGCAGGACAGCGGCGCCCTGTCGGCCGCCATCTGCGCGCGCATCGGCTTCGGCGACCACGTGCAGCTAGACCCGCAGGGCGACCCGCTCGATGGCGAAATGCTGCACCTGACGCGCGACACGCCCACGGGCTGCGTGCTGCGCAGCCGCTTCCTGCTGGGCCGCAACAGCCTCGATCCCGTGCGCGACGTGCCCGACGTGCTGGGCCTGAACCTGCTGCGCCACTGCTACAGCGAATTTACCTACCTGTCGCGCTTTTTGCCGTCGCTGTACTACGGCGAACACGCCAACGGTGAACGGGCGCCGCTGCCCTGGTAAGGCGGCCCCGCCTTACAGCCGCTTGCGCATGCGCGCCAGCGGCAGTTTGATGTCATCGGGCAAGTCCAGCTGAAATTCTTCCGTGACGGCAAAGCCGCTGGCCAGGTACAGCGGCACGCCGGGCAAGGTGGCGGCCAGTTCCAGGACCGTGAAGCCGGCCGCTTGCGCCTGGCGTTCGCAATGGCGCATCAGCATGCTGCCCAGGCCCTGGCGCGCGGCAGCCGGCTCGACGAAGAAGGCGCGGATGCGCCCCGCCTGGCTGGCCGGGTCGAGCAGCGGGTCCGGCCCGCTCTTGGCGCGGTCGGCGCCATACAGGGTGGCACGCCGGCTCCAGCCGCCGCAAGCCAGCATGGCGCCATCGCGTTCGATGACGAAATACGTGCCGTCGGCCAGCAGCTGCGTATCGACGCCGAACACGTGGCGCGTCACGGACTGCGCCTGCTGCTGCGTGTAGAAGCCCGCGCTGAGCTGCACGCCGGAACGGGCGATCAGCCCCTCCATGGCCAGTACGTCGGCTGGCAGCGCCACGCGCAGCTGCGTCAGCGCGCCAAAGCTGAACCAGGCGCGGCGGATGCGGTCCTGCGCCACCTCATACGTCGCCACCAGTTCCTGCGCCGATACGCCATCGTCCGTCACGCCATGGACGATCTCATGGTCGATCACCAGCTTGCCGCAGGCAATGCGGTTGAGCAACTGCGCCTGCGGCCGGCTGGCGGCGAAACGGGCCGTGAAACGGGGACCGATCTGCGCGCTGCCCGTGGCCAGCAAGGTGTCCGGATGCTGGAATTGCTGCGCATCATCGGCATAGATGGCCAGCAAGGCGGGCACGTCATGGGCGTTATAGGCGTCCAGCTGGGCCTGAACCACCGTGGCGGGAGAAATGCGTGTATCGTTGGCAAGCGCCATGCGTGTACCTGTCGTGGAGTGGATGGAAAGTTGCAAAGGGTAACATTGTCGCTCCTGTCGCGGCGCAGTTTGCTGCGATAATATCAAGATTCGTCAGAAGATTGCGTGCCGGTCTATCTGGAGACGTCATCCATCAATCGCACAATCGCAGCAGGAGTAAATATCATGAAATGGGAAGGCAATCGCGAAAGCGACAATGTGGAAGACCGCCGTGGCGAAGATGGCGGCGGCGGTGGCGGCGGCTTCGGTTTCGGCGGGCGCTCGATCGGCATCGGCACCATCGTCATCGCCCTCGTCGGCTCGTATGTGCTGGGCGTCAATCCCCTGACCCTGCTCAACCTGCTCAGCGGCGGTGGCGGCCAGGTCAGTACCCAGCAAAGCCAGTCGCCCGCGCGCCAGCCGCCCGAATCGGACGACATGGCCCGCTTCGTGAAGACCGTGCTGGCCGATACGGAAGACACGTGGAGCGCCCTGTTCAAGGCCGAAGGCGGCAGCTACGTGAAACCCAAGCTGGTGCTGTACTCGGGCAGCACGCCGACGGCCTGCGGCACGGGCCAGAGCGCCAGCGGTCCCTTCTACTGCCCCGGCGACCAGAAAGTCTACCTGGACCTCGATTTCTTCAACCTGATGCAGCAGCGCTTCAAGGTCTCCGGCGAATTTGCCGAAGCCTACGTGATCGCCCATGAAGTGGGCCACCACGTGCAAAACCTGCTGGGCCTGTCCGAAAAAGTCGACCAGGCGCGCCGCACGGCAAGCGAGCGCCAGGCCAATGCCATGTCCGTGCGCCTGGAATTGCAGGCCGACTGTTTTGCCGGCGTCTGGGCCTTCCATGCGAACCAGGACCGCAAGATCCTGGAACAGGGCGACGTGGAAGCGGCACTGAAAGCGGCCACGGCCATCGGCGACGATGCCCTGCAACGCCAGGCGCAAGGCCATGTCGTGCCCGACTCGTTTACCCACGGCACCTCGGAGCAGCGCGTGCGCTGGTTCAGCAAGGGCATCGAGAGCGGCCAGATTGCCCAGTGCAACACCTTCGAGGCGCGCCAGCTGTAAGCCCGTTCGCGGCCGGGGTGCGGTCAATTCCCGGTCAAGTCGCGGTCAATTCCGGGCCAGCTTGCAGCCACCCCCGGGCCTGTGCCGGCCGCGGCAGCATCGCACGCCGGCCCGTGCCGCCCCGCAGCCGCGCGGGCCGGC
>NZ_RFSK01000059.1 GCF_009923995.1 Janthinobacterium sp. | reverse complement strand
AGCAGACAAAGAAATGGTTATGCCAGGCGATAACGTGTCGATCACCGTCAAGCTGATCAACCCGATCGCGATGGAAGAAGGTCTGCGCTTCGCTATCCGTGAAGGCGGTCGTACCGTCGGCGCCGGCGTGGTTGCAAAAATCCTCGCATAAGGAAATGTTATGCTTCCACCCGGGGCGTCCTGGGTGGTAGAATAGCACTCCTCGAAAGTTTTACGTAGGGACGTAGCTCAATTGGCAGAGCGTCGGTCTCCAAAACCGAAGGTTGGGGGTTCGATGCCCTCCGTCCCTGCCACCGTCAAGGTGCAGGGCACCGAAAGTAGAAAAATGTCAAATCAATCCGTGCAAACCGTTAGCACGTCGAGTGACAAGATAAAAGTCGCGCTGGCAATAGTGGCTGCGATTGCAGGAGTAGTCGGGTTTTATTACCTGGCAGGCCAACCAGCTCTGGTGCGTGCAAGCGCGCTTGTGGCTGGTTTGGTTATTGCTGTTGCGCTCTTGTATGTCTCGACGACCGGCCGTGAATTTCTCAATTTCGCCAAAGAAGCCGTGCGCGAAACCAAGAAAGTCGTTTGGCCTACCCGCAAAGAAGCCACGCAGATCACTGCGATTGTGTTTGCCTTTGTGCTGGTCATGGCGATTTTCCTGTGGGGTACGGATAAATTGCTCGAGTTTTTGTTGTATGACGTAATTCTGGGTTGGAAAAAATAATGAGCGAAAATGTGCATGATGAAGCGGCGGACGAATCCGTTCCGGGCGACGCTCCGGCAGCGGATACTGGTGCAGCGCTGAGCGTGCCAGTGAGCAGCAAGCGCTGGTATGTCGTGCATGCTTATTCCGGCATGGAAAAAAGCGTCATGCGCGCACTGACCGAGCGCATCGAGCGCGCGGGCATGCAAGACCAGTTCGGCCAGATCCTCGTGCCGATCGAAGAAGTTGTCGAAGTCAAGAATGGCGTGAAGTCCGTCACCGAACGTCGTTTCTATCCTGGCTATGTGCTGGTGGAAATGGAAATGACGGACGAGAGCTGGCACTTGGTCAAGAATACCAGCAAGGTTACCGGTTTCATCGGTGGCAAATCGAACAAGCCGACGCCGATCTCCGCGCGCGAAATCGATGCCATCATGCGCCAGATGCAGGAAGGTGTTGAAAAGCCCCGTCCGAAGACCTTGTACGAAGTGGGTGAGCAAGTGCGCATCAAGGATGGTCCGTTTACCGATTTCAACGGCAATGTCGAAGAAGTCAATTACGAGAAATCCAAAGTGCGCGTCTCGGTCACCATTTTCGGTCGTGCCACCCCGGTGGAACTCGAATTCGGCCAGGTCGAAAAAGTTTAAGCATTATCAAGCGCCACCAGGAGCGTCGCGGCAGTCTCAGCGAAATCCGGTCAGAGGAGCCCCGCCAGGGTAGGATCGGCGGGGCGCTACTACTCAATCCAAGATAGGAGCCATCATGGCAAAGAAAATCATTGGTTTTATCAAGCTGCAAGTGCCAGCTGGTAAAGCAAACCCATCCCCACCAATCGGTCCAGCTCTGGGTCAACGCGGTCTGAACATCATGGAATTCTGCAAAGCGTTCAACGCGCAGACCCAAGGTATGGAACCAGGCATGCCGATCCCAGTCGTGATCACCGCGTTCGCTGACAAGTCCTTCACCTTCGTGATGAAGACGCCTCCAGCAACCTACCTGATCAAAAAAGCTGCTGCGATCACCAAAGGTTCGCCGAAGCCACATACCGACAAAGTCGGTACGCTGACCCGCGCACAAGCTGAAGAAATCGCTAAATTGAAAACCCCTGATCTGACCGCTGCCGACATGGATGCTGCTGTACGCACCATCGCTGGTTCCGCTCGTTCGATCGGTATCACGGTGGAAGGTGTTGTATAATGGCTAAGTTATCCAAACGTATCAAGGCTTTGAAAGCCAAAGTCGACCGTACCAAAGTGTACGCTTTCGACAACGCTGTCGCTCTGATCAAAGAGTGCGCAACGGCCAAGTTCAATGAATCGATCGACGTATCGGTGCAACTGGGTGTTGATCCTAAGAAATCCGACCAAGTGGTACGCGGCTCCGTCGTGCTGCCAGCTGGTACCGGCAAAACCGTACGCGTGGCAGTGTTCGCGTCGGGCGAAAAAGCAGAAGCTGCTAAAGCAGCTGGCGCCGACATCGTTGGTATGGAAGACCTGGCTGAGCAGATCAAAGCCGGCGACATGCCTTTCGATATCGTTATCGCTTCGCCAGATACCATGCGTATCGTTGGTACCCTGGGTCAGATCCTGGGCCCACGCGGCATGATGCCTAACCCGAAAGTTGGCACTGTTACTCCTGACGTCGCTACCGCCGTGAAAAACGCGAAAGCCGGTCAAGTTCAGTACCGTACCGACAAATCCGGTATCATCCACGCTACCATCGGCCGTAAATCGTTCGCTGACGCAGATCTGAAATCGAATCTGGTCGCACTGATCGACGCCCTGAACAAAGCCAAGCCAGCATCGAGCAAAGGCGTGTACCTGCGCAAAGTTTCGCTGTCGTCGACCATGGGCGCTGGCGTCCGTGTTGACCAGGCTAGCCTGGCAGCTTAAGTAACAGAATCAAGTCCTGTAGCGCCTTCGGGCGCTGCGGGCGCATCTTTGGGCTGTTTGCCCGGTGTTCGCACCAGGCAGGCAGACAATCAAAGACCGTTGGGCCGACTGCGATCGCACATGCAGAAGGTTAATAGGCTTCCCGGCAACGGGGAGTGCCCAACGCAGATGGTGTACCCGAACAAGTTTTGTAGTCCTCATGCTGCGTGAATCCATCCGCTCAGTTTAGTACTTCTTGACTTCGGACGCCGTGTT
Source organism: Janthinobacterium sp. (assembly GCF_009923995.1). GTDB lineage: Bacteria > Pseudomonadota > Gammaproteobacteria > Burkholderiales > Burkholderiaceae_D > Janthinobacterium. The sequence continues at coordinate 34,245 of NZ_RFSK01000059.1, read as the reverse complement.
CGAACCGATGCAAGGCGCTCAACCACTCGGTTGTGATTGCCGAACATCATTTAAGGAGGTTGACCGTGAGTCTCAATCTGAATGACAAAAAGGCCGTCGTCGCCGAAGTTTCCGCACAAGTAGCAAATGCGCAAACGATCGTCGTGGCCGAATATCGTGGCATCCAGGTTGGTCACTTGACGCAACTGCGTGCTAAAGCGCGTGCCCAAGGCGTGTACCTGCGTGTGTTGAAAAACACTCTGGCTCGTCGCTCCGTTGAAGGTACCGCATTCGCCAGCCTGGCAGATGCCATGACCGGCCCGTTGATCTACTCGATCTCGGCCGATGCCGTTGCAGCAGCTAAAGTCATCGCTGACTTCGCTAAAACCAACGACAAACTGGTCATCAAAGCAGGTAACTACGCAGGCAAGCCGCTGGATACAGCTGCTGTCACCGCGTTGGCGAGCATTCCTAGCCGTGAAGTCCTCATTTCGCAGTTGTTGGGCGTTATGCTGGCTCCGGTTTCGGGCTTTGCACGTGGTCTGGCTGCCCTGGCAGCGAAAAAAGGCGAAGGCGCCGAAGCTCCTGCAGAAGCAGCAGCAGAAGAAGCCCCAGCAGCCGCTTAATTGCGCGCGCTTTTTTCTCTCAGTACCAATCTGATGTAACTAACGTAATAAATTTAGGAGTTTCAAAATGGCAATTAGCAAAGACGATATCCTGGAAGCAGTTAGCGCCATGTCCGTAATGGACCTGAACGACCTGGTTAAAGCATTCGAAGAAAAATTCGGCGTGTCCGCAGCAGCAATGGCTTCGGCCGGTCCTGCAGCAGGCCCAGCAGCAGCTGCTGAAGAGCAAACCGAGTTCAACGTTGTTCTGGACACCTTCGGCGCAAACAAAGTTGGCGTCATTAAAGCAGTTCGCGAAATCACCGGCCTGGGCTTGAAAGAAGCTAAAGACCTGGTCGATGGCGCACCAAAAACTGTGAAAGAAGCAGTGTCGAAAGCTGACGCTGAAGCTGCAGTTAAGAAACTGGTTGAAGCCGGCGCAACCGCTTCGATGAAGTAATATCTGTACTGGCGTCAGTTAGCGCCCGAGTCAAAGTCTGAGGTTTCCCCTCGCAAGGGGGGAAATCCGACTTTGGCTCCTTTGTCGTCTGTATCGTATTTGTAGCAGCAGTTTTGTTCGATTCAAGCCGGAAAGCAGAGCCTTGAGGTTTCGTCTGTGTCACACGCAGCGGTGCAAACGAACACTTGCAAAACCTGAATTTTCTATCCTTTCTGTCACTCACGGAGTGTCCATGCACTACTCATTTACTGAGAAGAAACGCATTCGCAAATCATTCGCGAAGCGCGCCAACGTTCACCACGTTCCGTTCCTGCTGGCGACCCAGCTCGAGTCTTATCATAGCTTCTTGCAAGAGGACATAGCACCGTCCGGCCGCAAGAATGATGGCCTGCAGTCGGCTTTCACCTCGATTTTCCCTATCGTTTCGCACAATGGTTTTGCGCGTCTCGAATTCTTGTCGTACGTTCTGGGCGATCCTGCCTTTGACGTCAAAGAATGTCAACAACGTGGCCTGACGTTCGCGTCGCCGCTGCGCGCGAAAGTGCGTCTGGTGATCCTGGACAAGGAATCGCCAACCAAGCCCGTCGTCAAAGAGATGAAGGAGCAGGAAGTCTACATGGGCGAATTGCCGCTCATGACGACCACCGGTTCGTTCGTCATCAACGGCACGGAGCGGGTTATCGTTTCCCAGCTGCACCGTTCGCCTGGCGTGTTCTTCGAGCACGACCGCGGCAAGACCCACTCGTCCGGCAAACTGCTGTTCTCCGCGCGTATCATTCCTTACCGCGGTTCGTGGCTGGACTTCGAGTTCGACCCGAAAGACATCCTGTTCTTCCGCGTCGACCGCCGCCGCAAGATGCCTGTAACGATCCTGCTCAAAGCCATCGGCATGTCGCACGAGCAAATCCTGGCGAACTTCTTCGTCTTCGACAATTTCAACCTGCGCTCCGAAGGCGCGGAGATGGAATTCGTCTCCGAGCGTCTGCGCGGCGAAGTGGCGCGTTTCGACATCGTCGACAAGTCGGGCAAGACCCTGGTGCTGAAAGACAAGCGTATCAACGCCAAACACGTGCGTGATATCGAAGCTGCCGGCATCAAGCACATTTCCGTACCGGAAGACTACCTGCTGGGCCGCGTATTGGCGAAGAACATCGTCGATGGCGACACCGGCGAAGTCGTCGCTTCCGCGAACGATGAGCTGACGGAAGACCTGCTGGGCCGCCTGCGCGATGCCAACGTGTCCGAAATCCAGACCTTGTACACCAACGATCTGGACCAGGGCGCCTACATCTCGCAAACCCTGCGTATCGACGACACCGCCGACCAGATGGCCGCGAAAGTGGCGATCTACCGCATGATGCGTCCAGGCGAACCGCCAACGGAAGATTCCGTTGAAGCGTTGTTCAATGGCCTGTTCTACAATTCGGACCGCTACGACCTGTCGGCCGTGGGCCGCATGAAGTTCAACCGCCGCATTGGCCGCGATGAACTGACGGGCGCCATGACGCTGTCGAACGAAGACGTGCTGGCCGTGATCAAGATCCTGGTGGAACTGCGCAATGGCCGCGGCGAAGTCGACGATATCGATCACCTGGGTAACCGTCGCGTACGTTGCGTGGGCGAACTGGCCGAAAATCAATTCCGCGCCGGCCTGGTGCGCGTTGAGCGCGCCGTCAAGGAACGCCTCGGCCAAGCCGAAGCGGACAACCTGATGCCGCACGACCTGATCAACTCGAAGCCGATTTCGGCCGCGATTCGCGAGTTCTTCGGTTCGTCCCAGTTGTCGCAGTTTATGGACCAAACCAATCCTCTGTCGGAAATTACCCACAAGCGCCGCGTATCGGCTCTGGGACCCGGCGGTCTGACACGCGAACGCGCCGGCTTTGAAGTGCGCGACGTGCATCCGACCCACTACGGCCGCGTCTGCCCGATCGAGACACCGGAAGGTCCGAACATTGGTCTGATCAACTCGCTGGCTCTGTACGCCCGCCTGAATGAATACGGCTTCCTGGAAACCCCGTACCGCAAGGTCGAAGGCTCCAAGATTACCGATCAGATCGACTACCTGTCCGCCATCGAAGAAGGCCGCTACATCATCGCTCAGGCGAATGCGACCATCAACGACGCCGGCATGCTGTCCGATGAACTGGTCTCGGCCCGTGAAGCCGGCGAAACCATCCTGGTATCCCCAGAGCGCATCCAGTACATGGACGTGGCGCCGGGCCAGATCGTTTCCGTCGCTGCCTCGCTGATTCCGTTCCTCGAACACGATGATGCGAACCGTGCATTGATGGGCGCCAACATGCAACGCCAGGCCGTGCCTTGCTTGCGTCCGGAAAAAGCGCTGGTCGGTACCGGTATCGAACGCACCGTTGCGGTCGACTCGGGCACCACCGTGCAAGCGCTGCGTGGCGGTATCGTCGATTACATCGATGCGGGCCGTGTCGTGATTCGCGTCAACGATGACGAAGCGCAAGCTGGTGAAGTGGGCGTCGACATCTACAACCTGATCAAGTACACCCGTTCGAACCAGAACACCAACATCAACCAGCGTCCTATCGTGCAAGTGGGCGACCGTGTTGCCAAGCGCGACGTGATCGCCGACGGAGCATCGACCGACCTGGGTGAATTGGCACTGGGCCAGAACATGACCGTGGCCTTCATGCCATGGAATGGTCTGAACTTCGAAGATTCGATCCTGATCTCGGAAAACGTCGTCAAGGACGACCGCTACACCTCGATTCACATCGAAGAGTTGTCGGTAGTCGCACGTGACACGAAACTGGGCGCGGAAGAAATTACGCGCGACATCTCGAACCTGGCGGAAAACCAGCTGGCTCGTCTGGATGAATCCGGTATCGTCTACATCGGCGCGGAAGTCCAGGCCGGCGACACCCTGGTTGGTAAGGTAACGCCAAAAGGCGAAACCCAGCTGACCCCGGAAGAGAAGCTGCTGCGCGCGATTTTCGGCGAAAAGGCTTCGGACGTGAAAGACACGTCGCTGCGCGTGCCTTCGGGCATGATCGGTACCGTGATCGACGTGCAAGTCTTCACCCGTGAAGGCATCGTGCGCGACAAGCGTGCCCAGCAAATTATCGATGACGAACTGAAACGTTTCCGTCTGGACTTGAACGACCAGATGCGTATCGTCGAAGGCGATGCCTTCCAGCGTCTGGAAAAAATGCTGATTGGCAAAGTTGTCAACGGTGGCCCTAAAAAGCTGTCGAAAGGCGCCAAGATCACCAAGGAATACCTGGCCGATCTGGACAAGTACCACTGGTTCGACATCCGCCCTGCGGACGACGATGCAGCGGTCGCGCTGGAAGCGATCAAGGAGTCGATCAACGAGAAGCGTCACCAGTTCGATCTGGCCTTCGAAGAGAAGCGCAAGAAACTGACGCAAGGCGATGAGCTGCAACCAGGCGTGCAAAAAATGGTCAAGGTGTACCTGGCCGTGAAACGCCGCCTGCAGTCGGGCGACAAGATGGCAGGTCGCCACGGTAACAAGGGTGTGGTTTCCCGTATTGTTCCTGTGGAAGATATGCCATACATGGCCGACGGCACGCCAGCCGACGTTGTGCTGAACCCGCTGGGCGTTCCTTCGCGGATGAACGTTGGTCAGATTCTCGAGACGCACTTGGGCTGGGCTGCCAAGGGTCTGGGTATCCGCATCGGCGAAATGCTGAAGGCGCAAACCAAGGTCGAGCAAGTGCGCAAGTACCTGACGACGATCTACAACGACAACGGCCGTGCCGAAGAGTTGAACGACTTCGACGACGAAGAGATCATGAAGCTGGCGGAAAACCTGAAAAAAGGTGTTCCATTCGCCACGCCAGTGTTCGACGGCGCCAATGAAGAAGAGATCCGCCGCATGCTGGACCTGGCGTATCCGGACGACATCGCCAAGAACCTGGGCATGACCGCGTCGAAGAACCAGGTGACCATGTATGACGGTCGCACCGGTGAAGCCTTCGAGCGCAAGGTCACTGTCGGCGTCATGCACATGCTGAAACTGCATCACTTGGTCGATGACAAGATGCATGCGCGTTCGACCGGTCCTTACTCGCTGGTGACGCAACAGCCACTGGGTGGTAAAGCCCAGTTCGGTGGTCAGCGTTTCGGTGAGATGGAAGTTTGGGCACTGGAAGCGTATGGCGCGTCGTATGTCTTGCAAGAGATGTTGACCGTCAAGTCCGATGACGTGAATGGCCGTACCAAGGTGTACGAGAACCTCGTCAAGGGCGACCACGTGATCGACGCCGGCATGCCGGAATCGTTCAACGTGCTGGTCAAGGAAATCCGTTCGCTGGGTATCGATATCGACCTCGAACGCAACTAAAAGACAGCCACCTGTCATTTGGTTTGGGAAACACAAAGCCCGGCTGGGAAACCATGCCGGGCAATGTAGTCTCAGGAATATAGAAATTTAATCACCTCTGGAGTGATACATGAAAGCACTGCTCGATCTATTCAAGCAAGTACAGACCAACGAGACCTTCGATGCAATCAAGATCGGTCTCGCTTCGCCTGAGAAAATCCGTTCGTGGTCCTACGGCGAAGTCAAAAAGCCGGAAACCATCAACTACCGTACCTTCAAGCCTGAGCGCGATGGCCTGTTCTGCGCCAAGATCTTTGGCCCGATCAAGGATTACGAATGCCTGTGCGGCAAGTACAAGCGCCTGAAACACCGCGGCGTGATCTGCGAAAAGTGCGGCGTCGAAGTCACCCTGGCCAAAGTGCGCCGCGAGCGCATGGGCCACATCGAGCTGGCTTCGCCTACCGCGCACATCTGGTTCCTGAAATCGCTGCCGTCGCGTCTGGGCATGGTCCTGGACATGACCCTGCGGGACATCGAACGCGTGCTGTACTTTGAAGCATACGTCGTGACCGACCCAGGCATGACCCCGCTGAAGAAGTGCCAGATCATGTCGGAAGACGACTACGCCGCCAAGTACGAAGAGTACGGCGACGACTTCACCGCCTTCATGGGCGCCGAAGGTATCCGTGAGCTGCTGCGCTCGATCGACATTCACCGCGATGCCGAAACCCTGCGCGTGGAACTGAAGGAATCGAAATCCGAAGCCAAGATCAAGAAATACGCGAAGCGCCTGAAAGTGCTGGAAGCGTTCCAACGTTCGGGAATCAAGCCTGACTGGATGATCATGGAAGTGCTGCCAGTGCTGCCGCCGGAACTGCGTCCGCTGGTACCGCTGGATGGCGGCCGTTTCGCGACCTCGGATCTGAACGATCTGTATCGCCGCGTCATCAACCGTAACAACCGTCTGAAACGCCTGATGGAGCTGCGCGCTCCAGAGATCATCACGCGCAACGAAAAGCGCATGCTGCAAGAAGCGGTCGATTCGCTGCTGGACAACGGCCGTCGCGGCAAAGCGATGACCGGCGCCAACAAGCGTCCGCTGAAATCGCTGGCAGAGATGATCAAGGGCAAGGGCGGCCGTTTCCGTCAAAACTTGCTGGGCAAACGCGTCGATTACTCCGGTCGTTCGGTCATCGTCGTGGGCCCGCAATTGAAACTGCATCAGTGCGGCTTGCCGAAACTGATGGCGCTGGAACTGTTCAAACCATTCATTTTCAATAAACTGGAACTGATGGGCTTGGCAACCACGATCAAGGCAGCGAAAAAGCTGGTCGAGATCCAAGAGCCTGTCGTGTGGGACATCCTGGAAGACGTGATCCGTGAACATCCGATCATGTTGAACCGCGCACCTACCTTGCACCGTCTGGGTATCCAGGCGTTCGAGCCAGTCCTGATTGAAGGCAAGGCCATCCAGCTGCATCCGCTCGTCTGCGCCGCATTCAACGCCGACTTTGACGGTGACCAAATGGCGGTCCACGTTCCTCTGTCGATCGAAGCGCAGATGGAAGCACGCACGCTGATGCTGGCATCGAACAACATCCTGTTCCCATCGAACGGCGAACCGTCGATCGTGCCGTCCCAGGATATCGTGCTGGGTCTGTACTACGCGACCCGCGAAGCGATCAATGCGAAGAACGAAGGGATGATGTTCCCTGACGTGTCGGAAGTGATCCGCGCCTACGACAACAAGGAAGTCGAACTGACGACCCGCGTGACCGTGCGTATTACCGAATACCCGAAAAACGCCGAAACGGGCGAATTCGAGAAGACGGTAACGCGCTACGAAACGACGATCGGCCGTGCGATCCTGTCGGAAATTCTGCCGAAAGGCCTGCCTTTCTCGGTGCTGAACCGCGCGCTGAAAAAGAAAGAAATTTCCAAGCTGATCAACACGTCGTTCCGCAAGTGCGGCCTGCGCGCCACCGTGGTGTTCGCAGACAAACTGATGCAATCGGGTTTCCGTCTGGCGACACGTGCCGGTATCTCGATCTGCGTCGACGACATGCTGGTACCGCCTCAAAAAGTTACCCTGATCGCGACGGCCGAATCGGAAGTCAAGCAGATCGAACAGCAATACGCCTCGGGTCTGGTGACCGCTGGCGAACGTTACAACAAGGTCGTCGATATCTGGGGCAAGACCTCCGATGAAGTCGGCAAGGCCATGATGGACCAGCTGAAAGTCGAAGACGTGGTCCGCCGCGACGGTACCCAGTCGACGCAAGAATCGTTCAACGCCATTTACATGATGGCCGACTCCGGCGCGCGCGGTTCCGCAGCCCAGATTCGCCAGTTGGCCGGTATGCGTGGTCTGATGGCCAAACCGGATGGTTCGATTATCGAAACGCCGATTACCGCGAACTTCCGCGAAGGCCTGAACGTGTTGCAGTACTTCATTTCGACCCACGGCGCTCGTAAAGGTCTGGCCGATACGGCGCTGAAAACGGCTAACTCCGGTTACCTGACGCGTCGTCTGGTCGACGTGACGCAAGATCTGGTGGTCATCGAGGACGATTGCGGCACCATGAACGGTACCGTCATGAAGGCCCTGGTCGAAGGTGGTGAAGTCATCGAACCGTTGCGCGACCGTATCCTCGGCCGCGTGGTGGTACATGACGTCGTCAATCCTGAAACCCAGGAAACCCTGTATGACGCCGGCACCCTGATGGACGAAGACATGGTCGAAGAGATCGAGCGTCTGTCCATCGATGAAGTCAAGGTACGTACGCCACTGACTTGCGACACGCGCTTCGGCCTGTGCGCCAAGTGCTATGGCCGCGACCTGGGCCGCGGCATGCTGGTCAACGCCGGCGAAGCCGTCGGTGTGGTGGCAGCGCAGTCGATTGGTGAGCCGGGTACCCAGCTGACCATGCGTACGTTCCACATTGGTGGTGCGGCATCGCGTGCGGCAGTGGCATCGTCGGTGGAAGCCAAGTCGAACGGTACCATCCGCTTCACGGCAACCATGCGTTACGTGACGAACGGCAAGGGCGCGCAAATCGTCATTTCCCGTTCCGGCGAAGTGCTGATTACCGACGACCATGGCCGTGAGCGTGAGCGTCATAAAGTACCGTACGGTGCGACCCTGATCGTCAAGGACGGCATGGTCATCAAGGCCGGTACGGCCCTGGCAACGTGGGATCCGCTGACCCGTCCGATCATTACCGAATACGCCGGTCAAGTGCGTTTCGAGAACGTCGAAGAAGGCGTCACCGTGGCCCGTCAGGTCGACGAAGTGACTGGTCTGTCCACCCTGGTGGCGATCGATGCGAAACGTCGCGGTTCGCTGACCAAGACCCTGCGTCCGCAAGTCAAGCTGATCAACGACGCGAACGAAGAAGTCAAGATCGCCGGCACCGAACACTCGGTGGCGATTGGCTTCCAGGTCGGCGCGCTGATCATGGTGAAGGACGGTCAACAGGTATCGGTGGGTGAAGTGCTGGCACGTATCCCGACCGAATCGCAAAAAACGCGCGATATTACCGGTGGTCTGCCACGCGTTGCGGAACTGTTCGAAGCACGCTCGCCGAAAGATGCCGGTATGCTGGCGGAAGTCACGGGTACGGTTGCGTTCGGTAAAGAAACCAAGGGCAAGCAGCGTCTGGAAATCACGGACATGGACGGCAACAAGCATGAGTTCCTGATTACCAAGGACAAACAAGTGCTGGTGCATGACGGCCAAGTCGTGAACAAGGGCGAGATGATCGTGGACGGCCCGGCCGATCCGCAAGACATCCTGCGCCTGCTGGGTATCGAAGCGCTGGCACGCTACATCGTCGACGAAGTACAGGACGTGTACCGTCTGCAAGGCGTGAAGATCAATGACAAGCACATCGAAGTGATCGTGCGTCAGATGCTGCGCCGTGTTCAGATCGTCAATGCCGGCGACACCAACTACATCGTTGGCGAGCAGGTAGAGCGTTCGGAACTGCTGGACGAGAACGATCGCGTCACGTCGGAGAACAAGATTCCTGCGACCTACGAGAACGTCTTGCTGGGTATTACCAAGGCATCGCTGTCGACCGATTCGTTCATCTCGGCCGCATCGTTCCAGGAAACCACCCGCGTGCTGACCGAAGCGGCGATCATGGGCAAGCGCGATGGTCTGCGCGGCCTGAAAGAGAACGTCATCGTCGGCCGCTTGATTCCTGGCGGTACGGGCCTGGCCTTCCACCGCGCACGCAAAGAGAAGGAAGCGTGGGAAGTGGAAGAGCGTCAAGCACTGCTGCTGGCCGAGAAAGCCTCGCTGGCTGGCGAAGCTGCCGAAGCCCTGCAGGATATCGAGATCCAGCAACACCACGGCGACGAAGCGTAATCTACGCTGCTAGCTGACAAGAACGGCACCTTCGGGTGCCGTTTTTTTATGCCTGCTATTTTTTATGAAGACATTCTATTTATTAATTGGGGCGGCCAATAAAAGGGACCGCCAGATGCGTAATGCCATTGTTTGAATGGACCGCCGGAATTGTAGATTTTCTTATTGGTGCATATGGTTTTCTTTTCTGACTTTCTAAACGCCAATAAAATATTTGAATAAGTAATAAGGAAATCATTTTTTGCCGGATCGGGATGCATGCAATAAGGAGAGCGAATGCAGCATGCGGCTTCAGCAGCAGTGTGGCAAAGGACGACCGGTGCAGCGAGCGTGGAGGCAGACGCTTGCCGCCATGTTGCCCGATGCCGGACATGTCCATCGGTCTGCGGAGGCGCGTTCGCCATGGACAGGTGATGACTATTTCCTGATGTTGTGCACTGCGCCGCTATTGTCCTCGCTGTGCCAGTTCCCAGTTTATTCATGCTAAGATTTGGCGCATGATTGCCCAAGCCCTGTTTACCCCCGCCCAGCAAAAACTGCTGGGATTGCTCTTTGTCCGTGTGAATGAAGGCTTTCATTTGAACGAAATCATGCGCCTGACGGGCCTGGGCAGCGCTTCGGCGCAGCGGGAACTGCGCCGGCTGCATGATTCCGGGCTGATCACATCCGAACGCATCGGCAATGTGCGACGCTTCTGGCCCAACAAGGAAAGCCTGGTCTATCCGGAGTTGAGTGGCCTGGTGCAAAAGACCTTCGGTCTTGTCGGCGTGCTCAGCAGCACCCTGGCTCCTGTGCGCGCGCAATGGCAGCTGGCATTCGTGTATGGCGCCACGGCAAAGGGCCAGGATGTGCCGGGCAGTCCCATCGACTTGCTGCTGGTGGCTGAAGAGGCCAATTATGGCGATCTGTTGACGGGACTTGCCCCGGCTGAACGAACCTTGCGGCGTAAAATCAATCCCAACTTATATACGCTGGCTGATTATCGGCGCCGGCTGCGCGAAGGCCAGCCATTTCTGCTGCAGGTATTACAGCAACCCAAGCTGTTTGTTATCGGCGATGAATTGACCCTGCAGGCGCTGGCAATGCCGGATAATCTGCTTCAGTCCGATGGCATGCCATCTGTTTGATAAAGGCCGGGCCTGGCAATGAATTTCTGCTATAAACAGAGTATTGATTTCCAGAATAATTTCTGAGACGGACTGATCGTATGATGAATAAATTACAGGCGTTTGGTTTGATTGTTTCCCAGGCCGTGCGGGGGGAATTGACGTTTCCCACCAGCGTGAATTCCGCATTGCAATTGCAATTGGCCCTGGCCGAGCCGGATTGCCATATCGACCATGCCATCAAGCTGGTCCTGGCCGAACCGCTGCTGGCAGCGCGGACGGTGGCGTTGGCCAATTCGGCCGTCTACAGCCGCGGCGAAGCGGCGCCCGTCACCAGCGTGCGCGCCGCCGTCATGCGCATGGGCTACCGCAACCTGTATGCGCTGGTGGCGGCCATGGTGGTGCGGCAGTTCGGCAGCAAGATCATCGACCCTGCCCTGCGCCAGAAAGCGACCCAGCTGTGGGAGCACACGGCGCACGTGGCGGCGCTGGCCCACGTGATTGCGCGCCGCGTCACCCATGTCGATCCCGATACGGCGCTATTCGCCGGCATCGTGCATGAGGTGGGCGGCTTTTACCTGCTGTCGCGGGCCGACGAGTTTCCCGGTTTGCTCGATGACGATACGGATCACTGGATGGAATCGGCGGAAGAAATCATTTCCCGCGAAGTCATGAAGAAGCTGCTGATCCCGCTGGCCGTCAGCGACGCCATCGAAGGCTTGCGCGATGGACTGCTGTCGATCCCGCCCGACTCGCTGCTCGATACCTTATTGTTGGCCAAGCAACTGTCCCCCGTGCCCTCACCGCTGCAGGCCACCTTCGTGGAAATGCTCACACCCTCCGACTCCGTCATCGATTTCATTATCGATAACGAAACCCTGCAAAGCATCCTGGCCGAATCGGCCGAGGAAGTGCGCTCGATGAGCGCCGCGCTGCTGGTGTAGCTGCCGGCCGCAGGCGAAAAAAAACGGCAGCCCCTCAAGGTGCTGCCGTTTTGCCGTCAGGCGTTGCGTCTTACTTCTGCTGCGCGATCCATCGGTCGACCTTGGTTTCCAGCAGTTTCAGGGGCAGGGTACCGTCGCTGAGTACCACTTCGTGGAACTTCGGCAGGCTGAACTTGTCGCCCAAGGCTTTTTGCGCCCGCTGGCGCAGTTCCACGATCTTCAGCGCGCCGATCTTGTAGCCCAGCGCCTGGCCAGGCCAGGCCATGTAGCGCTCCGTTTCGCTTTTTGCCACGGCGTCGTAGCCGAGGGTGTCGCGCATGTATTTGATCGTCTGTTCGCGCGTCCAGCCCTTGGAATGCAGGCCGGTGTCGACCACCAGGCGCACGGCGCGCAGCATCTCGTCGTTCAAGTGGCCGAAATACTGGGCCGGATCGTCGAACAGGCCCATTTCCTTGCCCAGCGTTTCCGCATACAGGGCCCAGCCTTCCGTGAAGGCATTGTTGCCGCCGAAGCGGCGGAAGTTCGGCAAGTCCATCTCCTGCACCAGCGCCAGGTGGAAATGGTGGCCCGGCTTGCCTTCGTGCAGGAACAGGGTGGTCATGCCCGTGTCGCCATATTGCTTCGGATCCGTGACGACGGACCAGAACACGCCGGGACGCGATCCGTCGGCGGCCGGGGCCGTGTAGTGGTCGGCGGCCGTGTCGCGGCTCAGTTCAGGTTCCAGACGCAAGTCCAGCGGTGCTTTCGGCACGAGGGTGAACAGGGCCGGCAACTTGCTGTCGAGCAGCACGTTCAGCTTGCGATACACGTCCAGCACTTCCTGTTCCGTCTTGAACGGGCGGTATTTCGCCTGCTCCGAGACCCACACGGGCAAGCCGGCGGCCGGGCCGTTGTAGCCCATCTTCGGTCCGACGATGGCGTATTGCTCCTGGATGCGCGCCACTTCGCGCAAGCCGATGGCGTGGATCTGCTCCGGCTGCATGTCCGTCGTGGTGCTGCTGGCCACGCGCGCCTGGTACCAGGCGGCACCATCGGGCAGGGCGCTCCAGCCGCTGCTGCTGCGGCCCGCCGGCAGGTACTCCTGCTCCATGAAGGTGGCCAGGCGCTGCAGGGCCGGCATCAGCTTGGCCTGGATGATGACGGTGTACGTTTGCGTCAGGCGGGCCTTGTCCGCATCCGAAAAGCCGGCTGGCAAGTTCTTGATGGGAGTGTAGTAGACACTCTCCTGCGGCGTCGCACTGACGAGTTTCTTGAATTGCGGCAATGCCGATTCCGTCAGCGCCTTCGGCAGTACGATGCCTTTTTGCATGCCGACCTTCATGTTGGCGATGGCCTGGTCTATCCAGCCCGGCAACTGGCCGATACGGCTCAGGTAAGCGTCATATTCCTTGACCGTGGTCAGCGGCTGCGATGCCTCGCCGCCCGCATAATTGGCCAGGGTGACGGGCATGCTGTCCATCTGGTTCAGGGGCAGCAGGTATTCGGGGAAGCGCTCGAAGCTCAGCGCCGTGGCCAGTTCATAGTCGAGAATGTCGTAATTGATCTGATCCTGCTGGGCCAATTGCGCGCGCGGGATGGCGCGCAGCGTTTTCTGGTACTGGCGGTACAGGGCAAATTGCTTCGCGCGCGCGGCGGGGACGATGGTCGAGCCGAGCTGGTCGTCAAAACGGTTGTCGCCGCTCTCCGTGGCACTGATCGGATCGAAGCGGGCCGATGCATCGTAATACTGGTCGGCCAGCACTTGCAACTGCTGCTTGGCCTTGGGGGCACTGACCGCGGGCGCGACGGCTGCCTTGGCAGCGGGCTGGACCGCTTGCGCCATGGGCGCATGGGCAAGTAACAGGGAAACGGCCAGGGTGCCGAGGGTGCCGGCGGCAAAACGATGCTTCATGCGCGATATCCTTTGTAAGGAGGAGAATGAACGGAGGCGTAGCGGGTCGGGATGGCCGGTCGCGAAGGAGCAGCCGGGGCGTAAGCATACGCCATTGCCCAGCGCGTTTGGATAAATTGTGCGAGAGGAATGTTGCTATTTTGCCGTAGGCGGCAGGGCCGCCTTCATCGCCTGCCAGTGCTTGCTGACCAACGGGACGCAGGCGGGGCAGGGCGTGGCGGCGATCCGCGCGCGAATCTGCTGGGCGCGTGCTGCCGTTTGCGGGTGCGACGAGATCCAGCCCGGCATGCTGGTCTTGTCCTCGTCACCGAGTTTCTGGAAGAAAGTCAGCATGCCGTCGGGACGGATGCGCGCGCGCTGCAAGGCGAGCAAACCCAGCCGGTCCGCTTCTTCCTCCATGTCGCGGCTGAAATACAGGGTGCCCGCCTGGTGCGCCAGCATGGCGGCCACGGCACTGATGTCGCCGATGGTCACGCCCACCAGCGCGCCCCAGCCCAGGCTGCTGATCATTTGCCGTAGCGAATGACGCTGTTCCACGTGCTGGACTTCATGCGCCAGGACGCCGGCCAGTTCTCCCGGGTCGGCCGCCTGGCGCAGCAAGCCCGTATGCACGACGATGATGCCACCGGGCATGGCAAAGGCGTTGACGCTGTCATCGTTCTTGACCAGCCAGCGGTAGGCGTAGCGCGAACGGGCCGTCAGCTTCTGGCCGATGTCCTGCACCGTCTGCTGTGCCGCGCCGCTGTCGCTGAGGCCGCCCTGCGCGCGTACTTGCGACAGGGCCAGTTCGCCCAGCTGCTGTTCCGTCGACAGGGGAATCAGGTGCGCCAGCGCGCCGACGGCGTTGCCGCCCTGCCACCACAGCAGGGCGGCGGCCGCGACGGCCGCGCCCGTCAAGCCGCTCAGCCAGGTCGACACTTGCCGCCGGTTGCGCCGGCGTTCGTTCCACAGGCGTTGCAGTTGCGGCTGCAGCGCCGGCGGCGCTTCGCGCAGGACGATGGCGATGGCGTCCATCCCCAGCGGCTTGAGCGATGCTTGCCGGCCTTGCCCGTCAAGCCAGTTCAGGAACAGTTCGGGGCCGTCAACGCCGCCCACGCTGATGACCAGCTGCGCCACATCGACGGAGAAACGGGGTGCATCGATGAGCAGCTGGGCGCCGAAGAAATGTGCGCTGACGGGCGTGCCGGACGGTCCGCCAGCGGCGCCGGACAGCAGCGCCGGGAACGGTGTCATGCGGCCGCCTCGGCAAAGCGGCTTTCATATAAGGCCGCCATCAGGTCGGACTGGCTGATGATGCCGGCCAGCCGTTCGTCATCGTCAAGGATGGGAATATGGTGGTAGCCGGCGTCGGCCATCAGGGGCACCAGGTCGATGATGGGCGTACCCAGGCGTGCCGTGTGCGGCGATGGCGTCATCAGCTGGCCTACCACTTCCGGCTTGTCGCTATGGGAGAGGCCGCTGCGCTGCAGCAGGCTGCGCAGGCGCTGGCGCATGCCCTGGTAATCGTCGAGGCCGCCATGGCGCAAAAAATCCGTCTGCGTGATGATGCCGATGACCCTGTTTGCCCGGTTGACGACGGGCAGGGCACCCACGTCGTGCTCGCGCATGGTGCGCCAGGCAATATCCAATGGCGTGCCGAATTCCACGCTGAGCACGTCTTTCGACATGATGTCGGCGCAGGTGACGACGCCGAAGCGGCGCTGGTAGGCGCGCATTTCCGTTTGCAGGAAGATGGCTTGCAGATCATCGCGGCTGATGTCGAGCACTTCGCCGTGCTGGCGCAGCACGGCATCGAGGTCGTCCGGCGAAAAGCCCAGGCGCGTGCTGGGAGTCGCGTCCCTGGTGGCGTGCGGATGCGGCGTGGCCAGTTGCTGGGTATGCGGGTAGCGGCGTCCCGTCAGGTTGTTGTACAGCACGGCGCAGGCGACCAGCACGGCCGAATTGAACAGCACGGTGATGAAGACGAACTCGAAGCCGGCCGCATGCACGCTGGCGCCGCCCACGACGGTGGTGAGCGCGACGGCCCCGCCTGGCGGATGCAGGCAGCGCAGGGCAAACATGGCGCCGATGGCCAGGCAGGCGGCCAGCGCCGCCACGCCCACGCTGGGTCCCAGCCATTTGACGCAGGCCATGCCTACCAGGCCGGAGACGACATTGCCGCCCACCACGGACCACGGTTGCGCCAGCGGGCTGGCCGGCAGGCAGAACAGCAGCACGGCGGAGGCGCCCATAGGGGCGATCAGGTAGACGCTGGCACTGTCGGGAGCCAGCAGGAAATGGCAGATGAGGCCAGTGAGCAGCAAGCCGCAGATGGCGCCCGCGCAGGCGCGCAATTGTTCGCGGCGGCTGCCGTTGTTCGGTTGTGGCAGCCAGCGTGCCAGGAAAGAAGTCGTCATGGTGGGGAGGGCGCGTTCCAGACGCGTTGCTCAGTTAAGCCCGCCATTATCCCATGCGTGCCGTTTCGCTGCCGGATGGCACTAGTCTTCGGCGCGGATTGCCAGCAAGCCATGCTGCTCCAGCAACTTCTTGAGGGCTTCGGCGGCGGCGCTGCCGGGCCTGTTGCCGACGCAGACAGGGGTGTCATTGAGCACCCGCGCCGTATCCTTGCCCGTGGCGTGCGCCAACAGGGCGGCGAGGTGGCGATCGGAAAAGTGTTCGTACAGCAAGGCCAGCACGGGGAAATACGCCATGAGAGGGATACCGTCCGGGAGGGCGCTGCGCAGCATGCGCGCGGCATCCCACAGGGGCTGGGGCAGGGTGCCTTGGGTGCTCGATGCATGCTCCAGGCTTGGCTTATGCGTTTTTCGTATAAGCACAGTGCAATTAAATTGTAGATATTTCCGACAAGCAGGCATATTCTAAATGGTCATGCCCGCTGGCATCTGTCCAGCCGGCCTCACGCTGATTTCACAGGAGCTCCGCATGCGCGTTTCCATCCTTTCCACCGTTCTCGCCAGTGTGCTGCTGGCCGGCACCGCCGTTGCCGCCGCCCCAACACCGAGCAACCCTGTCGCCACGCCGCACTTGCCGTACAACGCGGCGGCCGATGCCAAGGCCGACGTGGCCCATGCGCTGGCGGAGGCCAAGGCCGCCCACGTGCCCGTGCTGCTGATCTTTGGCGCCAACTGGTGCGAGGATTGCCGCGCGCTCGACAAGGCCTTGAAAGAGGGGAAAAACGCAGAATTGATGCAGCAGCAATTCAAGGTCGTCAAGGTCGACGTGGGCAACTTTGACCATAACCTGGACGTGGCGCACGCCTATGGCAATCCCTTGAAGAAGGGCATTCCGGCTGCCGTGCTGGTGTCCAGCGACAACAACCAGGTACTGTACGCCACCAAGGGCGGCGAACTGGCTAATGCCCGCCGCATGAGCGAGAGCGGCATTTATGATTTCTTCAAGCAAGCGGCCAGCGTCAAGGCGCCGGCCATTTAGTTCGCTTAAACAGTTCGCTTAAAACTCTTCCCACTCCTCGCCCGCCGCTGCCTTGCGGCTGAACGCAGGGGCGGGTCTGGCCGGTGCTACGGGCTGGGCGGTGAGCCTGGCCGCGGGCCGCGCCGGTTTGCCGGTGGAGGCTGGCATGACCTGCGGTGCGCTTACGTGGCCCGACTCATCCAGTTTGAAGACGCTGACCACCTGTGCCAGCCGGCCGGCCTGATCCTGCAGGGACTGGGCGGCGGCCGCCGCTTCTTCCACCAGCGCCGCATTTTGCTGGGTCGCATCATCCATCTGCGTGACCGTGGCATTGACTTGCGCGATGCCCTGGCTTTGCTCCTGGCTGGCCGAAGCGATTTCACCCATCAGGTCGGCGACCCGCTGCACGGAGACGACGATGTCCTGCATGGTGGCGCCGGCGGAATCGACCAGCCTGCTGCCCGCTTCCACCTTGTTGCCGGAGTCGACGATCAGGTCCTTGATTTCCTTCGCCGCCGCCGCCGAACGTTGTGCCAGGTTGCGCACTTCCGTGGCCACCACGGCAAAGCCGCGGCCCTGCTCGCCCGCACGGGCCGCTTCCACCGCCGCGTTCAGCGCCAAAATATTGGTCTGGAAGGCAATGCCATCGATCACGCCGATAATGTCGGCGATCTTGCGCGAACTTTCCGTAATTGCGCCCATCGTCTGCACCACCTGGCCTACCACTTCGCCGCCCTTGACGGCGTGGCTCGAGGCCGATACCACCAACTGGTTGGCCTGGCGCGCGTTATCCGCATTCTGTTTCACGGTCGATGTCAGCTCTTCCATCGCGGCAGCCGTTTCTTCCAGGCTCGATGCCTGGGCTTCCGTGCGTGCCGACAGGTCCAGGTTGCCCGAGGCGATCTGGCTCGATGCACTCGCAATGGCGCCGGTACTGTCGCGAACTTCGCGTATCGTCACGTTCAGCGACGCGACGAAGCGGTTGAAGGCGGCGGCCAGCGCACCGACTTCGTCTTCCGACTCGACGGGCATGCGGCGGCTCAGGTCGCCGTTGCCGCTGGCGATCTCGCCGAGCATGTCGGCCGCCCGCGCGACGGGCGCGGCGATGGCGCGGCTGATGACGTAAATGACGCACAGGGCGATGCCGCCGCCAACGAGGCCGGCGAACAATGCGGCGATCAGGGCCGAGCGCGTGACATTGCCCAGCACTTCCGTCTCCGGCACTTCCGCCATCACATACAGATTCAGTTCCGGCACGAAGGAGGCGGCGATGAACTGGCGACCCGCTGGCGCGTCGTAGATGGCAGAAGCGTATTTGTTGCCGGTGAGCAGGTTCTTGCTCAGGGCCTCGCCAATGCCGGGCATTTCCTTGAGCTGATGCTTGCCATCGGCCAGGGCCGTGTCGCGGTGCACCAGCACGACGCCGTTGGCGCGTACGAGGTAGACATGGCCCGTGTGGCCGATCTTGTAGCTGCGGATGGTGTCGGCCAGTGCATTGATGGACAGGCCCAGGCCGGCGGCGATCTGCCTGCCGCCCGCCGTCTGGCCGCGCGCATTCAGATACAGCATCAGGTCGCTGGAGTTTTCTGCCTTGTCGATGTCGAGCGTGTACGCCTTGTCGCCGGCCAGCAAGCGATAAAACCATTGGTCAGCGGCCTGGTTCTTGTCCAGGGTGCGCAGCAAGCCATCGGCGGTGAAATACTTGCCCGTGCTGGCGGAAGCCCAGTTGATCGAGGCCGCCTTGTTCTTGTCCTTGACGACGGTGGCGTAGCGCTGGAAGGTGGCGATGCCGCTGTCGGGCAGGCCCGCGTCTTCCCAGTCTTGCAGGTAGACGTCGTTGGCCATGGTCTGCACCACGGACAGGGGCTGGCTGATCTGGCGCAGCACGTCGTTGCGGATCTCGCCCACCTGGGCCGGCAATTCCTGGCCGACGACGCGCTCGCGCACGTAATCGCTGCTCATGCGCACGCTGAGGAACGAGGAAATCGCCATGAAGAGCAGCAGGCACAGGCCCATGCTGAACAGCAATTTTTTCTGGATGGAGAGGCGGCGGAGCAGTGACATGGAGAACCTTGGACTAAGGTCTGCGCGGCGGGCAGACAAGGCGCCAGTATACCGGCAGCGCTTCCTGCCATGCCCTTGCGTCGCTGCCTTTCGTTAATTTATGTTGCAATGCAGCAACGTAAAAAACGGGCAAGCATGTGAATTTTTCATGCATGAACGGCGATGCCTGAAAATGCGTCAGATAGGCAAGCCGTGGGCGATCAATTCCAGCGGCAATTCCGTGCTGCACTTGATTTGTTCCATGGAAAAGGCGGATGACACGCCCGTCAGCTGCACGGCCTTGATGAGTTTTTTATAAAAGGTGTCGTAGCCCTTGATGTCGGTGGTGACGACTTTCAGCAGGTAATCGATGTCGCCGCTCATGCGGTGAAATTCCTGGACTTCGGGCAGGACGATGACGGCGGCGGCAAAGCGGCGCAGCCATTTCTCGTCGTGCTGCCCGGTGCGCACGCTGACGAACACGGTCACGGGCAAGCCCACCTTCTGCCGGTTGACGATGGCCACGCGGCTCTCGATATAGCCCTCTTCCTCCAGCCGCTTGACCCGCTTCCAGCAGGGCGTACTGGACAAGCCGATTTTTTCGCTCAGGGCGGCGATCGACAAGGTGCCGTCCTGCTGCAGGGCGGCCAGGATGGCGCAATCGAACTTGTCGAGGGTCACGGTAGGTGAATTCATTTTGTGATTATCAATTGGGTAGCATGAATATGCTGCATATTACCTGTTTTGCAGTGTCTTTTGGCATATCTTTACGGGTGCCCGCCGGTAGACTGTCCATACGTTCCAGCCGTTATCGCTGCCCCTTTTATAGAATCTCCAGACTGCCATCATGAAAGAAATCTACCTCGACAGCAATGCCACCACCTGCGTGCTGCCCGCCGCCGTTGCCGCCGCCCGGCAGGCGATGGAGCAGGGCTTCGGCAACCCCAGCAGCACCCATGCGACGGGCTTGCAGGCCAAGGCCATGATGGATGGCGTGCGCCAGCGGGCGCGCCGCCTGCTGGGAGCGGGCGAGGGACGGCTGATGTTCAACAGCGGCGCCACCGAAGGCATCCAGACGGCCGTCTTGTCGGCCCTGTGTGCGCTGCGCGAACGGCGCGATGCGGGTCAGCGCATCGGCAGCCTGCTGCTGTACGGCGCGACCGAACACAAGGCCGTGCCGGAAAGCCTGGCGCACTGGAACCGTTTGCTGGGCCTGAACCTGGAAGTGCGCAAGCTGCCCGTCGATGCGCAGGGGCGCCATGACTTGCAGGCGCTCGCTGCGCTGATCGGCGACGCCGCCATGCTGTGCACGATGGCGGCGAACAATGAAACGGGCGTCGTCAGCGATTTGTCCGCCATCGCGCAACTGCTGCAGGAACGGGGCGCGGACGCCTACTGGATGGTCGACTGCGTGCAGGCGCTGGGCAAGCTGAAACTCAACCTGGCCGCCACGCGCATCGACTACGCGCCGTTTTCCGGCCACAAGCTGTATGCCCCGAAAGGTATCGGCATGCTGTACGTGCGCGCGGGCGCGCCATTCACGCCCTTGATGATGGGCGGCGGCCAGGAAGCGGGGCTGCGCTCGGGGACGGAAAACATGGCGGGCATCGCGGCCCTGGGCGCCGTGCTGGCCGCGCTGGAAGACGGGACGACCTTTCGCAGCCACGCCGAGCTGAGCGTTTTCCGTGAGCGCCTGATGGCCAGCCTGGAACAGGCGTTCCCCGGCATCGTCTTCAACATGCCGGGCGACTTGTCGCTGCCGACGACGCTCAATTTTTCCGTGCCGGGCCTGTCCTCGAAAGAGCTGCTGGACCTGTTCGACGCGGCGCGCGTGCGCGTCAGCTCGGGCAGCGCCTGCTCCGCCGCCAAGGCCCTGCCCAGCTATGTGCTCGAAGCCATGCACGTGCCGCAGTGGCGCGCCAGTTCCGCCATCCGCCTGTCGTTCGGCCCTCTGATCGACGCGGCGACCATCGCCGCCGCCTGCGCGCGCATCGAGCGCTGCGGCGAAGCGTTGCGCAGCAGTTGTCTGCTGCCGTCGGCGCTGGCGCCGTCGCCGCAGGACGGCGCGCAGGACGGCATAATTCAGCTGAGCGTCGATGGCCAGAACACCTGGTTGCTCGCCGATGCCGCCAGCGCCAGTTGCGTCGTCATCGATCCCGCCGCCGCACTGGTGCCGCGCCTGGCCGCTTTCATCCGTTGCCAGCAGCTGGCCTTGCGCGCCATCGTGCACACGGCGCCGCCTGTGGATCACGGCGTGGCGCGCCTGGCGCTGCTGCAGGAGCTGGATATGGAACAAGTGGGCCACCTTGACATCGACGGCGAGCTGGCCCTGGGCCAGCAGCGCCTGCGCCGGATCGAGTGCGGCGACAGCCAGGACACGCATGTGTACCTGCTGGAGCAGCGCTTTGCCTTCATCGGTGCCCTGACGCCGCAGGCTGTCGCATCCTTGCGGCTTGCCGGACTCGTGACGGCGGACACGGTGCTGTGCGCGTCGGGCGACGACAGCAGCATCTGCAGCACCGTGCGCGCGTTGCAGGGGGACGTGCTTGCCGGCGCCGAACTGCAGCTGGACGCGGCCGGCCTGCCGGCCTTCCTGCACCAGCATCCGGAGGCCATCCTCGTCGACGTGCGCGAGGCGTATGAACACGCGGCTTGCACGGGACAGGTGTTCGAGGGCTGCGAAGTGCGCAGCGTGCCGCTGAGCCGCCTGGCAGGGCAGGTCGACGCATGGCTGGGGCAGCCACAGCGCCCGCTGGTCTTTTTCTGCCGCAGCGGCAACCGCAGCGCGCGCGCCGCTGCCTGCCTGCGCCGTCTGGGCCATGCCGCCGCCTGGCAGCTCAACGGCGGCATGGCGATGGCGGAAGCCACGCACCATCCGCTGGCCATCGCGGCCTGAGGCAGTCTGAAGTTGTCCTTTTGAAATCTGGCACCGCGTCCTGATGCGCGCGGTGCCGTCCTTTGCCTGTCGCTGTTCATTTCCTGTCGGCATTTTTCTTCCGTTCAGCGTGCTGATTTCTTTGCTTGCACGCCCCTAAAACGCCCGGTATGTACGCTAGCGCACGGTCTTGCGCGCAGTGCGCCCCTACGATGAAGTTCAGAAAATCTCCCTCTACCCTGAGATTCGTCGCAACGCTCCGGCGCTTCGCTTTCCGTCTTCGCCAGTGTCCGATCTTGTTTCTCCTGACTGGGCCCGCGTGACAGTG
This sequence comes from Janthinobacterium sp., assembly GCF_009923995.1. Taxonomy (GTDB): domain Bacteria; phylum Pseudomonadota; class Gammaproteobacteria; order Burkholderiales; family Burkholderiaceae_D; genus Janthinobacterium. The sequence continues at coordinate 11,913 of NZ_RFSK01000059.1, read as the reverse complement.
GCCGCCGGCTGCCTGCGTGCACCTAGCGAGGCCCAAGTTGAAAGAGTACACAGCAGTCGTCACGCAACAGATCAAGGAACAGCTTTCCAGAGTCAGGGAAATCTTCCGCGACACCACCCTGGCACAGGATACCTTCGACGCCGCGCGCGACGATGCCTTGCCCCTGCGTTCGGAATTATTCAGTGCCATGCAGATGGCTGCCCATGGCAAGCACGTGGCCGCCGGCCATGTGGTGGGACGGCATCATGGCCGCGACCGCCTGCTGGCGCGCCTGGCCGACAATGCGGCCCTGATCACGGCCACCGTCAATGAACTGACGGCCACCGTCAAGAGCGGGCGCCAGGTGACGCCCGCATCGGAATGGCTGCTGGATAATTTCTACCTGATCGAAGAGCAGATCCGCACCACGCGGCGCCACCTGCCGAAGAACTACAGCAAGGAGCTGCCGCGCCTGACGTCGGGTCCCGATGCGGGCTGCCCCCGCGTGTATAAAATTGCGCTGGAAATCATCTCGCATGGCGATGGCCGCGTCGACCTGGAAAACCTGTGCCACTTCGTCGAAGCCTACCAGGACGTCGCCACCCTCACCTTGGGCGAACTGTGGGCCGTGCCCATCATGCTGCGCCTGGCGCTGATCGAAAACCTGCGCCGCGTGGCCGTGCGCGTGGCCGACGACCGCATGCAGCGCGACCTGGCCAACACCTGGGCCGACCAGATGACGGAGATCGCCGAGCGCAATCCCAGCGGCCTGATCCTGCTGGTGGCCGACATGGCGCGCTCGAATCCGCCCATCACCAGCGCCTTCGTGGCGGAACTGTCGCGCCGCCTGCAGGGGCAGAGCCCGTCGCTCACCCTGGCCCTGTCGTGGCTGACGCACAAGCTGGCCGAATCGGGCCTCACCATCGAACAGCAGATCCAGTCCGAGATCGGGCAGCAGGCGGCCGACCAGGTATCGATCGCCAACAGCATCGGCAGCCTGCGCTTTCTCGGCACCATGGATTGGCAGGAATTCGTCGAGACCATGAGCGTGGTCGAACAGACCCTGCGCCTCGATCCGGCCGGCACGTATGGACTGATGGATTTCGCCACGCGCGACAGCTACCGTCACGCCATCGAACGCATCGCCAAGCGCAGCGCGCGCAGCGAAGTGGAGGTGGCCGAGATGGTGGTGCAGCTGGCGCACACGCACGGCAATGGCAATGACGTACGCCGCGGCCACATCGGCTTTTACCTGGTAGGACGGGGCGTACTGGTGCTGGAAAAGCAGGCCGGTGCGAAGCTGCCCTTCGTCGAGGCGCTGCAGCAGACGGCACGCGCCGCGCCGCTGGCCGTCTACCTGGGCGCGATCTCGTTCCTCACCCTGGCCACGAGCGCGCTGCTGCTCGAGCGCGCCGTGCGCCATGGCGTGCAGGGCTGGCCCTTGGTGGCGCTGGGCGTGCTGGCGCTGCTGGGCAGCAGCCAGCTGGCGGTGGCCGTGGTGAACTGGCTGGCGACCCTGATGACGTCGCCGCATCCGTTGCCGCGCATGGATTACCAGGCCGGCATTCCGTCGGATGCGCGCGGCATCGTGGTCGTGCCGACCCTGATCTACAGCCGGGACAACGTGGCGGCCCTGTGCGAAGCGCTGGAAGTGCGCTACCTGGCCAACCGCGATCCGAACCTGCGTTTCTGCCTGCTGACGGACTTTGTCGATGCGGACGCGCAAACCCTGCCCGGCGATGATGCCTTGCTGCGCCAGGCGCAGGAAACCATCCGCGGCCTGAATGACAAGTACCGCGTGGAGGGTGCCGAGTTCAAGGAAAACGGCGAGCCGGCCGATCGCGCAGAGTTGGGCCATGTGGTACCGTTCCTGCTGCTGCACCGTCCGCGCCTGTGGAATTCGCAGCAGAATGCGTGGATGGGGCAGGAGCGCAAGCGCGGCAAGTTGTCCGACCTGAACGCTTTCCTGCGCGGTGGCGCGCGCGACAAATTCTCGCTGGTGGAAGGCGAGTTGCGCGGCCTGCGCACCATCAAGTACGTGATCACGCTCGACACCGATACCCTGCTGCCGCGCGACGCGGCGCGCGAATTCATCGCCACCATGATGCACCCGCTGAACCGCCCCGTGCTGGACGCGGCCGGCACGCGCGTGGTGGCCGGCTACGGCATCCTGCAGCCGCGCGTGGCCGTCGCGCTGCCCAGCGCGAACGCTTCGCGCTACGAGCTGCTGTGCGGCGGCGAACCGGGCATCGACCCGTACACGCGCACCGTCTCGGACCTGTACCAGGATGTGTTTTATGAAGGCTCCTTCATCGGCAAGGGCATCTATGACCTCGACATGTTCGAGCGCGTGCTGGGCCAGCGCCTGCCCGACAATAAAATCCTCAGCCACGACCTGCTGGAAGGCTGCTACCTGCGCGCCGGCCTGCTCAGCGACTCGGAGCTGTACGAGGAATATCCGGCCCGCTACGACGCCGACGTGAGCCGCCGCCAGCGCTGGATACGCGGCGACTGGCAGCTGATCGGCTGGCTGCTGGGCAGGGTGCCGGGCCGCGCCGGCAAGCGCGAACGCAATCCCCTGTCGATGCTGTCGCGCTGGAAGCTGTTCGACAATCTGCGCCGCAGCGTCGTGGCGCCGGCCACCACCTTGTCCCTGCTGCTGGTATGGGTTTTTTTGCCGCACGTGGCCTTCTGGAGCGCGGCCGTGCTGGCCATCATCTTCCTGCCGCCCGTGTTCTCGGCCTTGTATGACCTGCTGCGCAAACCGCGCGACACCCTGTGGCGCCAGCATCTGGCCGCTTTTGAGCGGCGCTGCGGTGTGCAGTTCTCGCATGCCATGCTGACGCTCGTCTTCCTGCCGTACGAGGCCTGGATCAGCCTGGACGCCATCGCGCGCACCCTGTGGCGCCTGGGCGTGTCGCACAAGCACCTGCTCGATTGGCGCGCTTCGAATCTGCATACGTCGTCCGGCTCGCAGGCGGACAGCTGGCGCGCCATGTGGTGTTCGCCCGCGCTGGCGCTGGCCACCTTTGGCGCCTTGCTGGTCTGGCGCCCCGATGCCTTGCCAGCCGCCGCCGTTGTGCTGCTGCTGTGGTTGGCCGCACCCGCCATTGCCTGGTGGATCAGCCGCCCGATCGAACGGGCCGTGGCGCGCCTGTCGGCCGAGCAGGGACGCTTCCTGCATGGCGTGGCGCGCAAGACCTGGGCCTACTTCGACACCTTCGTCGGTCCCGACGACCACTGGCTGCCGCCCGATAACATGCAGGAGCATCCTGCTCTGGTGGTAGCGCACCGCACCTCGCCGACGAATATCGGCCTGGCCCTGCTGGCCAACCTGACGGCCTACGATTTCGGCTATGTCACCATGGGCCAGCTGATCGAACGCAGCCGCGCCACCTTGCACACCATGGGCGAACTGGAACGCTTCCAGGGACACTTCTATAACTGGTACGACACGCAGACGCTCAAGGCGCTGCAGCCGATGTACATTTCGACGGTCGACAGCGGCAACCTGGCCGGCCATCTGCTGACCTTGCAGCCCGGGCTGGTGGAACTGTATGACGCGCCCATCGTCGGCGCGCAGACCGTGCAGGGCATCCGGACGACGGCGCAGGTGCTGCAGGAGTTCATCGCCGCCGAAGGCGAGGGCAAGGCCATGCGCGACAACCTGGCCTTGCTGCAGGCGCCGGTGGCGCCGGCCAGCCTGGGCGAATGGCACGCCTACCTGGGCGCGGCGAATGGCGCGGCCGACGCGCTGCTGTCGCTGACCTTGCAGAGCGAGGATGGCGAGCTGGCCATGTGGACAGGCGCACTGGCGCGCCAGTGCCGTGCAGCGCTGGCGGAACTGCTGCAGCTGGCGCCATGGGCTGCGCAGGCGGGCGTTGACGCGGCATGGATGCGCATGCCGACGCTGCGTGAGCTGGCGAATCTGGAGACGCCGGAAGGCACGTCGCCCGAATTGGCCGCGCTGCTGGCACAAGGCCGCGAACAGGCGGGGCGCTACATGCGCGACATCGCCCACGCTGCGGGCCAGGCGCGCGATTTTGCACAGATCGAATATGCTTTCCTGTACAACCCGTCGACCAAGCTGCTGGCCATCGGCTACAACGTCAGCGAACGGCGCCTCGACCCCAGCTACTACGACTTGCTGGCGTCCGAAGTGCGCCTGGCCAGCTTCATCGCCATCGCCCAGGGCCAGCTGCCGCAGGAGCACTGGTTTGCCCTCGGTCGCCAGCTGTGCATGGTGGCGGGTCAGCCCGTGCTGCTGTCGTGGAGCGGCTCGATGTTCGAGTACCTGATGCCGCTGCTGGTGATGCCGAACTATCCGAATACCCTGCTCGACCAGACGTATCACTCCGTCATCGAGGCGCAGATCGATTATGGCCGCCAGCGCGACGTGCCGTGGGGGATTTCCGAGTCCGGCTACAACACGGTCGATGCGAGCCTGAATTACCAGTACCGGGCCTTCGGCGTGCCGGGACTGGGCTTGAAACGGGGTCTGGCAGACGACCTGGTGGTGGCGCCATACGCCAGCATGATGGGCCTGATGGTGCAGCCGGAAGCGTCGTGCCAGAACCTGCAGCGCATGCAGGCGGCCGGCTACATGGGACGCTACGGCTTTTTCGAAGCGATTGACTTCACCACGGCGCGCCTGCCGCGCGGCCAGACCAGCGCCGTCATCCGTTCCTTCATGGTGCATCACCAGGGCATGGGCTTTCTCGCCCTCAGCTACCTGCTGCACGACCGCCCCATGCAGCGTCGTTTTGAATCCGATCCGCTGCTGCAATCGGCCTTGCTGGTGCTGCAGGAACGTACGCCGCAAGCGGGTGCGTTTTATTCGAACACGGCCGAACTGGCCGTACTGCGCAGCGGCGCGCCGGAGCAGGCCATGCCGATGCGCATCCTCACGCAGGCCAACAGCGCCGTGCCCGAAACGCAGCTGCTGTCGAATGGCCGCTACCACGTCATGGTGAGCAATGCGGGGGGCAGCTACAGCCGCTGGAAGGATCTGTCCGTGACGCGCTGGCGCGAGGACAGCACGCGCGATAACTGGGGCAATTTCTGCTACCTGCGCGACCTCGACGACGGTGAAGTCTGGTCCACCATGTACCAGCCGACCCTGGCCGAGCCAAAGAAATACGAAGTGATCTTTTCCGAGGGCAGGGCGGAGTTCCGCCGCGCCGACCATGGCCTCGATCTGTACACGGAAATCGTCGTCTCACCCGAGGATGACATCGAAATCCGCCGTACGCGCATCAGCAATAATTCGAACCGCCAGCGGCGCATCGAGATCACCAGCTTTGCCGAAGTGGTAATGGCACCGGCGGCGGCCGACGCAGCCCACCCGGCCTTCAGCAAACTGTTCGTCCAGACGGAAATCCTGGCCCAGGAAAATGCGATTCTGTGCACGCGCCGTCCCCGCTCCAAGGACGAGCAGATGCCGTGGCTGCTGCACGTGATGACGGTGCATGACGCGGAGCGCTACGAGGTCTCGTTCGAGACGGACCGCGCGCGCTTCATCGGCCGTGGCAACACGGCGCAGCTGCCGCAGGCGCTGCAGGAAGGCGGCCCGCTGGGCGGCGGCCACGGTTCTGTGCTCGATCCCATCGTGGCCATCCGTTATGTCATCACCCTGGCACCCGACCAGGCGGTCACGGTCGACAGCGTCACCGGCATGGTGGAGCAGCGCGAGGCGGCACTGCACCTGATCGACAAATACCAGGACCGCCACCTGGCCGACCGCGTGTTCGAACTTGCCTGGACACACAGCCAGGTGGTGCTGCGCCAGCTCAACGCCAGCGAGGCCGATGCACAGCTGTATGCGCGCCTGGCCAATGCGGTGATCTATCCGAATGCCTCGCTGCGCGCCGAAGCCAGTGTCCTGATCAAGAACCAGCGGGGCCAGTCCGGCCTGTGGGCATACGCCATCTCGGGCGACTTGCCCATCGTGCTGCTGCAGATACGCGATGTCGCCAACATCGAGCTGGCGCGCCAGATGGTGCAGGCGCACGCCTACTGGCGTCTGAAGGGGCTGGTGGTGGACCTGGTGATCTGGTACGAAGAGCAGTCGGGCTACCGCCAGCTGCTGCATGACCAGATCATGGGCCTGATTGCCTCGGGCATCGATGCGCAGGCGATCGACCGCCCGGGGGGCATTTTCGTGCGCCTGGCCGAGCAGATTGCCAATGAAGACCGCATCTTGCTGCAATCGGTGGCGCGCGCCATCATCAGCGATTTGCGCGGCACCCTGGCCGAACAGGTCAAGCGTCCGCCCAGCCCCGTACTTCGCATGCCGCCGCTGCTGCAGGACCCCACGCGCGTGCATGGCGGCGTGCCGCACCGCGCGCCGGCGCGTGAGCTGATCCTGAAAAATGGCCTGGGCGGTTTCACGCCCGATGGCCGCGAATATGTGATCACCACCGGCGAAGATACGCAAACACCGGCGCCGTGGTCGAACGTGCTGGCCAATGCGCAATTCGGCACGGTGGTGTCCGAAGGCGGCCAGGCATATACCTGGAGCGAGAATGCGCATGAATTCCGCCTCACGCCATGGCAGAACGACCCCGTGTCGGACCTGTCCGGCGAAGCGTTCTACGTGCGCGACGAACAGAGTGGCCATTTCTGGTCTCCCACCTCGTTGCCGGCACGCGGCAGCGGCGATTACGTGACGCGCCACGGCTTCGGCTACAGCGTGTTCGAGCATAGCGAAGGGGGCATCGCCACCGAATTGTGCACCTATGTGGCGCTGGATGCGGCCGTCAAGTATTCGGTGGTCAAGGTGCGCAACGACAGCGGCGTGCCGCGCCGCCTGTCCGTCACGGGTTACGTGGAATGGGTGCTGGCCGACCTGCGCGCCAAGTCCGGCATGCACGTGGCCACCGAGGTCGACACGATCAGCGGCGCCCTGTTTGCGCGCAATAACTACAACACGGAGTTTTCCGGCCGGGTCGGCTTTTTCAATACGGATGCCAGCATCCGTTCCATCACCTGCGACCGCAATGAATTCATCGGCCGCAATGGCAGTCTGGCGCAGCCGGCGGCCCTGCGCCGCGTGCGCCTGTCGGGCAAGGCGGGCACGGGGCTTGACCCATGCGCGGCGATCCAGGTGCCGTTCGAGCTGCAGCCGGGACAGGAGCGCGAAATCGTCTTCATCCTTGGCGTGGGCGGGCGCCGCAATGCCGACGCCAGCACCATGGTGCAGCGCCATGCGGGCAAGGAAACGGCGCGCGCCACGCTGGAAAAGGTGCGCGCGCACTGGGAGGGTACCTTGGGCGCCGTGCGCATCGAGACGCCAGACCCGTCGCTGGACGTGATCGCCAATGGCTGGCTGATGTACCAGACCATCGCCTGCCGCCTGTGGGCGCGCAGCGGCTATTATCAGTCGGGCGGCGCCTACGGTTTCCGCGACCAGTTGCAGGATGCGATGGCCATGATCCACACGGCACCGCAGCTGCTGCGCGGCCATTTGCTGCTGTGCGCGGCGCACCAGTTTGTCGAGGGCGACGTACAGCACTGGTGGCATCCGCCGTCGGACCGGGGCGTGCGTACGCATTGCTCGGATGATTACCTGTGGCTGCCTCTGGCCGTCTGCCGCTACGTGATCGCCACGGGCGACGTCAATGTGCTGTCGGAGGTGGCGCCCTTCATCGAGGGACGCGCCGTCAAGCCGGAAGAAGATTCCTACTATGACCTGCCCGTGCGTTCGGGTGAGTCGGCCGACCTGTACGAACACTGCGTGCGCGCCATCCGCCATGGCCTGCGCCTGGGCGTGCACGGCTTGCCGCTGATGGGTTCCTGCGACTGGAACGACGGCATGGACAAGGTCGGAGAACACGGCAAGGGCGAAAGCGTCTGGCTGGCCTTCTTCCTGTATGAAGTGCTGCAGCGCTTTGCCGAAGTGGCTGTGCTGCGCGGCGATGCAGTCTTCGCCCAGTTCTGCCGCGACGAAGCCGAGAAACTGGCGGCCAATGTCGAGGAACATGCGTGGGATGGCGAGTGGTACCGGCGCGCGTATTTCGACGACGGTACGCCGCTAGGTTCGCACACGAACGAGGAATGCCAGATCGATTCGATTTCGCAAAGCTGGGGCGTGCTGTCGGGCGCCGCCAACAAGGAGCGCGTCGCGGGCGCCATGCGCCAGGTCGATGCCCGTCTGGTGCGGCGGGATTCGGGCGTGATCCAGCTGCTCGATCCGCCATTCGACAAATCCAGCCTGAATCCCGGCTATATCCGTGGTTACGTGCCTGGCGTGCGCGAGAATGGCGGCCAGTACACGCATGCGGCGATCTGGACGGCGATGGCGTTTGCGCGCCTGGGCGAGAGTGACAAGGCGTGGGAGCTGCTGCGCATGATCAACCCCGTGCGCCACGCGGGCGATGCGCAGGCGGTGGCGCGCTACAAGGTCGAGCCTTACGTGGTGACGGCCGACGTGTATGCCGTGGCGCCCCACGTGGGACGCGGTGGCTGGAGCTGGTACACGGGCTCGTCGGGCTGGCTGTACCGCCTGATCGTCGAATCCCTGCTCGGCTTGACGCGCGAAGCGAACATGCTGCGCGTGGTGCCGAACATGCCGGCCGAATGGAACACCTTCAAGCTGCATTACCGTTTCGGTGGCAGCAGCTATGCCATCACGGTGGAGAAGGCGCAGGGGCGGCCGGTGGGGCTGTCGCTCGATGGCGTGGCGCAGGCTGGAGACAGCATTGCCCTGCGCGACGAAGGCCGCGAGTATGCGGTGCTACTGCTGCTGTAGCGTTGTCGTGGAGTCTTGCCACGTTTCGTGTTCGGGCCGGCGCCGGCCGGCCAGCAGGATCAGGCCTGCACCGAACAGCAGCAGGTCACGCGTGCGGACTTCAGGGCCGGGCTGCCGCGCGGCAGGCACTGCCTGGCGGTTCGCGGGGGCCGCCGTGGCGGCGTGGGGATGGCTGGCGCAAGCGGCCAGGCACAGCGCCGCCATTTTTCCATTGAACTGCATACATTCCTTAAAAAAAGCGCGCTGACCAGCCGGCGTCAGCGCGCCAATATCCATGTCGACGGTATTGTAAATATCGACATGAACATTGTAAATAAGAAATTTTTAAAGCGGCATCAGAAGCCCAGGGCCGCGCCCGCACCCAGCAGTGTGGCCACGCCCAGCACGGCAAATACCAGTGCCGCGATGCCATGCACCAGGCGCAGCGACACGCGGTTGGCGATCTTGTCGCCCAGGTACACGGCCGGCACGTTGGCCAGCATCATGCCGAAGGTGGTGCCCAGCACGACCGAATAAATGTCATGGTAGCGCGCCGCCAGGGCCACCGTGGCCACCTGCGTCTTGTCGCCCATTTCCGCCATGAAGAAGGCGATCAGGGTGGTCAGGAAGACGCCATACTTGGCCAGCTTGGTGTCCTCTTCATCGAGCTTGTCGGGGATCAGGGTCCAGGCGGCCATGGCCAGGAAGGAGACGCCCAGCACCCAGCGCAGCACGTCGGGCCCCAGCATGCTGGTGATCCAGGCGCCGACGGCGGCGGCAAACGCGTGGTTGGCGACGGTGGCGACGAAAATCGCCAGCACGATGGGCAAGGGCTTGCGGAATTTGGCGGCCAGCAAAAAGGCCAGGAGTTGGGTTTTGTCGCCGATTTCAGCGAGACCGACGATGCCGGTGGAGATGAGGAATGCTTCCATGAGAGTGCGAGAGGTACGTGGGCCGGACGAATTAACCAATGATCCACGGGCGACTCCGGCCCATGCGGCCGCCCTGGATCAATGGTCTCGTCAAGTTCTGCAACCACCTGCACCATGGCCTGCGGGCCAATTATGTTGATACAGGTTCCCGCGGCAGGACCGCAGGACGACTACTCCCCAATGTTCGAGGCGCATCATACGCCAATGCCTGTTTTCGCGCCAGTGGCACCGGCCGGCTGCCTGCCCTGGTGTGTGGGGTGCCGACAACAATGATCAGCCTGCAAACAGACTCGACTTAGAATGCAGTTCTGTCCACGACTCCCAGATGGAATACGCCATGCCGGTCTTCGTCCGCTTGCTTGCCTTGTGTTGTCTGTTGCTTGCCACCTTGCCCGGCCTGTGCGCCGGCGTGCCGTTCGACGACAAGTTCCGCCAGCTCGATGAGCTGCTGCCCACGCCGACAGCCTACCGCACGGCGTCCGGCGCGCCGGGCCACGCCTACTGGCAGCAGCGCGCCGATTACGTCATCCGCGCCACGCTCGACGAAGACCGTCGCGCAATCACGGCCAGCGAACAGATCACGTATCACAATCATTCGCCCGACAGCCTGGCGTATCTGTGGCTGCAACTGGACCAGAATGGCATCCACAAGGATGCGGACCAGCGCCGCGTATTGAGCGCGCCGTCGCGCCAGGCCTGGCTCAGTGGCAGCGAGGATGAGGCATTGAAATTCGAGGACTGGCGCGCCATCCAGGAAGGCCGCACCTTTGATGGCGGCTTCAATCTCGCCAGCGTCAGGTCGGCTGGCGGCAAGCCGCTGCATTACGTGATCAACCAGACCATGCTGCGCATCGATTTGCCGGTGGCGCTGGCGCCGGGCCAGAGCATCAGTTTTCATATCGGCTGGTCCTATAAAATCAACGACCAGAAGGTGCTGGTCGAACGCTCCGGCTACGAGTATTTTGCAGACGACAAGAACACCATATTCCAGATTGCGCAGTGGTTCCCCCGCATGGCGGCCTACTACGATGCCGTCGGCTGGCAGAACAAGCAGTACCTGGGTACGGGCGAATTCGCCCTGGAGTTTGGCGACTATGAACTGTACCTGACGGTGCCGGCTGATCACGTGGTGGCCGCCACGGGTGAGCTGCAGAATCCTGCCGCCGTCCTGAGCGCGGCGCAGCGCGAGCGCCTTGCGAAAGCCAGGAGCAGTGCCGCGCCAGTGCTGGTGATTACGCCGGAAGAGGCGCTGGCGGCGGAAAAGGGCAAGGCGGCAGGAACGAAAACCTGGCACTACAAGGCGGCCAATGTGCGCGACGTGGCATGGGCGTCGAGCCGCAAGTTCATCTGGGATGCGCAGGGACTCGACAGCGGCGGCAAGCGCGTGCTGGCCATGTCGTATTATCCGAACGAGGGTAACCCGCTGTGGCAGCAGTACAGCACGCGGGCCGTGGCGCACGCCATCGAACAATACAACAAGTACAGTTTCGACTATCCGTATCCGGTGGCGATTTCCGTCAACGGCGCCGTGGCCGGCATGGAGTATCCGATGATTTCTTTTAACGGCGGGCGTCCCGTAAAGGATAAAAAGACGGGCGCGCTGACGTATTCGAAAGCCACCAAATATGACCTGATCGGCGTGATCATTCACGAGGTGGGGCACAATTATTTTCCCATGATCGTCAACTCGGACGAGCGCCAGTGGGCATGGATGGACGAGGGGCTCAACTCCTTCCTGCAATACCTTGCCGAGCAGGCGTGGGAAGAGCATTTCCCGTCCTGGAATGGCGAGCCGCGCAAGATCGTCGACTACATGCGCAGCCAGAACCAGGTCCCCATCATGACCAATCCGGAGTCGGTGCTGCTGTTGTCGCCGAATGCCTACGACAAGCCGGCCACGGCGCTCAACATCCTGCGCGAGACCATCCTCGGCCGGGAACTGTTCGACTTCGCCTTCAGGCAGTATGCGCAGCGCTGGAAATTCAAGCGGCCTACGCCAGCCGATTTTTTCCGCACCATGGAAGATGCTTCCGGCACGGATCTGGACTGGTTCTGGCGCGGCTGGTTCTATACCACCGACGCGGTCGACATCAGCATCGACGGCATCAGCGAGTACGGCGTGAGCACGAAGGATCCGGAGATTGAAAAGGCGTGGAAGAAGGCGCAAAAGGCGGCCCAGCCCATCTCGATTTCGGACCAGCGCAACAAGGCGCTGCCGAAGAAGGTCGACCTGGACCCCGCGCTGAAGGATTTCTACAACCAGCACGACGATTT
>NZ_RFSK01000058.1 GCF_009923995.1 Janthinobacterium sp. | reverse complement strand
CCGTTCGGTACCGAACGGACGATCATGCCGATAAGAAATATAGTCGGGGCATGGTGCAGGCCCTGTGTTACGCTGCATGCCATGGCGGCCCTCGTTCGGACGCCTCTCTCTCATCCCCTAGCTGACGACTGGAAAACAGGAATCCTGCCCATGTCGAGTCCGCATGTCCCGCACCACAACCCGAACCAGAATCATTTGCTCGCCGCCATGCTCGACGCGGATTTCGCGCGCCTGGCGCCGCACCTGGAGCAGGTCTCCATGCTGCTGGGCGACGTGATCTACGATTCGGGCGACAAGCTGCAGCACGTGTACTTTCCCACCACCGCCATCGTCTCGCTGCACTATCTGCTGGAAAACGGCGGCTCGTCGGAAATCGCCGGCGTCGGCAATGAAGGCATCGTGGGCGTGTCGCTGTTCATGGGCGGCAATTCGACGCCGAGCCGCGCCGTCGTGCAGACGGGCGGCATCGGCTTTCGCCTGAAGGCGCACGTGCTGATGGAAGAATTCGACCGCGCCGGCCCCGTCATGCGCTTGCTGCTGCGCTACACGCAAGCGCTGATCACGCAGATGTCGCAGACGGCCGTGTGCAACCGCCACCATACGGTGGAGCAGCAACTGTGCCGCTGGCTGCTGCTGACCATGGACCGCCTGCCGAACCGCGAGCTGACCATGACGCAGGAGTTGATTGCCAACATGCTGGGCGTGCGCCGCGAAGGCGTGACGGAAGCGGCAGGGCGCCTGCAGCAGCGCGGCTTCATCAGTTACCGGCGCGGGCATATCTCCGTGCTGGACCGCGCCGGGCTGGAAGGCCACGTGTGCGAATGCTATGGCGTGGTGAAGAAGGAATTTGCGCGCCTGCTGTCGGACGTGCGCCAGCGCCAGGGCGCCTGATTCTCCCGTTTCCCCTCTTATTGTTTCATTGCCCGGGCTTCCCATGCACTCAGTTGAAAATCATCCCCATCGCGCCCCGTCGCGCTGGCCCATGGCACTGGCATTCTCGTTCAGCGCCATCGTGCTGCTGGCCGTCGGCGTGCTGGCCTGGCGCGCGCCGTTCGATACGGCGATCCTGATCGAGGCCCTGCTCGGCCTGCTGTTGCTGCTGCTGGTGGCGCTGTACCGGCGCACGGCGGCGGCCAGCCTGCCGCGCCAGGTGCTCAAGGCGGGCGCCCTGCAGGACGCCATCTTCAACAGCGCCAATTTCTCGTGCATCGCCACCGATGCGCAGGGCGTGATCCAGATCTTCAACGTGGGCGCCGAACGCATGCTCGGCTATGCCGCCAGCGACGTGGTGGACAAGCTGACGCCGGCCGGTATTTCTGACGCGCAAGAGATCATTGCGCGGGCGCAAGCGCTCAGCGCCGAGCTCGACACGCCCATCACGCCCGGGGTGGAAGCGCTCGTCTTCAAGGCCACGCGCGGCATCGAAGATATCTATGAACTGACCTACATCCGCAACGATGGCAGCCGCTTTCCCGCCATCGTCTCCGTGACGGCCTTGCGCGACGCGCAGAACAAGGTCATCGGCTACCTGCTGATCGGCACGGATAACACGGCGCGCAAACAGGTCGAGGCGGAGCAGGCGCTGCTGGACCAGCGCCTGCAGGAGCAGCAGGCGTACACGCGCTCGCTGGTGGAGACCAATAATGCCGAGCTGAAAAAGGCGCGCCAGGTGGCGGACAAGGCCAACCGCGCCAAGTCCGAATTCCTGTCGAGCATGAGCCATGAATTGCGCACGCCGCTGAACGCCGTGCTGGGCTTTGCCCAGCTGATGGCGTCCGACGTGCCGCCGCCGACCCAGCCCCAGCAGCGCTCGATCGAACAGATCCTCAAGGGCGGCTGGTATCTCTTGCGTTTGATCAATGAAATCCTCGACCTGGCCATGATCGAATCGGGCAAGGTGACGCTGTCACAGGAAGCCATGTCCCTGCTCGACGTGCTGCAGGATTGCCAGGCGATGATCGCGCCGCAGGCGGAGAAGCGGGGCATCCGCCTGCATTTCCCCCGCTGCGGCCAGGCCTTCTACGTGCACGCGGACCGCACGCGCGTGAAACAGGTGATGATCAACCTGCTGTCGAACGCCATCAAGTACAACCAGGGCGGCGGCGCCGTCACCGTCGAATGCAGCCGCCACGGCGACAAAGTGCGCGTGAGCGTGCGCGACAGCGGTGCCGGCCTCGATGCGCAGCAACTGGCGCAGCTGTTCCAGCCCTTCAACCGCCTGGGACAGGAAAACAGCACGGAAGAGGGCACGGGTATCGGCCTCGTCGTTACCAAGCAGCTGGTGGAGTTGATGGGCGGCACCATCGGCGTCGACAGCGCGGTGGGCGTGGGCACCACCTTCTGGTTCGAGCTGGCCGCCAGCCGCGCGCCGGCACTGGCGCTGGACGATGGCGACGCGCTGCCGCAGGTGCAGGAGCCGCAGGAAAGCCTGCGCACCCTGCTGTACGTGGAAGACAATCCCGCCAACCTGGCGCTGGTCGAGCAACTGATCGCCCGCCGCAGCGATTTGAAGCTGCTGACGGCCATCGATGCGCACCTGGGCATCGACCTGGCGCGCACCTATCAGCCGGACGTGATCTTGATGGATATCAACCTGCCCGGCATCAGCGGCTATGGCGCCCTGCACATCCTGCTCGGCGACCCGCTCACCCGCCACATTCCCGTCATGGCGCTGTCGGCCAACGCCGTGCCGCGCGACATCGAAAAGGGCTTGCAGGCGGGTTTCTTCCGCTATCTGACCAAGCCCATCAAGGTCGTCGAATTCATGGACGCGCTCGACGTGGCCCTGCACCATGCGGCTGCGCATGGCCTGGCCGACGACATTCACGCAGTACGCTAATTCAGCACTTATTTTTAGGAATACCGCCATGCTTCAAGCCACCGAGATCCTGAACGCCAGCATCCTCATCGTCGATGACCAGGAGGCCAACGTCATGCTGCTCGAGCAGGTGCTGCGCAGCGCCGGCTACACGCGCATCACCTCCACCATGGACCCGCAGGCCGTGCGCGCGCTGCACCAGCAGCACCGCTACGACCTGATCCTGCTCGACCTGCAGATGCCGGAAATGGATGGCTTTGAAGTCATGGATGGCTTGCGCGCCATCGAGGCGGGCAGCTACCTGCCCGTGCTGGTGATCACGGCCCAGCCCGGCCACAAGCTGCGCGCCCTGCAGGCCGGCGCCAAGGATTTCGTCAGCAAGCCCTTCGACCTGGTGGAAGTCAAGACGCGCATTCACAACATGCTGGAAGTGCGCCTGCTGTACCAGAAGCTGGGCGAATACAGCAAGTCGCTGGAGCAGATGGTGGAAGCGCGCACGGCGGAGCTGCGCGAAAGCGAAGCGCGCTTCCAGCGCTTCACGGAACTGTCGTCCGACTGGTACTGGGAGCAGGATGCGCAGGGCAAGCTGACGCGCTTTTCCGGTCCCGTGGCCGACATGCTGGGCATCGGCAGCGAGGAAGAGCCGCAGCGCTGGAATGCCAGCGAGCGCGCTTTGCTCGACGCCAAGATTGCTGCGCGGGAACCCTTCCTCGACTTCATCTACAGCCGCACGAACGGTGACGGCAGCGTGCAGTACCTGCAGGTGAGCGGCGAACCGATGTTCGACAATGGCAGCCGCTTCATCGGCTACCGCGGCATCGGCCTCGACGTCACGCAGCGCCTGCGCAAGGCTTGACGGCGGCGGGCTGCTTTATACTTGCCGGTATCGATATCGACAAGGAATGCATCATGGCTGACAAATCGCCTCCGGCAACGCCCCCGCGCTACTGGTTCCCCGCCAAGACCTATGGCTGGGGCTGGGGCATGCCCATCACCTGGCAAGGCTGGCTGGTCTTCCTGGCCGCCCTGGGGCTGTTCGCCTGCGGCGCCTTCCTCTTCCCGCCGCAGGAATCGCTGGCCCTGTACATCGTCTATGAAGCCGTCATCGCCGGCGCGCTCGTCGGCGTGTGCTGGCTGAAAGGCGAACCGACGCGCTGGCGCTGGGGCAAGAAAAAATAGGCGCCGTCATCTGTTGCGGTGCAGCAGATGCACAAAGACGACAGCTGCAAGAAATCATCTGGCCACGCGCCTTGAAACGCGTATAATTGGCTCGCTGCCGCAAGGCGGCAAACGCTAGGGGTCCTGCCTTTCGCTGTGGAAACACGGTGCAAGCGCGGGTGAGAAATACCCTCCGAACCTGATCTGGATAATGCCAGCGAAGGGAAGCTTTAGGATGACCGCACCCCGCTTTTCCGCGTGCGCAATTCCGAACCTCCTTAGCTGGCTCCAGGCTTAAAAATAGTCTAGCCAAGGAGCCAAAATGAACGCCAATCCGAAATTCCTTTCCGCCACCGCCACGGTCGACGAAGCCGCCATCGCGCCGCTGCCCAATTCGCGCAAGATCTACGTGCAGGGCAGCCGCCCCGACATCCGCGTGCCCATGCGCGAGATCAGCCAGTCCGACACGGAAGCGTCGTTCGGCGGCGAAAAGAACCCGCCCATCTACGTCTACGACACGTCCGGCCCGTACACGGACCCGGACGTGCAGATCGACATCCGCTCGGGCCTCGATACGCCGCGCCTGCCGTGGATCATGGAGCGGGCCGACACGGAAGAGCTGCCCGGCCCCACCTCCGACTACGGCATCGCCCGCCTGGCAGACCCCAAGCTGGCCGAGCTGCGCTTTAATCTGCACCGCAAGCCGCGCCGCGCCGTGGCCGGCAAGAACGTCACGCAAATGCATTACGCCCGGCAAGGCATCATCACGCCGGAAATGGAATTCGTCGCCATCCGCGAAAACATGCGCCGGCAAGAGTATCTGCGCGAACTCAAGGCGTCCGGCCCCATGGGCGAGCGCCTGGCCGACCTGATGGGCCGCCAGCACCCGGGCCAGGCCTACGGCGCCAGCATTCCCGCCGAAATCACGGCCGAATTCGTGCGCGAGGAAATCGCCCGCGGCCGCGCCATCATCCCCGCCAACATCAACCATCCGGAAGTCGAACCGATGATCATCGGCCGCAATTTCCTGGTGAAAATCAACGCGAATATCGGCAATTCGGCCGTGACGTCGTCCATCGGCGAGGAAGTCGAAAAGATGACCTGGGCCATCCGCTGGGGCGGCGACAATGTCATGGACTTGTCCACGGGCAAGCACATCCACGAGACGCGCGAATGGATCATCCGCAACAGTCCCGTGCCCATCGGCACCGTGCCCATCTACCAAGCGCTGGAAAAGGTCAACGGCAAGGCCGAAGACTTGACGTGGGAAATCTTCCGCGACACCCTCATCGAGCAGGCCGAGCAGGGCGTCGATTACTTCACCATCCACGCCGGCGTGCTGCTGCGCTACGTGCCGATGACGGCCAAGCGCCTGACGGGCATCGTCTCGCGGGGCGGCTCCATCATGGCCAAATGGTGCCTGGCGCACCACCAGGAATCGTTCCTCTACACGCATTTCGAAGAGATCTGCGAAATCATGAAGGCGTATGACGTGTCGTTCTCGCTGGGCGACGGCTTGCGTCCCGGTTCCATCTACGACGCCAACGACGAGGCGCAGCTGGGCGAACTGAAGACCCTGGGCGAGCTGACCCAAATTGCCTGGAAGCACGACGTGCAAGTGATGATCGAAGGCCCGGGCCACGTGCCCATGCAATTGATCAAGGAAAACATGGACTTGCAGCTGGACCAGTGCGGCGAAGCGCCGTTCTACACCCTGGGGCCGCTGACCACCGATATCGCGCCCGGCTACGACCACATCACGTCGGGCATCGGCGCGGCCCTGATCGGCTGGTACGGCACGGCCATGCTGTGCTACGTGACGCCGAAGGAGCATTTGGGCTTGCCCAACAAGAACGACGTCAAGGATGGCATCATCACCTACAAGATCGCGGCGCACGCGGCCGACCTGGCGAAGGGCCATCCGGGCGCGCAGATCCGCGACAACGCCCTGTCGAAGGCCCGCTTCGAATTCCGCTGGGACGACCAGTTCAACATCGGCCTGGACCCGGACAAGGCGCGCGAATTCCACGATGAAACCCTGCCCAAGGATTCGGCCAAGGTGGCGCATTTCTGCTCCATGTGCGGCCCCCATTTCTGTTCCATGAAGATCACGCAGGAAGTGCGCGAATACGCGGCCGGCATGGGTATCGCGGAAGACAAGGCGCTTCAGCAGGGCATGGAAGTGAAAGCCATCGAATTCATCAAGAACGGCGCCGAGCTGTACCGCAAGGTCTGAAGGAGGGCGCGATGACTGCATTGATCCATATCACGCTCAACGGCGCGCCGCACCAGGTGCCGCCGGGACAGACACTCGAGCAATTGATCTCCGCCCTGTCGCTGGAAAACCAGGCGCTGGCGCTGGCCGTCAACCGCAACGTCGTGCCGCGCAAGGCGTGGCCGGGACAGGTCTTGCAGACGCAGGACCAGGTGGAAATCGTCCGCGCCATCGGCGGCGGCTGAAAACGTCCAAGCAAACCTACTGCGCGGCGCGCTTTGCGGCCTGCGATGCTCACCGTGCTCTAGCACGGTTGCGCGTCTCGGCCACAAATCATCGCCGCTCGCTACGGTTTTCTTTGGAAGTTTAAAAATTTAAGGAAGAATACATGCATACCGCAACAAACAACGACCTGCTGACCATCGCGGGAAAACAGTACTCCTCGCGCCTGCTGGTGGGCAGCGGCAAATACAAGGACTTGCCGCAGACGCGCGAAGCGACGGACGCGGCGGAAGCGCAGATCATCACGGTGGCCATCCGCAGGGTGAATATCGGCCAGGACCCGCACGCGCCCAGCCTGCTGGACTTCGTGCCGCCCGACCAGTACACGATACTGCCAAACACGGCCGGCTGCTACAACGCGAAAGACGCCGTCTACACCCTGCAGCTGGCGCGCGAGCTCTTGGGCGGGCGCAATCTGGTGAAGCTGGAAGTGCTGGGCGATGAAAAGACCCTGTTTCCGCACATGCCGGAAACCCTGGTCGCGGCCGAGGCGCTGGTCAAGGATGGCTTCGACGTGATGGTCTACTGCAGCGACGACCCCATCCAGGCGAAGATTTTGGAAGACATCGGCTGCGTGGCCGTCATGCCCCTCGCTTCCCTGATCGGCTCGGGCATGGGCATCTTGAACCCATGGAACTTGTCGCTCATCATCGACCAGGCGAAAGTGCCCGTGCTCGTCGATGCGGGCGTGGGCACGGCGTCGGACGCGGCCATCGCCATGGAACTGGGCTGCGATGGCGTGCTGATGAATACGGCCATCGCCGGCGCGCGCGACCCCGTGCGCATGGCGCGCGCCATGAAGCTGGCCGTGCGGGCGGGGCGCGAAGCGTTCCTGGCGGGGCGCATGCCGCGCAAGTTCGCCGCCTCGCCGTCGTCGCCGATGGCGGGCCGGCTGGCGTGACGGTGACGCGGCGTCCCAGCGTGCTCGTGTTTGCCGGCGCCGACCCGTCCGGCGGCGCCGGCATCGCTGCCGACATCCTGGCGATCGCGGCCCAGGGCGCGCATGCCTTGCCCGTCATTACGGCGCTGACGGTGCAGGACAACGACCGCGTGTTTGCCGTCGAACCCGTGGCGCCGGAGCTGCTGCGCCGCCAGGCGCAGGCGCTGATCGACAGAATCGCCATCGATGCCGTGAAAATCGGCATTCCCGGCAGCGCGGCGAATGCGGCCGCCATCGCGCAGCTGATCGCGCAATGGCGGCTGGTCCGTCCAAGTTTGCCTGTCGTGCTCGATCCCGTGCTGGCCAGCGGCCATGGCGACGTGCTGAGCCGGGATGATGCCGTGCTGGCGCTGGCGCCCTTGTTGCCAGTCACTACCATCATCGTACCGAACGGGCCGGAAGCGCTGGCCCTCGGTGGCGTGGAAAACCTGCTTGCGCAAGGCTGCCGGCACGTGCTGGTGACGGGCGGCCATGGCGAAGGCGACGAGGTACTCAACCGCTGGGTCGATGCCCATGGCGGCGAGCGCGCCTGGCGCTGGCCGCGCTTGCCCGGTGCATTTCACGGCAGCGGCTGCACCCTGGCCTCCGCCATCGCGGCGCGCCTGGCGCTGGGGCAGGCGCTGCCCGATGCGCTGGCGCAGGCGCAAAGCTATTGCCATGCGGCCCTGGCCGGCGCGTATGCGATTGCGCCAGGTCAACTCATGCCGCAGCGATTCATTCAATAAGGAAAACATCATGCGTGGACTGTATCTCGTCACCCCCAACTGGGACGACACCGACCGCCTGCTCGACGTGAGCGGGCAAGCCTTGCAGGCAGGCGCAGCCTTGCTGCAATACCGTCACAAGAGCGCCGACGCGCCGCAGCGGCGCGAGCAGGCGGGCGCCTTGCTGGCCCTGGCCCGCAAGTATGGCGTGCCCTTCATCATCAACGACTTTGTCGAGCTGTGCGAAGAGCTGGACGCGGACGGCGTGCACGTGGGCGGCACGGATGCGTCCGTCGCGCAGGTGCGCGCCCGCCTGGGCAAGGACAAGATCGTGGGCGCCTCGTGCTATGGCGACATGGCCTTGGCTCGTACGGCCGAGGCGGGCGGCGCCAGCTACGTGGCCTTTGGCGGCTTCTATCCCTCGCTGGTGAAAAAATATCCGGTGACGACGCCCCTCGATATCGTGCTGCAAGCCAAGCGCGAGATCGCCTTGCCCTGCGTGGTGATCGGCGGCATGACGCCGGAGAACGCGGCGCCGCTGGTGGCGCGGGGCGCCGACATGGTGGCGGCCATCAGCAGCGTCGTTGGCAGGATGGACGAGGCGAAGGATGTGAATATTGCAGTGCAGCAATTTAATCAATTGTTTGCGGCGTGAGCATGGGAACGGATGGGGGATTTGCCGAATAATCGGCATATAATAAGAGCATCTATATTTACAAGGTCTCCTTACCCATGAGTCAGCCAGCCGCCGCGAAACGCCTTATCCTGATCGTTGACGATGACCAGCTCCTGTTGGAATTCCTTGGCGAAGTCCTGCGCCATGCCGGCTATGAGACGGCCCTGGCCAATTCCGCCGAAATGGCGCTGCAGCTGATCGCCCAGCGCGAGCCGGACCTGGCCTTGCTCGACATCCACATGCCGGGCATGTCCGGCCTGGAGCTGGCCAAGCGCCTGCATGGCGAAACGGCCGTGCCTTTCATGTTCCTGTCCGGCAGCGGCGACAGCGAATCGGGCAAGCAGGCGGCCGCCTACGGCGCCGTCGGCTATGTCGTCAAACCCGTCGATGAAGGCCGCTTGATGCCCGCATTCGAAGCGGGCCTGGCGCGGGCCGACGAGATCCGCCAGCTGCGCCGCACCGAGCTGAACCTGAACGCGGCCCTGGCTGCCGGGCGCGAAACGAGCCTGGCCGTTGGCTTGCTGATGGGCAAGTTCCAGACGGACCGCAATACGGCCTTTGAAGTGCTGCGCGACCATGCCCGTTCCAGCCGCCGCAAGATCAATGAAATCGCCAGCCAGCTGCTGCTGGCCGAGGAAACCCTGAACGGCCTGCACGGCGCCTTCCTCAACCGGGCAAAAAGCAAGTAAGGGCAAGTGAGGCTGGGAAGCCAGCTGGGCATCTTCCAGGCGCCTGCTTTTCGCCCTGGCTTGTTATGATGTGAGGATACGGCGCGTTCGCGCGCCTGGTTCAACCATAGACAGGACACACATGAAAACCAAAGCAGCGATTGCATGGAAGGCGGGCGCCCCGCTGACGATCGAAGAAGTCGACCTGGCCGGCCCGCGCGAGGGCGAGGTACTGGTCGAGATCAAGGCCACGGGCATTTGCCACACGGATTACTACACCCTGTCGGGCGCCGATCCGGAAGGCATCTTCCCGTCCATCCTGGGCCATGAAGGCGCCGGCATCGTCGTCGACGTGGGGCCGGGCGTGAAAAGCCTGAAGAAGGATGACCACGTCATTCCCCTGTACACGCCGGAATGCCGCCAGTGCAAGTTCTGCCTGTCGCAAAAGACCAATCTGTGCCAGTCCATCCGCTCCACCCAGGGCCGCGGCCTGATGCCGGACGCGACGTCGCGCTTCTCCATCGACGGCAAGCCCATCTTCCACTACATGGGCACTTCGACCTTTTCCAACTACATCGTCGTGCCGGAAATCGCCCTGGCGAAGATCCGCGAAGACGCGCCCTTCGACAAGGTCTGCTACATCGGCTGCGGCGTGACGACGGGCGTGGGCGCCGTGCTGTTCTCGGCCAAGGTGGAGGCGGGCGCCAACGTGGTCGTGTTCGGCCTGGGCGGCATCGGCCTGAACGTGATCCAGGCGGCGAAGATGGTGGGTGCCGATAAAATCATCGGCATCGACATCAACCCGGCGCGCCAGGCCATCGCGCGCAAGTTCGGCATGACGCATTTCATCAACCCGAACGAGGTGGAGAACGTCGTCGATGCCATCGTGCAGCTGACGGACGGCGGCGCCGATTATTCGTTTGAATGCGTGGGCAACACGACCCTGATGCGCCAGGCGCTCGAGTGCACGCACAAGGGCTGGGGCAAGTCCTTCATCATCGGCGTGGCGGCGGCCGGGCAGGAAATTTCCACGCGGCCATTCCAGCTGGTGACGGGACGCGAATGGCGCGGTTCGGCCTTCGGCGGCGCGCGCGGGCGCACTGATGTGCCGAAGATCGTCGACTGGTACATGGAAGGCAAGCTCAATATCGACGACCTGATCACCCACCGCCTGCCGCTGGAACGCATCAACGAAGGCTTCGACCTGATGAAGAGCGGCGAATCCATCCGTTCCGTCGTGCTGTACTGATCGGCATGCTGTACTCATTGCGCAACACTTGACGGACGGGGCAGGGCGGCGCGCTGTACTTCGGCGGGATCCCCTGCTAGTGTGAAGGGATCCGCCTTGCCTTGGGAGCCGTTCATGTTTGCCACTGCCTATCTGCTGACCCTGCGGCGCATGCTGCCCGTCTTTCTCGGCGCGGCCCTGGCCTCGCTGCTGGCCTTGTGGTGGAGCAATGCCGCCATCCTGGCCACGCCCGCCATCTGGCTGGCGCTGCTGGCCACGTATCTGCTGTGCGCGCTGATGTTTACGCCGCTGGCCTGGCACCGCCGGCAGCTGGCCACGCGCCACGTGCGCAGCAAGAAGTCGCGCTGATTCGTCCTGCTCGCCCTGCCGCTAGCGCGCCGTGCTGGAAAAGCGCTCGCGGTAGTCGCGCGGGGTGATGGCGAGTTTCTTCTGAAACAGGCGGCGCAGCCTTTCCTCGCTGTGCAGGCCCGCTTGCGCGGCCACCTGTTTCAATGACGACACATTGTCTTCCAGCAAGCGGCGCGCCACTTCGAAGCGGGCCGTTTCGATGAATTCCGTGGGGCTGGTGCCCGTTTCGCGCTGGAACACGCGCGTGAAATTGCGCTCGCTCATGGCCAGCCGGGCCGCCAGCAAGGGCACCGTGAGCTCGTCGGCCAGATGCTCCATGATCCAGCCCTGCAACTGGCGGATGGTGGGATGCGTCGTCATCTGGCTCGACAGGTGCACGGAAAACTGCGACTGGCCGCCGGGTCGTTTCAGGTACACCACCAGGTCGCGCGCCACTTCCAGGGCGATATCGCGGCTGAAATCGTCTTCCACCAGGGCCAGCGCCAGGTCGATGCCGGCCGTCACGCCGGCCGACGTCCAGAATTTCCCTTCCCGCACGAAAATCGCATCGGCATTGACCTGGATCAAGGGGTAGCGCTGGCGCAGGCTGTCCACGGCGCTCCAGTGCGTGGCCGCGCTCTTGCCATCGAGCACGCCCGCCTCGGCCAGGAAGAAGCAGCCCGTGCACAGGGCGGCCAGCGTGTCGATGCGGGGCGCCGCCTCGGCCACCCAGGCGGCCAGGGCGGGAATGTCCTGCAAGACTTGCTCGACGTGGTGGCAGCCGACGATGACGGCCAGGTCGGGCAGGCGATGCGCATCGAGCGCCTTGCTCGCGTGCAGCGACATCAGGGTGTCGGACGCGACGGGGCCGACGGCCGTCGAGGCGATGCGCACGTCGTAACCGCCGGGCAGGTTGCGCAGGCGCAAATGTGTGTTGGCGTAGTCAAACACCTTCATGGCGCCGATGGCTTCGAGCGCCTTGAAGCCGGGATAGACGATGATGTCGACGGTGCGCAGGGGGAATTCTTTGGGGTTTTGCTTGATCATGCGATATGCGCGAGGAGGATAAATACTGCCATAATGCAACTACAGCGATGGCGTAGATTAGCATGGAAATATCGGCGCGCCCGCTGGCCTCCCACCCATCGGATTCCTGGATATCGTGCGCTTACTCCACTTTTTTGCTGCCCTGACATTGCTGCTGGGCTCATCCCTTGCCCAGGCGGCCACCCTCAACTTCAATGGCGGCGCCGTCAACGGCTGCAGCCTGGCCGGCACGCAATACACCTGCGCCAGCCTGCAGATGGCCGACACGGATGCCGTCGTCATTGCCAGCGGCTATGGCGTCACGGTCAACAGCGACGTGACCATCGGCTACAACCAGGGCCTGAGCATGAGCGGCACGGCCGCGCTGACTGCCAACAAGAATATCGACTTCAGCAACACCAACACGCCGAATCTGAGAATCACGGGCGGCAGCCTGACGGCCAAGGGCGGCATCTTCAAGGTGGGTGGCCAGAGCAACAACAACATCGTGGCCGATATCACGGCCGCATCCGTCTCGCTGGGCGGCACGGCCGTGCGGGTGACGGGCAACATCACGGCCACGGGCAATATCGACATTTCCTCCGGCTCGGTATTGAACGGCGCCATCAGCGGCGGCTCGATCAGCGCCAACTCCAACGTCAGCATCAGCGGCAGCGTCAAGGCCACGGGCGCCGTGAGCATCGGTTCCAGTTCGACCATTTCCGGCCCCATCAGCGGCGCCACCGTCACCACCAGTTCCAGCGTGACGATCACGGGTGACGTGACGGCCAGCAATTCCTTCAGCCTCGGTTCGGGCAGCAGCCTGACGGGCAACACGACGGCGCCCGTCGTCAGCATCGATGCGTCCAACAGCAAGGTGCAGGGCGACATCACGGCCAGCACCTCGCTCGTCGTCGGCTCGGGCAGTCAGGTGAAGGGCAACCTGACCTCGCCCACCATCGACCTGAAGGCGTCCGGCCTGCTCGTCACGGGCGACGTGAAGGCCCTCAATTCCTTGTCGATTGCTTCCGGCAACGGCATCAAGGGCAATGTGGAGGGCGGCAACGTCACCCTCGATTCCTCGAATGCCTACATCACCGGCAACGCCCTCGTCGACCACATCACCCTGGGCTGGCAGGGCCGCGTGCAGCAGACCATCACGTGCAAGGCGTACACGCCGTCGAATCCGTGCAGCTGCGTGACGAACAACAGCGGCTGGCCCTACACCGATCCGCTGGGACCGAAATGCGGCCCCAGCACCCAGGCCGGGCCGCATCACTTCCAGATCACGCATCCGCCCTCGGCGCTCAGCTGCGCGCCCGCGCCCGTGACCGTGACGGCCTGCGCCGACGCGGCCTGCAGCACCGTCTACACGGGCGCGGCCCAGGTCACCTTGACGCCGGGCGGCGCGACGGCGCAAATCAACGCCACCCAGCCGGCGACGGGCACGGCCACGTCCAGCGTGGCGCAGACCACGCCGGCCAGCAACGTCCCCCTGGGCCTGAGCAGCACGCCGGCGACGACGGGAGCGCTGGTCTGCAAGAGCAGCGTCGACGGCAGCGTGACCAATTGTCAGATGGCATTTGTCAGCAGCGCGCTGCAGGTGAGCGGCATCCCCCGGTATGCCGAGGCCGAGGGACCCATCGCCATCAGCGCGCTGCAGGCATCGGCATCGAATCCGCGCGCCTGCGTGCCCCTGTTTGCCAACCAGAACAAGACCTTGCAGCTGCGCTGCACCTATGCCAATCCCGGCACGGGCACCTTGCCTGCGCGCATACAGAACAAGGATGGCAGCTATATCCCCCTGGCCGTCAACACGGGCAGCGCCTGCAGCGCGGCCGGTGCCGCCGTGCAGCTGGCCTTCGATGCCAACGGCCTGGCCACGCCGAACATGCTGTACGCCGATGCCGGCGCGCTGGGCCTGACGGCCACGTATGCCTCGACCAGCGGCAGCGACAGCGGCCTGACCATGACGGGCAGCGGCAATGTCATCGTCGGTCCCCAGCGTTTCGTGTTCAGCGCCATCGCCACGCCGCAGCGCGCCGGGCTGGCGGCGCTGCCCGTGGCGCCCGCCACCCGCATCAGCGTGTCGGCCTTGAACGCGGCCGGCGCCTTGACGGCCAATTTTGGCCGGGAAACGACGGCGCAGACGGTGTTGCTGGACCGTATATTTGTCGCGCCCAGCTTTTCCGGCGCCGCCAACCCCGCCGTGGCGGGCAGCCTGGCTTTCAATAATGGCAACGGCATCGGCACGGCCAGCAACCTGAGCTGGGCGGAAGCGGGCACCATCCAGTTCACGGCGACGATGGCCACCTACCTGGGCGCTGCGCCGCCAGCCGTGAATGGCGTCATCCCGCCGTTTACCACGGGCGCCAGCAACAGCGTGCAATTCATCCCGCACCACTTCGTCACGGAGGTGCCCGGCAGCGAACCCATGCCTTGCAAGGCGCCGTTGTCCTGCGCGGCGGGCAGTTTCATCTATGCGCAGCAGCCGTTCAAGCTGCGCGTCACGGCGCAGAATGCCGCGAACGGGACGACGCTCAACTTCGACGGCCGCGACACGGCCTTGACGGCTCAGGTGGCCTTGCGCGCCTACGATGCCGCCACGGGCCTGACGGCCTTTCCGCCGGCGACGCCGGCGGGCAGCCGGCTCAGCGACGGCACGGCGGCGCAAACGACCGTGACGGGCATCGCGCCCGCCAGCTTCACGACGGGCGTGGCCAGCAGCCAGATCGCCTACCGCTTTCCCGGCGCATATGCCGTGCCGGCCGGTACGGTCGCGCTGGCGCCGCCGACCGACGTGCTGTTCCGCGCCACCACCCCCTATGCGGGC
Organism: Janthinobacterium sp.; assembly: GCF_009923995.1. GTDB lineage: Bacteria > Pseudomonadota > Gammaproteobacteria > Burkholderiales > Burkholderiaceae_D > Janthinobacterium. The sequence continues at coordinate 22,544 of NZ_RFSK01000058.1, read as the reverse complement.
GCCACCGTGACGTCGGCGCCGTCCGATGCCGGCACGGAAGCGCGGCTGACCGTGCTCACGGGCCGCATCATGGTGCCCAACAGCTATGGTTCCGAGCGCCTGCCGATCCGCCTGCCCGTGCAGGTGCAATACTGGAATGGCAGCTGGCTGGGCAATGTATCGGACAGCGCCACCCAGTTCACCCAGGCCGGCGTGATCCTGGCCAATTGCCGCCAGGGACTCGGTGCGGGCACCTGCAATGGCGCGACGAAAGTGCAGAACGGCAGCTACACCTTTGCCAGCGGGGTATTGCCATCGCCCAACGGCCAGCTGGTGCTGCTGGCGCCCGGCGTGGCGGGCAGCGTCGATGTTTCCGTGGGCAGCCTGCCTTACCTGCCCAGCACCGTGGGACGCGCCGTGTTCGGCGTGTTCAAGTCCGGTCCCGTGATTTACCTGCGCGAACTGTATTAGATCTTTGTCAATGCGGTCGTGCCGGCTTGGGCGTGCCGGCGCAGGCGGGGGAAAAAACCAGTAACATGCCTGGCTGTGGCATTCCCCCAACATCAGACTGGAGTTTCTATGAGCACAACTTCGCAGTGGATCGATATCGCCGGCCCGGACGGCAGTTTCCAGGCTTACCTGGCCGTGCCGCACGTGGGCAAGGGTCCCGCCATCATCCTGTTGCAGGAAATTTTTGGCGTCAACGAGCACATCCGCGCCGTGGCCGACCAGTACGCCGCCGACGGCTACGTGGTGCTGGTGCCGGACCTGTTCTGGCGCGCCGGCGCGCACATCGAGCTGGGCTATGACGCGGCCGGCTGGAAGCGCGCCGTGGAACTGATGCAGGCGACCGACAACGAGCACGCCTTGAGCGATATCAAGGCCACCATCGCCGCCCTGCGCGCGCGTCCCGAAGTGACGGGCAAGCTGGCCGCGATCGGCTACTGCTTCGGCGGCCGTTTGTCGTTCCAGACGGCCGCGGCGGGCCTGGTCGACGTGGCCATCGCCTACTACGGCGGCGGCATCCAGAACAAGCTGGACCTGGCCGACCAGATCAAGGTGCCGCTGCTGATGCATTTCGGCGGCCAGGACAGCCATATTCCGCCGGAAGCCGTGCAACAGATCGCCGTGCGCTTCGAAGACCGGCAGGACGTGGAAATCCACCTGTATCCGGGCGCCGAACACGGTTTCAACTGCACCCACCGCGACAGCTACCAGCAGCGCGCCGCCGCCCTAGCGCACGGCAATTCGCTGATTTTCTTGGCGGAGAATCTGTAGGACGTCCTCGCCAGGCGGGCCTGCCGGCCATGTCCCAGCCGATACGCGCCCAGCAGCAAAGCTGCATGGGCGCTAAAATAGCGGCTGTGCCGGGCAACTCCGGCCGGCCGGGCGCCGCGCCCGGCAAACCTGGATGAGGAACCGAATTAAAGATGGCCCAAGTAATTGTTTCTGTAACATTGGCGGCAAGCGCCGAACGCGTGTGGGATTTTATCGGCGGCTTCCAGTCGCTGGCTGAATGGTCGAGTTCGATCAAGACCAGCCTGTCCGAACATGGCGGCCGCGTGCGCCGCCTGAAAACCACGGACGGCGCCGTCATCGCCGAACGCCTGCAAAGCTACAGCGAAGCGGACAAGAGCTACAGCTACACCATCGTCTCGGGACCGATTCCCGTCAAGAACTACCGTTCCACCCTGCGCGTCACGGGCGAGCCGGGCGGCGCTTCCTGCGTGGCGGAATGGTCGAGCGAGTTCGACGCGGCCGAGGGCGTGGAAGAGGTCATGATCGGCGCCTTCCAGCACCTGTACGAAACGGCATTCGTCGATCTGAAACGCATCATGGCGATTTAAGCACTGCGGGTCAGACTGCAGGTGACCAGTAAAAACACCGGCCAAGGCCGGTGTTTTTTTATGCGTGGACAGTCTTAACGTTTGACCTTGCCGAACGCCTCGCCCTTGTTCCAGGTAGGCAAGTTCTTGTCGTTTGCCACTTCATAGCCCAGGTTCAGGGTGAATTGCGCCTGCTGCACCATGCCCGACAGGTCCCACGACGGGTGGTACTCGTCCGTGACCTGGTGGTAATCCTTTTTAAAGGCGACGAGGCGCTCGCTGGACGCTTTCGGGTCCTTGACGAAGTTGAAGGAGCCGTCGCCCGAGAACACGGCCGAGCCCACGTTGAAGGCCGGCACGCCCGCCTTGGCAAAGGCGAAGTGGTCGGCCCGGTAAAAGGCGCCGGACAGGTCGGGGATGGTGGGCGCCAGGCGCAGGCCCATGCGCTTGGCCACCTTGGCGGCGCTCGCGTACAGGCTGCTGCGCTCGGCGCCGGCCACGCCGATGTCGTGCGTCTTGCCGACGAAATTCATGCTGTCGAGGTTCAGGTCGGCGGCCGTCTTGGCCAGCGGCCACAGGGGCGCGCGCGTGTACGCCGTGCTGCCCAGCATGCCCGTTTCCTCGCCCGCCGGCCACAGGAAGATCTGCGTGCGGCGCGCCGGCTGCTTGACCGCAACCTGCGCCATGGCCAGCAGGGCCGCCGCGCCCGAGGCGTTGTCGATGGCGCCGTTGTAGATGTGGTCGCTCTGGCCCGCGCGCGCACTGCCTTCGTCATCCTTGCCCAGGTGGTCCCAGTGGGCCGAATAAATCACGGCCTCGTCCTTCAGCTGCGGGTCCGTGCCGGGTACGATGCCGGCCACGTTGAACTGCTCGATGCTGCGCACCTGGCTGTCGAGCTGTACCTTGACGGTGGCATTCAGGGCCACGGGGCGGAACTCGCGCGTTTCCGCCTGGGCGCGCAGGGCGTCCAGGTCCTGCCCGCCCGCCTGGAACAGGGCGCGCGCCGCATCTTCCTGCAGCCAGCCTTCCATGGCATTGCCCGCGCCGGCCAGGCTGAAGCGCTCGTGGCCGAAGCCGTTGGCCGGCACCGACCACGGATACGAGGCCGATTCCGTCGTGTGGATCAGCAAGACGCCGGCCGCGCCCTGGCGCAGCGCTTCCTCGTACTTGTAGACCCAGCGGCCGTAGTAGGTGAGCGATTTGCCGGCAAAGCGGTTCGGCTCGGCCGCGGTGGGCTGCGGGTCGTTGACCATCATGATGACGAGCTTGCCCTTCAGGTCGATGCCCTTGAAATCGTCCCAGCGTTCCTCGGGCGCGCGGATGCCGTAGCCGGCGAACACGACGGGCGCGTCGAACGCCACGTGTTCCTTGCCGTTGGATGCGCCGAAGACGATGTCCTGGCCGAAGACGGGAGACAAGGTCTTGCCGCCCGCGCTGAAGGTGACTTTGCTCGATGGCAAGGCCTTGCTGCCGACGATGGTCAGCGCCTGGCGGTAGCTGCCATCCTTCAAGGGCTGCAGGCCGGCCACGGCCGCCTGCGTTTCCAGGTAGCGCACGGCCAGGTCGCCGCCGCGCTGGCCCGTGCCGCGCCCTTCGAGCAAGTCGTCGGCCAGGAAGGACAAATGGGCGCGCAGCGGCGCTTCGGCGACGGTGGGCTGGGCGAGGGCGGCCGTGCTGAGCAGGCTGGCGGCGAGAACGAAGGTAGAACGCATGGCAACTCCAAAAGTGAATATGGGAAAGCAAAGCAGCGGCAATCTTACTCTACCGCAAAGGCTTGGGCGTAGCGCGCGGCGCGGGCAAGCCGATTGCGGCCACAATGGCTGCTGGCCCACCGACAAGGAGCGTTCCATGAGCAGCAGCGATCACACCGTGCAATCGAGCAATACCCTGCGTACCGCCGACGGTACCTTGATCTACTACAAGGACTGGGGCAGCGGCCCGCCCGTCGTCTTCAGCCACGGCTGGCCATTGTCGTCCGACGCCTGGGAAGACCAGATGTTTTACCTGGCCTCGCATGGCTACCGCGTCATCGCCCACGACCGGCGCGGCCACGGCCGCTCCAGCCAGCCTTTCCAGGGCAACGACATGGACACCTATGCCGACGATCTGGCCGCGCTGATCACGGCGCTGGACTTGACGGGCGCCACCCTGGTGGGCCATTCGACGGGCGGCGGCGAAGTGGCGCGCTACATCGGCCGCCACGGCACGGATCGCCTGGCCGGCGCCGTGCTCGTGGGCGCCGTGCCGCCGCTGATGCTGCAGACGGCGGACAATCCGCTGGGCCTGCCGCTGTCCGTGTTCGACGGCATCCGCGCCGGCGTGCAGGCCGACCGCAGCGCCTTCTTCCGCGACTTGAGCGAGGCCTTCTATGGCTACAACCGGCCCGGCGCCACGCCGTCGCAGGGCGTGCGCGACCACTTCTGGCTGCAAGGCATGCAGGCGGGCATGCCGGCCGCCTACCTGTGCATCAAGCAGTTTTCCGAGACGGATTTCACGGCGGACCTGGGCAAATTCGACGTGCCCACCCTGGTGATCCACGGCGACGATGACCAGATCGTGCCGATTGCCGCCTCGGCGCGGCGCACGGCCGAACTCATCATCGGCAGCAAGCTGCTCGTCTACGCGGGCGCGCCGCACGGCCTGGCGACGACGCACAAGGACCGCCTGAACGAGGACTTGCTGGAGTTTTTGCGCACCTGAGGCCGGCGCCGGGCAGGGCGCGCGCGGCATTGCCGCCGCGTCCGCCGTCACCGTTGCTGCCTGGAATTTGAGCAGCGCGGACATCGTTGTGTATCGTTCAATATTGCCGAAAGCACGCGTCAATTGCGTGCGGATCGCCGATGTTTCTGGATTTTTTCGGCCGATATGCCGCAAAAAACGGCGTTCTGCGGCCTCGTTCCACCCGGTAAGGTCCAGTAAAGAGTAAACTAGCGGCTACACTCTTTCGCATTGGGCGATTCGAGCGAACTTGTGAGTGATTTCATGTCTGATACACCAATTTCCTTATTTTCCGACCTTAACCTGAGCGAGCCGCTGGTTCGCGCGCTCAAGGATGTCGGTTACGAAACACCGTCGCCTATCCAGGCGGCCACGATTCCATTATTGCTCGCGAACCGCGACGTGCTGGGCCAGGCGCAAACGGGCACGGGCAAGACCGCCGCCTTCGCCTTGCCTATCCTGTCGCGCATTGATCTGAAACAAAGCTCACCCCAAGCCCTGGTCCTGGCACCGACGCGCGAACTGGCCATCCAGGTCGCCGAAGCGTTCCAGGTGTATGCCGCCCACATTCCCGGCTTCCACGTGCTGCCGATCTACGGCGGCCAAAGCTACGGCCCGCAGCTGTCGGCCCTGCGCCGCGGCGTGCACGTCGTCGTCGGTACCCCTGGCCGCGTCATCGACCACCTGGACAAGGGTTCGCTCGACCTGTCCAAGCTGAAGACCCTGGTACTCGACGAAGCCGATGAAATGCTGCGCATGGGCTTTATCGACGACGTCGAACGCATCTTGCAAGAAACGCCGGAAGGCCATCAGACGGCCCTGTTCTCGGCCACCATGCCTTCCGTCATCAAGCGCATCGCCACGACCTACCTGGTGAACCCGGCCGAAGTGACGGTCGCCGCCAAGACGGGCACGGCCGACAACATCCGCCAGCGCTACTGGCTCGTGTCGGGCATGCACAAGCTCGACGCGCTGACCCGCATCCTGGAAGCGGAAGCGTTCGACGGCATGATCATCTTCGCCCGCACCAAGCTGGGCACGGAAGAGCTGGCCAGCAAGCTGCAAGCCCGCGGCTTCTCGGCGGCCGCCATCAATGGCGACATCCAGCAGGCGCAGCGCGAGCGCACGATCCAGCAGTTGAAAGACGGCAAGATCGACATCCTCGTGGCGACCGACGTGGCCGCCCGCGGCCTGGACGTCGAGCGCATCAGCCACGTCGTCAACTACGACGTGCCGCACGATCCGGAAAGCTACACCCACCGCATCGGCCGCACGGGCCGCGCCGGCCGCAGCGGCGAAGCGATTCTGTTCATCACCCCGCGTGAAAAGAACTTGCTGCGCTCCATCGAACGCGCCACGCGTCAGCCGATCGGCATGCTGGAACTGCCCACCATCCAGGCCGTCAACGACGTGCGCATCGCCAAGTTCAAGGAACAGATCAGCGAAACCCTGGCCCTGGGCGAACTGGAACAGTTCCAGTCGCTGATCGAGGATTTCGAGCGCGAACAGAACATTCCCGCCATCGAAATCGCCGCCGCCCTGGCGAAGATGGCGCGTGGCAATGTGCCGCTGCTGCTGGACAAGAACAAGGCGCGCGAGCAAGCCACGTGGCAGGACGACCGTCCTGCGCGCCAGGACCGCTTCGACCGTCCGGAACGCAACGAGCGTTTCGAGCGCGGCGACCGCTTCGAACGCAGCGAGCGCCCGGCCTTCCCGAAAAAGGAACGCATCCAGCGTCCGGCCGACGCCGGCATGCAAACCTTCCGCATTGAGGTAGGTCATCAGCATGGCGTGAAGCCGGGCAATATCGTGGGCGCTATCGCCAATGAAGCGGGCATCGATTCGAAAAACATCGGCCGCATCGAAATCTATGACGACTACAGCGTCCTGGACTTGCCAGACAGCATGCCGAAAGAATTGCTGGACCAGCTGAAAACCGTGTGGGTGGCGGGCCAGCAGCTGCGCATCAGCCGCGACGGCGACGCGCCGGACCTGGCGCCGCCAGCCGCGCCGCGCAAGCCGTTCGCCGCCAAGTCCGCGGCAGCGGACGCGGGCGACGCCGCGCCGGCACCGCGCGCGCCGAAGAAGGAGCGTCCACGCCCGGGCGTGACGGCCTACCGCATCGAAGTGGGCCGTGAGCACGCCGTGACGCCAAGCAACATCGTCGGCGCCATCGCCAACGAAGCGAACCTGGAAGCCAAGCATATCGGCCGCATCGATATCTTTGACAACTACAGCGTGCTGGACCTGCCGGAAGGCATGCCGCCGGAAATCCTCGACCACCTGAAATCGGTCGTGGTGTCGGGCCAGAAGCTGCGCATCAGCCTCGATGACGGCACGACGGAGCGCAAGCCTGCGCCACCGCGTCCGAAGTCGCCGCGCAAAACGTTCAAGTAAGCCATCCCTGCGCAGGCGCCTCCCCGGCGCCTGTGTCGCGGATTGGAGACATATTCCCCACTGGCGCGCTCGCGCCAGTTTTTATTTTCCCTGAAGAAACGAACCTTATCGCTGCATTATTAATGCAATGGTAATCCCCGGGTGCTTGCCATGGTATTGGCGACAGCGCCGCCGTTTACCCGTCCCATGCGCCTTGTTTATCGCGTACAGCAACAATAAATAATATTTAATTAATTATTCCGTGTGCTGCGGATTAACATTTCAAATTTCAATTAAACCAATGAAGTTGAATCAAAGTAAATTCTAAAACATAAAACAATTGCTTTTTATTATATTGTTTGACCAGCGTCACTGTCGCCGGGGCGATATCTCGTCCGTGCTTGATGTGGTATATTGTTTTTATGTTTTTGTTATGCTAGTTGAAAAAAATAGAGGAGCGACGATGCGGGTCAACACGCCTATCACGCAAAATGAATACGTATTAAATGAAGGCATGACGATTGTTTCCACCACGGATTTACAGGGAAACATCAATTACGCTAATCAGTATTTCATTGAAGTCAGCGGCTTTTCAGAAATGGAACTGCTGGGTGCACCACAGAATATCCTGCGCCATCCCGATATGCCTGCCGAAGCGTTTGCGGACCTGTGGGCGACGATCAAGAGCGGCATGCCGTGGACGGGCATGGTCAAGAACCGCTGCAAGAATGGCGATTTCTACTGGGTCTTCGCCAATATCACCCCCGTCATCGAAAACGGCCGCCCGATCGGCTATATGTCCGTGCGCACCAAGCCCACGCGCGAGCAGATCAACGAAGCGGCCGCCCTGTATAAAGGTTTCAAGGACGGCAATGCCGCCAACCTGGCCATCCGCAATGGCCGCGTCGTGCGCCAGGGCTGGGCCGCCAAGCTAGCCGAATGGCGCAAGCTGACCCTGTCGCAGGACCTGGCCCTGCATTGCATCGCCTTTGGCGTCGTGCTGGCCGTGCTCGGCTGCGCCGTGTGGAATATCGATGGCGACACGAGCACGGCCACGCGCAGCTGGCTCAGCGGCGCTGCGGCCGCCGCCGTGGCATTGATGCTGTATTTCTGGGCCCATTTGCACAATTCCCTCGTCGCGCCCCTGGGCGAGGCCATCACCGTGGCGCGCAAGATGGCGGGCGGCGACTTGACGGGCGTCATCGACAAGGTGCGCGACGATGACATGGGTCAATTGATGGCGGCCTTGCGCCAGACAAATATCAACTTACACAGCATCATCGGCGACGTGCGCGCCAACTTCGAGGATATCCGCATCACCACGGCGGAGATCGCTACGGGCAATATGGACCTGTCCGGCCGCACGGAATCGCAGGCGTCCAGCCTGGAGCAGACGGCCGCCAGCATGGAGCAGCTGACGTCCACCGTGCAAAACAGCGCCGATCACGTGGCCACGGCCAACGACCTGGCGGCGCAGGCCTCGACCATCGCCGCCAAGGGCGGCACCATCGTCAGCGAAGTGGTCACCACGATGGACGAGATCAGCACCTCGTCGCGCAAGATCCTCGACATCATCGGCCTCATCGACGGCATCGCCTTCCAGACGAATATCCTCGCCTTGAACGCGGCCGTGGAAGCGGCCCGGGCGGGCGAGCATGGCCGCGGCTTTGCCGTCGTGGCGGGCGAAGTGCGCAGCCTGGCGCAGCGCTCGGCGACGGCCGCGAAAGAGGTGAAAAACCTGATCGACCATTCGATTGCCACCGTGAACGCGGGCAGCGTGCTGACCAGCAATGCGGGTGCCACCATGACGGAAGTGATCGCCTCCGTGGCCAGGGTGACGGAAGTGATGGACGAGATTTCCTCCACCACGCGCGAGCAGAACCAGGGCATCGGCCAGGTCAACCAGGCCGTCATCCACATGGATGGCATCACGCAGCAGAATGCGGCGCTGGTGGAAGAAGCGGCCGCGGCCGCCGCCAACCTGGCGCAGCGCACCGACAGCGTGGCCCAGTCGATCGGCATCTTCAAGCTGAAGGCGTCGCCCAAGCGCAAGGCCACGGGCGTGGGCCGCAGCGTGGGCGCGGGCATGGCGACCAGGGCGCTGTTAAAGGCACGCTAATACACCCTGGAAAGACCGGGGTCAGTCACTGCGTGACGGGAATGCTGCCCATGGGGAGCATTCCCCCCCGGCCCTTGCCCTTGGGTTCAAGCCTATTTTTCAAGCCGGTACACTTCCCCGCTGCGCACCTTGCGCACCACCCCATCCCCGCCAAACAGAATGACATATTCGCCCTGCGCGCCCGAGGCCGCGGGGTAGGTGTACATCCACACTTCCGTGCCGCTGTCGAAGCGGATGGACGTGCTCTCGCCCAGCGCGGCGCGTACCTGTTCGCGCGTGCTGCTGCCCACCTGCACCACCTGTTCCAGGGTAGCGTAGGGCACATTCTTGCTCGCTTGCAAGGCGCGCGTGCCGGAGCACCCGGCCAGCAGCACCAGCACGATCAGCGACAGCCGCTTCATGGCGCCACCTCGTCCATATAGCTAAATTCCAGCAAGGTGTCGTCGGGCCAGCTCGTATCCCACAGGGGGGCGTAGTACGTGCGGTCGAGCAAGACCTGGCAATCGCAGTAGGGCAGCGAGGCGGGCGTCTGCTCGCCGCCCGCGTACAGCATGCGAAACGGCAGCGCCAGGCGGCGCTCGCCATGCACGAGGGTGACGCCGAACAGGGGGCGCTCCGTGAAGAACAGGTAGTTGCCGTCCGGCTCGGAACACACCTTGTCCGTGCTGTACAGCATGCTCGACAACCAGGCGATGATTTGCGGGTCGTTCGAGATCAGCCCCGAATCCATGCCGGCGCGGCATTCCAGGCGCAGGTCGCCCAGGCGCCGCGTGCCGGGCGGCAAGCCGGGCGTGATGACCTGTGCGCGCCAGCTCATGGTCGTGGCCTTGCGGTTGGCGATCAGCACGGCGTCCTCGCGCGCGGCCTGCGCGTTGCGCACGGGGGCAAAGCTGTTGTCTTCCGCCAGGGGCAGGGGGATGCTGATCGTGTCGCCGGCGATGCGCAGCTGTACGCCCGTCATGTCCACGCCGGGCTGGCGCGGCAGCAAACGGAAGCGCAGGGTCGCCTGGGGCGCCAGCGCATGGTCGCGCTCGAAGCGGTCCACGCCCTGCAGCATCTTGCGGTAGGATTTATCGACCGGGTCGCGCGTGGCATCCACTTTTACCTGCGGCACGGGCGCGGTTTGCGCCAGCGCAACTGGGGCGTGGAGCAGGCAAGCGAGCAGCAGTGAGAGATGAATGCGCATGCCTGAATGCTACGCCTTTTCGCGCCACAGCCACGCACGGATGGGGGACTCGGAGCCTATCCCAGCAGGGAGCGTCTTCTGCTGGCAGTCGATCAGGAGCGCGGACAAGGCGTGAGGAGGACGCGTGGCGAGCCGCGCAATGACGAACAACGCAGTCTCCGCTTCTGGGGGGCGCCGGCAGGGGACGTATTCATCTGCTGGGACAGGTTCTTAGTATTCGCTGTATTTGCGCGCATCGCCGCGCACCTGCTGCGCCGGATACTTCTGCGCATTGAGCGCCATCTTTTCCAGCACGGCCCCATGCAGGTCGACGCCGCTCTTGTCGGCCAGGCGCACCAGGTACATCAGCACGTCGGCCAGTTCGTGGCGGATGCCCGTGCGTTTCGCCTCGTCCAGTTCGCCATCGGCGCCCGTGGGCAGCCACTGGTAATGCTCCACCAGTTCCGCCACTTCCACGGACAGGGCCATGGCCAGGTTCTTCGGCGTGTGGAACTGGTCCCAGTCGCGCTCGTCGGCAAAGGCGCGCAGGCGCGCGCGGATGTCGAGCAAGCTGTCGGCGGGCGCGCTCATGCGGCCACCGGCAGCGGTTTTTCCATGAAGACACTGAACGGGTCATCGGGATAGTCGCCGTACGGCCCCCGCCGCTGATAGCCGTGGCGCGCGTACAGGGCGATGGCCTCGGGCTGGTGGATGCCCGTCTCCAGGGTCAGCAGGCGGCAGCCGCGCGCCAGCGCCTGTGCTTCCAGCAGGGCCAGCAAGCGTTTCGCCAGGCCCAGGCCGCGGCTGTCCGGGTGCACGTACATGCGCTTGACCTCGCCGAATGCGGGCGTGACGACGATGGCCCCGCAAGCCCGCGCCCGGCCATCGGCATCGCGGGCGACGGCGAACAGCAGGCTGTCCGGCGGCAGGGACGCCAGGTCCAGCGAGTAGACGCACTCGGCCGGATACAGGGTCTGTTGATATGCATCAAGCTCGGCGATCAGGGTCTGCACGTCGGCTTGCTGCGGCGATTCCAGGCGGATGGTCATGGGGAAGGATCGAATGGACGGAAGGTCCCCATGGTATCACTGCGGCGGCGCCAGGCGCAGCGTCAGGCCGATGGGCGACATGACAAAGCCCATCAGTTCCTGCGCCTCGCCGCCATCGGGCGTGTCGACGCCGGCGATGTCGAAGCTGCCCAGCAGCATGGCCATGGCGATCTTGATTTCCAACAAGGCCAGATAGCGGCCCGGGCACGTGCGCAAGCCGGCGCCGAAGGGCATGGCGGCGCGCTTGTTGTTTACCTCGCCGCCCTCGGCCAGCCAGCGCTCGGGCTGGAACGCCTGCGCCTCGGGAAAGTGCGCATCGGATACCGTGTCGTGGCGCATCACGCACCACACCAGGGTGCCGGCCGGCACGGCGATATCGCCGATGACCGTGTCGCGCAGGGCCTCGACGGGCAGGAAGGGCGCCACGGGTTTTAGACGCATGGCCTCGCTGGCGCAGGCGCCCAGGTAATCGAGGCTGTCCATCTGCTCGATGGTGAAGCGGGCCGCGTCGGGCGCCAGGCGCCGCACTTCCTCGCGCGCCCGCGCCAGGGTGTGCGGGTGGCGCTGCAGCAGGTAGATCATCCAGGACAGCGTGTTGGCCGTCGTGTCTTCGCCCGCCAGCAGCATGGTCAGCACATTGCCGGCGACGTTGCGGTCTGTCACGCCGCTGCCTTCCAGGTCGGCGGCGGCGATCATCGCTTCGAGCAGGTTGGGCGGGCGTTCGCGCCGCGCCGGGTCATGCGCCATGCGCGTGCGCGCCTGCTGCACCAGGTCGGCCACGGCGGCGGACAGGGCCGCCACGTCGCGGTCCAGGCGCCGGTCGATGGGCAGCTTGACATAGCGCCAGTAGGGGAACATGGACAGGCTGCGCCGCGCCACGGCGGGCAGGATGGCATCCATGTGGCGCTGGATCACGTCCTCGCCCGATTCGAGCGTATTGACTTCCGTGCCGAAGGCCAGGCCGGCGATGATGTCGACCGTGTAGCGTTTCAGGTCGCCGTCCAGGTCGATCGCCTGGCCTTGCGTGGCGGCAAGATGCCAGCGCCGCCGCAGGCGCTGCGCCACCGTCACCAGCGCGGGAAAATAGGCCTTGATGGCGCCGGGCGCCATGCCGGCCATGACCATGCGGCGCTGGTTGCGCCATTCCGTGCCCTCGGCCAGGAACAGGCCGGGGATACCGCCCATTTCCTCGGAGACGAGGGCGCTGCTCAGGGGGCGGCGGAAACCGTCTGGCCGGTCGCGCAGCACGGCGCCGACGGCCTCGCTGTCGGCCACCACCAGCACCAGGGTGCGGCCGAACCAGACGCGCAGGTAGGGACCGTAGCGCCGCACCCACTCTTCCACGTCGCGGTGGATGCGCGTGAGCTTGATCTGCAGGCTGTTGCCGACGATGGGCAGGGCGAACGGCCCCGGCAGGCGGCGGATCTGGCGCAAGGGCCGCGCGATGGCGGGCGCGGCGGCGTGGTCGAGTGGCGGCATGGACATCTCCTGTCGATACGGTAAAAGTATGAGGATTGCTTGCAATAATAACCATACTCTACGCGATGGCGGCCCGCTTGTATTGAACGTTTACGACAGCGTGGCGCAGCAAAAAATCCCGCTACAATGGCCGTCATGGCTTCCACACCGACTCCCGCACCCGTCACGCGCCTGATCGCGCCGCGCACCGCGCTCGCCTCCTGCGTGCGCGCCATCCTCGTGCGCGACACCACGCGCTGCCCGCTGCTGCCGCCGGCCCAGCGCCTGAACCGCTTTCCCGCCGCGCCCATGTGCAGCATCATCTGGACCATCGCGGGCGACGTGGAAGCGGCCGTGCCGGGCCTGGCGCTGACGGACGTGCGCATGCCGTCCGCCTTGTTCGGCGGCCCCCGCTCGTATCCGCTGGTCAGCTACAACCCCGGCCCCGTGCATAGCTTCATCGTGATGTTTTATCCGGCCGCCCTGCATGCCTTGACGGGCGTCCCGATGGATGCCTTGCTGGACCAGTTCCGTCCGTTCGATGCCGTGTTCGGCGCCGACTGGCAGGCCCTCTCCGGCGCCGTGCTGGCCGCGCCCGACGACGAGACGCGCATCGCGCTGGTGGAAGCGTTCCTCGCGCCGCGCTGGCAGCAGGCGCGCCAAGGCAGCGACGGGGCCGCCGGCGCCGTGCAGGACTGGGTGCGCCGCCTGGGCGTGCAGGCGGCATCGACGGGCCTGGCCAGCGGCGCGCGCAACGTCGAGCGCCGCATCAAGGCCTGGGCCGGCCAGCCCATGCGCACCCTGCGCCGCATGCGCCGCGCGGAACAGCTGTTCCTCGACGAGCGGGGCGCCATCCTGCAGGGCACGGCGTCCTGGTCCGACATCGCCGCCAGCGGCGGCTACGCCGACCAGGCCCATTTCTGCCGCGAGACGCGCGAAATCACGGGCTTGACTCCCACCGAGCTGGCGCGCGCCATGCGCGACGACGAAAGCTACTGGATCTACCGGGTCTGGAATTAAACTGGTTTTCTTATCCGGTGTAGACGACATCCTTGCGCAAGGTCACTTCATGGTGCGCCGCGCCCGGCGCCATCATGGGGAAGCAGTTTTCCGCGCCATGCACGCGCACGTCGAGGAAGTACGGCCCATCGGACGCCAGGCAGGCCGCCAGCGCCCCGTCGAGCTCATCGCGCCGGCTGACCGTGTGCGCCTGCCAGCCGAAGGCCCGCGCCAGGGCGACGAAGTCGGGCAGGGCTTCCGTATAGCTGTGGCTGTAGCGCCCGCCGTGGATGAGCTCTTGCCACTGGCGCACCATGCCCATGTAGCCATTGTTCGACAGCACGACTTTCACGGGCAGGCGGTGCTGCACGGCGGTGGCCAGTTCCTGGATATTCATCAGAATCGAGGCGTCGCCGCTGACGCACACGACGCATTTGTCCGGATGGGCGACCTGCGCGCCGATGGCGGCCGGCAAGCCATACCCCATGGTGCCGGCGCCGCCCGACGTCAGCCAGCGGCGCGGCTGCGCGAAGCGCAGATGCTGCGCCGCCCACATCTGGTGCTGGCCCACGTCGGTGGAGACGATGGCGTCGCCGCCATCCATGCCGTCCAGCGCCGCTTGCAGCCGCCGCATCAGCGCCTGCGGCGCGATCACGTCCGGCGTGTCGTCGAACGCCAGGCTGTCCTGCGCGCGCCAGCCGTCGATGCGCTGCCACCACGGCTGGCGGTCCGCCAGCAAGCGTCCGCGCAGCTGCGCCAGCAGGGCGGCCAGCACGGGGGCGCAATCGCCGCGCAGGGCCACGTCGGCGCGCACCACCTTGCCGATGGACGCCGGGTCGATGTCGACGTGGATGATTTTCGCGCCCGGGCAGAAGGCGTCCAGGCGGCCCGTGACCCGGTCGTCGAAGCGGGCGCCGACGCAGACGATGAGGTCCGCATGGTGCATGGCCAGGTTCGCTTCCAGGGTGCCGTGCATGCCCAGCATGCCGAGGAAGGCCGGGTGCGCGGCGGGAAAGGCACCCAGGCCCAGCAGGGTGAGGGTGCACGGCGCGGCGGCCAGCTTCACCAGTTGTGCGAAGGTGGCGCAGGCGGCGTCGCCAGAATTGATGAGTCCGCCGCCGCCATAGAATACGGGCCGGCGCGCGGAGGCGATCAGGCTGACGGCCAGTTCGATATCGGCGCCTGGCGGCAGCGGCAGCGGGGAGGGCGTGGCGGGGGCGGGCGCCGGGCTTTCCTGCGCCAGGGCCAGCTGCAAGTCCTTGGGAAAGTCGACCAGCACGGGGCCGGGCCTGCCCTGCGTGGCTTGCGCAAGGGCTGCGCGCACGACGGCCGCCGTTTCATCGGCCGAGCGGATTTGCCGGTTCCACTTGGTGACGGGGCGGGAAATGCCCAGCGCATCGCATTCCTGGAAGGCATGCGTGCCGATGCTGGCGGTGGCCACCTGGCCGCTGATGCAGAGCACGGGAATGGAATCGCACAGGGCGTCGAGCAAGCCCGTGGTGGTGTTGCTCATGCCGGGGCCGGACGTGACGAAGACGACGCCGGGGCGGCCCGTGCTGCGCGCGTAGCCCTCGGCCGCGTGCACGGCCGCCTGCTCGTGGCGCACGAGCACGTGGCGCAGACGGGGCTGGGCATGCAGCGCATCGTACAGGGGCAGCACGGCGCCGCCCGGATAGCCGAAGACGGTGTCGACGCCCAGCGCCAGCAGGGTGTCGATGAGGATGCTGGCGCCGTTGCGCGGCATGGGGGCATCGGATGGCGGGACGAGGAGGGCGGCGTGGTCTGGTTTCATGTGCCTATTTTCTGCCTGATGCGGCAGAAAAGGCTGCTGGTTTTCTCGTATAGAATGGAAACTTCAGCAAAATTTGCTGCAAAATGAGGAATGAACAGAATGAAGCTGGATAAATTCGACCTCGCCATCCTGACGGCCCTGCAGCAGGATGCCCGCATCAGCCTGCATGAACTGAGCGCCAGGGTAGGCCTGACGTCCTCGCCGTGCTGGGCGCGCATCAAGCGCATGGAGGATGACGGCGTCATCGAAGGCTACACGGTGAACGTCAACGCGGCCAAGGTGGGGCTGGCCGACACCGTCATCGTGCAAGTGACGCTGGACGACCATTCCGACGAGGCCCTGTTCGAGTTCGGCCACGCGCTGGCCATGATTCCCGAAGTGCTGGAAGCGTTTCTTGTGTCCGGCGACTACGATTACTACCTGCGCATCGCCGTGAGCGACACGCGCGACTACGAACGCCTGCTGCGCGAGCGTTTATATAAAATTCCCGGCATCCGCCACAGCAAATCGAGCTTTGTCTTGCGCCAGCTCAAGCAAAGTTATCTACCCTTGCAGCGATAAGTCTGCCTGCACGGCGGGAGTTTTTCCCTAGCCCATCGCCCGGTGACTGTCCGATACTGGACAGTAATAAAAACCACGATAACACTGGGGACCCGCATGAAACTGACTTTATTGGCCGCCGCCGCCATGGCGCTGTGCCAGGCGCACGCTGCCGACCTGGGCGCTGACGCCAGCCCGGCCGCAAATCTGGCCACCTCGGGCGACTTGCCCACCGTCATCATCACGGGCAGCATGCCGCTGCCCACCGTGGAGCAGCCGCGCGATGCCATCGCCGCGCCCGTGCAGACGGCCGGCGCGCAGCAGATCGCCCGCAGCGGCGCGCTCGACCTGTCCGCCTTCCTGCGCCGCAACCTGGGCAGCGTCGTCGTGAACGAGGTGCAGAACAACCCCTTCCAGCCCGACGTCAGCTACCGGGGCTACACGGCTTCGCCCCTGCTGGGCACGCCGCAAGGCCTGTCCGTGTATCTGGACGGCATGCGGCTGAACCAGCCGTTCGGCGACGTCGTCAGCTGGGACCTGATCCCGCGCATGGCCATCGAATCGCTGACCCTGATGCCTGGCTCGAATCCCCTGTTCGGCTTGAATACCCTGGGCGGCGCGCTGGCCCTGCAGACCAAGGATGGCCGCAGCAGCCCCGGCACGGCCATCGAGGCACGCCTGGGCGCCGACAGACGGCGCGGCGTGGAAGTCGAGCATGGCGGCAGCAATGCGCAGGGCTGGCACTGGTACGTGACGGGCAACCGCTTCAAGGAGGATGGCTGGCGCGACGATTCGCCGTCCGACGTGCGCCAGCTGTTCGGCAAGCTGGGCTGGAGCGATGCGCGCACCGATATCGCCGTCACCGTGGCCCACGCGGACAATGCGCTGACGGGCAATGGCTTGCAGGAGCAGCGCCTGCTGGCGCGCGACTACCGCAGCGTCTACACCAAGCCGGACTTGACGGAAAACAAGTCGACCCTGCTGAACGTGACGGGCAAGCACCAGGCCGGCGCCGCCTTGCTGTTGTCGGGCAACGTGTACTACCGCAAGATCGACACCCACACCTTGAACGGCGACTTGAACGATGAGTCGCTCGACCAGTCCGTCTACCAGCCCGGCGCGGCCGAGCGGGCGGCCCTGGCGGCGGCCGGCTACACGGGCTTTCCCGCCAGCGGGGCGAACGCATCGAATACGCCGTTTCCCAAATGGCGCTGCATCGCCAACGTGCTGCTGCACGACGAGCCGGCCGAGAAATGCAACGGCATGCTCAACCGCAGCCACACGGAGCAGGAAAACCATGGGTTCTCCGGCCAGCTCACGGCGCTGGCCGACGTGGCGGGCGCGCGCCATGCCGTCACGGCCGGTGCCGCCTTCGATGCCAGCCATGCCACCTTCCGCCAGACGAGCCAGTTCGGCTACCTGAACCCGGACCGCAGCATCACGCCCGTGGATTTCTTTGCCGACGGCACGGAAATCGACGATGACGGCACGCCCGTGGACAACCGCGTCGACTTGAGCGGGCGCATGCGCACGTGGAGCGTGTATGCGAGCGACAGCATGGCGTTGAATCAAGCATTGACGGTTACCGTTTCCGGCCGCTACAACCGCAGCACCGTGCGCAACCGCGACGCCATCACGCCCGGCGGCGGCAGCGGCTCGCTCGACGGCGACCACCGCTTCAGCCGCTTCAATCCCGCCATCGGCCTGGCCTATGCGTCGGCCGCGGGCATGAGCGCCTACCTGGGCTACAACGAAGGCAGCCGCACGCCGACGGCCATCGAACTGGGCTGCGCCGACCCGGAAAACCCGTGCCGCCTGCCCAATGCCATGGCGGGCGATCCGCCCTTGAAACAGGTCGTCACGAAGACGTGGGAAGCGGGCGTGCGCGGCCAGTTCGCCAGCGTGGCCCGCTGGAGCGCGGGCGTGTTCCGCGCGGAAAACCACGACGACATCCTGTTCGTCGCCGACAACCAGGCGGGGTTTGGCTATTTTAAAAATTTCGGCAAGACGCGGCACCAGGGCGTGGAACTGGCGGCGGATGGCAAGGCGGGCGCGCTGGACTTCGGCCTCAATTACACGTGGCTGCAGGCGACGTATCAAAGCCGCGAAACCGTCAACGGCAGCGCCAACAGCAGCAGCGACGCGCAGGCGCCCGGCCTGGAAGGCAATATCCTCATCACGCCCGGCAAGCGGATTCCCCTGACGCCCAGCCATATCTTCAAGGCGCACGTGGAGTACGAAGGCGGGCGCGACTGGACGGTCGGGCTGGCCATGACGGCCGTCTCCAGTGCCTACGCGCGCGGCAATGAAAACAATGCGCACGAGGCGGGCGGCCCGTCCTACCTGGGGCCGGGCAAGAGCGCCGGCTACGCCGTGGTGGAACTCAATGGCAGGTACCAGCTGACGCGACAGCTGAGCGTGTTTGCCCAGGTGAATAACCTGTTCGACCGGAAATACACGACGGCGGCCCAGCTGGGCGCGACGGGTTTCGATGCCAACGGTAATTTCGCCGCCCGGCCGCTGCCCGCCGTAAGCGGCGCCTATCCGATGGTCAACGCGACCTTTTATGCGCCCGGCGCGCCGCGCAGCGTGAACGTGGGCGTGCGCTATGCGTTTTAAGGCTGGACCTGCTCAATGATGCCGTTGCGCAGCGCCAGGTGGACGAGGGCGGCGGCGCCGGCCACGTCGAGCTTTTCACGGATGCACGTCTGGTGGTTGGCCACCGTCTTGCTGCTCACGTGCAGCAGGCGGGCGCAGTCGGCGGCGCTATGGCCTTCGGCCAGCAGGCGGAAGATCTCGAACTCGCGCTGGCTCAGGCTGCTCAAGCGCTGCGCTTCCATGCCGGCCGTGTCCTGCAGCATGCCGG
This sequence comes from Janthinobacterium sp., assembly GCF_009923995.1. Classification (GTDB taxonomy): domain Bacteria; phylum Pseudomonadota; class Gammaproteobacteria; order Burkholderiales; family Burkholderiaceae_D; genus Janthinobacterium. Next base: position 3,657 of record NZ_RFSK01000058.1, on the reverse strand, counting down.
GTGCGCTGTGCGGGTCCAGGTAGCGCCGGCCCGCGTGGGCGGCGCGCACGGCCGCGATCAGGTGTTCCGGATCGGCCTGCTTGCTGACGAAGCCGCAGGCGCCGCCCTCAAACGCGCGGGCGATCAGCTGGGGCGTGTCGTGCATGGTAAAGACGAGCACGCGGGCGCCGGCATCGCGGGCGATCAGCTTGCGCAGCAATTCCAGGCCGCCGATGCCGGGCATGGACAAGTCCGTCACGCACACGTCGGGCAGCTGTTCCTGGTGCAATCCGTATGCCGTTTCGCCGTTGCCCGCCTCGGCCACGACGGCGATGTCGCCGCCCTGCTCCAGCAGGCGGCGGTAGCCCGTGCGCACGACCGGGTGGTCGTCCACCAGCATCACGCGGATGGGCCGCATGGCCCCGTGCATGTGCGCCTGCATGGCCGCGTTCATGCCGCGCACCGTGGCGCGCCGGCCGCCAGCGGCATCGCCACTTCGATGCGCAAGCCCCGGCCCAGGGCGCTGATCCAGTGGATATGGCCGCGCAAGCCGGCCACGCGCTCGCGCATGCCCAGCATGCCGAAGCCTCCTTGCTGCGTCGCGCCCTGGCGCAAGCCGTGGCCGTTGTCCTCGATGGCCAGGTGCAGGCTGCCGTGCGCATCGGCGCGCAATTCCACCGTGGCGCGGTCGGCGCCCGCGTGGCGCGCCACGTTCGTCAAGCCTTCCTGCACCAGGCGGTAGATGGCGATGGCCGTGCCGTCGTCGAGCTCGGCGGGAATGGCCTGCGGCGCGAAATGGCAGGCGATGCCGTGCTGCTGCGCCCAGCTGTCGCACAGGGCCTGCAGGGCCGGCTCCAGGCCCAGGCTGTCGAGTACGGGCGGGCGCAGCCGGCGCAGCATGCTGCGCACCATGGCATGCAGCGCTTCCGAGGAGCGGGCGATGCTGGCGGCGCAGGCCTGCACGTTCGCCTGGTCGCCGTCGCGCGCGCGCAGGATGTAGCTGGCGGCGGCGCGGATGGCCGTGCAGTTTTGTCCCACTTCGTCGTGCAGTTCGCGCGCCAGCGCGCAGCGTTCGTCTTCCTGGGCGCGCAGCAGGCGCTGCGTCAGGGCGCGGTTTTGCGCCAGCAGGGCAGCCACCTGGCGGCCCCGCCAGACGGCGAAGCCGGCCAGCGCCAGGGCCAGCAGCAGCAGGCTCAGGGCCAGCTCGTCGAGCTGCCAGTGTTCCTGGTCCAGCAGCGCGCGCCCCAGCCGCTCTGACAGGTCCAGCCGGGCGGCGAGCAGGAAAAAGGCCGGCGCCAGCAGGCATGCCAGCAGCACGGCGCGTCCCGGCCGGGGGCGCGCAGGCGCCCTGGCGCCCAATTGATAGTGTTCCATGATGCAGCTCCCTGAGCACGGTCGATGCCGGTGTTGTGCAATCTTCATGCCACCGCCATGGGGTGGGCGCGGGCGCGCCGGGCGGGCAGCGTGCGCTGGCGCGAGTGTTCCAGGATGGAACAGGTGTACCGCGATGTGACGGTGCGGGACTGCGCCGGCGCCGGGCGCGGTTTTCGAGCTTATCCGAAGTCTGCCCGCCGTGCTGGCGCACACGTTGCGGAAACGGGAAACTGTTGTTCATATGTAACGTTGAGTTTGCTCAAATTTTCATAGCTGAAACGAAACAAAGTTTCGCAGAGTTAGATAAAAAATAAATAAATGATATTAAAAATATGTTATTTATTTTGTGCAATTTGCTATATTCGTTGACACTTTTGTGAAAAAGCTGAAAGCGGGCGCCAGACCTGCCGACCTCTCTATCCACAACAATCAAGGGAATAGAATGAACCGTCTATCGCATGCCGCGCGGGTATCCCCCGCCGCCGCCACTCCACCCGCTACCCGCGGCCGCGCCACCATATTTGCCGCCCTCGCCGCGCTTTCCCTGCTGGGGTCGGCGTCGGCCACGGCCGATGTCCTGAGCTTTGACAACTTGCGCCCCGATATCTATGAAAGCGGTCAGACCCTCAATACCTCGAGCTACAACCTGCTGTTCCTGGCCGACCCGACCACGGCGGCCGGCGGCGGCGTCAGCGGCGTGGGCGCCATCCTCGATGGCCGCGTGACGTCGTCGTGCGACATCGCCGCCTGCCCGCAGGGCGCCACCGGCAACTACCTGGCCATCCTCAACGATGGCGGCGTGAACTTTTCCCGTGCCGACCACCAGGCATTTACCCTGGCCGGCTTCGACTATTCCTTCATCGCCCCCATCACGGGCTTGCCGGACATGAACTGGGGCCAGCTGCAGCTGAGCGGCACCCTGAGCAATGGCCAGGTGATCAGCACCTCGCTGGCGTTTCCCGGCCAGGGCAGCGATGGCAATTACTATTTCCGCAGCGCTTCCCTGCTGAGCAGCTTCAGCAGCCAGGTCTTCACGGGCCTGACCTTCAATGCCTGCATCTTCAACGACACGGGCGTGTGCAGCAATTCCCTCGATTTCCCCGCCTTTAACCAGGGCCAGTTCGCGCTCGACAACATCAACATCAGCGCCGTGCCGGAACCGTCGACCTACATGCTGATGCTGGCCGGCCTGGGCGCCCTCGGCGCGCTGTCGCGCCGCCGCGCCGGCAAGGCCGCCGTCAACGCCACCGTGCAAGGAGCGTGAGATGAAACTACGTCCCGTCTCGCTCGCCATCCTGCTGCTGGCCGCCGGCCTGGCCCACACGGCCCAGGCGCAGGAGCGCCGTTCCTACATCGTGCAGCTGGTCGACAAGCCCGCCGCCACCTACACGGGCCAGGTCGACGGCCTGGCCGCCACCAAGCCCGCCCCAGGGGCGCGCATCAACGTGGGCGCCGCCGATGTGCAGGCTTACCTGAACTACCTCGACACCAAACAGGCCGCCGTGGCCGAAACCGTCAGCGCGGCGCAGATCACGCACCAGTACAGCGTCGTCTTCAACGGCTTTTCCGCCCTGCTGACGGACGATGAAGTGCGGGCCCTGAAGAAAAACAGCGGCGTGGCCAGCATCAGCGCCGATTCCATCCTGCAACTCGACACGAGCTACACGCCCAGCTTCCTGGGCCTGGACAAGCCGGGCGGCATCTGGGAGCAGCTGGGCGGCAAGGCGCACGCGGGCGAAGACATCATCATCGGCATCGTCGACAGCGGCATCTGGCCCGAGAACGCGGCCTTTGCCGACCGCCTCGACGAGAACGGCGTGCCCAGCCACAGCGGCAGCAACGTCGTGTACGGCGCGCCGCCGGCCAGCTGGCAGGGCACCTGCCAGACGGGCGAGGGTTTTTCCGCCGACAATTGCAACAATAAGCTGATCGGTGCGCGTTATTACCGCGCCGCCACGTCGGCCCTGCACTGGACGGAATTCCGTTCGCCGCGCGATTCCGTGGCGGGCCTGACGGGCCACGGCGGCCATGGCACGCACACGGCGTCTACGGCGGGCGGCAACAATGGCACGCCGGCCACGTCGAATGGCGTATCGCTGGGCAAGGCTTCCGGCATGGCGCCGCGCGCGCGCATCGCCGCCTACAAGGTCTGCTGGACGGCCGCCTCGACGGGCCGCAACGGCTGCGCCACGGCCGACAGCGTGGCCGCCATCGACCAGGCGGTGAAGGATGGCGTCAACGTCATCAACTTCTCCATCGGCCCGAATGCGGGCGGCGGCGCCTTCAGCCCAAGCGGCGTCGAGT
>NZ_RFSK01000057.1 GCF_009923995.1 Janthinobacterium sp. | reverse complement strand
GTGGAAAAGCTGTGCGACACCCTGCGCGGCCAGATGGAAGAAGTGCGCCACATCGAGCGCGCCGTGCTTGAACTGTGCGTAAACAAGTGCGGCATGCCGCGCGCCCACTTCATCAAGGTGTTCCCGGGCAATGAATGCGACCTGGAATGGGTCGACCGCGAAGTCGATTGCAAGTATCCGTACAGCGCCATCCTCAGCCGCAACGTGCCTGCCGTCAAGGAACTGCAAAAGAAGATGATCGACCTGCAAGCCCGCGTGGCCCTGCCGCTGGCTGACTTGCGCAAGATCAACAAGCAGATGGCGGCCGGCGAAAAGCGCGCCCGTCACGCGAAACGCGAAATGACGGTGGCCAACTTGCGCCTGGTCATTTCGATCGCCAAGAAATACATCAACCGCGGCCTGCAATTCCTTGACCTGATCCAGGAAGGCAACATCGGTCTGCTGAAGGCCGTGGATAAATTCGAATACCGCCGCGGCTACAAGTTCTCGACCTACGCCACCTGGTGGATCCGCCAGGCCATCACGCGTTCCATCGCCGACATGGCCCGCACCATCCGCGTGCCGGTGCACATGATCGAAACGATCAACAAGATGAACCGCATCTCGCGCCAGATCATGCAGGAAACGGGCAGCGAACCGGACCTGGCGACCCTGGCCGTCAAGATGGAAATGCCGGAAAACAAGGTGCGCGAAATCATGAAGATCGCGAAAGAGCCGATTTCCATGGAAACGCCGATGGGCGAGGATGGCGATTCGCAGCTGGGCGACTTCATCGAAGACAACACCACCCTGGCGCCGCTGGACGCCGCGCTGCACGCGTCGATGCGCAACGTGATCAAGGAAGTGCTGGATTCCCTGACGCCGCGCGAAGCGAAAGTGCTGCGCATGCGTTACGGCGTGGAAATGTCGAACGACCACACCCTGGAAGAAGTGGGCAAGCAGTTCGACGTGACGCGCGAGCGTATCCGCCAGATCGAAGCGAAAGCCATGAGCAAGCTGCGCCAGCCTTCCCGTTCGGATAAATTGAAGACTTTCCTGACGCAGAACTAGAGACACCTGTCAGTACCTGCTGCGCGTCGTGACTTGCGGCCTGCGATGCTCGCTGTACTAAAGTACAGTTCCGCGTCTCGGCCACAATGCACTTCCGCTCGCGACGGTTCTGTCAGGCGTCGTGGTAGTTGTTGAGTATATTTGGAAGGAGGCGCGAGCCTCCTTTTTTACGCCCGTACCGCGCGCAGCCTTACAGGAAATGCATGTGCTGGCCCGCCAGGCCCGCGCGGTGGCGGCGCTGCAGCTTGTACAGCAGCACGCCGCTGGCGCCGATGACGAAGGTGATGACCAGCCAGTCCAGCGGGTTGCTGCGCTGTGGTGGCGGCGCCGCGCGCGACGAGACGGCAAACGCCTGGAATTTATGTCCCGTGTAGACGGCGCCCACCACCAGGCCCGCATCCGTGATCTTGTTGGTCAGGTACAGGCCGTCGTCGCGGCGGCGCACCGTCATCACGCCTTCCTTGTAGACAAAGGTCATCGGTTCATAGCCATTGATCTTGACGCTGCCGACGACGTGGCCGGCCGCATTGACGGCCGTGGCGTAGCTGTCGCCCTGGCCGATCATGGCGCCCAGGTCGAGCATGCGCTTGCCGTCCCAGGCGAACGCATGCCAGCGGCGTTTTTCCGTTTCCGAGGCGCCCACGATCAGGCCCGCGTCATTGATGGCGGTGGCCGAGCTGATGCGTCCGCCAGGCAGGGTGCCGATTTCCTGCATGCCCTCGCCGGGGCGGTAGACGAAGGCGCGGCGGAAGCCGTCGCTGCGCTGCGCCGTGCCCACCACCACCACGCCATGCGTGTTCAGGCCGCTGGCATAGCTGCTGGCGCCGCCCAGGGTGCCCAGGTCTTGCAGGGTGTGATCGGCTTTCGTGACGAAGGCGTGGAAGTCGCCGCCGCTCGTATCGGCATAGCCGGCGATCGTGCCGTCGCGCGTGATGGCCGTGGCATAGCTGCTGGTGCCGCCCAGGGTGCCCAGGTCGCGCATGCCGGCCGCTTCCTCATAGCGGAAGGCATGCCAGGCGCCGCTGGCCGTCTGCGCGGAACCGACCACCACGCCATGGGTATTGATTGCCTTGGTGAAACCTTCATTGCCGCCCAGGGTACCCAGCTCGCGGATGCGGCCGTGCTGGTAGACCACGGCGCGGCGCCGGCCTTCCTCTTCCGTGATGATGCCGGCCACCAGGCCCGCCGGGTTCAGGTCGGACGCGATGCTGCCATCGCCGCCTTTCTCGCCGAAGCCATGTTCGGCATAGATGCTGGCGCCGGCAAGGGGCGTGATGGACAGCAACAGCAGCAGGGCCAGGCGCGGCAGCGGCGTGGCGGGAAGGCAGGAGAACCGTGGCGGCATGGTAGTTTCCTCAAAGAAAAAAACTCACTATACGTTTTTATGCCGTCGCTGCATACTTAATTTGCTACTGTTTTTGCTAACTTTTCGGCGCTCATGCCCTGGCTGTGGCCGGGGGACGCCTGTGGCAGGCGGATCGCCAGCGCCGTGCCCTGGCCCGCCTGGCTGTCGATGCGCAGCTCGCCGCCCAGCGCGTGCACGCGCTCGCGGATGCTTTTCAGGCCGAAGGCGGCCTGCTTGCCGTGGTCGCCAGGCTGCATGCCGATGCCGTTGTCGCTGATGCGCAGCACGATGGCTTGCGCATCCTGCGCCAGCGCCACGTCCACTTCGCTGGCCTGGGCGTGGCGCACGATGTTCGACAGCGATTCCTGCAGCACGCGGAAGATGGCCGACGTCTGGCGCTGGTCCAGGCCCAGGTCGGGCGCGTCGCTGGCGATGTGCAGGCGGTAGCGGATGGCGCCGCGGCCTTCCATCTGGCGTATCAGCCATTCGGCCGCCGGCACCAGGCCCAGTTCCAGGGTGCTCGGGTGCAAGTCGTTGATGATGCTGCGCACGGAGCGGATGGTGGCGTCGATGGTGTCGAGCACGCGCTGCGCATGGCGGTGCAGGCGCGGGTGCGCGGCGGCCGTGCGCGCGTGCAGCAGCGACACGTCGATGCGCAGCACCATCAGGTTTTGTCCCAGGTCATCGTGGATGTCGAGCGCGATGCGCCGCCGTTCCTCTTCCTTGATGGTCTGCTGGTGGTCGGACAGCTCGCGCAGCTGGGCCAGCGAGCGCTGCAGGTTTTCCTCGTTGCGCTTGCTGTCCGTGATGTCGATGGCCATGGCGATGATCATCTGCGGCCGGCCGTCGGCGTCGAAGACGGGTTTCTTGTGCGTCTGCACGAGGCGGTTTTCCTGCAGCTGGGCATTCCATATGAGTTCTTCGCGGATCACCACCTGGCGGCTGGCAAAGGCTTGCCGGTCCGCCGCCTGGAAACCGGCGTTCTGGTCGTGGGGAAAGTGCAGCAGGTCGCGCCCGTCGGCGATGTCCTGGTGGCGCACGCCCCATTGCTGCTCGCAGGCCTGGTTCATCAGCACGACGCGCGACTCGGCATCCTTCAGGAACAGCGACAGGGGCATCATGGAGATGATGTCCTGCAGCCGCTCCTCGCTGCGCGCCAGCGCCGCTTCCGTCTGCGCGCGCATGGCGACCTCGGCGGACAGGCGGGCATTCACGTCCTGCAGCTGGGCCGTGCGCAGGGCGACGCGGCTTTCCAGCTCCGCATGGGCCAGGGCCAGCGCGTGTTCGGTGATGTCGCTGATCAGCACGAGCGCGCCCGTCAGGCGTCCCTGGCGGTCGTACAGGCGCCGCCCGCTGAGCATGACCCAGCGTTCCGTGCCGTCGCCGTGCAGGAAGCGCAGTTCTCCCATGCAGCTTTGTTCGGCGGCGCGGCGTAGCGGGCACAGGCGCTGTAGGGTGGCTTCGTCGTGGTATTCGCTCATCTTGTGGCCCAGCAAGTCTTCCGCCGGCATGCCCAGGATGTCGCACAGGCGCTGGTTGATATGCAAAATCGTGCCTTGCGCATCCGTTTGCCACATGCCGTCCTGCGCCGTCTCGGCCAGGTCGCGGTAGCGCGTGGCGCTGGCGTCGAGCTGCTGGCGCGTGCTGGCCAGGTGGGTGCGCAGCTTGTGCATCAGCCAGAGTGCCGTGCTGCCGGCGGCGAGCAGCAGCAGGGCCAGGCCCGCATGTTCCCAGGCACCGAGTTCGGCCCAGGCGACGCCCGCCAGCCAGCCCAGCATGATCAGGACGAGGGCGGCGCATGCCGCACTCAAGGTTTCAATCGACCATTTGCTCATCCGCGCCCCTGGCGTCATGGTTGGCCGCTGCGGTGCGCGTGGCGCCGGAGAGGGGAAAGTATCCGACGCTAGTGTAATACCAAATGTTGCTTTCTTGAGAATATTTTTCCATTGGGAAAGCAAAAGGCCGGCCCTTGCGGTGCCGGCCCCTGCCTGCCGCTGGCGTCAGCCCGTGTTGCGCAGGCCGGCCGCGACGCCGTTGATCGACAGCTGGATGCCGCGATGGACGCGCTCGTCGATCCTGCTTTCCGCCGACAGGGCGCGGTTGCGCTTGATCAATTCCACCTGCAAGTGGTTCAGCGGGTCGAGATAGGCGAAGCGGTTCTGGATCGAGCGGGCCAGCAGCGGGTTGCCCGCCAGGCGCTCCGTGTTGCCGGTGATCAGCTCCAGGCAGCGCAGGGTGTTGCCGTGTTCGTCCGTGATGCGCTTGTAGATGCGCTCGCGCAAGTCCTGGTCGGCCACCAGTTCCGCGTAGCGCGAGGCGATGGCCAGGTCCGTCTTGGCCAGCACCATGTCCATGTTCGACAGCAGGGTGGCGAAGAAGGGCCATTCGGCGTACATGGCGCGCAGGGTGGCAATCCTGTCATCTTTCGACGCGTGCTCGCCGTCATTGATCCACGCCTCGATGGCGCTGCCGAAGCCGAACCAGCCCGGCAGCAGCAAACGGCACTGGCCCCAGGAAAAGCCCCAGGGAATGGCGCGCAAGTCTTCGATGCGCTGGTTGGCCTTGCGCGAGGCGGGGCGCGAACCGAGGTTCAGCTCGGCGATTTCCGCGATGGGCGTGGCCGAGAAGAAATACTCCGTAAAGCCGGGCGTTTCGTACACGAGGTGGCGGTAGGCGTGATAGGCCAGGTCCGACAGCTGCGCCATGACGGCTTCGAACTGCGCCAGCTGGCTGGTGCGGGCCGGATTGGCTTCCTGCGGCGCCAGGCTCGCTTCCAGCGTGGCGGCGACGAGCAATTCGAGGTTGCGCCGGCCGATTTCCGCATTGGAAAACTTCGAGGCGATGATCTCGCCCTGTTCCGTCAGGCGGATCTGGCCGTTGACGGTGCCCGGCGGCTGGGCCAGGATGGCTTCGTAGCTGGGGCCGCCGCCCCGGCCCACCGTGCCGCCGCGGCCGTGGAACAGGCGCAGCTTGACGCCGGCCTTCTGGAAGTCGGCGACGAGCGCCAGTTCCGCCTTGTACAGTTCCCAGTTGGACGTGAGGAAGCCGCCATCCTTGTTCGAGTCGGAATAGCCGAGCATGACTTCCTGCAGCTGGCCCTGCTTGGCGATCAATTGTTTGACCAAAGGCAAGGCCATGACCTGGCTCATGATGCCGGCCGCGCGCTGCAGGTCGGGGATGGTCTCGAACAGGGGGATGACCATCAGCTCGCACGTGCTGTCGCCGTCGCCGCCCGCCTTCCAGTCGGTGCGCAGCAAGCCCGTTTCCTTTTGCAGCAGCAGCACTTCCAGCAGGTCGGACACGGTTTCCGTGTGCGAGATGATGTAGTTGCGGATGGCCCGCGCGCCGTAGCGCTGGCGGATGTCGCGCGCCGCGCGCAGGATCGCCAGTTCGGAATCCGTTTCCGCGGCGTAGCTGATGTAGGGCGAGTACAGCAGGCGCGGCTGCGCCAGTTCGCTCAGCAGCAGCGCTTCCTTGTCCGCCTCGGACAGGCCCGCGTAATCGGCCGCCACGCCGCTCCGGGCGAACAGGTCGGCCAGCACGCGCTCGTGCACGTCGGACGTCTGGCGCATGTCCAGCGACGCCAGGTGGAAACCGAAGATGTCGGCCGCGCGCGCCAAGGTGGCCAGGCGGGGGCGCACGAGGGCGGCGCCGTGGTGGGCTTCCAGCGAGGCGACGATGGTGCGCAGGTCGGCCACGAAGGCGGCCGCGTCCGGATAGGCGGCCGCCGCGCCCACTTCCTTGCGCAGGATGTTGGTGGCGCCCAGGGCCCGCGCCGTGGCGGCCAGGCGCGCATAGATGCCGATCAGGGCGCGGCGGTAGGGCTCGTCGCTGCGGTGGGGCGAGGCATCCGGCGACTGGTCGGCCAGCGCCTGCAGCTCGGCGCTGACGCCCACCATCAGGGTCGAGACGGACAGTTCCGCGCCCAGCGCATGCACTTCGTCGAGGTAGAAGTCGAGGATGGTGGTGGCGTGGCGCGCCAGCGCGTGCTGCATGGTGCCCGCGTTGACGTTGGGATTGCCGTCGCGGTCGCCGCCGATCCAGCTGCCCATCTGCACGTAGGCGGCATTGATGGGTTCGACCGTGCCGTCGCCGTTCGGGTATTCGGCGGCGATATCGTCCTCGATGTCGTCATACAGGCCCGGCAGTTCGCGCAGGAAGGTGATGCGGTAATAGGACAGGGCGTTTTCGATCTCGTCGGCCACCGTCAGCTTCGAGTAGCGCAGCATGCGCGTCTGCCACAGGGTGGATACGCGTGAGCGCAGCAGCTGCATGTTGGCGTGCCGTTCCTTCGGCGTCAGGGGCAGGTCGCGCTCGGCCAGCAGGCGGGCGATGTCGTGTTCCGCGTCGAGGATGCTCTTGCGCTGCACTTCCGTCGGGTGGGCCGTCAGCACGGGGGCGATCAGCGCATCCTGGAAGAAGGTGTCGACGGTGGCGCGCGGCACGCCGGCGGCGCGCAGCTTCTTCAGCGCGAAGCTGACGCTGCCCTTCTGCGCGGGCGAGCCGGCCAGCAGGTGGGCGCGGCGGCGGCGGATGTGGTGCTGGTCTTCCGCGATGTTGGCCAGGTGCGAGAAGTAGGAAAAGGCGCGCACGACGGAGATCGTCTGTTCGCGGCTCAGTTCCTTCAGCATGGCGTCCAGTTCCAGCGCGGCCCCCGCGTCCGCCTCGCGGCGGAAGCGCACGGACGTCTGGCGGATGGTTTCCACCACGTTGAAGACGGCGTCGCCCTCCTGTTCGCGCAGCACGTCGCCCAGCAGGCGGCCCAGCAGGCGGATATCTTCTTTCAGCGGCGCATCCTTGTCGGCGCCGGCCGGGGGGACTATTTCTGGTGCTACGGCATCATTGAGCATAATAAAGAACCAAAGTAGGTGTAAAAGCAAGGGAATGAAGATCGCACCGGGCGTTTAGCCGCAGGGGGGAGGGGGCGCATGATAAAATTTGTGGTCTTGAACATGGACGCTAGCCTGACTTGGCCGTATAGGCAAAGGGATAACGATTATAGCGACGGCGGGCACAATTTCGATACATATCGGTATCACGTCCCCGAAATGGCAACGCTAAGCATAGCGATAACAACACGACAGCGAAAGAACCTTGTTTTGAAAGCATCCGAATTGACCCCGAATATTCCTTCCCGGCTGGTGATCGCCACGCGCGAGAGCCGTCTTGCCATGTGGCAAGCTGAGCATGTGCGTGCGCGCCTGGCCGCATTATATCCACAGTGTAGCGTTGAAATTCTCGGCATGACCACACGCGGCGACCAGATCCTGGACCGCGCGCTGTCCAAGGTAGGCGGCAAGGGCCTGTTCGTCAAGGAACTGGAAGTGGCGATGGAAGAGGGGCGCGCCGACCTGGCCGTGCATTCGCTGAAAGACGTGCCGATGGAGTTGCCGGAAGGCTACAGCCTGGCCGCCATCCTCGAGCGCGAAGACCCGCGCGACGCGTTCGTCTCGAACGACTACGCCAGCCTGGCCGAGCTGCCGCATGGCGCCGTCGTCGGTACCAGCAGCCTGCGCCGCCAGTCGCTGATCGCCGCCCGCTATCCGCACCTGACGATTCTGCCCCTGCGCGGCAACCTCGACACCCGCTTGGGCAAGCTCGACCGTGGTGATTACGCCGCCATCATCCTGGCCGCCGCCGGCCTGAAGCGCCTGGGCCTGGCGTCGCGCATCCGCGCCGTGCTGGCGCCGGAAGACAGCCTGCCGGCCGCCGGCCAGGGCGCCATGGCGATCGAGATTCGCGGCGCGCGGCCGGATGGCGCCGACCTGGTGCGCCTGCTGGCGCCGCTGAACCATGCCGATACGGCGCAGGCCGTCACGGCCGAGCGCAAGGTGTCGAAGATCTTCGGCGGCAGCTGCCAGATTCCGCTGGCCGCGTTCGCCACCGTCGAGGGCGCACAGATGCGCTTGCGCGCCATGGTCGCCACGCCGGACGGCGCGCGCATGGCCAGCGCCGATGTCAGCGGCCCCGCCAGCGCGCCGGAACAGCTGGGCGAGCAGGTGGCCGAGCTGTTGCGCGCCCAGGACGCGGCCGGCATCCTCGCCTCGTGCGCCGTCACGCCCGACAACCATGAAGGCCTCGCGCCGCATGCCTGACACCGTGGTGATCACGCGGCCCGCGGCGCAAGCGGGGCCGCTGGCCGCCAAAATCGCGGCGCTGGGCTTGCCCGTGCAGCTGCTGCCGCTGCTGGAAATCCACGCCCTCGACGGCGCCGAGGAATGCGCGCGGCTGCAGGCCGTGCTGGCCCGCCTGCGCGACTATGCGCTGGTGGTGTTCGTCTCGCCGAACGCCATCGACTGCGTCTTTGCGCACCTTGAGGCGTGGCCGGCCGGCGTGCCGCTGGCCGTGGTGGGTGAGGGCAGCCGGATGGCGCTGGCCGCCCACGGCGTCACTGAAGCCAACGCCAGCATCACGAGCCCGCTCGATACGGCGCGCAGCGATTCCGAGCACCTGCTGCTGGCGCTGGACTTGCCGGCCCTGCGCGGCAAGCGCGTGCTGATCGTGCGCGGCGACGGCGGACGCGATTTCCTGGCCGACGGCTTGCGCGGGGCGGGCGCTACTGTCGAGTTCGTCACGGCCTACCGCCGCCAGGTGCCGGCCCTGACGCCGGCCTTGCGGGCGACCCTGGAACAGTTGTTGCAGCATAATAACGACTGGATCATCACCAGCTCGGAAGCGCTGCGCGGCTTGCTGGCATTGCTGGCGGCGCTGGGGGAAACGGGCGGCGAAAAGCAAGCTGTTGCAAAAATGCAACAACAGCATCTGATCGTGCCGCACGCCCGCATTGCACAAACGGCGGCCGCCCTGGGGTTTGCCCGGGTTACCTTGACAGGATCAGGCGACGCAGGAGTGCTCGCCGCGTTACAATCACGACCATGAACGAAATGCCTACACTCTCCGAACCGAATGCAACGCCTGGCAGCGCCGTGAAGACGGCGCCGCAGGCGGCCGACCAACCCGCTGGCCGCGCGCCGAGCCTGCTCGAGCAGCTGCAAAAGCCCATGAGTATCGCCGTCATCGTGCTGGCCGTGCTGCTGGCTGCGCAAAGCTGGTCGACCAGCAAGCAGATCCGTAATTTGCGCGAAGAAGTCGCCAAGCGCCTGCAAAAGGGCGACGTCAGCAATGCCGAAACGGGCGTGCTGGCGCGCAACGTGCAAGAGGGCACGAAAGAGCTGCAAGTGAAGGTGGGCGCGCTGGAAAACCGCCAGAGCGAAACCCAGAGCCAGCAGCTTGCGCTCGAACAACTCTACAACGACCTGTCGAAGAACCGCGACGAGTGGGCGCTGACGGAAATTGAGCAGGTGCTGTCGACGGCCAGCCAGCAGCTGCAGCTGGCCGGCAACGTGCCGGGCGCGCTGATCGCCCTGCAAAACGCGGACCGCAGCCTGTCGCGCTCGGACAAGCCGCAATTCATCACCATCCGCCGCGCCATCGGCCGCGACATGGAAAAACTCAAGGCCCTGCCCAGCGTCGATTCGACGGGCGTGGCCCTGCGCCTGGACGCCGTGATCGCCCAGATCGACGCCTTGCCCATGCTGTCCGACGAAACGCCGGCCTTGCCGGCCGCGCCGGAAAAGCCGGGCAAGGCCAAGGCCAAGCCCGTGCGCGATGCGGCCGGCAAGCTGGTCGGTCCGCCGGCGCCCGAACCGCTGCTGCAGACCGTGCGCGACGGCTGGAATACGTGGAGCGGCGACATGTGGAACGACGTGCGCCAGCTGATCCGCATCCGCCGCGTCGATACGCCGGAAGCGCTGATGCTGTCGCCGACCCAGTCGTATTTCCTGCGTGAAAACGTCAAGCTGCGCCTGCTGAATGCCCGCATGGCTTTGCTGTCGCGCAATGAAACGGCCTTCCGCAACGACTTGATCGCCGCCCAGGATGCGCTGGCCAAGTATTTCGATACGCGCGCCCGCAGCACGCAGACGGCGCAAGCCCTGCTGCGCCAGGTGCAGGCCAGCAACCTGGCCATCGAAATGCCCACCTTGTCCGACAGCCTGACGGCTGTGCGCAACTACAAAGCGAAGTCCTGAGCCCATGCGTCTATTTCTCTGGTTACTCGCCCTGATGGCCGCGGCGATCGGTATCGCCGTGACGGCCCGTTTCAACCCCGGCAACGTGGTGCTGTTCTATCCGCCGTACCGCATCGACCTGTCGCTCAATCTGTTCCTGCTGCTGCAGGTCGTGCTGTTCGCGCTGCTGTATTTCCTGCTGCGCGCCGTGCGCGCCACCGTGCGCATGCCGGCGCAGGTGGCGGCCTACCGCCAGCGCAAGCGTGAGCGCGATGGCAACAAGGGCTTGCGCGAAGCCTTGAAAGCCCTGTTCGAAGGCCGTTTCGGCCATGCCGAGAAGGCCGCCCTGCGCGCCGCCGAGCTGGAAGAAAACGCCGGCCTGGCCGCGCTGATCGGCGCGCGCGCCGCCCACCGCATGCGCCAGTCCGAGCGCCGCGACAGCTGGCTGGCCCGCGTCGAAGGCGATGCGAGCCTGAAGACGGCGCGCCTGATGACGGTGACGGAATTGCTCGTCGACGACCACCAGCCGGAAGCGGCCCTGGCGGCCGTGCGCGAACTGAACGCCAGCGGCACGCGCCACATCCACGCCCTGCAATGGTCGCTGAAGGCCGAGCAGCAGGCGAAGAACTGGCCGGAAGTGCTGCGCCTCGTGCGTTCGCTCGACAAGCACCGCGCCCTGCATCCTGCCCTGTCGTCGCGCCTGCGCGAACTGGCGTACGACCATTTGCTGTCCGATCCCACGCATGACGCCGAGTCCTTGATGCGCGTGTGGTCCACCGTGCCGGGCGCAGACCGGGTCAAGCCCTACATCGCCTGCCGCGCCGCCACGGCCCTGAACGCGCGCGGCCTGCACGACGAAGCGCGCCTCGTGTGCGAAGAGTCGCTGGCCGCCGACTGGGACGAGCGCGTCGTGCGCGCCTACCGCGAAGCGGCGGCGCCGGCCGGCACGCCCGCCCTGCTGCTGCAGATCGAGCATTGCGAGCAGTGGCTGAAACAGCGTCCGCTGGACGCGGAGCTGGCCCTGACTCTCGGTTCCCTGTGCCTCAAGCAAAAATTGTGGGGCAAGGCGCAGCGCCACCTGGAGCAGGCCCTGTCGGATGCGAACGAGCCGCAGATGGTGCGCGATGCCCACCTGAAGCTGGCGCAGATGCACGATGCCTTGCAACAAACGGAGCAGGCTGCCGCGCATTACCGGCAGTGTGCTTTGGCAACAATTCTGTAAGATAGCTGTAAGATAAGATCAAGAGCCCGTTTCCCACAAGAAAACGGGCTCTTTTTTATGTGCTGCGGCGCACAAGCCCGGCCGACTTCTCTATAATTACGCCGTTAAAACACAATCCGCATAATGAGGAAAATCCATGAGTTTGAATAACGTCTCTTCCGGCCGCGACCTGCCGAACGATTTCAACGTCGTCATCGAAATCCCGATGAACGCCGATCCGATCAAGTACGAAGTCGACAAGGAAAGCGGCGCGATCTTCGTCGATCGCTTCATGGGTACCGCCATGCACTACCCATGCAACTACGGCTACGTGCCGAACACCCTGTCGCCGGACGGCGACCCGGTCGACGTGCTCGTCATCACCCCATTCCCCCTGATTCCAGGCGTGGTCGTGCGCTGCCGTCCTATCGGCGTGCTGAAGATGACCGACGAGTCGGGCGAAGACGCGAAAGTGCTGGCCGTGCCAGTCGACAAGGTTCTGTCGATCTACAGCCACTGGCAAAAGCCGGAAGACTTGAACGAACTGCGCCTGCGCCAGATCCAGCATTTCTTCGAGCACTACAAAGACCTGGAAAAGGGCAAATGGGTCAAGATCGACGGCTGGTATGGTCCGGACGTGGCCAAGGAAGAAATCCTGGGCGGCGTGGCCGCCTACAAGGCAGATGCCGAGAAAGCAGCTTCCTGAGCAAGTGATACCCCGCAGAGCCGGCGGCTAGCCGCCGGCAGTCTGCCGTGTGCGAGTAAAAAGCGCACCCTGCTATGATGGCCGGGTGCGCTTTTTTATTGCCACAACATAACTCTTTCCGGTGGATTGGACGGCATGCACACGCCTAGAATATTATCGAAAAGTTAACTTCGGAATGCTTTTGAACGGGAGGTGGTATGTATACTGAGCACTTGTTGATGCGCTCGTGGTGGGTGCTGGCCTTGCGGGGCCTGGCGGCGATCGCCTTTGGCGTGATCACCCTGGCGTTGCCGGGCGTGACGGTGCTGTCCCTGCTGATGGTGTTTGCCGCCTACGCGCTGCTGGGCGGCGGCGTCTCCGTCGTCGGCGCGTTCAGCAACCGCAAGCATGGCGGCGACTGGTGGGCCTTGCTGCTGCTGGGCATCTGCGGCCTGGCCGTGGGCATCCTGACCATCATCTATCCGCTGCTGACGACGTTTGCCCTGATCGTCATGATCGGCGTCAATGCCCTGATCTCGGGCGTGTTCGACATCGTGCTGGCGATCCGCCTGCGCAAGGCCATCCGGGGCGAATGGCTGCTGGTGCTCAATGCCGTCATTTCCATCGTCTTCGGCATTTTGATCCTCGTCTTCCCCGCCGCGGGCACCTTCGCCCTCGTGTGGATGATAGGCGTGTATGCCTTGCTGACGGGTATCTTGCTGCTGACCCTGGCATGGCGCGCCTACAAGCTGAAGAAGGACGGCGCCTTCGGTGGCAGTGCCGGCCGCTCGGCTGCCTGATCGCCCCTGCGTGTATGCGAGCGCTCCCCGCCAGCCGGCCGGGAGCGCTTTTGCCTTCAGGGCGCCATGGCGGCGCGAAACGGGCTGTGCTCGTTCAATTCATCCAGATAGGCATCGATGCCGCCCCGCTCGCGCTCGAGGAAGCGCTGTACGGCGTCGGCAAAGGCGGGGTGGGCCAGCCAGTGGGCGGACCACGTCTTTTGCGGCAGGAAGCCCCGCGCCATCTTGTGCTCGCCCTGCGCGCCCCCTTCGAAGGTGGCGATGCCGTTGGCGATGCAGAACTCCAGCGGCTGGTAATACGAAGTCTCGAAATGCAGGCAGGGCACGTGCTCCAGCGCGCCCCAGTAGCGGCCATACAGGGTATCGCTGGTATGGATGACGAGCGAGGCGGCGATGGCCCGGCCGTCGCGCTCGGCGATCACGAGTAAGATGTTTTGCGGCATGCTGGCGCCGATGCGCCGGAAGAAGTCCAGCGACAGATAGGGCGAGGAGCGGTGTTCCGCATAGGTATTGCTGTAGCAGCGGTGGAACAGCCGCCAGTCTGCATCCGTCGCTTCCACCCCGCGCACCTGGCGCATGACGACGCCCGCTTCGCGCACCTTGCGCCGCTCGGCGCGGATATTCTTGCGTTTCCGGTGTTCCAGGGTGGCGAGGAATTGTTCGAAATCCGTGTAGCCGGGATTGAGCCAGTGAAACTGCACGCCACTACGCATCAAATAGCCCGCTTGCGCCAGCTGGCGCGCTTCGCTTTCCGGCGGGAACAGGATATGGCAGGACGACACGTCGGCCGCCTGCTGCTGCGCCTGCAAAAAGGCCAGCAGGGCGGCGCGCGCCTGGCCATCGCGGGCCAGCAGGCGCGTGCCGCTGACGGGCGTAAACGGTATCGCCGACAGCAGTTTCGGGTAATATTCCAGGCCATGTTGCTGATAGGCATCTGCCCAGGCCCAGTCGAACACGTACTCGCCGTAGGAATGCTGTTTCAGGTACAGGGGCAGGGCGGCGGCCAGCACATCGCCTTGCCACAGCGCCAGGTAGTTCGGCTGCCAGCCCGTGTCCGCGCTGGCGCAGCCCGATTCGTGCAGCGCGTGCAGGAAAGCGTAGGACAGGAAGGGATTGGCATCCTGCTGGCATGCCAGCAGGTCCGACCAGGCCGCTTCGCCAATTTCAGCCAGGGTAGAGACGATAGCCGTGCGATAATTCATTGTTGTAGTGTGCATTCATCACTCTCGGGGCGCCACCATCGGCCTGCGCGCCCCTGTCTTGTTTAATAAAACGAAATTTCCATCATCATGACAGTCAAAGTCGCAATTGCTCAAATGAATAGTACGGTCGGCGATCTGGCCGGCAACCGTGCCAAGATCCTCGACCTTTCCCGCCGCGCCTTTGAAGCGGGCGCCGATATCGTGCTCACGCCGGAACTGTCGCTGGTCGGCTATCCACCCGAGGACCTGTTGCTGCGCAATGCATTCTACGCAAAAACCCAGGAGGCGTTTGCCGGGCTGGCTGCCGACCTGGCCCAGTTCAAGGATTTGCACGTGGTGGTGGGCCTGCCCCTGCAGGATGAAAAGGGCGTGCGCCACAATGCCGCCTCCGTGCTGCTGAACGGCGAAGTGCTGGGCACCTACCGCAAGCACGACTTGCCGAACACGACTGTTTTCGATGAAAAGCGCTACTTCACCTCGTCCGACCAGGCGTTCGTCTTTGGCGTGAAGGGCGTGCGTTTCGGCATCAATATCTGCGAAGACACGTGGTTCGAGCACGCCCCCATGCGCGCCCGCGCGGCCGGCGCGCAAGTGCTGCTGGTGCCGAACGGCTCGCCGTATCACATGAACAAGCAGCACCTGCGCTATGACACCATGCGCCGCAACGTCAGCGCGCAAGGCATGGCCCTCGTCTACGCCAACCTGGTGGGCGGCCAGGATGAGCTGATCTTCGACGGCGACTCGTTTGTCATGGATGCGGCCGGCACCATCTGCGCCCAGCTGCGCCATTTCGCGGAAGACTTGCAGCTCGTCGCGTTCGACGGCGCCACGCCCGTGCCGCAGGCCCTGGCCGCGCCGCTGACGACGGAAGCGCAGGTGTACCAGGCGCTGGTGCTGGGCGTGCGCGACTATATAGGCAAGAACGGCTTCCCTGGCGTGCTGATCGGCATGTCGGGCGGCGTCGATTCCGCCCTGACCCTGGCCATTGCCGTCGATGCGCTGGGCGCCGACAAGGTGCGCGCCGTCATGATGCCGTCGCAATTTACGGCCGATATCTCGTGGATCGATTCGCGCGACATGGTAAAACGCCTCAATGTGCGCTACGATGAAATTCCGATCAAGCAAACTTTCGATGCCTTCCGCGCCACCCTGGCCGGCGAGTTCGCGGGGCTGGCGGAAGACGCGACGGAAGAGAACATCCAGGCCCGCATCCGCGGCACCTTGCTGATGGCCCTGTCGAACAAGCACGGCAGCATCGTCTTGACGACGGGCAACAAGAGCGAGATGGCCGTCGGTTATTGCACCCTGTACGGCGACATGGCGGGCGGCTTTGCCGTCATCAAGGATATCGCCAAGACCCTCGTGTACCGCCTGTGCGCGTACCGCAACGGGGTGTCGGACGTGATACCCGAGCGTATCCTGACGCGGGGACCGTCGGCCGAACTGCGCGCCGACCAGCTGGACCAGGATTCCTTGCCGCCGTATGAGGTGCTCGACGGCATCATGCAGTTGTACATGGAAGAAAACCGGCCGATCGCCGACATTATCGAGGCTGGCTACCCGCCGGCCGACGTGGCGAAAATCACGCGTCTGATCAAGATCAATGAATACAAGCGGCGCCAGTCGCCGGTGGGCATCCGCGTCACGCACCGTGGATTCGGCCGCGACTGGCGCTACCCCATCACGTCGAAGTTTTACGAATAACGTGGGGAAGCCCGCCAAACCTGCTGCGCAGCTCACTACCGGGCATCCGTTGCTCACCGTACTAAAGTACGGCTCCGCTGCTCAATCCGGTATTGAACTTGCTCGCTGCGGTTTTGCGGGGTCCCGTCAAGCCAGCTAATGAAGAACTGACGATTACCAATAAGGAGAAAGCCATGAAACAGATTACCGCCATCATCAAACCATTCAAGCTCGACGAAGTACGCGAGGCCCTGGCCGATGTGAACGTGACGGGCTTGACCGTGACGGAAGTGAAGGGCTTTGGCCGCCAGAAGGGCCATACCGAGTTGTACCGTGGCGCCGAGTACGTGGTCGACTTCTTGCCGAAAGTCAAAGTCGAAGTGGTGGTGGACGACAGCGTGTCGGAACTGGTGGTCGACGCCATCATCAAGGCGGCCCGCACGGGCAAGATCGGCGACGGCAAGATCTTCGTGCGCGACGTCGAGCAGGTCATCCGCATCCGTACCGGCGAAACGGGCCCGGACGCCGTTTAAGTTTTCTTGCCGGGTCTATGCCAATGATGCTGTCGGATGACGGCTTTTCGAGCCTAATCCGACCTACTGCTATGTAGCTGTTCTTCAGCAGGCCGTAGGTCGGATTGGCGCCTGCGCGTAATCCGACGTGAGCCGCCCGGCATCTTGCGGGATCTCGCATCCGCGCGGTTCAGCGCCCCAGCCGCATGTCGAATTTCCAGCAGATCAGGCGCAGGATGGTGATGCCGCTGGCGCTGGTCCACAGCGCGAAGTCGTGCTCGGCGCCGAAGTGCATCTGCAACAGATAAGCCCAGCAGCCGAAGAAGGCGCAGATCGCATACGGTTTGCCGTCGCGAAACACCATCGGCACTTCGTTGCAGACGATGTCGCGCATCACGCCGCCGAAAATCCCCGTAATCACTCCCATCATTGACGCGATGAAGATCGGCATGCCGGCGCGCATGGCTTCGGCCACGCCCGCGATGGCGAACATGCCCAGGCCGATGGCGTCGGCCACGACGATCAGGCGTTCCGAGACGATCTGGCGCAGATGCTGGATCAGGGGCGCGGCCGTCAGGGCCAGCACGAAGATGAGAATCGCGTATTCCTGGTGCGACACCCAGAACAGGGGCCGCTTGTCGAGCAGGATGTCGCGCAGGGTGCCGCCGCCGAAGGCGGTGATGAAGGCCACGACGAAGACGCCGACCAGGTCCATGCGCTTGCGGCGTGCCTCGATGAAACCGGAAAACGCGCCCACCAGGATGGCGATGACCTCGATGATCTTGATCAGCGAGCCAGGCGGCAATTGGGGTGGCATCATGGGCGGAACGCGAGGACAGGAAATAATTGTCACAGGTTAACATGACACGGCCCCGAATGGTGACAAACGGGGCCGTGTGCAGTGTGGAACTGGTGACTGAATTGTAATTGCTTGCTGTCAAGCCTAGCGGATGGGCTGCAAGGCTGCGGAGAGCAGCACGACGAGGGCGCCATCGCCCCCTTCGGAGCGGCGCGCCTGGCAAAAGGCGATGACTTCATCCTTTTGCACGAGCCAGCTGTGCACCATGGATTTGAGTACCGGTTCCTGGCCCTTCGAGCCGAAACCCTTGCCGTGGATCACGCGCACGCAGCGCAGCTTGCGCCGCGTGGCCTGGTTCAGGAAGGCGCCGATGCCGTCGCGGGCCTCGTCGCGGCGCAAGCCGTGCAAGTCCAGCTCATCCTGCACGGGCCAGTGGCCCTTGCGCATCTTCTTCACCACGTCCGGCCCCACGCCCGGGCGGGCGTAGTTCAGGGCCGGATCGTTTTCCAGGTAATGGTCGACTTCGAACAAGTCCGACAGCGACTCGCGCAGCACGGCCGCATCGTCCTCTTCCGGCGTCAGCTTGCGCGCCGGCTGTGCGGCCGCCATGGCGCCCGCCTTCGGCAGGCTGGGCACGTAGCGGTCCGACTCGGGCAGGCGCTTGACGCCGCCGATGCTGGCCTTGAAGAGGTTGCTCTCCACGGCCTGCACCTTGGCTTGCCTGGCGCGCTCGGCCTCGGCTTGTGCGCGCGCGTCCGCCTGCTCCTTGAGCTGCTTGCTGACCGCCTTCAGGTCGGCGAAGTCTTTCATCGACGCCATGCGGCGCTTACTCCTGGCCTTCCAGGTAGCGCTGGGCGTCCAGTGCTGCCATGCAACCCGTACCGGCGCTGGTGATGGCCTGGCGGTAGATATGGTCCTGCACGTCGCCGGCGGCGAACACGCCCGGCACGCTGGTGGCCGTGGCCATGCCTTCCAGGCCCGTCTTGGTCTTGATGTAGCCGTTATGCATGTCCAGCTGGCCATCGAAGATGCCCGTGTTCGGCTTGTGGCCGATGGCGATGAAGACGCCGTGCACGCTCAATGCTTCGACCTTGCCATCGATGGTCGACTTGATGTTCAGGCCCGTGACGCCGCCTTCGTTGCCCGTCACTTCGTCCAGGGTGTGGTTATATTTCAACACGATCTTGCCTTCGGCAACCTTGGCGTTCAGGCGGTCGATCAGGATCGCTTCCGCGCGGAACTTGTCACGGCGGTGGATCAGGGTGACTTTATTGGCGATGTTCGACAGGTACAGCGCTTCCTCGACGGCCGTGTTGCCGCCGCCGACGACGGCCACTTCCTGGTTGCGGTAGAAGAAGCCATCGCAGGTGGCGCAGGCGGACACGCCCTTGCCCATGAATTCCGCTTCCGATGGCAGGCCCAGGTATTGCGCGGACGCGCCCGTGGCGATGATCAGGGTGTCGCACGTGTATTCGTGGCTGTCGCCCTTCAGGCGGATCGGCTTTTCATTCAGGAAGGTGGTGTGGATGTGGTCAAACACGATTTCCGTATTGAAACGCTCCGCATGCTGCAGCAGGCGCTGCATCAGGTCCGGGCCTTGCACGCCCATGGGGTCGCCCGGCCAGTTTTCCACGTCGGTGGTGGTCATCAGCTGGCCGCCTTGTTCCACGCCGGTCACCAGCATCGGGTTCAGGTTGGCGCGCGCGGCGTAGACGGCAGCGCTATAGCCGGCGGGGCCGGAACCGAGAATCAAGACGCGGGCGTGTTTGGTAGTAGTCATGGGAGCTTCTCTATGAGTGTGGTCTATCCGAATTGGGGGCATACGCGCGAAGAACAAGGGCGTATTGCGCTTGCGCAAGCAATCCCGGATTATAGACCAAGCCGCCAGTGCAGACGAATCGTGGGGCCGTCCATGACGTATATGGCTTAGAATACATCCTTATTATGGGAAATTCCCTTTCAGAAACATTTATCACCTTGCAGCGCTTCCCAGAATGACTAAACCAGCCCAGGCCAATCAAAATAGCTACACCCGTAAACCGGTCGAACGCCGGCCCCTGCCGAACCGGCTGGTGCGGCTGCTGTCCGAGGCGCGCTGGTTCGCGCTGGCCGCGTTTGCCCTGTATTTCGTGCTGATCCTGGCCAGCTTCAACAAGCTCGATCCCGGCTGGTCGCACGCCACCTCCGTCGACAAGGTCGCCAACCTCGGCGGCAAGCTGGGCGCGACCCTGTCCGACCTGTTGCTGTATATCTTCGGCTTTTCCGCCTGGTGGTGGTGCGTGTGGCTGCTGCGCACCGTATGGAATGGCTATCGCCGCCTGAGTAAGCGCTTCCTGCTGGAAGAGGAAGACGTGGAGCGCGAGCACCATGTCGAGATGCTGATCCGCATCGTCGGCTTTTCCATCATGCTGATCGGCAGCATGGGCCTGGAATACCTGCGCATGGCGAAAAGCCTGCACGTGCAGCTGCCGCGCGAGCCGGGCGGCGTGCTGGGCCAGCTGGTGGGCCACTCGGCCCACGTGGCCTTCGGCTTCACGGGCGCGACCTTGTTACTGTTGCTGCTGTTTGCCCTCGGCTTTTCCCTGTTCTTCCATGTGTCCTGGCTGCAAGTGGCCGAGCGCATCGGGGGTACCATCGAAGACGCGTTCAACTGGTTCGTGCTGCGCTACCAGGACCGCGAAGACCGCCGCCAGGGCGAAGTGGCCGCCGTGCGCCGCGATGAAGTGGTCGTCATCGAGCGGGCCAAGCACGTGGAAAAGCACGTGGCCGCGCCGCCCGTGAAGATCGAGCCGCAGGTCGTCACCGTCGTGAAATCGGAGCGCGTGGAAAAGGAACGCCAGGCCCATCTGTTCGAGAACCTGGGCGATGGCAAGCTGCCGCCCCTGTCCCTGCTGGACGAGGCGCCGCCCGTGGTGGAAACGGTGTCCGTGGAAACCCTGGAATTCACGAGCCGCCTGATCGAAAAGAAACTCTCCGACTTTGGCGTGGATGCCAAGGTAGTGGCCGCTTACCCCGGTCCCGTTGTCACGCGCTATGAGATCGAGCCGGCCACGGGCGTGAAGGGCAGCCAGATCGTCGGCCTGGCGCGCGACCTGGCCCGTTCGCTGTCCCTGACGTCGATCCGCGTGGTGGAAACCATTCCTGGCAAGAATTACATGGCCTTGGAATTGCCGAACAGCAAGCGCCAGATCGTGCGCCTGACGGAAATTCTCGGCTCCAAGGTCTACAACGATGGTGTGTCCAGCCTGACGATTGCGCTGGGCAAGGATATCGCCGGCAAGCCCGTCGTGGCCGACCTGGCGAAGATGCCCCACTTGCTGGTGGCCGGTACCACCGGTTCCGGTAAATCCGTGGGCATCAATGCGACGATTTTGTCGCTGCTGTACAAATCCGACCCGCTCGACGTGCGTTTGATCCTGATCGATCCGAAGATGCTGGAAATGTCCGTCTACGAAGGCATCCCGCACTTGCTGGCGCCCGTCGTCACCGACATGCGCCAGGCCGGCCACGCCCTGAACTGGGCCGTGAACGAGATGGAACGCCGCTACAAGCTGATGAGCAAGATGGGCGTGCGCAACCTGGCCGGCTACAACGCGAAGATTGCCGATGCGAAGAAGCGCGAAGAACACATCCCGAATCCGTTCAGCCTGACGCCCGATTCGCCGGAACCGCTGGAAAAACTGCCGACCATCGTCATCATCATCGACGAGCTGGCCGACCTGATGATGGTGGTGGGCAAAAAAGTCGAGGAATTGATCGCGCGCATCGCGCAAAAGGCGCGCGCCGCCGGCCTGCACTTGATTCTGGCCACGCAGCGCCCATCTGTCGATGTGATCACGGGTTTGATCAAGGCCAACATTCCTACGCGTATCGCCTTCCAGGTATCGTCGAAGATCGACTCGCGCACGATTCTGGACCAGATGGGCGCGGAAACCCTGCTGGGCATGGGCGACATGCTGTACATGCCGCCCGGCACGGGCTTGCCGATGCGCGTGCACGGCGCGTTTGTTTCCGATGAGGAAGTGCACCGCGTCGTCAGCCATCTGAAGCTGCAGGGCGAGCCGAATTACATCGAGGGCATCCTCGAAGGCGGCACCCTGGAAGGCGACGGCGCCGAAGGCGGCGCGGCAGGCGAGGGCGGCGGCGAGGCCGATGCCCTGTACGACCAGGCGGTGGCGGTGGTGCTGAAAAACCGCCGCGCCTCGATTTCGCTGGTGCAGCGTCATCTGCGCATCGGCTACAACCGCGCCGCCCGTCTGCTCGAGCAGATGGAGCAGAGCGGGGTGGTATCAACCATGCAATCCAATGGCAACCGGGACATCCTGGTGCCGGCGGCCAGTGCCGAACAAGGGTAAATAATGAAGCAACAAAATAGTGTAGTGGCAAAAATCATCGTCGGCGCGGCCGGCATCGCCTGCAGCCTGCTGTTCGCGGCCAGCGCCTCGGCCAGCGCCCTGGAACAGTTCAAGAGCTTCGCCGCCGGCACCAAATCGGCCAAGGGCGAGTTCGTGCAGCGCCAGGTCAAGAAGGCGGATGCGGCTGGCAAGGCGAAAGTGTCGACGCCGGCCAGCGGCACGTTCGAATTCGCCCGCCCGGGCAAGTTCATCTGGACGTATCTGAAGCCGTACGAGCAGCTGCTGCAGGCGGACGGCGACAAGCTGTATATCTACGACAAGGACTTGAGCCAGGTGACGGTGAAGAAACTGGGCGACGCGCTCGGCTCCTCGCCGGCCGCGATCTTGTTCGGCAGCAACGACCTGGAAAAGAATTTCACCCTGGCGGAGGCTGGTACGCGCGATGGCCTGGAATGGCTGAAAGCGACGCCGAAGGCCAAGGACACGACGTTCGACGAAATCACCATCGGCCTGCGCAACGGCGTGCCCGAAGCGATGGAATTGCGCGATTCCTTCGGTCAGACGTCGGTGCTGGCGTTCAAGAACTTCCAGAAAAATCCGGCCTTATCCGCCGATCATTTTAAATTTGTCATGCCCAAGGGCGCGGATGTGATTAATAATTAATTTTTCGCACACTGTTATTGACCGGCCTCGCACCATGCGGGGCCTTTGCATTCTTACCCGGTAAATATTATGGCGGATCTCTTTTCCACCGCACCGCGCCAGCCGCTGGCCGAGGCCTTGCGGCCATCCACCCTGAACGAAGTCATCGGCCAGACGCATCTGCTGGGCGCGGGCAAGCCCCTGCGCCTCGCGTTCGAGGCGGGCAAGGCCCATTCCATGATCCTGTGGGGCCCGCCCGGCGTGGGCAAGACCACCCTGGCGCGCCTGATGGCGAATGCGTTTGACAGCGAATTCATCGCCCTGTCGGCCGTGTTTGCGGGCGTGAAGGATATCCGCGCCGCCATGGACCAGGCCCGCCACAGCCTGGACCAGTTCGGCAAGCACACCTTGCTGTTCGTCGACGAAATCCACCGGTTTAATAAGTCGCAACAGGACGCCTTGCTGCCTTTCGTCGAATCGGGCCTCGTGACCTTCATCGGCGCGACGACGGAAAATCCCAGCTTTGAAGTGAACTCCGCGCTGCTGTCGCGCGCGCAAGTGTATGTCTTGAAATCGCTCAACGAGGACGAAATGAGGCAGCTGCTGGCCAAGGCGCAAAGTTCCGCCCTGACGCACCTGACCTTCGATGAGGCGGCGGCCGACACCCTGATCGGCTATGCGGACGGCGATGCGCGGCGCTTCCTGAATTTGCTGGAGCAGGCCGAGACGGCCGCCAGCTCGACGGGCACGACCACCATCGACGCGGCCTTCGTCGACAACGCGCTTACCTTGAATTCGCGCCGCTTCGACAAGGGCGGCGACAATTTCTATGACCAGATTTCCGCCCTGCACAAGTCCGTGCGCGGCTCGAACCCGGACGCGGCCCTGTACTGGTTTTGCCGCATGATCGATGGCGGCGCCGACCCTCGCTACCTGTCGCGGCGCATCGTGCGCATGGCCTGGGAAGATATCGGCCTGGCCGACCCCCGCGCCTTGACCATGGCCAACGACGCGGCGGAAACCTATGAGCGTCTCGGTTCGCCCGAAGGCGAGCTGGCCCTGGGCCAGGCCGTGATCTATCTGGCCATTGCCGCGAAGAGCAATGCCGGCTACAACGCCTTCAACACGGCCATGGCCTTCGTCAAGAAAGACAAGTCCAAGGAAGTGCCCGTGCACTTGCGCAATGCGCCGACCAAGCTGATGAAGGAACTGGGCTACGGCCACGCCTACCGCTACGCGCACGACGAACCCGATGCGTATGCGGCCGGCGAGACCTATTTCCCGGACGGCATGGCCGAGCCGGGCTGGTACCAGCCCGTGCCGCGTGGCCTGGAGAGCAAGATCGCCGACAAGCTGGCGTGGCTGCGCGAGCTGGACAGAAAAGCAGGAAAGCCCGCTGGCAAGGGCTGACGCTACAGTCCCAGCAGGGTAAACCCGTCATCCTGCGGCGCGTAGCCCACCAGCTGGCGCGTGGCCGCGATCGACAGCCGTTTATAACGGTTGTCCGACACCCCATGCACGACGTGGTAGCCGGCTGGCACGTCGGCGCTGAGGCAGCAGGCCAGCAATTGCACCACGTCGCGTTCGCTGATGAAGGCGGCGATGTCGCGCGCGCTGTGCTGTTGACCTGGCGCAAACCGTGCCACGTTGGCGATGCGCACGGCGATCGCCGTCATGCCATGCTGGTGCGCGAACGCGGAGGCCACGCCTTCGCCGAAGGCCTTGCTGGCGCCATACATATTGGCGGGCCGGGCCGGCATGTGCTCGTGCACCTGCATATCAAGCGGATAGCCCTCGATGGCTTGCGCACTGCTGGCAAATACCACCCGTTCTACGCCCTGCGCCTGCGCCGCGCGGAAGATGTTGTGCGTGCCGATGATGTTCGGCTGCAGCAGCTGCGTGTCGAAATCGGCGCTGGCGTGGGGCACACCGGCCAGGTGCAGCACCGCGTCGATATCGGCGCAGGCGGCCAGGCAGGCGGCGTAATCGCCCACGTCGAGCTGCATGGACGGGCAGGGCGCTTCGGCCAGCTTGCCGGTGTGCAGGTCGGCCAGGCGCAGGGAGAATTCCCCGTGCCGGCTCTTCCAGAAAACGGTGCCGATGACGCCGGCGGCGCCCGTGACGAGGACGCGCAAAGGCGGGGTTGCTTGATTCCGTGTTGCCTGATTCATGTATTCCTTGTGGTCATCAATGTGGGAAAGGTCCCCGCCAACAGGCGTTGCCAGATGGAGTGGTGCGCGGCGGGGCCATGCACGCGGATGCGTCCGCTGCCCACGGCTTCCACCAGCACCAGTCCCCCGTTCGGTATCGTATAGCGTTCGCCGCTGCGCAGCACGCAGTCGTCGAACTGGGCGTAGGCCGTGATCCAGGCCGTGCCATGCAGGCATTCGATCACGGCACTGTCCGCCTTTTCCAGGCGCAGGGGATGTTGCGGGCGCAGTTCGTGGTCGTTGTGCATGGCGAAACTCCTGGTGGGCGGACAGGAACAGCTTAGGCCCTGGGGGACAAGGAGAACAGATGCAGGAAAACGAAATTGTCATGAATACAGTGGGCTTCATCGTACACTGTGCTTGTCAAAAAATCGGGCAACTGTATCTGTGCCGGCACGACGTTGCCGCCGCATACTGAAGGGATGACCATGCACCTGAATCTGTACGAGCACCTGGCCAACGAGCTGGGTGCGCTGATCGACGCGCGCGTGTTCGCGCCCGGCGACCGCCTGCCATCCATCCGCCACCTGGCGCAGCAGAAGCGTATTTCCATCAGTACGGTGATGCAAGCCCTGCGCCTGATGGAAGACCGGGGGCAGGTCGATGCGCGGCCCCAGTCCGGCTATTTCGTGCGCCACCGGGCGCCGCGCCGCCCGTGCAGCGCCGACGCGCCGCACCTGAAGGAGCCGGCCTTCGTCGGCATCAACAACCTGCTGATGCGCGTGCTGAAGGAGAACGAGACGCGCGACGTGGTACAGCTGGGCACGGCATGGCCGCCCGACGAAATCCTGCCGATCAAGCGCATGCAGCGCACCATCAGCGCCGTGGCGCGGCGCGAGCCCGCCTTGTTGAGCAAAGTCAGCTGCTATGACATCAGCGAAGGTAACTTCCTGCGCCAGGTCACGCGCCGCGCCCTGGACTGGGGCAAGCTGGACCCGGAGGAGATCGTCGTGACGAACTCCTGCACGGAAGCGATCAGCCTGTGCCTGCGCGCCGTGGCCCGGCCGGGCGACACCATCGCCATCGAGTCGGCCACGTATTTCGTGCTGCTGCAAATGATCGAAAGCCTGGGCATGAAGGCGCTGGAAATTCCCACGGACCCGAAGACGGGGCCGTCGCTCGATGCGCTGGAACTGGCCCTGCGCGCCGGCCTCGTGCAAGCGTGCCTGTTCGTGCCCAACGCGAACAACCCGCTCGGTTGCGTCATGCCGGAAGAAAACAAGAAGCGGCTGGCGGGACTGCTGTCGGAATTCAATGTGCCGCTGGTGGAAGACGACGTGTACGGCGACCTGTGCTTTGCCCCGCAGCGGCCCTGGCCCGTGAAGGCCTACGATACGAGCGGCAACGTCTTGTTGTGCTCCTCGTTTTCCAAGGCCATCACGCCCGCCTCGCGCGTGGGCTACGTGCTGGCCGGGCGCTACGCGCAGGAAGTGGCCCTGCTGAAAACCGTGTCCAGCGGTGCCACCAGCCATTTCTTCCAGGCCGTGCTGGCCGACTTTTTGGAGGGCAGCAGCTACGACCAGCAGCTGCGCAAGATGCGGCGTACCCTGGTGCAGCGCATCGCCCGCATGTCCGACGCTGTCGCCGCCCACTTTCCGGCGGACTGCATGCTGTCCGAACCGCAGGGCGGTTTCGTGCTGTGGGTGCAGATGCCGCCCCAGGTCGACGCGCTGGCCCTGCACGGCAAGGCGATCGCCGACGGGGTGGCCTTCATGCCGGGCCAGCTGTTCTCCGCCTCGGGCAAGTTCGGCAACTATCTGCGCCTCAATTGCGGCAATGCGTGGACGCCGCGCATCGAGCAGGCCATCGGCCGCCTGGGGCATCTGGTCAAGGACGCCTTGTAGAAGGCCTGTCAAAACCTACTGCGCGGCGCGCTTTGCGGCCTGCGATGCTCACGGTGCTACAGCACAGTTGCGCTTCTTAGCCACAAATCACTGCCGCTCGCTACGGTTTTGTCAGGCGTTGTTCATTCCCTTGTTTTCCCTTCAGTCCCCGTTTTTCACCGTTCGCTCCCTGTTTTTCGCCGCTGGTCGCAAGCCGGTGGCGTCTTGCCGGCGCGTTGGCTAAAGTACCACCATACCAACCGCAGTCAAACGCACAAACCAACCAGGAGTTACATCATGAACGCACTGAAAAACATGGAAATCGCCTTCGTCGCCGCCGCCGTCATCGCCGTTGGCGCCAGCTTCGCCACCGCCGGCGCGAATACGCTCGAAGTGAGCGCCAGCACCACCGTGATCGCCCAGGCCGCCGACAGCAAGATGCCAGTCGTGACCGTCAGCGCCCGCCGCCTGACGGCTGCCGAAAAAGCGGCCTTTATCTGAGCACCAGCCTGAGCATTGGATGTAAAGCGGGCGCGGGTGCCCAGCCAGGCTGCCATGACGATGGCGGGCCGTGTGCAAAACTCATAAGGAAGTGAACGGGTCTTGGTACAATGGATGCTTTCGATACATCGGCACCGCCATCCACCCATGATAGATATCCAACTTCTCCGTAAAGACATCGCTACCGTCGCAGAACGCCTGGCGACGCGCAAATTCCAGCTCGACGTGGCAGGTTTTACCGCCCTCGAAGCCGAACGCAAGGCGATCCAGACGCGCACCGAAGAACTGCAGGGCAAGCGCAACGCGCTGTCCAAGCAAATCGGCATGTTGAAAGGCAAGGGGGAAGACACCTCGGCCGTGATGGCGCAAGTGGCGGGCCTGGGCGACGAACTGAAAGCCGATGAAGCGGCACTGACCCTCGTGCAAGCCAAGCTGAGCGATTTCATCATGGCCGTGCCGAACCTGCCGCACGAGTCGGCCCCCGTGGGTACGGACGAGTCGGGCAACGTGGAAGTACGCAAGGTCGGCACGCCGCGCACCTTCGATTTCGAGGTCAAGGATCACGTCGACGTGGGCGGCCCGCTGGGCCTGGACTTCGAAGTGGCCACCAAGCTGACCGGCTCGCGCTTCTCCGTCATGAAGGGCGGCATCGCCCGCCTGCACCGCGCGCTGGCGCAATTCATGCTCAACACCCACGTGGACGAGCACGGCTACACGGAATGCTATACGCCGTACATGGTCAACGCCGATTCCCTGCGCGGCACGGGCCAGCTGCCGAAATTCGAAGCCGATCTGTTCTCCGTGAAAAAAGGCGGCGCGGAAGGCGAGGGCGAGACCTTCTACCTGATCCCCACGTCGGAAGTGTCGCTGACCAACATCGCCCGCGATGAAATCCTGGCGATCGATCAATTGCCCCTGAAAATGACGGCCCATACGCCATGCTTCCGCTCGGAAGCAGGCAGCTACGGCCGCGACACGCGCGGCATGATCCGCCAGCACCAGTTCGACAAGGTGGAAATGGTGCAGGTGGTGCACCCGGACACGTCTTACCAGGTGCTCGATGAAATGGTCGGTCATGCGGAAGCCATCCTGCAACGCCTGGGCCTGCCATACCGCGTGATGTCGCTGTGCACGGGCGACATGGGTTTCGGCGCCACCAAGACCTTCGACCTGGAAGTGTGGCTGCCGGCGCAAAACACCTACCGCGAAATCTCGTCCCTGTCGAACTGCGAAGCCTTCCAGGCCCGCCGCATGCAGGCGCGTTTCCGCAACGCGGCCGGCAAGCCGGAACTGGCGCACACCCTGAACGGCTCCGGCCTGGCAGTGGGCCGTACCCTGGTCGCCGTACTGGAAAACTACCAGCAGGCGGACGGCAGCGTCGAGATCCCTGCCGTACTGCGTCCGTACATGGGCGGCCTGACGCATCTGAAGGCATAAAAGCTTCAGGCAGCCCGGTGAATGGAAGGCGAAAAATAGTCCTTCCATTTTCTCAAGCGGCTGCTATAATCTTGCCTTCTCGCAGCAATGCGGGAAAAGACCGCAGTAAATGGAGAGGTGGCAGAGTGGTCGAATGTACTTGACTCGAAATCAAGCGTACGTTAAATCGTACCGTGGGTTCGAATCCCACCCTCTCCGCCAGAACAAATAGAGAAAGCTCCCGCAAGGGAGCTTTTTTTATTTGTGGCGGCGAAGAGGAGCAAGGCGCCTGCGCGCCTTGCGCGTGGGATTCGAAGACGAGCGCGTACTCGCGCGAGGCTCTCCGAATCGTCAAATTGGTTTTCACGCATGCACCAAGGCGGCCTCTACAAAGACGAACAGCGCCTCGCGCGAGGCTCCCCGAATCGCCCAATTAGTTTTTTGCTTGGGCTAGCCGCCCGCAGTTGCAAATCGCCAATAAAACCCCTACCCAACTGAACAATGCCCATGCTAAAATAGCGCCTCGTTCAAACAGGCATGCCAGTTTGGATGAATAGACCGCAGTAAACGGAGAGGTGGCAGAGTGGTCGAATGTACTTGACTCGAAATCAAGCGTACGTTAAATCGTACCGTGGGTTCGAATCCCACCCTCTCCGCCAGAATACATAGAAGAAGCTCCCGCAAGGGAGCTTTTTTTATTCCCGCAAGGTTAAAAGGCCACCAGCGCAAAGTCCAGGTAGAAAAACCGCCCAAAGCGCGCAGCGCAAGGCGATTTTTCCTCCATTCAGGGTTGAAAAGCCAGCCGCCCACTACCGCAAGCGCTAGTGCACCAGCTTGGCCACCGCAAACGCCACGCCTGCCATGGCAATGATCGTTCCCACACACGACAGGATGACAGCCGACTTCGCCTCAGCCACATCGGACCTGGTCGCATAATTGGAGCGCACCACAGCGAGGTCCAGTTTCAAGCCACTGACATCCGTCTTGAGAACGCCGACATCCGTTTTCACGCCAGCAACATCCACCTTGAGACCAGCCACATCCACCTTGATGTCAGCCACATCGGCGTTTATATCCTTAACGTCCAGTTTTACACTGGCCATGTCTGTTGCCAGTGCGTTGACTTGCTCGTCCATGGCGTCATCCTCCGTGCTTGTCACTGCATGCTCCTCGCTTTTTTCACCGCTGTCAAACAGTGTCCCGAGGGTATCGCGCATGGCTTTGCTATTGCTTGCCAAGCGTTGCGCCAGCGCCATCACGTGCTGCAAGTCGGCGATTTCTTCGCCCTGTAGCTGGTCTGTGGCAGTCTGCAATTCGACGGTGATCTGTTCGCTGAGACTGGCTGCGACCTGCAGCCACGCATTGATCTTGCGCTGGCGTGACTGTTGCGTCAGCGCGCCATGCCGCGACCGCGTATCGCTCAGCTTGTGCATGCTGTTCATGCCACGTCCTCTTCAGTCTGGGGCCGATGCCGATGCTGTCCACGCTACCCCTTGCCGATGGCGCCCGCCTTGACCCTCCTCAGCCTATGGTAATCTACCCGATCCCCCATCCCGCGAACCCAAGCAATGAGCCGATTCTGGAGCACCATCGTCAGCGAGCTGACCCCCTACGTCCCCGGTGAGCAGCCCAAGCTGCCCGACCTGGTCAAACTCAACACCAACGAAAACCCCTATGGCCCGTCGCCGCAGGTGCTGGCCGTCCTGCGCGAAGCCGCCGACGACAGCCTGCGCCTCTACCCGGACCCGTCCGCCAGCGAACTGAAGCAAGCCCTGGCCGCCTACCACGGCCTGCGCAGCGAGCAAGTGTTTGTCGGCAACGGTTCCGACGAAGTGCTGGCGCTGGCCTTCATGGCCCTGCTCAAGCATGACGCGCCGCTGCTGTTCCCCGACATCAGCTACAGCTTCTATCCCGTGTATTGCAAGCTGTACGGCATCGATTACCGCACGGTAGCGCTCGACGAGTCCATGCGCATCCGTCCGCAAGACTACCGGGGGCCGTGCGGCGCCATCATCTTTCCGAATCCCAATGCGCCCACGGGCGTGGACTTGCCGCTGGCCGGCGTGGAAACCCTGTTGCGCGACCATCCCGACGCCGTGGTGGTGGTCGATGAGGCGTATGTGGACTTCGGCGGCGAGAGCGCGGTGGCCCTGGTCGAGCGCTATCCCAACCTGCTGGTGGTGCAGACATTCTCGAAGTCGCGTTCGCTGGCCGGCTTGCGCGTAGGTTGCGCCTTTGGCCACCCGGACCTGATCGAGGCGCTGGAGCGGGTGAAGAACAGTTTCAACTCGTATCCGCTGGACCGGCTGGCGCTGGCCGGCGCCGTCGCCTCGCTGCACGACGAAACGTATTTCCAGCACACGCGCCAGGCCGTCATCGCCAGCCGCGAGCAGCTGACGGCGGACCTGGCATCGCTGGGCTTCGAGGTGCTGCCGTCGGTGGCCAACTTCGTGTTTGCCCGCCACCCGCAGCATGACGCGGCGCAACTGGCCGCCGGCCTGCGCGCCCGCTCCGTGATCGTGCGCCATTTCAACGCACCCCGCATCAGCCAGTATCTGCGCATCAGCATCGGCAACGTGGGCGAATGCGCGGCCCTGATGGCTGCCCTGCGCGACCTGGTGTAATTCCTCCTTCCCGTCCGCCGCCGTGCATGGCGGCGGTGACGTCCAGCCCCTTCCTGCTTGTCAAAAAAAGTAGACATTGCAGTCATGCGTGATATTATATCGTTGATCGATATAGCGATTCGCGCTATACCGACGTCCGTACTATGGGAGAAAAATGGATGCCTCGATAGAAAAGCTGCTGCCCTTGTCGGAAGCCACGTACTACATCCTGCTGGCCCTGCGCGAGCCGGCGCATGGCTACGCCATCATGCAGCAGGTAGAAGCCATCAGCGAAGGGGCCGTCAAGATCGGCCCGGGCACCCTGTACGGGGCATTTGCCAACCTGGAAAAGCAGGGACTGATCGAGATGCTGCGGGAAGCCGAGCGGCGCAAGATCTACACCATGACGGACCTGGGGCGCCATGTGCTGCTGGCGCAATTGCGGCGCTTGCGCGTGATGGTGCGCGTGGGTGAGGCGGATGCGCCATTCCTATCAACATACTGAGGTGAAGCAGGATGAGTGAACAACGGTCGCATGTCTATAAATGGTTCATCGAACTCGATGACGGTCACATCGAGGAATGGCTGCGCGCGCAGGCCCTGGCGGGATGGCATTTGCAGAAGTTTCGCATGCCGTGCCGGTTTACGTTCGTGCGGGGCGAACCCGCCGACAATGTTTACCGCTTCGACTCGTTTCCCGCATGGAAGCGCAGCAGCGATTATGAGCAGCTCTGCCAGGATGCCGGCTGGGAGCTGGTATTTTGCTGGTGGGGCAGTTATTGCTGGCGCAAGCCTGCGGCAGACGGCAAGCCGAATGACATCTATACGGATACGCCATCGAAGATCGCCAGGCAGCAACGCTTGCTGACGTACTTCGGTCTCACCGGTTTGTTGTTGATGTACAACCTTATGGGCAGCAGCGACCGCGAGATGGACACGCTGCGCATGGTGCTGACGGGCGTGCAGCTGGCCCTGGTCTTGCCCATGTCCTATCTCATCTTGCGCACCGTCGGCCGCCTGCACCGCCTGCGCAGGGAGGCGCTGTAGACGCAGCGGCCGCTGGCAGCTGCCACGCACGGCCATTTGTGCAACAATAATCGCATTCATACATCGACAGGACGGACAATATGGCAAAAGTGGCATTCATCGGTTTGGGCGTCATGGGTTTCCCCATGGCAGGCCACCTGGCGGCGGGCGGACACGACGTCACCGTGTACAACCGCAACCCGGCCCGCGCGGCCGCCTGGCTGGAGCAGCACAAGGGCAAGAGCGCCGCCACGCCGGCAGAAGCCGCTGCCGGCGCCGAGTTCGTGTTTACGTGCATCGGCAACGACAATGACCTGTATCAAGTGATCCTGGAAGCGGGCGGCTTGCTGTCCGCCATGGCGCCGGGCAGCATCCTGATCGACCACACGACGGCTTCGGCTGAAGCGGCGCGCACCATCCATGCGGCGGCGAAAGAGCAGGGCGTGTTCTTCCTCGACGCGCCCGTGTCCGGCGGCCAGGCGGGCGCGGAAAACGGCAAGCTGACGGTGATGGTGGGCGGCGACGCGGAAGCGTATGCCCGTGCCGAGCCCGTCATCGCCCTGTTCGCCCGCGCCGTCACCTACATGGGGGCTTCCGGTGCCGGCCAGCTCACAAAAATGGTCAACCAGATCTGCATCGCGGGCCTCGTGCAAGCCTTGAGCGAAGGTATCGCCTTTGCGGAAAACGCGGGCCTGGACGCGGCCCTCGTCGTCGACGTGATTTCCAAGGGCGCGGCCCAGTCGTGGCAGCTGGAAAACCGGGGCAAGACCATGATAGAGCGCAAGTTCGACTTCGGCTTCGCCGTCGACCTGATGCGCAAGGACCTGGGCATCTGCCTCGCCGAAGCCAAGCGCAACGGCAGCGACCTGCCCGTGACGACCTTGACGGACCAGTTCTATGGCGAAGTGCAGCAGGCGGGCGGCAACCGCTATGACACGTCCAGCCTGATTACCCGCCTGAATAAAAAGTAACACTTTCCCGTTGCATCCACTCGCGCGGCGCGTCCCTGCCCAGGGCCGCGCCGCTCGTCGTTTACGCCCGATTTAAATTAAAACGTCAGTTTCCGGAACATCCGGTTTCGATTTTCATGGAAAAGCATGGACTTCGCTAGCTCATCGTGTATTATTAAAAAACGAGATGAAATGTCCCAATTTTTAAAACATTACGAGCGGACCCGCATGAAAACCAACTCCTCAGCGATAACACGCGTTGTCGACAAGAACATTCCCTACCTGTCTTCCGCCGTCGCCATCTGGCGCCCCCGCGCCGTGCTGCGCAGCTGGCCCGGCGTGGCCATCGCCCTGGTGATCGCCCTGTCGGCCACCTTTATTTCCAGCAATTACGGCGGCCCGCAGCTGCTGTATGCCTTGTTCTTCGGCCTGGCCTTCCACTTCCTCGCGGCCGATCCCACCTGCAAGCCCGGCATCGAGTTTTGCAGCAAGATTTTATTGCGCACGGGCGTGGCCCTGCTGGGCGCGCGCATCACCTTCAACCAGATCGCTTCCGTGGGCGTGACGCCCTTGCTGATCGTCGTCGGCGGCCTGATCGCCACCCTCGGTTTCGGCTATATGCTGGCCAGGTGGCTGAAACGCCCCATCACGGAAGGCATCCTGTCGGGCGGCTCCGTGGCCATCTGCGGCGCCTCGGCCGCACTGGCCATCTCGGCCGTGCTGCCGCAAACCAAGGAAAACGAAAAATTCACCCTGCTGACGGTGGTGGGCGTGACGTCGCTGTCCACCCTGGCCATGATCGTCTACCCGCTGCTGGTCAAGTTGCTGGGCTTTGATCCGACGGAAGCGGGCGTGTTCATCGGCGGCACCATCCATGACGTGGCGCAAGTGGTGGGGGCGGGCTATCTGGTCAGCAACCACACGGGCGACGTCGCCACCTTCGTCAAGCTGACGCGCGTGGCTTGCCTCGTGCCCGTCGTGCTGGGCCTGTCGATCATGTTCAAGCGCAAGGACGGCAAGAGCGAAGTCGATGCGCCGCCGCTCGTGCCCTTCTTCCTGATCGGCTTTGTCTGGCTGGTGATTACCAACAGCCTGGGCCTGATCCCGCAGGAAGTGAATGGCTGGATCAACAATGCCTCGCGCGCCTGCCTCGTCATCGCCATCGCCGCCCTGGGCGTGAAAACCTCGTTCCAGTCGCTGGCTTCGCTGGGCTGGCGTCCCGTGATCATGCTGGTGATGGAGACCGTGTGGATCGCCGCCTTCGTCGCCATCGCCGTCCTGCTGACGCGCTGAGCGCAACGGGCCCGCCATGAAAATCCTCGTCCTCGGCGCCGGCGTGGTCGGCACGGCCACGGCCTGGTACTTGCGGCAGACGGGCCACGACGTGCGCGTGCTCGAGCGCCAGGCGGGCGCCGCGCAGGAAACCAGCTTCGGCAATGGCGGACAGATTTCCGTCTCGCACGCGGAGCCGTGGGCCAATCCCGCCACCCTGCGCAAGGTCGTGAAATGGTTGGGCAAGGACGATGCGCCGCTGCTGTTCCGGCCCCGCCTCGATGCGCTGCAATGGCAGTGGGCCGCGCACTACCTGCGCGAATGCCTGCCGTCGCGGGTGGCGCGCAATATGCGCCAGATCGTCGCCCTGGCCGAGTACAGCCGGCAAAGTTTGCAGGCCCTGCGCCGCGAGACGGGCATCGCGTATGACCACCTGGAGCGGGGCATCCTGCATTTCTATACGGACGAGCAGGAGTTTGACAAATCGCAAGCGGGCGCCGCGCTGCTGCGCGAACTGGGTTGCCCGCGCAACACCGTCAGCGCCGATGAGGTGATCCGCATCGAGCCGGCCCTGGCCCATGCGCGCAGCCGCATCGTCGGCGGCGACTTCACGGCCACCGACGAGTCGGGCGACGTGCATCTGTTTACCACGGCGCTGGCGGCCCGCGCCGCGGCGGCCGGCGTGGATTTTCAGTACGGCACCACCGTGACGCGCTTGCTGCTGGACGGCGAGAGAGTCACCGGCGCGGAATGCATCGACGCGCTGGGACGCCACCGCAGCGAACGGGCAGACGCGGTGGTGGTGGCCATGGGCAGCTTTTCCGCGCCCCTGCTGCAGCCGCTGGGCATCCGGTTGATGCTGTATCCGGGCAAGGGATACTCTGCCACCTATCCGATTCTCGATCCCGCCAGCGCACCGACCGTCTCGCTGACGGACGACGGCCACAAGCTCGTGTTTTCGCGCCTGGGCGAACGCCTGCGCGTGGCGGGCACGTGCGAACTGAACGGCTACACGCGGGAACTCAATCCCGTGCGCTGCGCCGCCATCACGCGCCGCGTGCAAGCGCTGTTTCCCCATGCCTGCGATTACGGCGACCCCGTCTACTGGGCCGGCCTGCGGCCCCTCACGCCGTCGAACGTGCCCTACATCGGCGCCACGCGCTACCGCCAGCTGTTCCTCAACACGGGCCACGGCACCCTGGGCTGGACCATGGCCTGCGGCGCGGGCAGGGCGCTGGCCGACCTCGTGTCGGGAAGGCGGCCCGACGTCGAGTTTGCGTTTTGCGGGCAACGCTTGGCACCGCAGTCTGCGGCAGAGGCATTCCGGGGTCAGACCCGCCGGGGGAATATGCCCCAATGGGGCGCATTCCGATCCCGCAAGGACTGACCCCAGCTTTAACTTAGGAGAGCACCACGATGAGAGACGACGCCACCCCCGCACAAAACGGCCTGACCCTGGCCGGCACCACCTACCAGTCGCGCCTGCTGGTAGGCACGGGCAAGTACAAGGATTTCGAGGAAACCCGCCTGGCCATCGAAGAGAGCGGCGCCGAGATCGTCACCGTGACGATACGTCGCGTGAATATCGGCCAGGAAAAGGGCGAGCCGAACCTGCTCGACTTCATCCCGCCGTCGAAATACACGATTCTGCCCAACACGGGCGGCTGCTACAACGCGCGCGACGCCGTCTACACCCTGCAGCTGGCGCGCGAACTGCTGGGCGGCCACCCGCTGTGCAAGCTGGAAGTGCTGGGCGATGAGAAGACCCTGTTCCCCAACATGCCGGAAACCCTCAAGGCGGCCGAGCAGCTGGTGCGCGACGGCTTCCAGGTGATGGTGTACTGCAGCGACGACCCCATCCAGGCGCGCATGCTGGAAGACATCGGCTGCATCGCCGTCATGCCGCTGGCATCCCTGATCGGCTCGGGCATGGGCATTCTGAACCCGTGGAATCTGTCCCTGATCATCGAGCAGGCGAAGGTACCCGTGCTCGTCGACGCCGGGGTGGGCACGGCGTCGGACGCGGCCATCGCCATGGAACTCGGTTGCGACGGCATCCTGATGAATACCGCCATCGCGGCGGCGCGCGAACCCATCCGCATGGCGCGCGCCATGAAACTGGCAGTGCAGGGCGGACGCGAGGCATACCTGGCCGGACGCATGCCCCGGAGAGCAGGCGTCATGAGCGCCTCGCCCTCGTCGCCCATGATCGGGCTGATCGCCTGAGCAGATTTTGTAGCCCCCGTAGTTGATTATCGTTTCAAGCGTTTATAAAAACCACAATACCTGGAGATGACATGAAACACACACTTGCAGCGGCGGCCGTCCTGGCCTCCCTCTTTGCCGGCAGCGCCGGTGCCCAATCGTCCGTCACCGTGTACGGCTTGCTCGACGCGGGCCTCACGTCCGAACATGGCGGCGCGGACGGTTCCGTCACCAAGCTGGCCACCGGCGTGCAGTCGGGCAGCCGCATCGGCTTCAAGGGCACGGAAGACCTGGGCAACAATCTGAAAGCCAATTTCCTGCTGGAAAATGGCCTCGACCTCGACACGGGCGCCTACCGCCAGGGCGCCTTGTTCGGGCGCAAGGCCTACGTGGGCCTGTCCGGCGACTTCGGCGCCGTGAACCTGGGCTTGCAGCACAATCCCCTGTTCACCGCGCTGGACAATATCGACCCCTTCGAGACGGGCATGACGGGCGCCTCGATCAACCTGATGAGCGTGGCCAGCCTGCGCACGAAAAATTCCATCATGTACGAGACGCCGAAGGTGAACGGCTTGTCGGCCGCCATCATGTATGGCCTGGGAGAAAAGCCGGACAGCAACACCCTGGGCCGCACCATCGACTTTTCCATCGACTACGCCAACGGCCCGCTCGTGCTGACCCTGGCCCACGACAACCGCAAGGACACGCCCCTGAACACGGCGAAAGTGACCTTGCTGGGCGGCACCTACGACTTCGGCCCCGCCAAGCTGCACGCCGCGTATGAGACGGACAAGGATGACGTGGGCACGGATTTCCGCGACTACATGGTGGGCGTGTCCGCCCCCGCGGGCGCGGCCGGCAGCGTGATGGCTTCCTATATCAAGAAGGATGACCGCACGAATGCGCGCCGGGGCGGGCGCCAGCTGGCCATCGGCTACACGTATGCCTTGTCCAAGCGCACGAATTTGTACACCTCGTACGGCCGCATCAACAACGATGGCGCGGGCACCAACTTCGTCGGCGACGCCTCCAGCGGCGGCAGCGTGCCCTTGCCTGGGCATAACTCGAGCGCCTTCACGGCCGGCATGCGCCTGAAGTTCTAAGGCGCAAGGCGGGCGGCACCGGTGGCGGCTTATCTGTTGCGGATCAGCCGCCATTGTTGTTTCAGGAGCGGACCGTGGTCGCGGATTTCAGATTCAGGAATGAAACAGTCCGAATTTTCACGAAATCTCATTGACAGCGCATTTCGCAACCGTTAAATTGAACACGTATTTCAAATATCGGAACAAAATATACCGATTTTTCATAAAACTGTAAGGAGACTGAGCCATGACCGATTTGTCCGACCAAAAAGCCGCCGCCGCTGCCATTCCAGTAGGCCCGCAAAAGATGACGCCTTCCGAAGCGTTCGTGGAAACCCTGGCCGCCAACGGCGTGACCGACATGTTCGGCATCATGGGCTCGGCCTTCATGGA
>NZ_RFSK01000056.1 GCF_009923995.1 Janthinobacterium sp. | reverse complement strand
AGAAAATGCCGATGGCGGCGTTGCAGCTCCTTGCCGTACTGGCGTACTGTCTGCGTCGCTGCGCCTTGCCCTCGACATTTTTCAGGCCCGCTTGGCCCGGAGTGCCCGTGCGGACGACTGGGGTGGTAAGGCGGTTTGCTGGTGTGCTGGTGGAGCAGGGAGCGCAAGGGCCTGCGATTTTTTTGTCGCCATCTTTGGTACTTTGATCACGCTAATTTCTGGGCAGAATTTGCGGCACTGCAGCATAAATTCCATAGGGTGATTTCACGATATGAAATGCTATATCGTAATTTGAAAAATACTAAATACGCTGTTAGAATCCCCACACTAATCCATCTTAATAGTAAATAATCAGCGAAATACCGTCCGACAGCGATCCGGAAAATCGGGGTGGGGCGCTCACAAAGGAGACTCAACAGATGTCAGCTCAACTGAACCAGGTAACGACACA
The DNA here is from genome assembly GCF_009923995.1 of Janthinobacterium sp. Taxonomy (GTDB): domain Bacteria; phylum Pseudomonadota; class Gammaproteobacteria; order Burkholderiales; family Burkholderiaceae_D; genus Janthinobacterium. Next base: position 38,267 of record NZ_RFSK01000056.1, on the reverse strand, counting down.
GATCGGCACCGACCCGGATATGCAGGAAACCAAGGAGTGGCTGGACGCGCTCGAAGCCGTACTGGAAAACGAAGGTCCGGAACGCGCGCACTACCTGATGGAGCGCCTGGTTGACCTGGCCCGCCGCCGCGGCGCCCAGATCCCGTTCTCCAGCACCACCGCCTACGTCAATACCATCCCCACCAAACAAGAAGCACACTGCCCCGGCAACCTGGAATACGAAGAGCGCCTGCGCTCGTGGATGCGCTGGAACGCCATGGCCATGGTGGTCAAGGCCAACCGCGCCGACGGTGACCTGGGCGGCCACCTGTCCTCGTTCGCCTCGCTGGCGAACATGCTGGGCATCGGCTTCAACCACTTCTGGCACGCGCCGACGGCCGATCACGGCGGCGACCTGCTGTACATCCAGGGTCACTCCTCGCCTGGCGTCTACGCGCGCGCCTTCCTCGAAGGCCGCCTGACGGAAGAGCAGATGCTGAACTTCCGCAAGGAAGTCGACGGCAAGGGCCTGTCCTCGTACCCGCATCCGAAGCTGATGCCTGACTTCTGGCAGTTCCCGACCGTGTCGATGGGCCTGGGCCCGCACATGGCGATCTACCAGGCGCGTTTCCTGAAATACCTGCATGCCCGCGGCATCGCCAAGACCGACAACCGCAAGGTGTGGGCCTTCTGCGGCGACGGCGAGATGGACGAGCCGGAATCGCTGGGCGCGATCGGCCTGGCCGCGCGCGACATGCTCGACAACCTGGTCATCGTGGTCAACTGCAACCTGCAGCGCCTGGACGGCCCTGTGCGCGGCAACACCAAGATCATCCAGGAACTGGAAGGCGAATTCCGTGGCGCCGGCTGGAACGTCGTCAAGGTCATCTGGGGCCCGGGCTGGGACGCCCTGCTGGCACAGGACAAGGATGGCATCCTGCAGCAAGTGATGATGGACACCGTCGACGGCGAATACCAGAACTACAAGGCCAAAGATGGCGCCTACGTGCGCAAGCACTTCTTCGGCAAGCATCCGAAGCTGCTGGAAATGGTTGCCAACATGACGGACGACGACATCTGGCGCCTGACCCGCGGCGGTCACGATCCGCACAAGATCCACGCTGCCTTCAAGATCGCCCAGGAACACAAGGGCCAGCCGACCGTCCTGCTGGTGAAAACCATCAAGGGCTACGGCATGGGCAAGTCGGGCGAAGCGCGCAACACGGCGCACCAGACGAAAAAACTGGACGACGAAGCCATCCGCGAAATGCGCGACCGCTTCTCGCTGCCGATTCCGGACGACAAGCTGGCCGACATCCCGTTCTTCAAGCCTGCCGACGACGCGCCGGAAATGGTCTACCTGCACGAGCGCCGCAAGGCCCTGGGCGGCTACCTGCCGCAGCGCCGCCAGAAAGCGGAAGAAACCCTGCCCGTGCCTGCGCTGGACGCCTTCAAGAACGTGCTGGAAGCGACGCCTGAAGGCCGTGAAATCTCGACCACGCAAGCTTTCGTGCGCGTCATCTCGACCCTGCTGAAAGACCCGAACCTGGGCCAGCGCGTCGTGCCTATCCTGGTCGATGAATCGCGTACCTTCGGCATGGAAGGCCTGTTCCGCCAGATCGGCATCTACAACCCGAAAGGCCAGTTGTACGAGCCGGTCGACAAGGACCAGGTCATGTACTACCGCGAAGACAAGGCCGGCCAGATCCTGCAAGAGGGCATCAACGAAGCGGGCGGCATGAGCTCGTGGATCGCCGCGGCGACGTCGTACTCGACCAACGACCGCATCATGATCCCGTTCTACACCTTCTATTCGATGTTCGGTTTCCAGCGCATCGGCGACCAGGTATGGGCGTCGGCCGACATGCGCGCCCGCGGCTTCCTGATGGGCGGCACGGCCGGCCGTACGACCCTGAACGGCGAAGGCTTGCAGCACGAAGATGGCCACAGCCATATCTTCGCCGCGACCATCCCGACCTGCATGCCGTACGACCCGACCTTCAGCCATGAAGTCGCCGTCATCATCCAGGACGGCCTGCGCCGCATGATCGCCAACCAGGAAGATGTGTTCTACTACATCACGATCATGAACGAGAACTACGCCCAGCCAGGCATCAAGCCAGGCCAGGAAGAAGGCATCCTGAAAGGCATGTACAAGCTGCAGGAAGGCCCGGCGGACGCCAAGCTGCGCGTACAGCTGATCGGTTGCGGCACCATCCTGCGCGAATCGATCTTCGCCGCCGAGCTGTTGCAGAACGACTGGGGCGTGGCTGCGGACGTGTGGTCGGCGCCGTCGCTGACCCTGGTGGCCCGCGATGGCCAGGATGCGGAACGCTGGAACATGGTCAATCCGTCGAAAGAGCAGCGCGTGCCTTACGTGACCTCGCTGTTGAAAGATACGGACGGCCCGATCGTCGCCACGACCGACTACATGCGCGCATTTGCAGAACAGATCCGCGCCTTCATGCCGAAGGGCCGCACTTATAAAGTGCTGGGCACCGATGGCTTTGGCCGCTCGGACAGCCGCGCCAAGCTGCGCGAGTTCTTCGAAGTGAACCGTTATTATGTCACCGTGGCCGCGCTCAAATCGCTGGCTGACGAAGGCAAGATCGACGTGTCGGTGGTGGAGCAGGCGATCGCCAAGTATGGCATCGACGCGAACAAACCGAATCCGGTGACCCAGTAATCGTTGTGCGGACCCGATGATGCCAGGGCGGTGCGAAAGTGCCGCCCTGGCGTGTGTGCGGGTCCATCTGACAAATAAAATAACGGAGCAAGCTATGAGCATTGTGGAAGTCAAAGTCCCGGATATCGGCGATTTCAAGGAAGTCGAGATCATTGAACTGATGGTCAAGCCAGGCGATACGGTCAAGGTCGACCAGTCCCTGATCACGGTCGAATCGGACAAGGCCAGCATGGAAATTCCATCGAGCCACGCCGGTGTCGTCAAGGAATTGAAAGTCAACGTGGGCGACAAGATCGCCGAAGGCTCGCTGGTCCTGCTGCTGGAAGTGGCGGACGACGCCTCGGCCACGGCTCGCCCGGCGGCCGCACCGGCGCCAGCCGCCGCGGCACCTGCGCCAGCCGCCGCCCCCGCGGCCGCGCCAGCACCTGCCGCCCCAGCCGGCGCGCCGGCCCTGGTCGACGTGACCGTGCCCGATATCGGCGACTTCAAGGAAGTCGAAGTCATCGAACTGATGGTCAAGGTGGGCGACACGATCAAGGTTGACCAGTCGCTGCTGACGGTCGAATCGGACAAGGCCAGCATGGAAATTCCATCGAGCCACGCCGGTGTCGTCAAGGAATTGAAAGTCAAGGTCGGCGACAAGGTCGCCAAGGGTTCGCTGGTGCTGGTCGTGGAAACGACCGGTGGCGCAGCCGCTCCTGCCGCAGCACCTGCCGCCGCGCCAGCTGCTGCCGTCGCGTCGGCGCCGGTCGCCGCTGCTGCCCTGGCACCTGCCGCCGCGCCTGCCGTGAATGGCAAGCTGGCGCACGCGTCGCCGTCGATCCGCAAGTTCGCGCGCGAACTGGGCGTGGACCTGGCCCGCGTGGGCGGTTCCGGTCCGAAGGGCCGCATCACCCAGGAAGACGTGCAGAACTTCGTCAAGGGCGTGATGTCGGGCGCCGTCGCCGCGCCGAACGCGCCGGTCGCTGCCAAAGGCGGTTCGGGCGTGGGCCTGGACCTGCTGCCATGGCCGTCGCTGGACTTCAGCAAGTTCGGCACGACCGAACTGCTGCCGCTGTCGCGCATCAAGAAAATCTCGGGTCCGAATTTGCACCGCAACTGGGTCATGATCCCGCACGTCACGCAGTTCGACGAAGCGGACGTGACGGACCTGGAAGCGTTCCGCGTCGACACCAACGCGGCCAATGCGAAGAACAAGGATGCGGCCAAGCTGACCATGCTGGCCTTCGTCATCAAGGCGTCCGTCGCCGCGCTGAAGAAATTCCCCGCGTTTAACGCTTCCCTGGATGCCAAGGGCGAGAACCTGATCCTCAAGCAGTACTACAACATCGGCTTCGCGGCCGACACGCCGAACGGCCTGGTGGTGCCCGTGATCAAGGGCGCGGACCAGAAGTCGGTCTCGCAGATCGCCCGCGAAATGACGGAACTGTCGCTGCAGGCGCGCGAAGGCAAGCTGAAACCGGCCGACATGCAGGGCGCCAGCTTCACGATTTCGTCCCTGGGCGGCATCGGCGGCACGCACTTCACGCCTATCGTCAATGCGCCGGAAGTGGCCATCCTGGGCCTGTCGAAAGCCTCGATCAAGCCGGTATGGGATGGCAAGGCCTTCCAGCCGCGCCTGATGATGGGCACCTCGCTGTCCTATGACCACCGCGTGGTCGATGGCGCGATGGGCGCGCGATTCTCCGTGTACCTCGGCGAAGTCCTGGCCGACATGCGCAAAATTCTGCTGTAAGGAGCGATTGATGAGCACAGTAGAGGTAAAAGTACCGAATATCGGCGACTTCAAGGAAGTCGAAGTCATCGAACTGATGGTCAAGGTGGGCGACACCATCAAGGTGGACCAGTCGCTGATCACGGTCGAATCGGACAAGGCCAGCATGGAGATTCCATCGACCCACGCCGGCGTCGTCAAGGAATTGAAAGTCAAGGTTGGCGACAAGATCGCCGAAGGCAGCGCGCTGCTGGTGGTGGAAGCATCTGAAGGCGCGGCGGCTGCCGCTCCTGCGGCGGCTCCTGCGCCTGCTGCAGCCGCTGCAGCTCCGGCTGCGGCACCAGCAGCACCCGTCGCCGCCATCCCGGCCGGCAGTTACAGCGGCCAGGTCGACATCGACGTCGACATGATGGTGCTGGGCGGCGGTCCTGGCGGCTATTCGGCGGCGTTCCGCGCGGCCGACCTGGGCATGTCCACGGTCATCGTCGAGCGCTACGCCACCCTGGGCGGCGTGTGCCTGAACGTGGGCTGCATCCCGTCGAAGGCGCTGCTGCACGTGGCGTCCGTGATCGACGAGACGGCGCACATGTCCAACACGGGTGTGACGTTTGCCAAGCCGACCATCGACATCGATCAGGTACGCAAGTACAAGGAAGGCGTGATCTCGAACATGACGGGCGGCCTGGCCGGCATGGCCAAGGCGCGCAAGACGCAAGTCGTCACGGGCGTGGGCCAGTTCCTCAGCGCCAACCACATCGAAGTGACGGCCAATGACGGCTCGAAGAAGGTCGTGCAGTTCAAGCAGGCCATCATCGCCGCCGGTTCGTCCGTGGTAAAGCTGCCCTTCGTGCCGGAAGACCCGCGCATCGTCGATTCGACGGGCGCGCTGGAATTGCGCCAGATCCCGAAACGCATGCTGGTCATCGGCGGCGGCATCATCGGCCTGGAAATGGCCACCGTGTATTCGACTTTCGGCGCGCGCATCGACGTGGTCGAGATGATGGATGGCCTGATGCAGGGCGCGGACCGCGACGCCGTCAAGGTGTGGCAGAAGTTCAATGAAAAGCGCTTCGACAACATCATGACCAAGACCAAGACGGTTGCCGTCGAGGCACTGCCGGAAGGCATCAAGGTCACGTTCGAAGCTGCCGAAGCGGGTGCCACGGCACCGGCGCCGCAAGTCTACGACCTGGTGCTCGTCGCCGTGGGCCGCAGCCCGAACGGCAAGAAGCTGGCCGCCGACAAGGCGGGCGTGCAAGTGACGGACCGCGGCTTCATCAACGTCGACAGCCAGATGCGCACCAACGTGCCCAACATCTTCGCCATCGGCGACCTGGTGGGCCAGCCGATGCTGGCGCACAAGGCCGTGCATGAAGCCCACGTGGCCGCCGAAGCGGCCGCCGGCCAGAAGTCGCACTTCGACGTCAAGGTGATCCCGTCGGTCGCCTACACGGACCCGGAAGTGGCATGGGCCGGCATCACGGAAGACGAAGCGAAAGCCAAGGGCATCAAGGTCGAGAAGGGCCACTTCCCGTGGGCCGCTTCCGGCCGCGCCGTGGCCAACGGCCGCGCCGAAGGCTTCACCAAGCTGCTGTTCGACGCGGAAACGCATCGCATCATCGGCGGCACCATCGTCGGCACGCATGCGGGCGACATGATCGGCGAAATCGCGCTGGCCATCGAAATGGGCTGCGACGGCACCGATATCGGCAAGACCATCCACCCGCACCCGACCCTGGGCGAGTCGATCGGCATGGCCGCGGAAGTGTACGAAGGCGTGTGCACGGACTTGCCGCCGCCGCGCAAGCGCTGATCGCTTGATGCTGTTGTAAGCTAAAAAGCCCCGCAAGCGATTGCGGGGCTTTTTTATTTGGAACTGCTGCCACCCGCATCCAGGCTCGGGCGAGTCGGTCGGCAGCTTGGCAACAGCGCGCCGAAGGGACTGTGTGCACGGACTTGCCGCCGCCGCGCAAGCGTTGATCGCTTGATGCTGTTGTAAGCTAAAAAGCCCCGCAAGCGATTGCGGGGCTTTTTTATTTGGAACTGCTGCCACCCGCATCCAAGCTCGGGCGAGTCGATCGGCAGGTTGGCAACAGCGCGCCGGAGCGGGCGTGTGCATGGAGGGACCGCCGCCGCGCTGGCCTGGGCGCTGCTAAAGAATTAACTTTCAGTACAAAAAACGGGGACGAGTTCGCGGGTTTTTTCGTTTTCCTTGCTTTCAGGATAGTAAAACGTGGCGCGGCGGCGTCATGTGAAAATTGGTGAGTATTGCCGCATGGAAAAAGTGGCAGAATGGAGGTCTGTAACCATGTTTCGCTCACGCTTGATCCGGGGTATGATTTTTCCCTGAACGTTGCCAGTGTCCGGTCAAGTTCGGCTGTACTGTGAAAGTTTTGCAACAATGAAAAAATTTACCGCCCTCCATATCTCCGATGTCCGCTTGCGCCGGGCGGATGAGCAAGAGCAGGCCGTGCGGCTGCACGCCTTGTATCAGGATGTGGCTGCCATTCTGGCAACGGGCAGGCAGATCGATGCGATTTTCTTCACGGGCCAGCTGGTGGCAGCCGATGCCTGCGCCGAGACGACGCCCGTCTACGTCTACGAATACTTTTTGCGTCCGCTGCTGCAGGCCGCCAGCGTGCCCGGCGCGCGTTTCTACCTGGTGCCGGGCAGCCGCGTGCAGGGCGTCGCGGGTGCGGCGCTGGGCAATGCCGGCTTCAGCTTCTTTGCCGCTGATGAGCACGCGGGCGCGGAGCAGCGCGCGCGCTACAAGAATATCCACGCCGTCTTCCACGGCCACCAGCATACGGGCGACGCCAGTTCGCTGATGAAGTCGCTGGGAATTTTGTTCAAGAGCAATCCTGGTAGCCTGTACGGTGCGCATGGCCAGATGGCCGCGTATGCCGTGCTGGAGTTCGGCACCGCGGCGGCCGATGGCGATGCGCCGGCCACCCAGTGGACGGTGGCCTTGCGCGAATTCGATGAAGTCAGCAGGAACTTTGCCCTGTCGGTGCTGTACACGCCGAATGGCCAGGAAACGGGGCAGATGGATGCGGAATATGTGTTCGCCACCCTGTTGCCGCAACTGGCGGGCGAGCCCGTCTATTTCGATGGCTTGCTGGGCAGGGCGGGGGCGCCGCCGCGGGTTGCCACTGGCGGCGCGGCCGATGCGCGTGAATTCCTCATCGAACTGGCGTTCGTCATGTTCGAAGCCAAGACCCTGTTCCTGGAGCAGGCGCAGCTCGAACGTTTTACCAGTGATTATTGCGCCGTGAAAGGCTGGGGCTTGCCGGCCGCGGACTGGCTGGCGCCCCTGTACCGCCATGGCTTGCTGCTGCAGGCCGATGGCCAGGTGGCGTTTGCCTTCGATTATTTCCGCACCTATTTCCTGGCGCAGCGCTTTGAAACCTCGTTCGACCTGATGCGCTATGCTCCCGACCGCTATGATGGCAGTGAGTCCTCACTCAGTTTTGATGGCGCGTCGGCGGCCCAGCCATTCCTGCGCGCATTGGGCCTCGGTGGCGAGCGCGGCGAAACGGCGCCGGCACCGGCGCCCATGCCGCAGGACTGCAGCCGCCCTGGCTGATGCGTCCTAGCCGGCCGAGGGCGGCTGGCGCAGGGTGCCGCGCAGGAACAGGTCGAGACCGGCTGCCACCTTGACGCGCAGTTGCGCCACGTCCGGTTGCGCCGGCGGCGGGAACAGCAGGCGCGACATCTGGTCGCCCAGCAGGCAGTTGAGCAGGTGCAGCGCCAGCATGGATGCCGGCAGTTCGGCGCGAAACAGCGGCGCGATATCGGGCCGGCTGAAGAAGCGGGTCAGCAGCTCGCGCGTCTGCCCCGGTCCCACCTTGTAGAACGTTTCCGCCAGGTCCGGGTGCGTGGCCGCTTCGGCCACCACCATGCGGTTCAGGCGGATGGCGGCCGGCATGGTCACCAGTTGCACGAACAGCAGGCCGAATTCGCCCAGGATGGTGGCCAGCGGACGCATGTCCGTCTCCAGCGCCGGCATGGTGGAGAAGTACGCGGAACGGCGCTGTTCCACCACGGCATTGAACAAGCCGGATTTGCCGCCAAATTTCACATAGATCGTGCGCACGGCCACATGGGCTTCCCGGGCGATCATTTCCAGGCTGACTTTTCCATACCCTTTTTCCAGAAACAGGCAACCGGCCGTGTGCAGCAGGTTTTCCATGCGCGCCTCCATGTCGGCCGCGCGCGGGCGGCCGGCCGCCTTGCCGCAGCAGCTCAGCTCCTGGGTGCTGTCGGCGCCGTTGTCGGCATGGTTATCGGTAGGCATGGTATCGCTGAGGCCGGGATCGGGCATGGTCGGGGTCTCTTTACAGGTTGGAAGGTGAGTGATGGCTTACACTGTAGTGCAAATTAAAATGAAATGCAATCGTTTCATTTCTTGACTTTGGCTTTTCTTTGTCCAATAATGAACAGATATCATTTCATTTTCGGAGCGCAGTATGTCGAACCAGCCTGGCCAAGCAGAACAAAAAGTGCTTAGCGCCGTCCCACCCGCGGCCCCGGCCGCACCGTCCACGCCCGCCGCACCTGCCAGCTCCGCCGCACCGAACAAGCGCGTGAAAATCATCGCCGGCCTGATCGTCCTCGTCGCCCTGGGCGCCGGTGCGCGCATGTGGTACCGCAGCCACTATTTCGTGGAAACGGAAAACGCCTATGTTGCCGGTCACGTGCATCCCGTCTCGGCGCGCATTTCCGGCGTCGTCACCAAGGTCTTCATTGACGACAATCAAATCGTGAAAGAGGGCGACGTGATCGCCGAACTCGACCCGTTCGACCAGCGCGTGAAAACCGAGCAGATCGCCGCGCAGATCGCCAGCGCCGAGCAGCAAGTGCTGCAGGCGGACGCGCAGATCGCCCAGGTGCAGGCGCAGGCCAGCGCTGCTCAGGCGCAAGTGGCGCAGGCCGATGCGCAGCTGCTGCGCGCGAAACAGGATGCGGAACGCTACGGCCAGCTGTACACGAGCCAGATGAAAGCCGTCTCGAAAGCGGAACTGGACGCGGCCAACGCGGCCCGTTCCAGCGCCGTGGCCGACCTGGCCGCCCGCCGCGACAGCGCCTCCGCCGCCAAGGCGCAGATCGGCGCCGCGCAAGCCGCGCGCGACGTGGCCAAGGCGCAAGTGGCCGTGCTGCGCGTGCAGCTGAAGGACGCGGAACAGCAACTGCAGTACAACCGCATCCTGGCGCCCGTCGCCGGCCGCATCGGCAAGCGCAACGTGGAAACGGGCATGCGCGTGCAGCCTGGCCAGCAGCTGACGGCCATCGTGCAGGACAACGTCTGGGTCACCGCCAACTTCAAGGAAACGCAGCTGGCCGATCTGCACCGCGGCCAGAGCGTGCACGTGAGCATCGACGCCATGCCGGGCAAGAAACTGGTGGGCACGGTCGACAGCTTCGCCCCTGCCTCGGGCGCGCAGTTCGCCCTGCTGCCGGCCGATAACGCCACCGGCAACTTCACCAAGATCGTCCAGCGCGTGCCCGTGAAAATCGTCTTCCAGCCGGAAGACATCAAGGCCATGAATGGACGCCTGGTGCCGGGCATGTCGGTGATCGCCGAAGTGGAAATCAACCAGCCCGAGTCGGAGCAGGCCCCGCGCCACGCCGCCGCTCCAGCCGCTCCAGCCACACAGAGCGCCGCCCGCTAAGCTTCCATGAGCAGCCCTTCCACCACACCGGCGGCATCGCCGGCGTTCCCCGTGATCAGCGAGAAAGTCTCCGGGCGTACCTGGCTGGCGGTCGCCGCCGGCATGCTGGGCGCCTTCATGGCGGTGCTCGACATCCAGATCACCAACTCCTCGCTCAAGGACATCCTTGGCTCGCTGTCGGCCACCCAGGAAGAGGGCTCGTGGATTTCCACGGCCTACCTGGTGGCGGAAATCATCGTCATTCCCCTCACGGCGCTGCTGGCGCGCGTGTTCGGACTGCGTACCTACATGATCGGCACCACCGCTTTCTTCCTGCTGTTCTCCACCCTGTGCGGCACGGCCTGGAACCTGGAAAGCATGATCGTCTTCCGCATGCTGCAGGGGTTCACGGGCGGCGCCCTGATCCCCATGGCGTTCACCCTGGTGATGCTCAAGCTGCCGCCGTCGAAGCGCGCCGTCGGCATGGCCATCTTCGGCCTGACGGCTACCCTGGCGCCGGCCATGGGCCCGACCCTGGGCGGCTACCTGTCCGAGCTGTATGGCTGGCCGTCGATCTTCTACATCAACTGGGTGCCGGGCGTGCTGCTGATCGTCGGCATGATCTATGGCCTGGACAAGGAGCCGATGAAGCTCGAGATGTTCTGGAAGGCCGACTGGCTGGGCATCTTCTTCATGGCCCTGGGCCTGGGCTGCCTGACCATCTTCCTGGAAGAGGGCAACTCGAAGGACTGGTTCGACTCGGGCTTCATCATCACCTTCGCCGCGCTGGCCCTGGTGGGCATCCTGGGCTGGGTCGTCACCAGCGCCACGCGCGCCGAGCCCTTCGTCAACCTGGCCCTGTACGGCCAGCGCAACTTCCTGGTCGCCACCGTGCTGTCGGCCGTGACTGGCATGGGCCTGTATGGCTCGGCCTTTTTGCTGCCCCTGTTCCTGGGCCAGATCGCCGGCTATTCGCCCATGCAGATCGGCGAAGTCATCATGTGGGTGGGCTTGCCGCAGCTGTTCATCATGCCCTTCGTCGCCAAGCTGTCGTCGAAAGTGGACAACCGCATCCTGTGCTCCTTCGGCCTGCTGCTGTTCGGCGGCTCGTGCATGATGAATGCCTACATGGACGCGTCCACCGGCTATGACCAGCTGCTGTGGTCGCAGGTGGTGCGTGCGCTGGGCCAGCCCTTCGTCATGCTGACCCTGTCGAACTTCGCCATGAAGGGCATCGCGCCGAAGGACATGCCGTCCGCCTCGAGCCTGTTCAACATGACGCGCAACCTGGGCGGCTCCATCGGCATCGCCCTGCTGGCCACGGCCCTGAGCACGCGCGAGCACTTCCACTCGCAGCGCCTTGGCGAAGCGATCAATGCGTATTCCAGCGCCACGCAGCTGCGCATCGACCAGCTGACGTCCTCGTTCATGGCCAAGGGCTATGACGCCGTCACGGCCGGCAACCAGGCCTTGCAGGCGATCGATGGCATCGTGCGCCGCGAAGCGTATGTGATGGCCTACAACGATGGCTTCTTCCTCATCGGCGCCATCCTGCTGGCCTGCATCGTGCCGCTGTGGCTGGCCGACAAACTCAAAGCCCCCGGTGGCGGTGGCGGCGGTCATTGACCGCGCACGCACCCACCTCAAGAACAAGAAGGTACACATCATGCAAACAGTATTGACGAAAATCGCGCTGGCCGCTTCCCTGGCCGTGGCGCTCTCCGCCTGCGGCACCGTGGGCCAGGATTTCACCGCCCCGGCCAACGTGGCCGGCATCGACAACGCATCGTTCCGCCACGGCGCCGCCGCCGCGGACGCCGCGCAGCTGCCGAAGGAGTGGTGGAGCATCTACGGCGACGCCACCCTGGACCGCCTCGAGCGCAGCGCGCTGCAGGACAACCCCAGCGTGAAGGCGGCCGGCGAACGCCTGCTGCAGGCGCTGGCGCAAAGCAGCACGGCGCGCGCCAACCAGGGGCCGCGCGTCGACGCCAGCACGGGCATCTCGAACTCGCGGACCTCGGCCAACACCTCGCAGGGCCTGGCCCTGGGCAACCGCTCCATCAGCGGCAACAATTTTTCCATCGGCGCCTCGATGTCGTACGAAGTGGACTTGCTGGGCCGCGTGAAGCGCATGGTCGAAGCGGCCGATTCGCAGGCGCTGGCGGCGCAGGCCGACCGCGACGGCGTGCTGCTGATGCTGTCGGCGCAAGTGGCCAGCAATTACTGGCAGCTGCGCGGGCTGGATGCGGAAATGGCCATCCTGAATGGCGCGCTGGACACGCGCCGCGAATCGGCCGACCTGGTCGAGGCGCGCTTCAACGCGGGCCTGACGAATGAGCTGGACCTGGCGCGCGCGAAAGTCGAACTGTCGAACGCCCAGGCCGACCTGCACGAAGTCAAGCGCCAGCGCAACCAGCTGGAAAACAGCCTGGCCACCCTGACGGGCAAGCCGCCGTCGGCGCTGCAATTGCCGGTGGCCGCCGAGCCTTCCAGCCTGCCGCTGCCGCCCAGCATCCCTGTCGGCCTGCCCGCCAGCCTGCTGGCGCACCGCCCGGACCTCGTCTCCAGCGTGGCGAACCTGCGCGCGGCGAACGCGCAGGTGGGCGTGGCCGAAGGCGCGTTCTATCCCTCGCTGCAATTGACGGGCAATTTCGGCTACGCGTCGGAAAAGCTGCGCGACCTGGCGCAGGGCGGTTCGCGCCAGTTCAGCTTTGGCCCGCTGGCCCTGTCCCTTCCCATCTTCGACGGTGGCCGCAACCAGGCCAACCTGGACTTGAGCAAGGCGCGCTATGCGGAAGCCGTGGCAAACCACGAAACGAAGCTGCTGACGGCCCTGCGCGAAGTGGAAGACGCCTTGTCCGACGTGGAGCAGCGCCAGTTGCAGGGCGATGCCCAGGCGCTGTCGCAGGCGGCCGCCGCGCGCGCCTACCTGGTGGCGCGCACGCGCTACGAGCGCGGCATCTCGACCTACCTGGATGTCACCGATGCCCAGCGCAGTTCCCTGGCGGCGGACCGCGCCGCCGCGCAGATCAAGACCCAGCGCCTGCTGGCGACGGTGGCCGTGGCGCGTTCGCTGGGCGCCGGCTGGCAGCCGGACGGCGAGCTGGCCAGGCTGGCATCCGCGCCTGCCGCAAAGGTGAACTAAGCTTCCCGGTTACGTGAGCGTGGCCGGCAGCGGTGTCGCCGCCGGCCCGTAGCGTTCCAGCAGAAAATCGATGAAGGTCGTCAGCTTCGGCGTGGGCTGGCGGTCGCGCGGATACAGCAGGTGCATCAGGCGCGGCGCCGGCACGTAGTCGGCCAGCAGCGGCACCAGCCGTCCCGCCGCGATATCGCCGGCCAGCAGAATTTCCGCCTGCATGACGATGCCGAAGCCGTGCAGGGCCGCCATGCGCAGCGCCTGCCCATTGTTCGAGCGGAAGCGGCTCTCGGGCGTGACGCCATCGTGGCGCGCTTCCTTGCCGCTCAGGCGCCAGCGCATGTGGCGCGACCACTGCAGGAAATCCACGCATTCGTGCCGCGCCAGATCGTCCGGCGTGCGCGGCGTGCCGTGCCTGGCCAGGTAGGCGGGCGAGGCGCAGATCACCATGGCATAGGGCCGCAAAGGCCGCGCCACCATGCCGGAATCCTCGAGCGCGCCGATGCGGATGGCCGCATCGAATCCTTCCTCCACCAGGTCCACCATCCTGTCATTCAGATTCAGTTCCAGGCTCACGTCCGGGTAGGCCGCCAGGTAGTCGGCCATCAGCGGCGCGATGCATTCGCTGCCGAAGGATACGGGCGCCGTGATTTTCAGCTTGCCGCGCGGCGTGGCCCGCATGGCTTCCGCGCCCGTTTCGGCCGCCGCGATCTGCGCCAGGATCTGGCGGCACTGTTCCACGTACTGCCGGCCGATTTCCGTCAGGCTTTGCCGCCGCGTCGTGCGCGCCAGCAGGCGCGTGCCCAGCCGCTCTTCCAGTTGCCGGATGTGCTTGCCCACCATCACGGGCGAGATGCGGAAGGTCTCGGCGGCGGCCGTGAAACTGCCCTGGTCGACGACGGCGACAAGGATTTCCATGCTGCGCAGCTTGTCCATGCTGTCCTATTGCAAACTGTGGGTTGGTAATCTTGTAAATTCTAGCGTATTTATTCCTTTTTGGAAGCGGCGCATACTGGCTCCATCATTCAACCCCAGACAAGGAAGCAGTATGAAAATCGTCATCATCGGCGCCAGCGGCACCATCGGCAAGGCCGTCTCGGCACAACTGGCGCAACGCCATGAGATCATCGAAGTGGGCAGCCGCACGGGCGCGCACCAGGCCGACATGGGCAACATCGCCCAGGTGCGCGCCCTGTTCAAGCGCATCGGCAAGGTCGATGCCGTCGTCGTCACGGCCGGCAAGCTGCATTTCGGCCCCCTGGCCGAGTTCACGCCGGAGCAGTTCCAGGTCGGCCTGGAGAGCAAACTCATGGGCCAGGTCAACGTGGCCCTGGTGGCGCAGGAATACCTGAACGACGGCGGCTCGATCACGCTCACCAGCGGCATCGTGGCCGAGCAGCCGATCCGCTTCGGCGCGGCCGCCAGCATGACGAATGCGGCCGTGGAAGGCTTCGTGCGGGGCGCCGCCATCGAGTTGCAGCGCGGCGTGCGCATCAATGTCGTCAGCCCGACCGTGCTGGAAGAATCGCTGGAAGCGTATGGCCCGTTTTTCTACGGTTTCGAGCCGGCCGCCGCCAGCCGCGTGGCGCTGGCCTACAGCCGCAGCGTGGAAGGGGCGCAGACGGGGCAGGTGTACAAGGTCTGGTAAGCTGCTTGCCATGCCATGGGGCAGGTGGGACAATCGCAGGCTGAACAAGGAAGCGGCCGCGCCGTGATGGCGCGGGGCGCTTGCTTGCTGTGAACCACACACCGAGGCCCCATGAAAAACATCCTGATTCCCCTGCTGATGGCCGCCGCCGTCGGCAGCGCCTGCGCCGCGCCACAGGCCGCCACGCCGGCCACCGCCGCCCAATTGACGGCCATGAGCGCCCGCTATGCGCCCGTCGCGCTGACGGCCGATACCACCCACCTGTCCGCGGGCGACCGCCAGGCCATCGCCAAGCTGGTCGAAGCGGCCAAGCTGGTCGACGTGCTGCAATTGCGCCAGCGCTGGTCCGGCAACGAAGCCCTGTGGGCAGCCTTGAAGAAGGACAAGTCGGCCCTGGGCCAGGCCCGTCTGAATTATTTCTGGATCAACAAGGGTCCGTGGTCCGTGCTCGACGCCCACGCCTCCTTCATGCCGGCTACCTACGCGGGCATCGCCATTCCCGCGCACAAGCCGGAAGCGGGCAATTTCTACCCGCAGGGCGCCACCAAGGCCAGCGTGGAAGCGTGGATGAATGGCTTGTCGCCGGAAGACAAGCAGCAGGCGCAATGGTTCTTCACGACCATCCGCGCGGGCAAGGATGGAAAGTATCAGACCGTCAAGTATTCGGACGAGTACAAGGTGGAACTGAAGCAACTGGCGAAATTGCTCGACGAGGCGGCGGCCGCCACGGACAACGCATCGCTGAAGAAATTCCTCACCCTGCGCGCCAAGGCTTTCCTCGACAACGACTACCTGCCGTCCGATTTCGCCTGGATGGACCTCGATGCGCCCGTCGACATCACCATCGGCCCGTATGAAACGTACAACGACGAGCTGTTCGGCTACAAGGCCGCCTTCGAAGCGTACGTGAACATCCGCGACCAGGCCGAGACGCAAAAGCTGAACTTCTTCGCCAAGCATATGCAGGAGCTGGAAGACAACCTGCCGCTCGACGCCCAGTACCGCAACCCGAAAGTGGGCGCGCTGGCGCCCATGGTGGTGGTCAACCAGGTGTATGGCGCCGGCGACGGCAACATGGCCGTGCAGACGGCCGCCTACAACCTGCCGAATGACGAGCGCATCATCAGCGCGCGCGGCTCCAAGCGCGTGATGCTGAAAAACGTGCAGGAAGCCAAGTTCAAGGCCACCCTGACGCCGATCTCGAAGCTGGTGCTCACGCCCGAGGCGCAGCAGGACGTGGATTTCAATTCCTTCTTCACGCACATCCTGGCGCATGAAATCATGCATGGCCTGGGTCCGCATGCGACCAAGGTCGACGGCAAGGCATCGACGCCGCGCCAGGACTTGAAGGAAACGTACTCCACCATCGAGGAGGCCAAGGCCGACATCACGGGCCTGTTCGCGCTGCGCTACATGATGGACAAGGGCCAGCTCAATGACACCCTGGGCCAGGGCGACGCGGCCGAGCGCAAGCTGTACAACACCTTCCTCGCCTCGGGCTTCCGCACCCTGCATTTCGGCCTGACGGATTCGCATGCGCGCGGCATGGCCATCCAGATGAACTACATCCTCGACAAGGGCGGCTTTGTTTCCCTGGGCGATGGCAAGTTCGGCGTCGATTTCAGCAAGATCAAGCAGGCCGTGATCGACCTGGACCGCGAGTTTTTGACCATCGAGGCGACGGGCGACTATGCGCGCGCGAAAGACCTGATGACGAAATACGTGGTGATCCGTCCGGAAGTACAGGTGGCGCTCGACAAGATGAAGGCCGTGCCCAACGATATCCGTCCGGAATTCGTCACGGCGCGCGCGCTGGATCAAGCTGCGAAGAAATAAACGCGGTCCTGGCGATTGTCAGGGTGAAAAGCCGGTGCCCTGCACCGGTTTTTTTTCGTCTTTTTTTCTGAAAAGTTGCCTGTTTTTCCTTGTGGAAATATCCGCACCGCTTACTCTGCAGTGGTTGCCGTCCTTGCCTCCCGCCTATCCCATGCTGAAACCGCTCTTATTGATGAACTTGCTCATCGCCTTGTCCCCTTTGTCCGCCGTGGCTGCCTCGAATCTGACCGACCTGGAAAGCCGCTGGCTGCAGGCGGGCCAGCCCGTCATCGCGTTTGCGCGTGCGCAAGGTTTGCCGATCGATATCATCGTCCAGCCCCAGGATGCGCCCGGCGCCGTGCCGCTGGCGCTGGGCTACGAAGCGGGGCGCTGCAAGCTGGTGCTGTCGCTGCGCGGCAATGCCCAGGCGCAGAGTGTCTTGCATGGCGTGGCGCCCGCGCGCCAGGATGCCATGATCGAGGCGATGACGGCGCATGAAATCGGGCATTGCCAGCGCTATGCGCAAGGCGACTGGCATGCCTTGCCGCGCGGCTTTGTCGAGCGGCAAGGCCTGCCGTCGGGCCGTCAGCAGGGCAAGCTGGCACAGCTGGAACAGGAGCTGCGCGAGACGCGCCGCGAGGAAGCCTATGCGGACCTGGTGGCGCTGGCGTGGATGCATGGGCGCCACCCCGGGCAGTACCAGGATGTGCTGGCGTGGATGCGCGGCGTGCGCGCCGGCGACGCGGCACAGGGCGGTTCGCATGCCACGCAGGCATGGCTGGCGCTGGCGGACGATGGGGCAGTGTTCGATGGGCCTGGGTCCCCATTTGAACAGGCGCAAGTATTGTGGCGGCAGGGCTTGAGCAGCGACAAATAAACCATGAATTTCCCCGTGGATGGCCGGTCAGCGTGTGCTGTCGCACGGAGCTTTGCGTCCGGCAGGGGTCTAATCTGGGCATCAACTAACCAGAGAGGAACCATCATGAACAAAATGATCGCACTCGTGCTGGCCGCCAGTGCCAGCGCCCTGCTTGCCGCCACGCCCGCGCAGGCGCAGGATGCCTCGTACAAGAGCTTGACGGACAAGGCGTCCGCCGATTACAAGCAGGCCAAGGCCGCCTGCGACAGCCAGAGCGGCAACGCGAAGAAAGTCTGCGTGGAAGAGGCCAGGGTGGTGCGCGCCAAGGCCGATTCCGATGCCGTGGCCCAGTACCGCAACACGCCGCGCGAACTGTCCAAGGCGCGCAAGGACGTGGCCAATGCCGAGTACGACCTGGCCAAGGCCAAGTGCGGCGACCGCACGGGCGCCGATAAAACCACGTGCATGAACGATGCCAAGGCGGCGAAAACGGCCGCCCTGGCCGATGCGAGCACGGGCGCGCGGGCCGGCACCAATGTGGCGCAGAATCCGCCTGCCGCGATGAAGGAAAACTGCGATGCCATGGATGCGACGGCCAAGGCCGCCTGCGTGACGCGCAATGCGGCCAGCAGCACCAAGACGGCCATGTCCGACTCCGTCATCACCACCAAGATCAAGGCCGACCTCGTCAAGGATTCCACGCTGAAAGCGCTCGATGTGCACGTGGAAACGGTGAACGGCGTCGTCATGCTCAGCGGTTTCGTGCCATCGCAAACCGAAGTGAAGAAGGCGGGCGACCTGGCGCGGGGCGTGGAAGGCGTGACGGACGTGAAGAATGGCTTGAAGGTGAAGTAACCCACGGGGCCGGGCCGGCCGGGGGAATGCATCCCGGTGGGATGCATTCCGGTCGCGCCGTGGCTGAGCCCGATTTACACACGGTGCAGCCGGGAGCGGGACCTGACCGGCGCCGCGCAGTGCGACGTGGCGCCGGTTTTTTTTGATTGTATAAATGACGATCATAATATAACATGGGGAAAACCCGCCGCAGCCGCTGCGCCATCCGCATGGCGTGGCCGCCTGGCGGCATCCACTTTTTCTCATGAGGACAGCATGCTTTCCTATCCCTTCGCCCAATGGCTGGAGCGCCGCGGCATCCACTTCGCCTGGGTCGTCGTCGCCATCACTTTCCTCACGGCATTAACCTCGTCCGCCGCCCTGGGCTTGCCAGGGGCGCTGATGCAGCCGCTGAGCCGCGAGTTCGGCTGGGATGCCGAACAGATTTCTTCGGCCCTGGCCGTGCGCTTCGTGCTGTTCGGCCTGATGGGGCCGTTTGCCGCCATCCTCATGGAACGCTTCGGCTTGCGCAATATCATCTGCGTGGCCCTGGGGCTGATCGCCACCGGCATGCTGCTGGCCACGCGCATGACGCAGTTCTGGCAGCTGGTGGCCCTGTGGGGCATTTTGCTGGGTCTGGGCTCGGGCATGACGGCGCTGGTGCTCAGTGCCGTGGTGGCCAACCGCTGGTTCGAGACGCACCGGGGCCTGGTGGTGGGCGTGCTGACGGCCAGCTCGGCCACGGGCCAGCTGCTGTTCCTGCCCGTGGGCGCCTGGCTGATCGAGCACTACGGCTGGCGCACGGCCGTCATGCCCGTCTTTGCCAGCTGCGCCATCGTCGCCGTGCTGGCCTTCCTGTGCATGCGCAACCGGCCGCAGGACGTGGCCTTGCGCCCGTATGGCGCCGACCCGGCCACGCCCTTGAGCGCGCCTCCCGCAGCCAGGATGACGTTTGCCACGCCTTTCCTGATCCTGCGAAGCGTGGCGGCCAACCGCACCTTCTGGATACTGTTCGGCACGTTTTTCATCTGCGGCCTCAGCACCAATGGCCTGATCCAGACGCATTTCATTTCCCTGTGCGGCGATTCGGGCCTGTCCGCCGTGCCGGCCGCCTCCGTGCTGGCCATGATGGGCGCCTTCGACCTGTTCGGCACGATATTGTCGGGCTGGCTGTCGGACCGCTATGACAACCGCAAGCTGCTGTTCTGGTACTACGGTTTGCGGGGGCTGTCGCTGTTCTGGCTGCCGTATTCGGAATTCACCCTGTACGGCCTGTCCCTGTTCGCCATGTTCTACGGCCTGGACTGGATCGCCACCGTGCCGCCGACGGTGAAACTGGTGGGCGCCACCTTCGGCAAGGAGCGGGCAGGCATGGTCTTCGGCTGGATCTTCGCGGGCCACCAGCTGGGCGCCGCCGTGGCCGCGTATGGCGCGGGCCGCATCCGCACCCTGATGCTGACCTACAACCCGGCCCTGTTCGCGGCCGGTGCCGCCTGCCTCGTGGCCGCGCTGATGGTGCTGGCGATACAGCGCCAGAAAGCGGCCGTGGCCGCTGTCCAGCCCGCATGAAAAAAGCCAGGCCCGCGTGAGCGGAGCCTGGCTTTTTCTTTTTTTCAAGAACGCCTCAGAACACGTTCAGGGCAAGGCGCATTGCCGGTCGTGCGATTCGTACTGCCGTCGGCAATGCAACGCCGCCATGGACTGTTCCGTGCCGTTCTTATTTCAGGTATTTGGCCAGCCAGCCTTCCACTTCGCTATAGAAGAAGCGGCTGTTCTCGCCCTTCAGGATCCAGTGGTTTTCATCCGGGAAGACCAGCAGTTTGGCCGGCACGTTCAGGCGTTGCTGAACAGCAAAGTTCATCAGCGCATTGTTGGCCGGCACTCGGTAGTCGAGCTCGCCCACGGTGATGAGGATAGGCGTCGTGAAACCCGTGCCTTTTTCGTGGTTGCCCGCTTGCATGACGGGGCTCTGGTCGCGCCACACGGGCAGGTTCGACCAGACGGGGCCGCCTGCATTCGTTTCACGGCCGAAGCCGCCATCGCTGGTACCCCACTGCATGATCAAGTCCATTTCGCCCGCGTGCGAGACGATGGCCTTGTAGCGCGTGGTGGTCGCTTGCAGCCAGTTGGCCAGGTGGCCGCCATAGCTGGCGCCGCCGGCGGCCAGTTTCGTGCTGTCGATGAATGGGTATTTCTTGATGGCTTCATCGACGCCCTGGTTGATCTCGTCGCCCGGGCCTTTCAGCGGGTCGAACTGGATGGAGCGCGCGAACTCCTCGCCGTAGCCGGTGGAACCCTTGTAGTCCGTCAGCAGCACGACATAGCCGGGCTTGGCCAGCAAATGATAGTTCCAGCGCAGCACGAACTGGTCGCGCCACATGCTGGCCGCGCCGCCGTGGATGACGGTAAACAGGGGGTATTTCTTGTTCGGGTCGAAGTTGGCGGGTTTCACCAGCATGTTGTGGATCTGGCGGCCATCGGCCGTCGTGAACCAGAAGTGCTCGGGCGCCTGCCAGTCGATCTTGCTTGCCTTGTCCGTGTTGAAGGCCGTCAGGCGCTTCGGCTGCTTGCCGTTGAAGGCATAGATTTCCGGCGGGTTGATGGACGATTCCCACACGCCCACGAGCGACTTGCCGCCGCTGCTCAGCGAGCCGATGCTGCCGGTCGGCAAGGAGGGCTCGTCGCGCACGTCGCCGCCCCTGGCGTCGATCGAGTACAGCTTTTCCAGGCCCGCATGTTCATAGCTGAAGATGACGCGCTTGCCGTCATCGGGCAGCACGTAGCGGGAAATCGAACGGTCCAGCTTGGCCGTCAGGATGGTAGGCGCCGGCTTGCTCATGGGCCAGGCAAAGCTGGCCAGGCGTTTCACGTCATACACCTTGCCTGGCGTCTGCGCGTCGCTCAAGGCGAACAGGGTCTTGCCGTCGGCGGCGAATTTCAGGCTGCCATAGCTGGACTTGTCCTGCGTCAAACGCTGCGCTTCGCCGCCCGCCACGGGCAGCAGATACAGCTGCGAATACACGGCTTCGCGCTGCGCCGCGTCGCGGTTGGTGGCCGCGTTGAAGACGACGGCCTTGCCATCGGGCGTCCAGATGGCGTCCAGCGATTGTCCCTCGTCGCCCTGGCCGCCGCCAAAGCCCGGCAGGGTCACCAGTTGCGTGCCCGACAAGATGTCGCGCGCTGTGTTCTCACCCTTGGCCTCAGGCTGCGCATCGATGACGAACAGGCGCACCTGCTTGTCGGTCAGCCACTTGTCGAAGTAGCGGGGCGCCGTCGTTTCATACGAGCGGGCGCTGTACTTGCGCTCCTTGCGCTCTTTCGCGCTCTGCTTGACGTCGGCTTCCGTCTTGTTGCCTGGATAGATGTCGCTGATGAAGAGCAACTGCTTGCCGTCCGGGCTCCATTTCGGCATGCGCGCACCGAGGGTCAGCGACGTCAGGCGCTGCGCTTCGCCGCCATTGGCCACATCGAGGCGGTAGATCTGGCCTGCGTCGTCGCCGTCGCGCTTGGCGACGAACACCAGCTGGCGGCTGTCCGGCGACCAGGCGACGGCGCCTTCGCCGCCCTTGGAATAGGTCAGGCGGCGCGCGGGGCTGTCATCAAGCAGCGACTTGATCCACAGGTCCGACCATTGGTCCTTGTTGTCGTAGGCGCTGTCGACAACGGAAAACACGGCCCACTTTCCGTCCGGGCTGGCGACGGGCGCGCCCACGCGTTTCATCAGCCACACGTCTTCATGCGTGATGGCGTGTTTGGTGACAGCTTGCGTAGCGGCAACAGGTGCGGCGGCGGCCGTATCGGCGGCGTGGGCCAGCGAAGCGCAGGCCGCTGCGATCAGCAGCGAGCCGAGGGAACGGCGAAGACGGGGTGAGGTCATGGGCGTGGTCCGGAGAATTGAAAAAAGAGTACTGCGAGCAACATTATTGCCCATCGTTTCCTCTGCTGCCAAGGCCATGGACCGTTACTTACCGGGCCGCCGCACGCCTGACGGGCGGGTGGGGCATGCCTGATCAGTTAAACTTGCCGCTTTACTCACGCTGGCGCCGGTCCACCATGAAAATTAGTCTATCCTTATTGAAAACGCTCTTGCTGGGGACGGGCGCGCTGCTGACCGCCCCCGGCTTCGCGGCCACGCCCGTGCCCTACCCGAATACGAGCGCCATGGGCGTGGGCCACGCGGAAAGCACGGCCTGGTATGCCAGTTGCCTGAAGGTCAAGGATGCGGCGCCGCCGCCGGCCGACCTGCCCGCGCCATCGGCTGTTGCTTCCTTGCAGCAGTGCCAGGCGACGGACCTGTATTACGATACCAAGAGTATGTCCTCGCCCAAGCCCGCCGACTGGCGTCCCGTGCGTCATTGCGCGATGGCCACGCAGAACGGCGCCGTGCTGATGATGCTGTACCAGAACGGGCAGGGCGTGCAGAAGGACCCGCAGCTGGCGCTGAAATACGCGTGCAGCATCGACGCGGCGCCGGCCGAAATGCAGGGCCGCATCGAACATTTGCAGCAGATCAATGCCAGCGGGCGCGGCCAGATCGACCTGTGCGACGACATCACCAGCGGCTACATGATGGGCGTGTGCAGCGCCATCGATGCACGCCAGAAACAGCGCGTGCGGGCGCAGGCGACGGAAAAAGTCAGTGCAGCCATGCCGGCCGTGGCGCAGGCAGCGCTGCAGAAGCTGCAGGCGGCGGCCGGCAAGTTTGCCGACGCCCGCGCGGCCCATGAGACGGACTTGAGCGGCACGGCACGCGCCGCCCTGAGCATCGCTGCCCGCACGGCCGAGCTCGACCTGCTGGCGCAGGATGTGCGTGCATACGAGGCGGGCAAGCTGCCTGCCGGCATGAGCAAGGCGCAGGCGGCGGCGCTGGACAAGGAACTCAACGCCCTGTACGGCAAGCTCATGAAAAAGCCGGCCGAGACCTATGCGGGCGCCGTGGACAAGGATGGCATCCGCGCCACGCAGCGCCTGTGGCTGGCATACCGCGATGCCTGGGTGAATTTTGGCGCCGCGCGCTATCCGTCCGTCACCGGCGACACCTGGGCTGCCCTGCTGACGGCGCGGCGCAATGCACAGCTGCAAGATTTGCTGGGGAACTGAGCCATGAGAGAGGCCTATTATCACGAAGATGATTTTTGCATGATTGAACTGCTGCCATTGGATAACTTGCAGCACTGTCTGAGCCAGATGGGCGAACAGCAGGCGTTCGCCGATGCGCATCGCAGCGGCGCCGGCTGGACGGACATGTATGTGATCGAGGCGCAGCCGTCGCCGCTGGCCGCGCTGGGCATGACGGCGCAGCAGCTGCGCCTGGCGCTGGCCGAAGTCTTGCCGCCCTACGACGCCGTCTACACGGGCTACGGCAGTTACCGCGTGGAATGCAAGAATGTGCTGGCCTTTGGCGGCGCCAGCACGGAAACCCTGTTTGCCGGTCTGGACGACAAGGGCATCGTGTGCGACCTGTGGTGCAGCGATGGCATGCCGCAGCTGTTGCTGCTGCCCCTGAAGGAACAGTTGCTGCTGGCCGACTGGGGCGCGGGGTTTGCATGCCCGCTGGCCGATGGGGAACTGTTTGCCCGTTATCTGCAGGAATACGAACTGGGCTAGTGTTTATTCGCAGGCGATGGCATTCGGCTGCGCCACCTTGATGACGGAGGCCAGGCGCGCCATGTCGTTGCCGTCGCCCTGTTCCCCATAGGGTTGATAGCTATCGATGACGATGCGGGCGCGTGCCTGCCAGCCGCAATTGTCGGCCTGGCGCGCGGGCACGCGCAGCAGGCGGCGCGCCTGGCCGTCGTTGGCAAAGCAGAACCACGCATCGTGCGCGGCCGCCGGACGGGGCAGGCGGCCCCACTGCGCCTTGTCGGGCGCGAAGCAGACGCGCTCGCCGATGATCTGCACGCTCATTTCATCTGTGCGCACGCTGTACTGGCCGTCGAGCACGATGGGTGTCTGCGCCTGGGCGGACAGGCAGGCGGTGGCCAGGAGGAGGGCGGCGGCAAGTTGCATGCGTTGCTTTCAGGGCGGGCGGGATGAAGCGCCAGTATAACCGGGGGCTGGAAGCGAAAAAAGCCAATCCCGGAGGATTGGCTTTTTAGTACTGCGCATTCGTGGTAGGCCGTGCGGGATTCGAACCTGCGACCAACGGATTAAAAGTCCGCTGCTCTACCAGCTGAGCTAACGACCCGAAAGAGGCCGCATTATATATCAGTTGAAAAAGAATGCAAAGCATTCCTGCACGAAAATGAATATGCCTCAATGCAGGGCGGCCGTGAGCTTGAGCACTTCTTCGATGCTGGTCGTGCCGTCGATGACCTTGCGCGCGCCCGCGAGGCGCAGCGGCGTCATGCCGTCGAGGAGGCTCTGGCGGCGCAGTGCGTGCACGTCGGCGTCGGCGCGGATCAGCTGGCCGAACGCTTCCGTTACGCCCAGCAGTTCGTAGATGCCGGCCCGGCCCCGGTAGCCGCTGTGCCGGCACAGGGGGCAGCCGACGGGGCGATAGACCTGGTCAGGCCGGGCCAGCTGGCCGCCGGCCACGTCCTGCCATTGCGCCTCGCCCGGCGCGCCGTCCGGCTGCTTGCAGTCGGGGCACAGGCAGCGCAGCAGGCGCTGCGCCAGCACGCCCGCCAGGCACGCTTCCAGCAGGTAGGCGGGCACGCCCAGTTCCAGCAGGCGCATGACGGAAGACGGGGCGTCGTTGGTGTGCAGGGTCGACAGCACCAGGTGGCCCGTCAGCGCCGCCTGGATGGCCATCTCGGCCGTCGCCAGGTCGCGGATCTCGCCCACCATGATGATGTCGGGGTCCTGCCGCATCAGCGCCCGCACGCCATCGGCGAACGACAGTTCGAGGCCGGCCTGCGTCTGCACCTGCATCTGGTTGAAGGCCGGTTCCACCATTTCGATGGGGTCTTCCACCGTGCATACATTGACGGTGCTGCCGGCCAGCGCCTTCAGGGTGCTGTACAGGGTGGTGGTCTTGCCCGAGCCGGTGGGCCCTGTCACCAGCACGATGCCGTGCGTGCGCGCCGTCAGCTGCTTCCAGCGCAGCGCATCGGCGGGCGGAAAGCCCAGCTCCGCCAGGCTGCGGATGGCGACTTCCGGGTCGAAGATGCGCATGACGAGCTTTTCGCCGAAGGCCGTGGGCAAGGTCGACAGGCGCAGCTCGATTTCCTGGCCCTGCGCATTGCGCGTCTTGATGCGGCCATCCTGCGGGCGGCGCTTTTCCACCACGTCCATGCGCCCGAGCAGCTTGATGCGCGCCGTCATGGCCAGCAGGACCACGGGCGGCACGTGGTAGGCCTGGTGCAGCATGCCGTCGATGCGCAGGCGCACGAGGCCCGCATCGCGCTTCGGTTCCAGGTGGATGTCGGAGGCGCGCTGGGCAAACGCGTACTGCCACAGCCAGTCGACGATGCGCACGACGTGCTGGTCGTTGGCGTCCAGGCTAGCCTTGCCGCGTCCCAGCTCCACCAGCTGCTCGACATTCTGGCGCAGCGCCAGGTCTTGCGTGGACGCCAGTTTCGCCACCTTGACGGCACTGGCGAGGCTGAAAAATTGCGCGATGGCATCGGCGATGTGCACGGGATTGGCGATGGCCAGGCTCAGCTTGCGCGGCGCCACCGTGCCCAGTTCCGCCTGCCACGCCAGCGCATACGGCTGGGCCGTGGCGATGACGATGCGTTCTGGCGTGCATTCCACGGGCAGGATGTTGAAGCGGGCCGCATAGCCGGCCGTCATGACGTCGGCCACCTGGCTGAAATCGATGTGCAGGGGATCGATGCGCACGTACGGCAGGCCGGCACGTTGCGCCAGCCAGGCGCACAGGGCGTCGAGCGTGAGGGTGCCGTGGGCAACGTGGCACAGCGGATGCAGGGCGGGTATCGGCTGCAGGGCGGCCTGGCGCCGCAGGGCGTCCGCCTGCGCGGCGTCGAGCAGGCCGTCTTCCTGCAGCCAGGCCAGCAGTTGCGGCAGTGCCAGCGGCGTGTCGGCAGGAGGGGAGACGGGCATGGCCGGTGCCTTTCCGGGCGCCGGCCTTGCCGGCGGTTACAGGGTGCTGACGATGCCCTTGACCCAGCTCTTGGCGGGCAGCTTGGTGTCGGCGACGATCTGCTTGGCGCGCTCAAGCAGGGCCGCTTGCGCCTCGGCATCGAGCGTCACCTTGCTCTTGAAGGCGATCGCCACCACGTTCCCATCATGCACTTCCGGCAGGCAGATCACCTGTTCAAACGCAAACTTCATCGCCTTGATGTTTTTTGCGTAGCTGGGGTGGTCGCCGAACAGATTCACCGTCATGATGCCGTGCGGCGCCAGGCAGGCGCAGCAGGCGGCATAGAATTCGGCGCTGTCGAGCACGGGGCCGCGCGCCGTGGCGTCGTACAGGTCCACCTGCAGGGCGTCCAGGGTGCCGTGGTTGGCGTCGTCGTTGACGTAGTCGAGCGCATCCATTTCGCGCACGTGCAGGCGCTCGTCGTTGGGTGGCAGCTTGAACATCGAGGCGCAGATGGCGATGACGGACGGGTTCAGCTCGATGGCTTCGACCTGCGCCTGCGGGAACTGGCGGTAGCAGAACTTGGTCAGCGCGGCCGTGCCCAGGCCCAGCTGGGCGAGGCGCTGCGGCTGTTCGATCCACAGCATCCACGCCATCATCTGCTGCGCGTATTCCAGTTCCGGCCAGTCCGGCTTGCGGATGCGCATGGCGCCCTGCACCCATTCCGTGCCGAAATGCAGATAGCGCACGCCATCCATCTCCGACAGGGTGACGGGGGCGTAGCGGGGCTTGCGCGCCGGGCGCGAGGATTCGACTTGTTCGATGGATTTTCGTTTGATAAGCATAAGGCGGCCTGAAAGTGTGCCGCATTATAGCCCGTGCCGGGGCGCCATAAAAAATGGCGGCCCCATGAGAAAGACATGGGGCCGGCATTTTTAGTACTGAGTAACAACGCTTGACAGAAGCGTCGCGAGCGGAAGGCAGAGGTGGCCGAGAAGCGCAACCGTACTCCAGTACGGTGAGCATCGCAGGCTGCCTATGCCGACGCGCAGCAGCTTATGTCAGGCCTTACTGTTGAGCAGGCTCGATGGACACGCGCAGACGGATGCGTTCGCCCGGGTCGTAGGACATGATGCTCGTGTAGTTGCGGCCGCGGTAGTCGTAGGTGACCTGGTAGCCCGTGTTGCGGCTTTCCCAGTGGTCGACCTGACGGCACTGCTTGACGGCCTGTTCCTGCACGCCGCCCTGGTAGTTGTTCTGGTTGTCGACGCGGTCGCCCACGACGGCACCGGCGATCGCACCGGCAGCCGCGGCAGCCGTGCGGCCATTGCCGCCGCCCACCTGGCTGCCCAGCAGGGCACCGGCGATACCGCCGACGATGGAGCCGCCCGCGCTGCGCTGTTGCGGCGGTGCCTGAACCTGCACGTATTCCGTACGGCATTCCTGGCGTGGACGATTGATCTGTTCCACTTGTGGCACGACGCGCACGACCTTGCCGAAATCTTCAAAGTCGGCGGCCTGGGCGAGTGGCAAAGCACCGATACAAAGGGCTGACATCATCAATTTGGCTTGCAAGTTCATTTCTAACCTCGTTATGTAGAGAATCTTTCAGGGTATTTTTTACAACTTGGGGCTATAGTAATCCCGCGGGGCCGATACTTGTGTTTCGCGTGGCAACAAAATGTAACAGCCCAAGCCCCTTGCCCCACAGTCTGTAACATGCACTTTCAATCGATACAAGATGTTGAAGTGACTTGAAACCAGCGGTTTGTAACAAATCTTGCGTTTGACATCATATTCGGGTTGATTCATGCAGGACAACACGTTACCCTAATACGCGTATGGCTTATATAAAATCGCACTGAATCGCATAAAAGTTGATACAGATCGAATCACCGCGTGCGCATTGACCCGCGTGCGGGGATGCAATAAGACGAGCAATTAGAACAGATCCATACATAACAGGTCGATTTGAGGGAAAAATGAGTTTGTTACTAACCGTGCCGCCCAACCTTGTCCAGTCCATCCGTGCCTTTCGCGTGACCGAATTACAAGACGAGGCGATCCGTCTCGGGCAGCACTTTTTATATGCGCATTGCAACGCTGGGCAGACCAAACAACAAGTCATCGGCATTATTGCAGAAGCATTCCTGTTTCCGAAAAATCTGGCGAAGAACTTCGATGCGCTGCGCCTGTGCCTGACGGACACCATGTTCAAGGCCGGTCCGCAGACGGGCTTCCTGGTGGTGCTGGAGCAATTGCCCAATACGCAAAAGTTTGACAAGGAAGCGCGCGAGATCCTGCTGGACGTGTTCCGCGACGCGGCCGACTACTGGGCCGAGAAAAAAGTCCCGTTCCGCGTCTTCTATTCGTTCGAGTAAATACTTACTCTCTTTGCGCTAGTGTACTTACTCTCTTTGCGCTAGTGTCAAATCAGCGCTACGCCAGCGTGGCGAGCCGCATGCCGCGACGGCCGCCGCGGCCACGGCGTCATGTTGCGCCGCAACAATAATGCTGGCCTTTCTAGATTCGCACCGTCATAGCGGGTACAATGCGCGCTATGAAAAATATCGTTATCCTCATTTCCGGACGCGGCAGCAACATGGAAGCGGTCGTGCGCGCGGCGCAAGCCGAGCAATGGCCTGCCCGTATTGCCGCCGTCATCAGTAACCGGGCCGATGCCCAGGGACTGGTTTTTGCCGCGGAACACGGGATAGCGACCGCTGTCGTTGCCAACAAGGATTTTGCCAGCCGCGAACAGTTCGATGCGGCGCTGCAAGCCGTGATCGACGGCTTTGCCCCCGACCTGGTCGTGCTGGCCGGTTTCATGCGCATCCTCACGCCGCCCTTCGTGGAACATTACGCGGGGCGCATGCTCAATATCCACCCGTCGCTGCTGCCGTTGTTCCCGGGCATGGCGACGCACCGCCAGGCGCTCGAGGCGGGCGTGACGGAACACGGCGCGACCGTGCATTTCGTGACTGCCGAGCTCGATCATGGCCCCGCCGTGGCGAGCGCGACAGTCCCCGTCTTGCCGGGCGACACAGAAGACAGCTTATCGGCGCGCGTGCTGGTACAGGAACATCTGCTTTACCCGCGCGCCATCCGCCTGTTCATTGACGATAAACTGTCGGTCGAGCATGGCCAGGTCCGCGTGGACCCTCAATAAAATATTACAGGAAGAATAACAATGAGATTGCCACCAGCGATACTTGCCAATGCTGAAGAAGTATTGCGCGAAATTTTACGTTTCACGGCCCCGGCCGATACCACCCTGTCGCGCTATTTCCGCGACCATCCGCGCCT
This sequence comes from Janthinobacterium sp., assembly GCF_009923995.1. GTDB lineage: Bacteria > Pseudomonadota > Gammaproteobacteria > Burkholderiales > Burkholderiaceae_D > Janthinobacterium. Next base: position 8,652 of record NZ_RFSK01000056.1, on the reverse strand, counting down.
CGGTTCGCGCGAACGGGGCGCCATCGCCGAAGGCATCTATGCCGTGCTGCGCAACAAGTCCTTCTTCACGGACTTCGCCGAAGCGGGCAATGGCCCGACCATGCGCCGCCTGACCATCCTCGGCCTGGCCGAAGCGGTCGGTGCCGACTCGCTGGGCGGCCTGACGGAAGAAGAAGTGGAATGGCTGGAACGCATCAAGCAGATCGACCGCAACCTGATGCCGCCGAACATGCGCGCCAACATGCCGAAATGGCTGTTCGACAAGCTGATCGCCCAGTTCGGCGAAGCGGAAACCATGCTGCTGGCCGACGCGCTGAACGCGCCGGCACCGCTGGACCTGCGCGTCAATTCGCTCAAGGCCACGCGCGAAGACGTGATGCTGGCACTGGCCGAAGCGCCCATCCTCAGCACGCCGACCCCATACGCCCCGCTGGGCTTGCGCGTCATCAAGAAGCCATCGCTGCAAAACCTGCCCCTGTTCCAGAGCGGCGCCATCGAAGTGCAGGATGAAGGCAGCCAGATCCTGTCGCAGATCGTCGGCGCCAAGCGCGGCGAAATGGTGGTCGACTTCTGTGCCGGCGCGGGCGGCAAGACCCTGGCGCTGGGCGCGCTGATGCGCAACACGGGCCGCTTGTACGCCTTCGACGTGTCGGAAAAGCGTCTGGCCAAGCTCAAGCCGCGCATGGCCCGCAGCGGCCTGTCGAACGTGCATCCGGTGCAGATCGCGCATGAGCGCGATGCCAAGATCAAGCGCCTGGCCGGCAAGATCGACCGCGTGCTCGTCGATGCCCCGTGCAGCGGCCTGGGCACCCTGCGCCGCAATCCCGACGTCAAATGGCGCCAGCAGCCGAATTCTATCGTCGAACTGCAAGCCAAGCAGGCAGCCATCCTGGCCGGCGCCGCGCGCCTGGTCAAGGGCGGCGGCCGCCTGGTGTACGCCACCTGCAGCTTCCTGAACGAAGAAAACGACCAGATCGCCGAGCAATTCCTGGCCGCCAACCCCGACTTCACCCTCGTGCCGATGCACAAGGTGCTGGCCGAGCAGAAGATCGACCTGGAAATGGGCGACTACCTGAAATTGCTGCCGCACCTGCACCAGACCGACGGCTTCTTCGCCGCCGTGTTCGAGCGCAAGGTCATGCCGAAAAAAGTCTATGCCGATGAAAAACCGGCCGACGACGTTGACGCTGAGCCAGCCGAGTAAGCCTGTCACGGCCGCCGCTGCAGCACGCAGCGGCGGCCGCACTGCCGCCAGCCCGCCTGGCGGCACGGGATCATTCCCCATCCCTACCTCTTCGCCCCACCTTCCGGACCGCCTCCGCCATGACTGAAACCCCGCTGCTGAACCTGATCACCGACTTTGTCGACGATTTCCGCCAACCGGCCATCCTGTGGCAGGCGCTGGCCATCGCCGCCTGCCTGGCCCTGAGCTGGCTGCTGGTGCGGCAGTTGCGCGAATTCCTGCACAAGCGGGCCGAAGCGGCAGCCACGCCGGCCAGCCCGGAGACCCTGCAGCGTACGGACAGTTTCATCCGCATTTTGACGCCCGTGCTGGCGGCCATGTTGCTGGGCATTGCGCAGCACTTCCTGGCCAAGTTCCAGTCGGTGAATCTGCTCAGCATTGCCATTCCCCTGTGCACCTCGATGGCCCTGGTGCGCTTCGGCTTTTATGTGCTGCGCCGCATCTTCGCCCGCCATGGCGAGGTCAGCCCCACCATGTTGCTGCTGGAAAAGATCTTCACGGTGGTGGTGTGGGCCGGCATGGCCCTGTACATCACGGGACTGTGGCCGGAATTGCATGAATTTTTGGAAGGCATCGTCGTGCCGCTGGGACGCAACAAGGTGTCCGTCGCGGCCATCCTGCAGGCGGCCATCTCGGTGGCCGTGCTGCTGGTGCTGGCCATGTGGGCCGGCACCTCGCTCGACGAGCGCCTGATGAAAATGCAGGGACTGCACACCTCGCTGCGCGTGGTGCTGTCGCGCATGGGCCGCGCCGTGCTGATCCTCGTGTCCGTGCTGGTCAGCCTGTCGCTGGTGGGCATCGACCTGACGGTGCTGTCCGTGTTCGGCGGCGCCTTCGGCGTGGCGCTCGGTTTCGGCCTGCAAAAGATTGCCGCCAACTTCGTCTCCGGCTTCATCATCCTGCTCGACCGCAGCCTGACCATCGGCGACATGATCACCGTCGGCCAGTTCACGGGCAAGGTGACGCAGATCAATACGCGCTATACTGTCTTACTGGGCGGCGATGGCGTTGAATCCATCGTGCCGAATGAAATGCTGATTTCCGGCGGCGTGCAGAACATGTCGCTGACGAATCGCATGGTATGGCTGTCGACGGCCGTGTCGGTCGGTTACGAAACGGACCTCGATGCCATCTTCCCCTTGCTGGAAGCGGCCACGGCCGGAGTGCCGCGCGTGTCGCAAAGCAAGCCGCCATCGGCCACGCTCGTGCGTTTCGGCGCCGACGGCCTGGATCTGCAGATCGGTTTCTGGATCGCGGACCCGGAAAACGGCACGGGCGGCGTGAAGTCGAACGTGAACCGCGCCATCTGGCGCACCTTGCAGGAACACAAGGTCAGTGTTCCTTTCCCACAACGCGAATTGCGTATTGTGGGTACGCCACCGGCACCGCTCGCCAGCGCCGCCGAGGGTGAGTCCGCGCCATCCGGCACCCAGCCTTAACCTCGCTGCCTGCCTCCGTTTTTGCCTGACCGCACCCATTAGGGCGTACAATCACGCCTAAAATTAACTCTGCCGGACCTCCAGGGTGCCTGGAGCGACCGTGCGCATGCCCTGTCCACTTGGAGTAGTAGTAATGACATTGAGTTCCGTTTTACACGACGTTTTGCAGTTCATGGCAACTGGCATTACCGATTTGTCCGCATGGCAAGTTTTCCTATACACCATGGTGGTCACGCATATCACCATCGCCAGCGTCACGATTTACCTGCACCGCCACCAGGCCCACCGGGCGCTGGAATTGCATGCGATTCCCAGCCATTTCTTCCGTTTCTGGCTGTGGCTGACGACGGGCCAGGTCACCAAGGAGTGGGCCGCCATCCACCGCAAGCATCACGCCAAGTGCGATACGGAAGAAGATCCGCACAGCCCCGTGACGCGCGGCATCAAGAAAGTCTTCTGGGAAGGCGCCGAGCTGTACCGCGCTGAATCGAAGAACATGGAAACCATGGCCAAATATGGCCACGGCACGCCGACGGACTGGATCGAGCGCAACCTGTACACCAAGTACAGCTGGCTGGGTGTGGTGTCGCTCTTCGTCATCAATTTCATCCTCTTCGGCGTGATCGGCATTTCCGTGTGGGCCGTGCAGATGATGTGGATCCCGATTACGGCAGCCGGCATCATCAACGGCATCGGCCACTACTGGGGCTACCGCAACTACGATTGCGCGGACGCGGCCACCAACATCATTCCTTTCGGCATCTTGATCGGTGGTGAAGAGTTGCACAACAATCACCATACCTATGCGACTTCGGCCAAGCTGTCGTCGAAATGGTACGAAATCGATATCGGCTGGGCATATATCCGCGCCCTGGAAATGCTGGGCCTGGCCAAGGTGAAAAAGCTGGCGCCGGCACCGAAGTTCTCGCACGGCAAGCTGGAAGCGGACTTTGAGACCTTGCAGTCCGTCATCGCCAACCGTTACGACGTGATGGCCAAGTATGCGAAATCGATCAAGCATGCCTGGAAGGAAGAGCTGGAACACCTGAAGCACAAGGCCGAGCTGGAAAAGCGCTTCCTGAAATCGTCGCGCAAGCTGATGCAGCGCGAACCGGGCAAGCTGGCCGATGCGCACCATGAGCAGCTGTCGGAATTGTTCCAGCACAGCAAGGCGCTGGAAACCATGCACCACATGCGCGTGGAACTGGGCGCCATCTGGGAACGTTCGCACTTTACGCGCGAACAATTGCTGCACAAGCTGCAAGACTGGTGCACGCGCGCCGAAGCGTCGGGCATCAAGTCGCTGCAAGACTTTTCACTGCGCTTGCGCAGCTATGCTTGATCGCGTGTTGATTTGAAACAATGGCTCCGCTTGCGGGGCCATTTTTTTGCCCTGGCTGGTTTGCTAAGATAATAATTGTATGAAATACTTTCCTTGTAAATTAATTAAAATAGGGAAGTTTGCATGTCAATGTTGATACGAAATGCAGTAATGGGATGTGTCGTTCTGGCGGCGCTCGCCGCATGTGGTGGCGGTTCCTCTTCGCCAGAGCCGATGAATCCCAATCCTGGCAATCCGAATCCCCCTCCCGTTGGGAAAAGCAGTCTCACGCTCAGCGGTACGGCGGCAACCGGCCTGGCTATCGTCGATGCATCGATTCATGCAAAATGCCAGACGGGCAGTGCGCAAGTGCTGAGCGGTCCCGATGGCACTTATAAAATGGAGATTGTCGAAGGGAAATTTCCTTGCGTTTTACAATTGACGACACCCGTCACTGGCGTCAGGCTGCATTCGGTTGTCGTAGGGACGGGCAATGCGGCAACGGCCCATATCACGCCACTGACCGACATGCTCAGCGCACGGTTGTTTGGCCGCGATGTGGCTGGTTTGTTCCCGAATGTTGATGCGGCCTCGCTGGTCAATACGATCAATGCAGTCAATGTGCTTGCCGTACAGGCAGATGTGACCGCGCTACTGCAAGACCGGTTCAATATCAGCTTCTTGCAGGATTTTATAGGCGCGCCATTGAGGGCCGCCACCGCGGCCGACAAGGCAGGAGGGGATGCGCACGACAAGTTGCTGGATAAGGTCGGCGCTTATTTTAATCCCGTTCAGCTTGGATTGATTAACAAGGCGCTGGCATCGACTCAAACCGTTGCTGACATAAAAAAGCTGCTCGTTGAACTCAAGGCCGCACCCGTCGCCAATGCTGGCCTGCCGCAGGCGGTCGCAACGGGGGCGACAGTATTGCTTGATGCCAGTGCCAGCCAGGCCGCACCCGGTGTCGTGCCGAATTTTCGCTGGAAAATTATTGGCAAGCCGGCCACGAGCGTGGCGGAGTTGAGCTTGGCGAATACGGCGAAGCCAAGCTTTGTCGCGGACAAGCCTGGAAGTTATATGCTGAGCGTTGTCGTCGATCATCCCGGCGAGCGTTATGCCAGCAGTGCCGTTGTTGAGGTAACGGCGCAGATGGACGCGCCATATCAAACCACGCCGGCCGTCGGCGGCGCACCGAATGGCGGCGTGTATGGAGAATACTGGAAGCTGGAATTTACCGGGACGAATGCCGGTTTTTGCGATGTCCTGTTTGTGTCTCCTTCCGGCGGCAGCTATACACCAGGGATGTGCATCTCCAATGGCAAGCTGCTGGGCGACTTTGCGCTGCGCGGCGAAGTGGATAAGACTGGCAACGTCGCGCTGAATATGCGTATTAATCAGCATCTGCCGGAAAGTACGCAAGTGGCAGCCATTTTTCATGGTGCATTCAAGCCGGACGGGACGGGAGCGGGAACCTGGAGCATTCCAAATAGCGCTGCGAGTGGGGCCTGGACCGCTGCGCGTTATATTGGCCGGCAATCCTATCCCGGCGTGACACTGGCGAATCCCGATGCAGGCTCATTCGCCTCCGGGGCCGATGGCGCGGCAGGTGTCTGGCGGCGCCCATCGACGAAAAACTATCCCGAATTCGCATTGATATTGCCCAATGGTGAAACGGCCTGGCAAACCGACTCGCCATTTTCAAGCGAGATGGTGCATGTATTTGGCGAGTTTCTCAGCGACGGTGCTACGTGGCAGCTTGGCAGCAAGAGCACGGTTCATACCTCCACGTCGATTGAGGGCGTTCAGGCATCTGGCAGCATCGTGCCGAAAACGCGCATCATGGGCACCATGTCCGCCGCTGGCGGCCAGACGGTGACCTTGTCCTTCGATTCTTACAGCATTGAGAATGCGCTGGCATTGAGCCTGGCCGATATCAGCGGGACGTACGTGGCTGCCGGCGCCAGTTACATTGCACCAGATGGCAGCATCAGCGGCACGACAGAGGCTGGCTGCCGGATCCAGGGGCGTATTGCCTCCGTTTCTCCCGATTCGAAGGCCAACCTGTTCCGCCTGAAGCTGACATTCTATGGCCCGGCGTCCAATCCGGCAGCGTGCTACGAAACGCAAATGGGGCCGGACTATGATGGTTATGCATTCATGGTGGTATCGGAGGGCGAGCGCTATTTTCATACCTTGTTAAGGTCAAGCGGTGTACCTGTCGGCTATGCCATGCCAGCCGGTTTCTATCCACGCTATATTCTGGGCACGAAGATTCGCTAGCATCGGACTGCGGGGACGTACGGCATATGTCCCCGCTTCGATGCAGGTTGCCGGGCCGGCTTGCTTGCAGGCCTGAGCGATTGGGCAATAAAAAAACCGCTCATTGGAGCGGCTTTTTCATCAGAGAACACAGTATCAATTACTTGATCTTGGTTTCTTTGTACGTTACGTGCTTGCGTGCTTTAGGATCGAATTTCATGATCTCCATTTTCGCAGGCGTCGTACGCTTGTTTTTGGTGGTCGTGTAGAAGTGACCCGTACCGGCGGTCGATTCTAACTTGATTTTGTCGCGGCCTGATTTTGCCATGATAGCTCCCTTATTCTGCTAATTAGACTTTTTCGCCACGAGCGCGCATATCGACCAATACGGCGTCGATGCCGACTTTATCGATGACGCGCAGACCGGCGTTGGACAAACGCAGGGAGACCCAGCGGTTTTCAGATTCAACAAAAATACGACGATTCTGCAAGTTAGGCAAAAAACGACGTTTGGTTTTGTTGTTTGCATGGGAAACATTGTTGCCGACCATCGGCTTCTTCCCAGTGACTTGGCAAACACGTGCCATGGCGCACTCCTTAAAGATATTCCAAATTGGAAAAACGAGAGTATATCCAAAATAAGCCGATTTATCAATGACTTGCGAAAAACAATTGTGTCATGTTGTATTGAAAAAATTTAACAATCTTACTTTTCCCCGTCTTCATAGGGGAAGGTACTGGTAAACAGCGCTGTTTACTGTTAGATAAGCATCTCGGCGCCATCACGTATGTCCTTGTTTACACATGGTTAACTGCGTCGAGGCCGGCCCCGGCCTAGATCTGGCCGTGCTCCGCGAAGGAATGCACTTGCCGCCCGGCCACAACGAAATGGTCGAGGATGCGCACGTCCACCAGCGACAACGCTTGCACCAGCGCGCGCGTCAGCAATAAATCCGATTCGCTCGGTTCGGGTGTGCCGGACGGGTGATTGTGGGCCAGCATGACGCTGGCCGCGTTGTGCAGCAGCGCCTGTTTCACCACTTCGCGCGGATACACGCTGGTGTGGGTGAGGGTGCCGCGAAACATTTCCCGGGTGGTGATCAGGCGGTTCTTGACGTCTAAAAACAACACATGGAAGGCTTCGTGCGCCAGGTGGCCCAGGGTCAGGCGCAGATAGTCTTTCACGGCGTGCGGAGAATTGAGGGCCTGGCCCGCCTGCAAGTCCTCGATGATGGCGCGCCTGGCCAGTTCCAGCACCGCTTGCAGCTGGGCAAACTTGGCGCTGCCCATGCCATGCACGGCGGAAAAGTTCACGAGGCTGGCGCCGAACAGGCCCCGCAGGGAACCGAAGTGCTCCACCGTGTCGCGCGCCAGCTGCACGGCGCTCTTGCCGCGCACGCCAGTGCGCAGGAAGACGGCCAGCAATTCCGCATCCGACAGCGACTGCGCGCCATCCTCGATCAGGCGTTCGCGCGGCCGCTCGCCGGCGGGCCAGTCCTTGATTGCCATGTCCTCTCCTCTTCGTTCCGGCGTGCGCCGTGGCCAAGGCCAGGGCGGGTCTGCGGTGCGGGGCGTCTCTGTCTGCATTATGGCCGCGCCGCGCCGCCTGTCTACCGTTCTACTCAAAGCATGGCAGGGAAGGATGGTACAAGCGGCTTGTTAAGTTGTGGTAAAAAAATTATTATTTCCAAAAAATAATTAATAAATTGTATAATTTGCCGATTTGATACATTTTTACATGCGGGACAGCGGTGCGGGCAGCCCTTTTTCTGCATGGACGGCAAGAGTGGGAAGCCGGCGCGGCAGGTGGCCTATCCGGGGCGCACCGCGCTGCGGGTGCTTGCAGCGTGTCCGGCCAGCCGCCGGCATCTCTGGCCAAGACGTGTAAGGAAAGCAGACATGTTCCCCGCTGCATTTTTTATTCCAACTAACCATGAGGTCTCATGAAAAAACCTATCGGAGTTCTACTGTACGCGGCCTTGTTGTCTGCGCCACCCTTGCAAGCACAGAATGCGAGTGAGTCGACTGCAGATCGGCAAAAGCAGTTGTTGGACATGCTGCTGCAGCAAGAGAGGGAGCAGGCGCAGCCGCAGGTGCAGCAGTCGCAACAACAAGCGCAACAGGCGGGGCAATGGCCAGTGCCGCAGGTAGTACAGCAACTGGTACAGCAGGCGCTGCCGCAGATGCAGCCGCCGCCGCAGCAGCAGGCACAGCAGCAGCAGGGCAGCAATCGGCAACAAATGTCAGCAATCTGTTAGCTGGTCAGGGGCAAGCGCAGGCCGGTGGCATTATCGGAGCGGCAAATGCTCAGGCCCAAGGGCTGGGCGGCCTTTCAAGTGCTGTGAGCGGTGGCTTCCAGAACTACGCTTTGATGCAGGCGCTTAACAAGC
>NZ_RFSK01000055.1 GCF_009923995.1 Janthinobacterium sp. | reverse complement strand
CCGCCGCTACCGGCTCGAACGGCTGATCGGCACTGGCGGCATGGGGCAGGTATGGCAGGCCACGGACTTGGCCACGCACGCGGAGCTGGGCAGCAGCGAAATGGTGGCCCTGAAGATCTTGCCGCCGCAGCTGACGCAAAGCGCCACGCATGCCAAGCTGCTCATCGAGGAAGCCACCCAGGCGCGCAAGCTCGCGCATGAAAACATCGTGCGCGTCTACGAGTGGGCGCAGGACCCGGCCACGGCCAGCTATTTCATCATCATGGAATGCCTGGACGGCGAAGACCTGGAGCATTACCTGGGACGCCAGGGCGCGCTGCCGCTGGCCACCGTGCAGGAACTGCTGCGGCCCGTGGCCGACGCCCTGTCGTATGCGTGGGAAAAGCACAAGCTGGTGCACCGCGACATCAAGCCGGGCAACGTCTTCCTGACGGCCAGGGGCGACGTCAAGCTGCTCGACTACGGCATCGCCTCGCGCGTGCGCAATGCGGGCAGCAGCCTGGCGCTGGAAACGCCGAACGCGGGCACGCAGGGCTACCGCGCGCCCGAGGCGGGCGCGCACCAGCGCCAGCCCAGTCCGCGCCTGGACGTGTACGCGGTGGCCGTGATGATCTACCAGATGCTGGAAGGGCGCATGCCGTTCGACGACGCGCGCAGTGCCAGCCATCTGCCCTCGGCGCCGCAGGCGCTCAACGCGCCGCAGTGGCAGCTGCTGCAGAACGGCTTTTCGCTGACGGCCGAACTGCGGCCGCAATCCGTGCAAGCCTTGCTGGAGGGCCTGGAACGGGCCGCCGGCCCGTCGCCCGAGGAACTGGCGGAACAGGCGCGCCAGGAGCAGGCGCGCGTGGCGCAGCAGCAAAGGCAGGCGGCGCTGGCGGCCGAACAGGCGCGCGAGGAAGAGCTCAAGCAGGCGCGCCAGCGCCAGGAAGAGCTGGACCAGCGCCGCAAGGCCGAGATCCAGGCTGCCGCGCTGGAAAAGCAGCGGCAGGACAAGCTGCGCCGCGAGCAGGAGGCGCAGCGCCATTTCGAGGCGGAAGAGGCGCGCAAGCTGCGCAAGGAAGCGCTGCGCGGCCAGCTGCGCGCGCGCCGCGAGGCCGATGCGGCCACCGCCTTGCAGGAGCACCAGGAATTGCAGCGCAAGGCCATCGTCGCCAAGGCGGAAGCGGCCTACCGCGCGGAGCAGGAGCGGGCGCGCCGCGAAGAGGCCAGCCGCGCCGCGGCGCAGCAGCAGGCGCCCGCGGCCCCGGCTCCGGCAGCGCCGGCGACCGACCATGCGGAACCGGTCGCCAACGCCGAAGGTATCCTGCGCGACGACTTTCTCGACGGTGCGGGCCAGGGGCCGGAACTGGTGCTCATCCCCAGCGGCCGTTTCCAGATGGGCGCGCACGAGCAGGAGCACAAGGCCGCCCTGCAGGCCGGCTCGCAGCAGACCTGGCTGGACCGCGAGAAGCCGCAGCACTGGGTCGGCATCGAGCGTCCGTTCGCCCTGGCGCGCCACCCCGTCAGCGTGGGCGAATGGCGCGCCTTCGTGAAGGCGACGGGCTGGGAAGCGGGCGGCGCGGAGACGGACTGGGACAATCCCGGCTTCGTGCAGACCGAGCTGCACCCCGTCGTGGGTGTCAGCTGGAACGACGCGCAGCTGTACCTGGCCTGGATGAGCGAGCGCACCGGCAGGCAGTATCGCCTGCCCAGCGAAGCGGAATGGGAGTACGCCTGCCGCGCCGGCACGCGCACGGCCTTCAACGTGGGCGACACCATCAGCACGGAGCAGGCCAACTACGACGGCCTGTACGTCTACAACGGCGGCCCGCGCGGCGTCTACCGGGGCGGCACCAGCCCCCTGGGCACGTTCGCGCCGAATTCCTGGGGCCTGTTCGACATGCATGGCAATGTGTGGGAGTGGGTGCAGGACGTGGTGCACGACAATTACGAGGGCGCGCCCGTCGATGGCAGCGCCTGGGAGGCGGGCAGCGACAGCAGCCGGCGCATCCTGCGCGGCGGCTCCTGGCTGTACCACCCGCGCTACCTGCGCTCGGCCCTGCGCAACGGCTTTTCCACCGTGCTGTCGAACGACATCGTGGGCTTCCGGGTGGCGCGCACGCTCGATTGATCCTGCCCGCTACGCGGGGGCGCCGTTGCGCACCCGGGCCGGGCGGCGCAGGCAATGGCCACGCGCCCCGGGAGCGGGCTGCGCAAAGCGGGCAAACGGTGTAAATTGTGGCTTTCCAAACGCACCAAGGAACGCCATGACCATCAAAGCCATCCGCGATCAGTCGCAACCCATGCGCCACATCGTGCACGTGCGCGATCACATCATTTCCGCCGACGCCTCGGTGGAAGAGGGGGGCGGCGATGCCGGCCCGTCGCCGCACGACCTGTACGACGCGGCCCTGTCGGCCTGCAAGGCCCTCACCGTCGTCTGGTATGCCAGACACAAGGGCATCCCCCTGGAACACGTGGAAGTGAGCACGGAGCGCGATGCCAGCGAAGAGCGCAAGGGCGTATACCGCCTGGCCGCCACCCTGCACCTGACGGGCGACCTGACGGACGCGCAGCGCCAGGAACTGCTGGCTGCGGCCGGCAAATGCCCGCTGCACAAGCTGATGACGGCCGTGACGACCGAAGTGACGACGGTGCTGGCATGAGCGCGGCCATCCTGAAAAGCCACGAAAAGGACCTCGGTGGCGGCTTCGTCGTGCGGCGCCTGCTGCCGTCCGCCGTCAAGCAGGCCGTCGGCCCCTTCATTTTCTTCGACCACTTCGGCCCCATCGACGTGGCGCCCGACGCCAATCACGACGTGCGCCCCCATCCGCATATCGGCCTGGCCACCGTCACCTATCTGTTCGAGGGCGCGATCGACCACCGCGACAGCATCGGCTCGTACCAGCGCATCGAACCGGGTGCCATCAACTGGATGACGGCCGGGCGCGGCATCGTGCATTCGGAGCGCACGCCGCACGACCTGGCCGGCCAGCCGCACCGCACGCACGGCTTGCAACTGTGGGCCGCGCTGCCAAAGGCGCACGAGGAAGATGAACCGAGCTTCACGCACACGCCGCAGGCGGACATTCCCGTCGTACCGCTCGATGGCGCCGTGGTCAAGGTGTTGATCGGCACGGCCTTTGGCCAGACCTCGCCCGTGCGCACCTACATGCAGACCCTGTACCTGGACGTGGCGCTGGAAGCCGGCAAGGCGCTGCGCCTGGAAGGCTTGCCGGCGGAAGCGGCCGTCTATCCCATCAGCGGCGAGGTGCTGCTCGATGGCGTGGCGCTCGTGCCGCACACCATGGCCTTGATCGAGGCGGGCGCCGTGCAAGCGGGCGCCGTGCCCGTCGTGACGGCAGACAGCGGCCCGGCGCAGTTCGTGGTGATCGGCGGCGAGCCGCTGGACGGCCACCGCTACCTGTTCTGGAACTTCGTCTCGTCGAGCAAGGAGCGCCTGGCGCAGGCGGCCGACGACTGGAGCGCCCAGCGCATGGGGCAGGTGCCGGGCGAGACGGAATTCATCCCGCTGCCGAAATCGCCCCTGCGCCCGGCGACCTGAGTCTTCCTTAGAAACGCGCGCGCAAGGTCAGTTGCGCCTTGCGCGGCTCGCCATAGAAATTGCCCCACGCAGGCGCGCCCACCGTCTGGTAGTAGCGCTTGTCGAGCAGGTTCGTCACGGACAGCGCCGCCGTCCAGTTGCGGTCGATCTGGTAGGCGGCGCGGGCACTCCACAAGGCATACGCGCCCTGCGCCACCGTGACGGCCTGCGTCACGCGCGAGCTCTCCGTCTGGAAGTTCACGCCGCCGCCCACGCTCCACTGCTGCAAGGCGCCGGGCAGGCGGTAATCGCTCCACGCGCGCAGCATGTGGCGCGGCGAGTAGGTGCTGGCAAACATCACGCCCGCGCTCGACGTCTGGTCCAGATATTTAAAATTGTTCAAGGTGTAGCCGGCGAACAGCTGCCAGCCGCGCGCCACTTCGCCGCTGATCTCCGCATCGAGGCCTTCGCTGCGCACCTTGCCCGTCGAGAAATAGCATTCCGTGCCGGACGAGCAGGTATTCACCAGGTCGAGTTCCGCGCGGTTGCGCTGTTCGATGCGGAACAGCGCCAGCGAGGCATTCACCTTGCCGTCGAAGAGTTCCCCTTTCACGCCCGCCTCCAGGTTGCGGCCCTTGAGCGGGTCGAGCAGGGCGCCGTCGGCCGTGCGCTGGTTCTGCGGCTGGAAGATGTCGGAGACGCTGGCATAGCCGGACCAGCGCGGATCGAAAGCGTAGATCACGCCGCCGTACGGCGTGACGACGCCGTTTTCGCGGTAGGGATCGATGTATACCTCGCCCGTGTCGCGGTACACGCTGCTCGATTTGTAGTTCGACACGCGCGCGCCCGCCACCACGGTGAGCGGGTCGCTGACGCTGAAGCGCGCCACGCCGTAGGCGCCCGTCTGCGTCATGCTCGTCACGCTGGGGTCGCCCCGGTAGCTGTTTGCACGGAACCAGGCGTCGCTCGGTTCGGCCACGCCGTGGTTGGGCTGCAGCGGGTTGTTCGGCTGCTGCAGCAGGGCCAGGCTGTAATCGCTGTCGCTTTCCAGGCGGTTCGTGCTGATGCCGGCGCTGAAGCCGTGGCGCCGGCCGAAGGCGTTGAATTTGCCATCGAGCGACAGGTCGATGCCCTTGTTGGTGCTGCCGTAGTCGAACACGCCGCCATACATCATCATGCCGGCCAGGGTGGCGGGATCGATCGCGCCCTGGCTGAACATGTATTTCACGTCATGCCGCTCGCGCGTGTAGTTGGCGCTGGCCTTGAACAGCCAGTCGGCATCGAAGCGGTGCTCGAATTCGGCGAAGACGGCCGTCTGCTTGCTATTCCAGCGGTTCCAGTCGGCGCCCAGGAAGGTGGAGCGGGGCAGGTGCGGGTCGCTGCCATCGCGGTAGCGCGGCATGCCGGAAAAGAACGGCGTCGCATGCAGTTTTTCGTAGCTGGCGCCCGTCGTCAGCTTGCTGCCCGGCGCCAGGTCGAATTCCAGCACGCCATACAGCACGTCCGTGCGGCTGTCGGCCACGTCGTAGAAATAGTCGCGCTGCTCGTGCGCGGCCACGGCGCGGCCACGGATGCTGCCCGACTCGTTCAGGGGGCCGGTGACGTCCACCTCGCCCCGTACGTCGTTCCAGCGGCCCGCGCCCAGCGCCAGCTGCACCTGCTTTTCCGCCAGCGGGCGCTTGCGCACCATGTTGATGGCCGCGCCGGGCGAGCCCGTGCCCTGCAGCAGGCCCGTGGCGCCGCGCACGATTTCCACCCGGTCCAGCATGGCCGTATTGCTGGTGAAGCTGTTCGCCTGCGGGTAGTACATGGCGCGGTTCACGCCGTCGAACTGGTAGGTTTCGACCATGAAGCCGCGCGAATACACGTAGCGCCCGCCCATCGGGCTGTCGTACATGGTGATGCCCGTGGTGTTGGCCAGCACGGCGTCGATGGTGTTGAGGTTCTGGTCGTCCATCTTCTGGCGCGTGACGACGCTGACGGACTGGGGAATCTCGCGCAGGGTCTGCACGCCCTTGCCGACGGTGACGGCGCGCGCCGCATACGAGTTGCTGTGCTCACTGACGGGATCGCGTTCCATGCTGGCGCTGACCGTCACGGGCGCCATGGTCTTTTCCACGCCGGCCGCCGAGGCGGCGGGGGCGGCCGCCTGGCGCAGCACGTAGGCGCCGTTGGCCAGCTGCACGGCTTCCAGGCCGCTGCCGGCCAGCACCTGGGCAAATCCCTGGGCCACGCCAAAGCTGCCGCTTGCGCCGGGCGAGCGCAGGCCCCGCGTCTGCGCGGGATCGGTCGACAGGCTGACGCCGGCGGCCACGGCAAAGTCGTTCAGGGCCGTGGCCAGCGGGCCGGCCGGCACGGCGTAGGCTTGCGGGGCGGCGGCCTGGCTTTGCGCCAGCGCGGGTGCGGCGACGAAGGCGGCGGGCGCGGCGCACGCCATGGCGAGGATGGCCAGGCGGATGGCGCGCGTGGCGGGATGGAGGACGGGGGTGGTCAAAGGCATGTTTGGTCTTTCTGCTCGAAGGGATGGGAATTGGCGTATGAATCGGCTAATGAATGGGTTACTTATCCATGAAGCCGAAGCAGCACGCCGAAACACCAACCCCTGACGCAAAAAAAACGCAAATAATCATGCCCGCCTGGCCGACACCGTGGCCCAGTAGCGCGTGACGTACGTGACCTGCAGTCCGTGCGAGGCGCACAGGCTTTCCAGCACGGCATCGATATCGTCGAGCCGGTAGGTGCCCGTGACGGGGCGCCGCGCCACGGCGGCGTCGCAGGCGAGGCGGCCACGCCGGTAGCGGGCCAGTTCGGCGACGAGTTGTTGCAGTGGCCAGTCGGCGGCCACCAGCATGCCGCGCAGCCAGCTGTCCTGGTGCGCGGGCGTGGCCTGCACCGCATCGGCGCGGCTGGCGGTAAAGTGCATCTGCTGGCCCGCCTCCAGGCGCCGCACGGCGTCAGGGCGGGCAGCGCAGCGCACTTCCACCGCGTGTTCGAAGACGCTCACGCTGCTGCCGTCTGCATCGCAGCGCACGGAGAAGCGCGTGCCCAGCGCGCGGATCACGCCGTGCGGCGTATCGACGAGGAAGGGGCGCGGATCGGCTCTTGTCGCCAGCATGATTTCGCCCTGGTGCAGGCGGATGCGGCGGTGCGTGGCGCCGTAGTCGACGTCGGCGGCGCTGTCCGTGTTCATGTCCATGCGCCCGCCATCGGCCAGCGTCACGTGGCGGCGCTGGCCAGGCGCCGTGCGCAGCGCCGCCGTCCACGCCTGCCACGGCGCGGAACGCAGGCCGGCCTGGCCCAGCGCGATGCCACCGCCGGCCGCCACCAGCACGGCGAGGATGCGGGCCGCCGCGCGCCGGCGCTGCTGCGCCGCCTGCAGGGCAGGCAGCGCCAGCGCCGGGGGAATGGCGCCCAGCTGGCTATCCATGCGCTGCAGCAGTTCCCACGCCCGCTCATGCTCGGCGCTGGCGTCGCGCCATGCCTGCAGGGCAGCCGCATCGGCGCTGCCGCAGCGGGCTTCCACATGCCAGCGGGCGGCAGCGGCCAGTATGCTGCGCGCGATGGGTCGGGCGGAAGAGGCGCCAGCCATCAGCCGGCCGCCAGCATCAGGCATTCCGTGTAGGCGCGCACCAGGTGCTTTTTCACGGTCGGCAGGGAGACGCCGAGGCGCTGGCTGATCTCCACGTAGCTCAGTTCCTCGATCTGCGCCAGCAGGAAGATGGCCCGCGTGCGCGCGCCCAGGCGGTCCAGCAGGCGGTCGATGGCCAGCAGCGTCTCGATGATGATGGCGTGCGTCTCGGCGCTGATGCTTGTCGCTTCAGCCTGCTGCGCCAGCGCTTCCAGGTAGGCCTGCTCCAGCGCCTGGCGCCGGTAGCGGTCGATCAGCAGGCCGCGCGCGATGGTCGCCAGGTAGCCGCGCGGCTCGCGCAGGGGCGCCAGCGGCGTCCCCTCGCGCTTGCCCAGCAGGCGCAGGAAGGTGTCCTGTGCCAGGTCGGCCGCCTCGGCACGGTTGCCCAGCTTGCCGCGCAGCCAGGCAAACAGCCAGCCGTGGTGCTCGCTGTACAGGGTGGTCAGGGGGACGGCATGGATGGGATGGGCGGTGCTCACTGCGGACTCCAGGCAAAGAATGAGCTGGGCTGACGGAGCGCGCGGCACCGGCTGGCTAGGCTATTGAGAATGATACTCATTATCACATTGCCATGGCGGCGGCGTCAATTACTGCCCGCCGCCCAGGCGCCAGCGCTCCTGCCACTGTTGCAGATCCGTCCATGCCTGCTGCAGGGCGGCACCGGACCAGTGCAGCAAGCCCTCCAATGCCAGCAGGGTGCGCTGGCGGTGGATGCCGTCGAAAAATACGTGGTCGGCCACGACGGTGGCGGCCAGCCACGCGGCAACGATGACGATGATGTCGTGGCGGCCGCTCTTCCACCAGCGCAGGGAATGGCGGCGGAAGATCCATGGCACGCCCAGCGGATTGGGCCAGTCGGCCAGCAGGTGCATGATGCCGCCCGCGGCAAAGCCGAACAGGGGCGGCGCCCACACGTGGTGCGGCAATTGCAGCCAGGTGTAGGCGAGCAGGGCGATCCACGCCAGGCCCCAGTGCGTCCACGTGCGGTGCGTGATCCACAGCCGGTGCGTGCGCGCCCACCAGGCCACTTCCAGCCAGTCCGGCGCCGTGCCGCCCAGCGCGCCCATGATAAAGGCGAGCATGCTCAGCACTTGATACGGGCCGCCGGCGCCAGCGTGCGCGACGAGGGCCGCGGCAATCACGCCGGCAGCCCAACCTGTCGCATGGTGCGCTTTGTTGGAAGCCATAGGAAATGTAAAACACCGCGCGGGCGTTTTGTGAAATGTCACGGATATTAACTGGATGAATATACAGTATCGCCGGGCTTGATGCGATAGATTTTGTGAGAAAAGTGTTAAATTTTGTTGCGGGTCGGCATCTGGTGGGTGTCCGGAGGAAAATATTCAAAAGAGAAATATTTCTTTAAGTGAATTTTTTCTAGTGCATTTGAATAAAATCTGGCACGATATGAACTCTTACCATTCTATTAATTATGAATTGAAAGTATGTGATGATGATTTCATATAAAAAATTAACGCTCGCTATCGGTCTTGCGCTGTTGTCTGTTTCTGCCGTGCATGCGCAAGATACCCGCGGCATTTATGTCGGGGCCGGCATTGGCGGTTCCTCGGTATCGTCCCATACAGTCGACAGCGATAACGATCCATCGCTGAATGTGAATCTCGGCTACCGTTTCAATCAAAATTTTTCCACGGAGTTATTTGCGCGCTCGATGAGTTTTCGCATGTTCGATGGCTTGATCGGTGACGACAGCTATTATCCCGACACGCACGTCGGCATTGCCGTGCTGGGCACCGTGCCATTGAATAATGCGTTCAGCCTGTATGGACGCCTGGGCGTGGGTCGCACGGTCATGAAGTCCAGCCGCGTCTCGAACAAGGATCGGGATGAAACCGACCCGTCGGTGGGCCTGGGCGTGCGCTATGCGTTCAGCCCCGCCTGGAGCGTGAATCTGGAAGCGACGCGCTTTACCAAGACGGAAGTCAATACGTATCTGTTTGGCGTGCAATACAATTTCTGATCGCCACCGCACTCCCTGCGCGCTGGTATCAGCGCTGACACGGCACCGGACCAAGGGAAATGCATATTTCCCTCGTCCGGTGTTTTTTATCGGCGGCTTGCCGCATTGCCAATGCAATCGGCTGGTCGCGGCCTATGCTGAAAACAGATGCTAGTCCGACGAGGTGTCATCATGAAAATCCCCCGTGAATTACAGATTCCCGCCATCGTATTTTCGCTGGAGGCGGTATTCATAATCGGCCTGTCGCTGATCTTTCTCGTGCTGGCGCCGCGCTGAATCACACCCAAGCAATTCCGGTGTTTTCCAGCGTCCATCAATGGCGCGTTGCCGCCTTGGCCATCGCTCGCGCTGTGTCGCGCCGGGCACCCTGTATCGCATCCGGTTTTATTTGCCATCCATGCGGGATAAGGTCCGGGAGGTCCTGGCGATTGCCTGGCCGCTGACATAGACGGTCATGGCACGGCCTTGCCGTGCAGGCGGACCCGGGAGCAGGGGAGCGTTTTTGGGCGTGCGGTTCTCGGCGGTGCGCCGTAGTCCGGCTATTTTCAGGCGGTCAGCACGCTGTCGCACAGGGCCGCGCCCTCGGTGCGAATGATCCAGCATTCCGGATACGGTTCGCTGGCAAAACGGTTGTGCCGGGCAAACCCGGCGAGCTTGTCGAGCGCCGTGGCGGGCGCCAGCGGCGTTTCCTTGCCGCTGGCCGTGTCCAAGTGCCAGAAACCACCGTTGCGGTGGAAGAGCACGGGCAGCGAGGCCGCCTGTGGCGTGGCCAGGTGGCTGGCCGGCGCGGGCCGCGCTTCGGGCAGCAGCAGGTAAAAACATTCGGCGCGGGCGCCGTGGTCGATGCGGTGCAGGATCACGCCGTGCGCCAGCAGGGCCGTAACACCGAGCACGACGATGCCCTTGATGCTGGCGGACAACTCGATACGCATGCCCAGGCGCAGGGCGACGGGCTTGTGCTTGCCGGGCCAGACGCCGTCGAGCAGCAGGCCGTAGCGCGACACGTCCTCGATTTCAAAGCCTTGCGGGCCGCGCCGGATGATGGCGTGGCGTCCCGACAGGCGGCGCGTCAAGCCGTTGTTGTCCTGGCCGTCGGGGCTGAAATGGCTGAGCAGGACATCGGCTTCCGGATCGACCAGCTCGAAGCGCCCCAGCATGCACTCTTCCAGCGCGAACAGGCGGATCTGGCGCTGTTCGCCCGCTTCCGGCGCCGCGTTCACGAGGCAGGCGGCCTGGCTGGGGTGCGGGTGGCACTGGCTGGCGGCAGGCAGGTCGACCTCGATCAATTCCTCGTCCCAGGCGATGGTGGTAAAGCCCATGTCGATCTTGCCTTGCGGCGCGGACAGGTCCACGTGGGCGATGCCGGCATTGCGCGCCGTTACGTCCAGGTTGCAGCCGTCGCCGCCCGTCACGCGGGCAATCGAGGCGTCGTCGGCCATCACGCGCACGTTTTTATGGGTGCTGAGGAAAATCTGGTGGATTTCCGTCAAGGTGGCATCGCGGCGCGGCACGAGGATGACGAAGGTGCACACCCATTTCTGCGCCACGGCGCCATCGACGTGGCTGTGGACTTCCACGTCGATCTGGTATTGCCCGTGTTCCTTGTTGCGGGAAGAAAATTCGACAAACACGGGGCGCCAGTCGCCGCGCGTCGTGCGCACGAAATCATGCTGGACGGCGCCACGGGGAATCAGGTCCGAGCGCAGGCGCAAGGTCAGCTGGGGCGCGCAGGCGGCGCTCATGCCGCGCAATTCCATTTTCAGGGTTTGCCGTCCGCCCGCCGCGCGGGGGTCGAAGCCGCTGATGTGCAGATGGGCCTGGACCAGCTGGTAGGCGGCGCGGGCAGCCGTTGCCGGCATGGCAGCGGGTGCCGGCCCTGGCGCGTGGGCCTTGGGAGGCAGGGAGGCGCCAGCGGACACGGCGCTGCCCGTACCCATGGCGGGAGCGGGCAGGAGAGGAGCGGTCATGCCGGCAGCGGTATCGGCCGGAGTCGCAACCGCAGGGACGCGCGGAAGCGCCGTTGCCGATGGCTCGGAACGGGCGCTGCGCAGTGCGGTCAACAGGTCGTAGCTGCTGGGAGCAATCGTCGCTTGCGGGTGGCTGGCCGCGCAGACGTTTTCCCCAGGCAAGACCCAGAACGTACAGTGCGGGTGCTCCGGGTTGCTGCATTTTTTCATGACATTCTGACTCGAATCGAGCGGGGGCATTTTGCCCTCTGTTATACATGAGAGCTTACGCGCTTTTGCGCCCCCTTGGCAACTCTTGCAGCGCGCCGGCGCCCTGTTTTTGTGCGAATTCATGCCATTGATCACAGGCGCCCATGCTTGCCATGGAAACAATTGCCTAAAATCACATTTTATATCTTTTCGGATATGCTATTTTGATATCGGCGCTCACGCCCGCCGCTTCTCGACGATCACCTCCAGATATTCGCCCGGCACCACCAGCGACTGGGGACCGGCCGTATTCAGGCGTTCGAGCAAGGCGCGCACTTCCTGCTCCAGCGCGCCGGCGCCGGCCGGGTCCAGTGCGGCAAAGGCCTTGTGCATGGGACCGTAGTACTGGCGAAGCACTTGCAGCCAGTGTCCGGCGGAAGCGTAGCGGAAGTTGAAGAACTTGCGCTGTGCGTGGATCTGTTCCGCCGCCGGGCCAAACAGGTCGCGCGGGTAGGCTTGCTCGCCCCAGCGGGCGGGCGAGACGAGGCCGGCCGGTGGCGGCACGTGCTTGCCGACGATCCGGAAGAGCTGGCCGATAAAGCCGTCCGGCGTCCAGTTGGCCATGCCGATGCGCCCGCCCGGCCGCAGCACGCGCAGCATTTCGGCGGCGGCGCGCCGGTGGTCGGGGGCGAACATCACGCCAAAGGTGGACAGTGCCGCGTCGAAGCTGGCGTCGGCAAACGGCAGTGCTTCCGCATCGGCTGCCTGGAACGTCACGGCGAGGCCTTCCGCCTCGGCGCGCGCGCGGCCTTTCTCCAGCAGGGCGGGCACGTAATCGGTGGAAACGACGCGGGCGAAGCGGCGGGCCGCGGCCAGGGTGGCGTTGCCATTGCCTGCGGCAATGTCGATGACGTCTTCATGGGCGCGGATGTCGGCCGCCTCGGCCAGCGACTCGCCCACCAGCTGCAGGGTGACGCCGATGACGGCGAAGTCGCCGCTGGCCCAACCGGCCTGCTGGCGCTGCTTGACGGCGGCATAGTCGGGGCCGCCAAGGGGGACTGGCGCAGGGGAAACGGGATCGCTCATGGCTTTCTCCTGATGCAAGGTCGATGCTGCTCACTATTGAGCATCAGACCGCGCGCCGTGGCGGTGGTTCACTTGCCGGCGGCATTTTGCCGTATGCTGGCGCCAACGTTCCCTCGCCCTTGACCAGGAGCACAATCATGCCGACGCAACGCCCGTTTCAGCTCGCCCTTGCCTACGGTGCAGCCCTGCTTGCCTTCCTGCTCCTCGATGCCCTGTGGCTGGCGGTGCTATGGGTCCCGTCTACGCTGCCGCACTGGGTCCCTTGCAGGCGGCGCAACCCCGCTGGGCGCCGGCAGCCGTGTTTTATGTGCTGTATATGCTGGGACTGCTGGTGTTTGCCATCGTGCCCGGCTTGCGCGCTCGCCGCTGGCGCACGGCGGTGGCCCTGGGCGCACTGCTGGGCCTGGTGGCATATGGAACCTATGACTTGAGCAATTATTCGACCTTGCAGGGCTGGCCGCTGGCCCTGACGGCCATCGACATGGCCTGGGGCGCCGTCCTGTCAGCCGTGGCCGCCCTGACCGGCTACCTGGCCGCCAGCCGTGCCGGACGCTGAGCCAGGCGCAAAGCGCAGGGCCAGGATGGTGATGTTGTCGCTATATAAACCTGCGGGCGGGTGGGCGTGGAAATCGCCGAGCAGGGCGCTGACGGCCTGCGCGGCGCTCTTGCCTGCGCACAAGCTGGGCCAGCGGGCAACGAGGGCCAGCGGGTCGGCGCAGGCCCAGAAGCCGTCGCTGGCCAGCAGGTAGCAGGCGCCGCGTCGCACTTGCAGCACGCGCCGGTCGCCCAGGTGGGCGAGGAAGGGCGGCAGGTTGCCCGCATCGAGGGCGCGCAGCGGGGTGTCGAGCTGCAGCGAGTCGCCCAGGGCATTGCCCAAAATGAAAGCCTGCGAGATTTGCGGGTGGTGTTCGCCATGCACGCTGGCGCGCCAGCGGGTCTCGTCCAGCGCGCCGCGCATGGCGTACACGGTGGCGGGCACGTGGTCGACGGTGAGCACGCTGGCCGTCCCGTCGCTGATTTCATACAGGCGCGAATCGCCCACGTGGTACAGCAGCGGCGCCTGGCCTGCCGGTATTTCCAGCAGGGTCAGCGTCGTGCCGGGCGGACGCGCCTGTGCCGGACCCGCCGTGGCGAAGCCCGCTTGCAGGCGGGCATGCAGGTGATCGAGGTGCGCGGACAGGCTGGCCGTGTCGTGGCAGGCGGGGATGTCCAGCAAGCCCTGCACGGCCGCCTCGGCCGCTTCGCGCCCGTTGCCATGGCCGCCCATGCCGTCGAGCACGGCAGCGCGTGCATGGCCCCGGGGCCAGTTTGGCACCTGGCAGTGGAAGGGTGCCTGCTGCGACAGGCAGACGGCGTGGCCGCTGGCGTCGATCAGCAGGAAATTGTCCTGGTTTTCGCGCCGCGGCAGCAGGCCGGCGCCCACGCTGCTGCCGGCGGCAGCGTCGAGCCAGGGTCCGAAGTCGAGCTCGTCTTTGATTAAGTGCATCGTTTGCTGCGGTCCAGGCGGCCCAATGTTGATCATAAGACACAGCTTAGCCGATATTGTACGTGGGCGATACCTTGCTTATTCATTAAAAAAACCTGCGGCAGCAGGCTGGCGCAGGTTTTTCAAGGGAGCCGGGCAGGGCTTAGCGGCGGTGGCCCCAGCCGTGGCCGCGGTCATAATAGTCGCGGCGGCCATGGTCGTGGTAGTAGCCACGGCCCGGTTGCACGTAGACGACGGCTGGCGGGCCGTAGTAGCGTGGCGGCGGGGCATAGTACACGGGCTGCGGCGCCGGCGCGTAATACACGGGCTGCGGTGCGGGAGCGTAGTAGGTCTCGCGGTAGCCGCCGCGGTAGCCGCCACGGTCGTAATAGCGGTCATTCGTATTGATGCTGTTGCCAACGGCGGCGCCAATGACGCCACCGACGATCGCGCCGTTCCGGCCGCCAGTGCTGTTGCCAATGGCTGCTCCGACGACGGCGCCTGCAACGGTATTGAAGTCGCGGTCACCGGCGACTGCGGCCGAAGACACCGCCACTGCCGCTACCATTACCGCACCCAGGAGTTTCTTGTTCAACATGGCATTTCCTTCCATTCCGGCGAGATCACAATGATCTGCATGGAGTGGACTATATCTGCTGCCGGCGGCTTGATCCATGTCTAATACAACTTATTACATTCATGCCCGGGCGGTAACAAGTCAGCGCACGCGCGCCTGCCACTCGGGGCGCAGCAAGCTGTATATTTTGACATCGTGCATGCTGCCGTTGATGAAGAAGGCCTGGCGCATCAGGCCTTCCTGCGTAAAGCCGCTCTTTTGCGCGATGCGCTCGGACGCCGTGTTGTGCGGGTCCATCAGCAGTTCCAGGCGGTGATACGGGTAGGCGTTGAACAGGTAGTCGACCAGCAGGCGCGTGGCCTCGCTGATGTAGCCGCGCCCGCCGCGCTGCGGATCGAACAGGCGGTAGCCGATCTCGCGCGAGGCCGGCGTGCGGCTCTTGAAATGCGTGATCGTGCCGATGATGTTCTGGTGGTGGTCTTCAATCAGGAACAGTTCGCTGTCCTCGCTCACGAAGCCCGATTGCAGGAAGTCGCGGCGCATCGCCTCGGGCGACTTGAACTGCATGGAAAAGAAGGCGCCGCGCGAGGGCAGGTCGTTGACCAGCGCGATAAAGGTGCTGAGGTCGGCGGCAAGCACATGCCGGACGGTACACAGTGTTCCCTTGAGCATGACGGCTTCCCGTGGCGATCGTAGCTTGCATGGTAATCCAGCATGCCCGCCGCAGGCAATCGCCGTCTGGTAAAAGTTGCTGCAATGACAGAATAAATGCGCTATCGTAGAAAGCTGCGCCGTGCCCCTGGCCACGGCGTATCCGCCCCGACCCTGTAGACTGGATTTGACACCCTATGATTACCGTTCCGACTGGCGCGCCGCTGCGCCGTTCCCTCGTCTCCCTCGCCCTTGGCTGCCTTGCCGGCACGGGCGCCCTGGCCGCCGCGCCGGGCAATGCGCCGCAGGCGCTGGCGCAGGTGCGCGATACGGCCCTGCAAAGCGACTGGGCGTATGCGCGCCTGGCCGACATGACGGACCTGATCGGCCCGCGCCTGTCCGGCTCCGCCGGCGCGGCGGCGGCCGTGCAGCAGGTGGCCGAGGCCATGCGCCAGCTGGGCGCTACCGTCACCCTGCAGCCCGTCAAAGTACCGCACTGGGTGCGCGGCGTGGAAACGGCGGAAATCGTCGATTACGCGGGCCGTCCGCAGGGCGTCTCGCAGCGCGTGGTGCTCACGGCCCTGGGCGGCTCCGGCGCCACCCCGGCCGCCGGCCTGACGGCGCCCGTGATTATCGTGAAAAGCCTGGAAGAACTCAAGGCGCGCGCAGCGCAGGTGAAGGGCGCCATCGTGCTGATCGACACGCCGTTCGACCAGGAGATGGCCGAGCGGGGACTGGCCGGCGTCACCTATGGCCAGGGCTCGCGCTTCCGCTTCAACGGACCGAAGGCGGCGGCGGAACTGGGCGCGGCCGCCGCGCTCGTGCGCTCGATCGGCGGCGCGAACTTCCGCATCCCGCACGCGGGCGCCACGGGGCTGGAAGAGGGCAAGCGCATTCCCGCCGCCGCCGTCACCGTCGAAGACGCCCTGCTGATCGGCCGCCTGGCCGCGCGCGGCCCCTTGAGCATGCACCTGACGCTGACGCCGCAAAACCTGCCCGACGCCGACAGCTACAACGTCATCGCCGACTGGCCGGGCACGGACAAGGCCGACGAAGTGGTGGTGGTCTCGGGCCACCTCGATTCCTGGGACCTGGCCACGGGCGCGCACGACGACGGCGCCGGCGTGGTGGCGGCCATGGGCGTGCTGGAAACGCTGAAAAAGCTCGATTACCGCCCGCGCCGCACCATCCGCGTGATCGCCTGGATGAACGAGGAAAACGGCGGACGCGGCGGCCAGGCGTACTTTGACGCCCACAAGCGGGCGCTGGGCAAGCAGTATGCGGCCATCGAGATGGACAGCGGCGCCGGCCGCCCGTTCGGCATCCTCGCCAGCGTGGGGCCGAAGGCGGAAAAACTGTTCGCGCCTCTGCGCGCCGCCCTGCAGCCCATGGGCGCGCAGGCGTTTACGCGCCGCGACGCGCTGGGCACGGGCGACCTGCACCGCCTGGAAACGGCCGGCGTGCCCAGCTTCGAGCCCCTCGTCGACAGCCACAGCTACTTCCACTACCACCACACGCCGGCCGACACCCTCGACAAGGTCGAGCCGGAAAATCTGAAGCGCAACGTGGCGCTGATGTCGTCGCTGGCGTGGTTCCTGGCCAATCTCGACGGCGAAATCGGCCGCGCGCCGGCGCAGGACGAATAAGCTTGCCGGGCCGCGCCGCGCGCCCGGCGCGGCCCGCCGGCCGGGGGCATCTTCGAAATTTTGCCAACAAGTAATGACTTTATGGATATGACACACGACGACATCGATGCCGCCACTGGCATGATCCGCGCCTACGTGGCCGCGTATCCCCACAGCGCCGACACGCTCGAAGGCGTGGCGCAGTGGTGGCTGGAGGGCCGTTTCCCGCCGCTGCTCATCGCCGCCGCGCTGGAGCGGCTGCTGGCCTCGGGCGAGCTGGAGCGGCTGAATTTGGGCCAGCACCAGCTGTGGCGGCGCGCCGTCCGCGTAGCGTAGCAAGCGTCAGATGGCGTTCAGCGGTATCTTCAGATAGCGCACGCCGTTTTCTTCCGGCTCGGGCAGCTTGCCCGCGTTGATGTTGACCTGGATGGCGGGCAGGATCAAGGTCGGCATGTCCAGCGTGGCGTCGCGGCTGGTGCGCATGGCCACGAACTGCTCTTCCGTGATGCCGTCGCGCAAATGGATATTGCTGGCGCGCTGTTCCGCCACCGTCACTTCCCAGCGCGGCGCGCGGCCGTTGGGCGGGTAGTCGTGGCACATGAACAGCCGCGTCTGCGGCGGCAGCGACAGCAGGCGCTGCACGGAGCGGTACAGCAGCGCGGCGGAGCCGCCGGGGAAATCGCAGCGGGCCGAACCCACGTCCGGCATGAACAGGGTATCGCCGACAAACACGGCGTCGCCGATCTGGTAGGCCAGGTCGGCCGGCGTGTGGCCGGGCACGTGCAGGGCGCGCACTTCCAGCTTGCCGATATGGAACACCTGGTCGGGCGCGAACAGCTGGTCGAACTGCGAGCCGTCGGCCCGTGCGCCGTCCTGGTGGTAGACCTGGGCAAACGCCTGCTGCACCGTCTGGATGGCGGCGCCGATGGCGACGTCGCCGCCCAGCTGCTGCTGCAGGTAGGGCGCGGCGGACAGGTGGTCCGCGTGCGCGTGGGTTTCCAGCAGCCAGCGGCATTGCAGGCCGTGCTCGCGCACGAAGGCGATGACCTTGTCGGCCGACGTGGTCGAGGTGCGGCCCGCCTTGGGATCGTAGTCGAGGACGGAATCGATGATGGCGCAGTCCCGGCCATCCTCTTCGTAGACGACGTAGGTGACGGTGGCGGTGGCGGGGTCGAAGAAAGCTTGGATTTGTGGAGTCATCGCGGCGGCATGGTACGGACAGGGAAGGGCATTATATCGCCAGAGTTCGCTAAAAAAATGTTGCAAATCCATATTTAACATGCGAAAAACAGATATGGGGTCATGGTTGCGCGCGTGACTGCCGTGCGCGCCCTGGACCTTGCAGCGTGGTAACCTCATTCTTCCAAGGAGGAATTCATGAACGATACCATTGCACGCAGCGAACAGTACCGCGGTTTTACGATTTCCGTGACCCCGCAAAAGGATAACGACGATTTGTGGGATTTCACCTACCGCCTGCAGCGCGAAGGGGAAGCGGAGGCGCAAGCCATCACGCGCAGCCGCACCCTGGGCGGTTATGCGGCCCCCGAGACGGCATGCGCGGCCGGCCTGGAAGTGGCAAAGACGGAAGTGGACAATCTGCTGCGCCCTTGAGCCAGCGTAAATCGTTTAGCCTGATTGCAGGGCGGCGCGTGAAACACGTCGCTGCCGGCCGCGCTTCATGCTACGATTTCCACTATTGAGTCAGTCACTGAGGAGGCACCCATGGATAGCAGTTCTAAAATTCACTATAAAGGCTGGGAAATCGTTCCCCTGGCCGTGCCCACCACCGACGGCAAATGGTCGGCCAGTTGCGACATCGAACGCGCCACCGCGGAAGGCCTGGAAGTCTTCGAAGGCTCGACCATGCAGTTCGTGCGCGACGACGAGGACGGCGCCATTGCCGCCGCCTGCGAGGAAGCCGTACGCCAGATCGACAACATCATCGCCAATCCGCTCGTACGCCTGGCCTAGCGTCTTGTTGTTTCATCCTGCAGCCGGCGCCCGCCGGCTGTGTTGCATGCGGCGTCCCGCAGCCTGCCCCTTCCGTTCCTTCCTCCTGTTCCGCCCAATCCACCCCTTGCCTGATTACCTGCCGGGAAAGTGACCCGCGTGGCGGGCACGGCACGCTCATGTGTTTCATGTTTCAATTCTGTGTTTCAAATGGAATAATTGAAACAAATTTGAAACATCGCGGACCGCCGATGTGACATCGCTGTTCCCTGGCGTGACAGCGGGCAGGGCGCGGCTGCGTGGCCATTTTCCCTGGTTTTCATAGTGGCGCGGCGTCGTTGCCGCAAGCATGTGCGCTGCTGGCACGGCATTTGCAATACCCATGTGCATAGCCACTCCGTGAAACATTCGGGACCGTCCGAAACCCATAAGGTGAACACATGACTCAATACTCCGCAGGTGCCGCATTCCGCAAGGCCGTCCAGGAAGAATCCCCGTTGCAGGTCGTCGGCGCCATCAACGCCAATCACGCCTTGCTGGCCAAGCGCGCCGGTTATAAGGCCATCTACCTGTCCGGCGGCGGTGTCGCGGCCGGCTCGCTGGGCTTGCCCGACCTGGGCATTTCCAGTCTGGACGACGTGCTGACCGACATCCGCCGCATCACCGACGTGTGCGACCTGCCTTTGTTGGTCGATGCCGACACGGGCTTCGGCGCTTCCGCCTTCAACGTGGCGCGCACGGTGAAATCGATGATCAAGTTCGGCGCGGCCGGCCTGCACATCGAAGACCAGGTGGGCGCCAAGCGCTGCGGCCACCGTCCGGGCAAGGAAATCGTGAGCAAGGAAGAAATGGTCGACCGCATCAAGGCGGCCGTCGACGCGCGCACGGACCCGAACTTCGTCATCATGGCGCGCACCGATGCGCTGGCCGTCGATGGCCTGGAAGCGGCCCTCGAGCGCGCCGTCGCCTGCGTCGAGGCGGGCGCCGACATGATCTTCCCGGAAGCCATCACGGACCTGGACATGTACGCCACCTTCGCCAAGGCCGTCAACGTGCCGATTTTGGCCAACATCACGGAATTCGGTTCCACGCCGCTGTTTACCCTGGATGAACTGCGCAGCGCCCACGTGGGCCTGGCCCTGTATCCGCTGTCCGCCTTCCGCGCCATGAACAAGGCGGCGGAAAACGTCTACCAGGCGCTGCGCCGCGACGGCACGCAAAAGAACGTCGTCGACACCATGCAGACGCGCATGGAGCTGTATGAATCGATCAACTACCACGATTTCGAGCAAAAGCTCGATGCGCTGTTCGCCGCGCAAAAGAAATAAGTAAAGAAGCAGGGACCGCATGCCGGTCCCCCAGTGACGCACCCGAGACTATTCAATCTGGAGAACACAATGACCGCACCGCAAGCCGCCACTTTCAAGCCTAAAAAATCCGTCGCCCTGTCCGGCGTCACCGCCGGCAATACGGCGCTGTGCTCGGTCGGCAAGACCGGCAACGATTTGCATTACCGCGGCTATGACATCCTGGACGTGGCCGACAGCTGCGAGTTCGAGGAAATCGCCTACCTGCTGGTGCACGGCAAACTGCCGACAGCCGCGGAGCTGAAAGGCTACAAGGCCAAGCTGAAGTCCCTGCGCGGCCTGCCGTCGGCCGTGAAACTGGCGCTGGAAGCGCTGCCCGCCGCCGCCCACCCGATGGACGTGATGCGCACGGGCGTGTCCGTGCTGGGCTGCACCCTGCCGGAGAAGGACGACCATAACGCGCCGGGCGCGCGCGACATCGCCGACCGCCTGATGGCGTCGTTCGGCTCCATGCTGCTGTACTGGTACCACTACAGCCATAACGGCAAGCGTATCGAAGTGGAAACGGACGACGAGTCGATCGGCGGCCACTTCCTGCACCTGCTGCACGGCGAAAAACCGTCGGCGTCGTGGGAAAAAGCCATGCACACCTCGCTGATCCTGTACGCGGAACACGAATTCAACGCCTCGACCTTCACCAGCCGCGTCATCGCCGGCACGGGCTCGGACATCCATTCGGCAATCACGGGCGCCATCGGCGCGCTGCGCGGCCCGAAACACGGCGGCGCCAACGAAGTGGCGCTGGACATCCAGAAACGCTACGACAACGCCGACGAAGCGGAAGCGGACATCCGCGAGCGCGTGGCCAACAAGGAAGTGGTGATCGGCTTCGGCCACCCCGTCTACACGATTTCCGACCCGCGCAACGTCGTCATCAAGGAAGTGGCGCGCAAGCTGTCGCAGGAAGCCGGTTCCACCAAGATGTTCGACATCGCCGAGCGCCTGGAAACGGTCATGTGGGAAATCAAGAACATGTTCCCGAACCTGGACTGGTTCTCGGCCGTGTCCTATCACATGATGGGCGTGCCGACGGCGATGTTTACGCCGCTGTTCGTCATCTCGCGCACCTCGGGCTGGGCTGCCCACATCATCGAGCAGCGCATCGACAACAAGATCATCCGCCCGAGCGCCAATTACGTGGGTCCGGAAGACCTGGAATTTGTCCCGATCAAGGACCGCAAATAATGAGTACCAACATGAATACCCTGCACCGCAAATCCTTGCCGGGCACCCAGCTAGACTACTTCGACACGCGCGCCGCCGTCGATGCCATCCAGCCAGGCGCCTATGCCACCTTGCCCTATACCTCGCGCGTACTGGCGGAAAACCTCGTGCGCCGCTGCGACCCTGCCACCCTGGACGCTTCGCTGGGCCAGTTCATCGAACGCCGCCGCGACCTCGATTTCCCGTGGTTTCCCGCCCGCGTCGTCTGCCATGACATCCTGGGCCAGACGGCCCTGGTCGACCTGGCCGGCCTGCGCGACGCCATCGCGGCCCAGGGCGGCGACCCGGCCCTCGTCAATCCCGTCGTGCCCACGCAGCTGGTGGTCGACCACTCGCTGGCCGTCGAATGCGGCGGCTTCGATCCCGATGCCTTCGCCAAGAACCGCGCCATCGAAGACCGTCGCAACGAAGACCGCTTCGACTTCATCGACTGGACCAAGAAAGCGTTCAAGAACGTCGACGTGATTCCGCCAGGCAACGGCATCTTGCACCAGATCAATCTTGAACGCATGTCGCCCGTGATCCAGGTGCAAAATGGTGTAGCCTACCCGGATACCCTGGTGGGCACGGATTCGCATACCCCCATGGTCGACGCGCTGGGCGTGATCGCCATCGGCGTGGGCGGCCTGGAAGCGGAAAGCGTGATGCTGGGCCGCGCCTCGTGGATGCGTTTGCCCGACATCATCGGCGTCAAGCTGACGGGTAAACCGCAGCCGGGCATCACGGCCACGGACACGGTGCTGGCGCTGACGGAATTTTTGCGCAAGCAGAAGGTCGTCTCGTCCTACCTGGAATTCTTCGGCGAGGGCGCGTCGCACCTGACCCTGGGCGACCGCGCCACGATTTCCAACATGGCGCCGGAATTCGGCGCCACGGCCGCCATGTTCTACATCGACGAACAGACCATCAAGTACCTGAAACTGACGGGCCGCGACGACGAGCTGGTGAAACTGGTGGAACTGTATGCGAAGGAGACGGGCCTGTGGGCCGACAGCCTGAAGGACGCGCAGTACGAGCGCGTCCTGAGCTTCGACCTGTCGTCCGTCGTGCGCAACATCGCCGGACCGTCGAACCCGCACAACCGCGTGCCGACGTCGGAACTGGCCGCGCGCGGCATTTCCGGCGTGGTGGAAAACGAACCGGGCAAGATGCCGGACGGCGCCGTCATCATCGCCGCCATTACCAGCTGCACGAATACGAACAACCCGCGCAACATGATCGCCGCCGGTTTGATCGCGCGCAATGCGAACCGCCTGGGCCTCACGCGCAAGCCATGGGTGAAATCGTCGCTGGCGCCCGGCTCGAAAACCGTGGAACTGTATCTGCAGGAAGCGGGCCTGATGCCGGAACTGGAACAACTGGGCTTTGGCGTCGTGGCCTTCGCCTGCACCTCGTGCAACGGCATGTCGGGCGCGCTCGACCCCGTCATCCAGGACGAAGTGGTGTCGCGCGACCTGTACGCCACGGCCGTGTTGTCGGGCAACCGCAATTTCGATGGCCGCATCCACCCATACGCGAAACAGGCCTTCCTCGCCTCGCCGCCGCTGGTAGTGGCCTATGCCATTGCGGGCACCATCCGCTTCGACATCGAAAAGGACGTGCTGGGCCATGACGCGGACGGCAAGCCGATTTTGCTGAAGGATATCTGGCCGTCGGACGAGGAAATCGACGCCATTGTCGCTGCCAGCGTCAAGCCGGAGCAGTACCGCAAGGTGTACATTCCCATGTTTGCCGCGCAGGCGGACGACGGCATCAAGGTCAGCCCCCTGTACGACTGGCGTCCGCAGACGACGTACATCCGCCGTCCGCCGTACTGGGAAGGCGCGCTGGCCGGTGCGCGTCCGTTGAAGGGCATGCGTCCGCTGGCTGTCCTGGGCGACAACATCACCACCGACCACCTGTCGCCATCGAACGCCATCATGCTCGACAGCGCGGCCGGCGAGTACCTGGCGAAAATGGGCCTGCCCGAGGAAGACTTCAATTCCTATGCCACGCACCGGGGCGACCATCTGACGGCGCAGCGCGCCACCTTTGCCAACCCGACCCTGAAAAACGAGATGGTCATCGAAGATGGCAAGGTGAAGGCCGGTTCGCTCACGCGCATCGAGCCGGACGGCACCATTTCGCGCATGTGGGAAGCCATCGAGACCTACATGGAGCGCAAGCAGCCATTGATCATCATCGCCGGCGCCGACTATGGCCAGGGTTCCTCGCGCGACTGGGCCGCCAAGGGCGTGCGCCTGGCCGGTGTGGAAGCCATCGTGGCCGAAGGCTTCGAGCGCATCCACCGCACCAACCTGGTGGGCATGGGCGTCTTGCCGCTGGAGTTTTTGCCTGGCGTGAACCGCAAGACCCTGGGCATCGACGGCAGCGAAACCTACGACGTCGTGGGCGAGCGCACGCCGCGCTCCACCCTGACCTTGTTGATCCACCGCAAGAACGGCGACACGCTGGAAGTCCCCGTCACCTGCCGCCTCGACACGGCGGAAGAGGTGTCGATCTACGAGGCGGGCGGCGTGCTGCAACGCTTCGCACAGGATTTCCTGGAGTCGTCGAAGGCGGCGTAGTGGCGATGTGATCGCGCAATTCACCCCAAAGGCAAGGTCCGGGGTCGGACCCTCAGGGTCCGACCCCGGCAATTCGCCGTTGGGTTTAATCAGCCATTCAACGCAGGAACTTCCATGACCCACACACCCCAAATCAAAATCCCCGCCACCTACATGCGCGGCGGCACCAGCAAGGGCGTGTTTTTCCGCCTGCAGGATTTGCCCGCCAGCGCGCAGGTGCCGGGCGCCGCGCGCGACGCCTTGCTGCTGCGCGTGATCGGCAGTCCCGACCCCTACGGCAAGCAGATCGACGGCATGGGCGGCGCCACTTCCAGCACCAGCAAGACGGTGATCCTGGCGAAAAGCGCGAAGCCGGAGCACGACGTCGACTACCTGTTCGGCCAGGTCTCCATCGACAAGCCCTTTGTCGACTGGAGCGGCAACTGCGGCAACCTGTCGGCCGCCGTCGGCTCGTTCGCCATCGCCAGCGGCCTGGTGGACGCCGCCCGCGTGCCTGCGGACGGCATCGCCACGGTGCGCATCTGGCAAGCCAATATCGGCAAGACCATCATCGCCCACGTGCCCATGACGCATGGCGAAGTCCAGGAAACGGGCGACTTCGAGCTCGATGGCGTGACCTTCCCGGCCGCCGAAGTGAAACTGGAATTCCTCGATCCGGCCGCGGAGGAAGAGGGCGGCGGCGGTGCCATGTTCCCTACCGGCAATCTGGTCGATGACCTCGACGTGTCCGGCATCGGCACCTTGAAAGTGACGATGATCAACGCGGGCATCCCGACGATTTTCGTCGATGCGGATGCCATCGGCTACACGGGCACGGAACTGCAGGACGCCATTAACGGCGATGCCGCGGCGCTGGCCCGGTTCGAGAGCATCCGCGCGCATGGCGCGCTGCGCATGGGCCTCATCGCCCACCTGGACGAGGCGGCGAAGCGCCAGCACACGCCGAAGGTGGCGTTTGTCGCCAGGCCGGCCAGCTATGTCTCGTCCAGCGGGAAAAACGTGGCAGCGGGCGACATCGACCTGCTGGTGCGCGCCATGTCGATGGGCAAGCTGCACCACGCCATGATGGGCACGGCGGCCGTCGCCATCGGCACGGCGGCGGCCATTCCCGGCACCCTGGTGAACCTGGCGGCGGGCGGCGGCGAAAAAAGCAGCGTGCGCTTCGGGCACCCGTCCGGCACCCTGATGGTGGGCGCGCAAGCGGCGCTGGCCGATGGCGCCTGGCGCGTCACCAAGGCCATCATGAGCCGCAGCGCGCGCGTGCTGATGGAAGGCGCCGTGCGCATTCCCGGCGATTCCTTCAGCGCGTGAGCCATGCAGGCCGGGCCGCAGGCGGCCCGGCCATTCAGGCTTGAGGGGCGTTCGTCATCGCCCTGATGCCGGCCCTGCACATGGTGCCGCCGATCGGCATCAGCCGGCGGGCCGCGCCCGAACAGATCAGCAGAACAGGAACAAACAGAAAATACGACAACAGATGGCACGCCTACCGGAGGAGACATGAATTTCGCAGCATTTTATCAGCGCTCGATCGACACGCCAGAAGCGTTCTGGCGCGAGGAAGCGGCAAAGATCGCCTGGCATACCCCGTTTTCGCAAGTGCTCGACTATTCCCGCCCGCCGTTCGCCAGATGGTTCGTCGGCGGCACCACCAATCTGTGCCACAACGCCGTCGACCGCTGGGTCGACAGCCAGGGCGACGCGCCCGCGCTGATTGCCATTTCCACCGAGACGAACACGGAACGCACGTACAGCTTCCGCGAACTGCAGCGCGAAGTGGAGCGCTGCGCCGCCATTCTGCTGTCGCTGGGCGTCGCCAGGGGCGACCGCGTGCTGATCTACATGCCGATGATCGCCGAAGCGGCATTTACCATGCTGGCGTGCGCGCGCATCGGCGCCGTCCATTCCGTGGTGTTTGGCGGCTTTGCCGCCAACAGCCTGGCCAGCCGTATCGACGACGCGCAGCCAAAACTGGTGTTATCCGCCGATGCCGGTTCGCGCAACGGCAAGGCGATTGCCTACAAGCCGCTGCTCGATGAAGCCATCCGCCTGGCCAGCCACAAGCCGCAGCACGTGCTGCTGGTCGACCGCCACCTGGTGCCGATGCAGCTGGTGCCGGGCCGCGACGTCGACTACGCGGTGCTGCGCGAGCAGCACATCGATGCGCGGGTGCCCGTCGCCTGGCTCGAATCGAACGAGCCGTCGTACGTGCTGTACACCTCGGGCACGACGGGCAAGCCCAAGGGCGTGCAGCGCGACGTGGGCGGCTATGCCGTGGCGCTGGCCGCGTCGATGCAGTACACGTTCTGCGGCAAGCCGGGCGAAACCTTCTTTGCCACCTCGGACATCGGCTGGGTCGTGGGCCACTCCTACATCGTCTACGGGCCGCTGATCGCCGGCATGGCCACCATCCTGTACGAAGGCTTGCCCATCTGTCCCGATGCGGGCATCTGGTGGAGCATCGTCGAGAAATACCGGGTCACGCGCATGTTCTCGGCGCCGACGGCCATCCGCGTGCTGCGCAAGCATCCGGTGGAACTGATGCGCAAGCACGACCTGTCTTCCCTGAAGGCGCTGTACCTGGCGGGCGAACCGCTCGATGAAACGACTTCGCAGTGGATCGCCGACGAACTGAAAGTGGACATCATCGATAACTACTGGCAGACCGAGACGGGCTGGCCGATTCTGTCCGTGGCCAAGGGCGTGCCCGGCGACGGGGCGGCCACGCCGACGCGCCTGGGCAGCCCCGGCCTGGCCATGTATGGCTACAAGGTCAAGCTGCTCAACGAGGCCACGGGCGAGGAGTGCGGCGCCAACGAGAAGGGCGTGCTGGTGCTGGAAGGTCCGCTGCCGCCCGGCTGCATGCAGACCGTGTATGGCGACGACGAACGCTTCGTCGATACCTACTGGTCCACTTTCAGCGACCGCCAGGTGTATTCCACCTTCGACTGGGGCATGCGCGATGCGGATGGCTATTACTTTATTCTGGGCCGCACGG
Organism: Janthinobacterium sp.; assembly: GCF_009923995.1. GTDB lineage: Bacteria > Pseudomonadota > Gammaproteobacteria > Burkholderiales > Burkholderiaceae_D > Janthinobacterium. Next base: position 12,208 of record NZ_RFSK01000055.1, on the reverse strand, counting down.
ACGACGTGATCAACGTGGCCGGCCACCGCCTGGGCACGCGCGAGATCGAGGAAAGCATCAGCAGTCACCCGAACGTGTCGGAAGTGGCCGTGGTGGGCGTGGAAGACAAGCTCAAAGGGCAGGTGGCGATGGCCTTCGTGATCCTGAAGAACCCGCAGGGTGTCGACAGCGCCGACGCGAAAGCGGCGCTGGAGCGCGAGATGATGGCCGTGGTCGACCATCAGCTGGGCGCCGTGGCGCGGCCCGCGCGCGTGCTGTTCGTCGGCCAGCTGCCGAAGACGCGCTCGGGCAAGCTGCTGCGCCGGTCGATCCAGGCCATCTGCGAAGGGCGCAGCCCGGGCGACCTGACGTCGATGGACGATCCGGCTGCGCTGCAGCAGATCCAGGCAGCGCTGGCTTAAACGGCGTCACTTTATCGAAGTTTATCAATCGATAAACTTCGGTGTCAAATCCGGTCGCTTTCCTTGCGCACGACCCGGCCCACGATCAGGCATTCGTTGCCGCGGCATAGCTTGCGGTGGTATTTGCGCTGGTCGGGGTTGTCCGACGTCAGCCACCATTCGCCGATATCGCGCGCCATGCGCTTGACCACCGGCTCGCCTTCATAGTTCACGGCGAACACCACGCCATCGGCGGGACGGTTGTCGGCCGTGTTGATGATTACCACGTCATCCTCGTACAGGGCCGGCTCCATGCTCTCGCCCTTGACCTTGATCGCCACCAGCTTTTCAGGGTGGTAGCCATTGCGCTCGACCCAGCTGCGCGGCACGCTGATGGTGCTGCCGTCGTGCGTTTCCGGCTCGATGGCAAAGCCCGTGATACCGGCCGACAGGCGCAGTTTCACCTTGCGGATCGGGTAGAAGCGCTCATCCTCTCCATCGGCCACCACCACCGGCCGCACCTCGCCCAGCGCATCGAGGGCGCGCGCCGACAGCGCCGCCTGGTCGGGCGCCGCGCCCTGGTCGAAATACATGCCCTCCAGGCGCAGGTCCGCTTCCAGCTTGCGCGCGATCTTCTCGCTGAAGGCGCGCCCTTCGCGGTAGGTGGGCGAAAGGATTTGCGAGATGCGCGCCTCGCTCCAGCCGCTGGCGTCGGAGATTTTCTTGCGCGTGTTGTCGTAGTGATCGCGTATCAGGGCCAGCAGGCGGTCGCGTCTGTATTGATACATATTCATCTCCACATTAAACCTGAAATTTACCGTTTGATAAATTACCAAATGCTTGACTTTAACATTAGCGATTGATAAAGTCCATTCGTTGCCTGTCGCAAATTCGCACAAGAGCGTCTGCCGGCTGGCGACACCACGGGAGGTCAGGCAGATGTTGAACAGCAGTCAGATGGTCGGAAGCAGGGCGGCGCCGCGGCAGGGACGCCAGTTACAGGGACGCAGCAGGAAGTCACAGCTGCATATCGCCCGCATCGCGCAGTACATCGGCGAGCAGGGGCAGGCCAGCGCGGCGCAATTGTCCGCCTTGCTGGGACTCGATGCGGGCACCATGAGCCGCTATTTGCGCCACATGTGCGGCCTGGGTCAGATCCACCTGGCGCAGCGCCATTGCACGGAACCGGGGCGTCAGCGGCCCGCCCTGTACGCGCTGGGCGAACAGGACGAAGAAGTCGACGGCTGGTCCGAATTGCCGCCACAGGTGTGCCGCACGTCCAGCTGGCCACGCGGCACGGCGCATCGCGATCCGCTGGTGGCCGCGCTGTTTGGCCCGGCACGCAACAACGATTAGTATCAACGAGGAGAAATCATGGGGTTTGCAGAAAAATTCATCGCATCGCTGTCATCGCAGAACCTGCGCGACGATGCCGTCCACCACGACCTGGATGTCATCGCGGCCGCCGCGCTGGCCGGCGACATGGGCGCCTTGCTGTGCCGCGTCAAGTACGCGGATGGCACCGTCAGCCGCCTGTTCGAGGGGAACGCGGGCAACCTGGCCCAATTGCTGCGCGCCTGGACCGCGGCCGTGACGCACAAGGGCAAGGCACGGCGCTGGGTCAAGGCGCACACGGCCTGGGATGCGCAGGCGGCCAACACCCTGTACCGCCGCGTCGCCGAAGCGTCGCTTGCGCATTGGCTCGACAGCAAATGCCAGGTCTGCCACGGCACCGGCGTGGTGGCGGCCGACACCCTGGGCGCGCCGGCCATCTGCAAGGGCTGCCAGGGCAGCGGCGAAGCACCGATCACCTGTTCCGGCGGGTTTGAGCTGGAGCGCATCAAGGACATGGTCAGCGAACTCGAAGGCATTTTCCAGTCGCACGGTGCCCGTGCCATGCGCCGCCTGGGTCACTAAATTTTTTTTGCAATATGCCTGGCGATGAAAAAAAGCCCCCTACAATAGAGTCTCGATCAGGCAGCAACAGTCATCGCAACAGCAGCACCGCAGTACCGCAGGACCACATGCTTCTCCACTCGTAATAGGCGCGCCGCTGGCGTGCCACCGATAGGGGAATTCAGCGCAGCGAACCGCCTTCCTGGCGCTCTTCGCCCAACTTCCGTTCGGCGCGGCCCCGTGCCGCCCGGACGCACAGACGCCAGCCCGCCGCCTCACCGCGCGCGGGCTGCGTCATTTTTTCTCCTGATTTTAAGTAGTTCCACCCCAAGACCGCAACTGCGGTCTTTTTTTCATCCCACGAAAGGCATTACCTATGGCATCGACAGCAAACGGCATCGACAGCGTGATCGTCATCAGCAAACAAAGCGCGGAAGGCAGCAAGGCCGCCGCCGGCGGCGGCCAGATCTACCCCCGCGTCACCGCCACCTTCGACACGGAAGCGGACAAATACGCCAGCGCCGAAATCGACGCCAGCCAGCAGCAGGGCGATACCCGCCTGGGCAATTTCCGCACCACGGGCGCCATCAAGGCCGAAGCGGCCTGCGGCACGTATGCGCCGCTGATGGCCGCGCTGCTGCGCCGCGACTTTACGGCCGGTGGCGTCGCCGCCGCGCAAACCACGATCGCCGCCGCCGCCACGGGCCTGACCCGCAGCGCCGGCTCCTGGCTGGCGGACGGCTTCCGCGCCGGCAGCGTGGTGCGCATCACGGGCTTGACGGCGCCGGCCGCCGCCAACAATGCGAAGAACTTCTTCGTTACGTCGGTGACGGCCACCAACCTGAATGGCCAGTTCATGGACGGTTCGGCCATGATCGTCAAGGCGGCTGGCGACTCCATCGGCGTGGCGGCGGTGGGCAAGCGCAGCTTCACTCCGTTGACGGGCCACACCACCGACTGGTTCACGGCCGAAGTGCAGGACCCGAAGATCGGCGTGCACCGCAGCTTCGTCGACCAGCTGGTCAGCAAGATGGATATCGCCGTGCAGCCGAACGGCATCACCAGCCTGGATTTTACCCTGATGGGCAAGGCGGAAGGCCCGACCACGGCCGTGCCGCACTTCGCCACGCCGCTGGCGGCGCCTGGCTCGGGCAAATTCTCGGGCGCCACGGCGATGCTGTCGGTGAACGGCATTCCGTCGCAGATCTGCACCGGCATGTCCGTCTCGCTGGACGGCCAGGTCAAGGTGGACCCCGTCATCGGCTCGAAGTACGCCACGGCCGCCTCGCGCGGCAAGGTGATGGGCTCGGGCCAGTTCACCGTGCTGCTGCAGGACGCCGCCTACCTCGACTACTTCAAGTCCGAGACGGAAATTCCGCTGGCCTACGCCATGGCGTCGGGCACGGCGCCGGCAGCCGACGTGCTGGCGCTGGCCATGGGCCGCATCAAGATCACCTCGGCCAAGATCGACGATGGCGAGAAAAACAAGATCGTTACCTGCGCCTTCGACGTCCTGCGCTACAAGGGCACGGATGCGCAGCACGAAGCGACCACCCTGACCATCCAGGACAGCGCGCTGTAACCAGCTAGCACCTGCACCGGGGCCGCCATCGTGGCGGCCCTTTTACCTTTACCGCAATCAAGAAAGAAAATACATATGAACAACGCACAAATGATCGCTTCGGCTGGTTTTGATATCTCCCTGTTGAATGATGGCAACAAGGCTGTGGATCAGGTTCACCTGGTGTCGGTGCTGTTTGACGAAGACGGCGCGCACAAGGCGGGCTTTGACATCGTCAGCAAAAATTCTGACCAGTACCGTGCCGTGATCCGCGAAACGTCGGTGGTGGCGATCAAGCGCTCGGTACAAAAAAGCAAGCAAATCGATGCGAAGACGGACGAAGGTGCGGCGGAACTGTATGACTTGGCGGAAAACCGCAACATGAAGATCGCCATCGCGGTGGTGGTGGGCATGCCGGGTTTTGTCGACAAGGGCGTCCCGGTACAGCCTTCCCCGGCCTTGCTGAAGGCAATTTTTGAAAAAATGCCGTCCTGGCAGGAAAAAGTGCTGGCCGCGCTCGAGGCAGACGGCAATTTTTTGACGGTCTAGCCGCTGCCTTGCTGCTCTTTGCCGACGAACAGTTCGAGCGTTCGGCAAAGGCGGCTGATGGCAATGCGAAAGGCGAGCACATGGATGCCGCGAAGCGCCATCCACTCTACCGGGAGCAGCAGGCTCCCGTGCGGGCGCAACTGCCGTTTGAACTGGCGCACGTGTGGCAGTTTTTTGTGCAGATGAGCCGCAAGCGGCAAAACGGCATGGCAGCCAATCCCTTGAGCAGTCTGGATATCCTGGCATGGCAACTGCGGCATCGTATCCGTCTGACGGTATGGGAAGAGGAGCTGCTCGATCAGCTTGACGCAGCCTATATCACCCATCAAAACATGTCGCATTAGGCAAGCCTCCGCCTGACCTTTTTATGACAGAGGTGACACAGAAAACACTACGGTCGTCGCAAGGGTGGCCTCGATTTGCATTGCCACCCTTCGGTGGCTTTTTTTATGGGTAAATTATGACCGTTGATATTGCAACATTACAGATACGCATCGATACGCTCAATGTGCGCATCGCGGCAGATGACCTGGAACGCATACGCGAGGCCAGCGAGCGGGCCGCCAAGTCGACTTTGAAACTTGAAGATGTCACGAAAAAATACACGGAGATACTGTCCAGCCTGGGTATTTCCAATAATATCGGCCAGATCGTCAAACTGTCTGACGAATATACGAAACTGACAGCGCAATTGCGCATGTCGACCAATTCCACGCAGGAATATGGCGAGGCGTATGACAACGTCAAGCGCATAGCCGCCTCGGCGCAGACGGACCTTGCCTCTACGGCGGCCCTGTATGCCCAGATGAATGATGCGACCAAGAAACTGGGCATCAGCCAGGCTGAAGTGGCCGGCATCACCGAGGCGCTCAGTCTTGGCGTCAAGATCAGCGGCGCCTCGGCGACCGATTCCGCTACCGCCTTCAAGGGTCTGTCCGATGCCTTCGCCGATGGCGCCCTGAGCAGCCAGCAATTCAATGCCATCAGCCAGGCCGCTCCCGAAGTCATGGCAGCAATGGCCACCGGCCTGGGTGTATCGAAAGAAGCGCTCGCCGCGCTTGCTGGCGCAGGATTGATCACTGCCGACGTGATGGCGGTCGCGCTGCCGAACGCGCTGGGCGAGTTGCGCAAGGGAGCTGTGCAGTTCGAAACCATCGGTGGCAGCTTTACAGTTCTGAGCAATAACGTGATGGAATTCACGGCGAGACAGGCGGAGTCGACCGGCGCCGTGCGCCTGATGACGAATGGTCTTGAATTTCTGTCGAATAACCTGACCCTGGTCGTTGGCGTGCTCGAAACGCTGACCACGGCGAAATTCGCGACCTGGGCTTACGGCGTAGTCACGGCTACTTACAGCAAGGTCGCGGCCAACCGGGCCTTGCTTGCCTCCACTTTGGCGGCGGCGAATGCCGACGTGACGGCGACCGCCGCCACCTCCGCACTGGCGACCGCGCGCGTGGCTGAATTACAGGCGACGATACGCGCCAGCCAGGCCGACGTGGCGCTGGCGCTGACCACCAATGGCCTCATCCCGGCCCAACGCCGTGCTGCAGTTGCCGCCGAAGCCCATGCCGGCGCATTGGTGGCGCAGACAGCAGCAATGCGTGCCGCGTCTGTCACCGCTGGCGTTTTGCGCGGTGCGTTGGCGTTCCTGGGTGGCCCGATCGGATTGTTTGTCACGGTGCTTGGCTTGGGCGCAACCGCCTGGGCCATGTGGGGGAGTTCGTCGAAGGACAATGCGGAGAAAGCCGTAGAACCCATGCGCAAGAGCACCAAGGAAATCGTTGCTGAACTCGACAAGCAGATGGTCCAGCTTGCAAAGCGCAATGAGCTGGCAAAGCTGGGCGTGTCGGAGAAAGGACTGAATACCCCGGCTGGCGAACGCATGCTGGAGATTTCGACGGAAATGGATGCCGTGCGCAATCGCACGGGAAAATACCACTCCCTGGACAAGGCCGGGGTGGACAGCAACCTGGCAAGGCTGCAGGGCGAACTGGATATGGTGCGCGGCAAGCTCAAGCAGCTTGAGCAGCAAGAAGCGCCCGGCAAACCGAAGAACGGGACCGCTACAGGCATGCCGGCGCTTCCCGCTCCGCCCACGCCTTTCGAATCCATGATGAATGAGATGCACGGCAAGGCCCGCGACCTGAAGCGCGAAGCTGCCGGTTATGCCGAGATGAACGAGGCGCAAAAGTACGATTATCAGTTGAAGGAGATCTTGGCGGATCGTACTAAAAAAGTGACCGCGTCACAACTGGCGGGATTCGAGGTCACGCGCAAGGTGATTCAGGCCCGCGTCGATGAGATCGAGGTGGGCAGGCAAGCCAGGGCTGTGACCGAGCAGGCGCTGGCAGACGCGAAAGCGCTGTCCGATACACGGACGCAGGCCGTCGCCGATGCCGTCAAGGAAGCCGAGGCTGGCGAAAAGCTGGTGGCGGTGTATGGCATGAGCAAGGCCGCCATCGCGCAAAACGAAATGGCGCTGCTGAAGGAACAGCGCGCCGCGCTGGCGGTGGGCAAGGAAAACGCGGCGCAGATCGAGTATTTGAATGCCTTGATCGATGCCAAGCAGCGCAGCATGACGGCGATAGAAGAATTGGCAGCCAAGGAGGCGTCTGCTGCGGCGGCCAAGAAGGCTTCCGATGATTGGGCCGCCAGCGCCAAGGATATCGAAAAGTCGCTGACCGATGCCTTCATGAATGGCTTCGAAGGCGGCAAGAAGTTAGCAACGATGTTCAAGGACAAGTTGAAGGACATGTTCAACAACCTCGTGCTGCAACCGATTATGTCGCCCATCGCTGCCGGTTTTGCTTCGTTCCTGAATCCGGGCGCGGCGCAGGCGCAGGGCAGTGTGGCCAATAGTGGGGGCATCCAGTCGTTCCTGAGTTCGGCGAAAGGCATTTATGAATCTCTGTCCAGCGGACTTTCCGGTATTGGTACTTCGGTGGCCAATGGCGTGCAGCGTGGCATGAGTATGCTGCAAGGCTCGCCGTACACTGCCGGGGTCAATGGCTCATTCGCCACCGGTGTAGGCGCGGTGGCAAGCGTCGCCGCCGGCGTCATGGGCGGCGTATATGGCGGCAAGATGATTTCAGGGGAATATGGCCGTAATGGCATCGTTAATGCTGGTACGGCGATCGGGGCTGTCGTTGGCAGCATTTTCCCGGTGGTAGGTACTGCTGTGGGAGCCCTGGTGGGCGGCCTGCTGGGTGGCGCGGCGAACCGCCTGTTCGGCATGGGCGAGAAAAAGGTCAGCAGCGCCGGCATTTCCGGCAGTCTCGGAGCCGATGGCTTTACGGGCGAGAGTTATTCGAACTGGACCCAGAAGGGTGGTCTTTTCCGTTCGAATAAAAAGGGAAGCGACCGCTCTGAAGTCGATGCCGAGCTGGCGGCATCGCTTGGCGATACGTATGCACAGATGAAGGCAGTGACGGGCGCCTTCGCCAGCACATTGGGCGTCAACACGGATAGCCTGGCCACGCGCACGCAGTCGCTCAATATCGTCATGACCAAGGACGATGCCGCGAACCAGAAAGCGATTGCCGATTTCTTTACCGGTGTCAGCGATACGATGGCAAAGGAACTGGTGCCATCGTTGTCGCAACTGAGTATGAAAGGCGAATCGGCGAGTGCGGCGCTGCAGCGTCTGGCGGGCCACTACGCGGCCGTCGATGCCATGCTGGCAACCTTGGGCAGCACCTCACAGCAGGCATTCGGATCCGTTGGCGTGGCTTCCCTGGCGGCACGTGAACAGTTGGTCAAGGCTGCAGGCGGCGTGGAAGCACTGGGCAATCGTACAGCGTTCTTTGCCGAAAACTACCTGACCGAATCCGAGCGCCTGGCGCCCGTGCAAAAACACGTGACGGAACAGATGGCGGCCCTGGGCTATGCCAGTGTGACTACGCGCGCGCAGTTCAAGGACACGGTATTGCAATTGGTTAATTCTGGCGCATTGGCCACCAAGACTGGGGCCGACCAGTATGCGGGCCTGATGGCATTGGCCGATGCGTTCGCGAAGACGCATGCGGCGACGGAAAGCCTGACCAGGTCGGAACAGAGTATTGCCGACGAGCGCAAGGGTATCCAGGAAAAGCTCGACCAGATGACGATGACTACGGCGCAATTGCGTGCAAGGGAGCGTGCAGCGGTCGATGCCGCTAACCTGGCCTTGTATGACCAGCTGCAGGCGCGGCAGGACATTGCCAGTGCCTATGAAACGGAGTCTTCGGCCCTCAAGTCCACTATCGAGCGTCTGAAATCGTTTGGCGACGGCATCCGCACCTTCAAGGATTCCCTGTTGCTGGGCAGCTTGTCGACACTGACGCCGATGCAGAAGATGGCCGAGGCGCAGCGTCAGTACGAAGAGATGCTGGCCAAGGCGAAGACGGGCGACGCTGCGGCGCAGTCTGCGCTGACAGGTACCGCCACCGCGTATTTGACGGCCAGCCAGGTCGTGAACGCTGCAAGCGCGAGCTATGTCGCCGATGCGGCCAGGGTCCAGGCCGAGCTGTCAGCGCTGGCGGCGATCACGGGCACGCAGTTGACTGATGCGCAAAAGCAGCTGACGGCACTCGATGCGCAAGTTGGCCAGTTGATCAACCTGAACAAGACGGCGGTTGGCATCCAGCAAGCGGTCGATGCGCTGGGCGTGGCGTTGCGGGCCGGCGGGCAGACCGATATCGCTGGTGGCATGAGCTTTGTACCTGCTGCCGGCATGTCTGTCGCCGCTTCTTTCGGAGAATCTGCGGTGGAAGCGCCGGCCGCGTTCGACCCCGTGCGTTATTCCTCGGCGGCGAACGTCGGCTCCGATGCCCTGGTCGCTGAAATCCGCGGCCTGCGCGAAGATAACCAGGCCATGCGCGCCGAATTGGAGGGCTTGCGCGCCGACCAGCGCGCACAGACGGGCGCCACCATCCAGGCCACCGTCGAATCGAACGCCAATGCCGCCAGGACGGTGGTCGAGGGCGTGGATAAATCTTCCCGGGCATCGTCCTGGGCCAGTGCAGTGAAAGGAGAATACGCATGACAGATGCGCAATTTTTGGCATGGCTGCAAAGCCCGTCGGCCATCCGCATGGTGCTGATCGAGGCGCAGGTAAACGTGGCCGGCAGCGAGGTGACGCGGTATATCGCTTCGCGGCCTTACGTGACCGGCCCGCTCGAGGTGCCGGCGAATACCGCCTACCTGCCGCTGGTCAGCGGCGGCCTGGCCTTCACCGAGCAGGTCAGCCTGTCCGGCGAGGCTGGCCTGTCGGGCGGTGATATCGAACTTGACAACGCCGACGGCGCCCTCGATGGCTGGTTGGATGATGTCTGGATGAACCGGCCCATCAAGGTCTGGTCCGGCGATCCGTCCTGGCCGCGCAGCGACTTTCAGCTGGTCTTCGACGGCATCATTGCTGACGTGGCCAGCTCGGGGCGGGCCTCCGTCAACCTGGTGCTGCGCGACAAGCTGCAGCGGCTGAATACGCCGATTTCCGAGGCGAAGCTGGGCGGCACCACGCCCAACAAGGATGCCATCCTGCCGATCCCCTTCGGCGAGTGTCACAACGTGGCGCCCTTGCTGACCAATCCCGCTACCCTGGAATATGGTTTTCTTGGCGCCGTCGAATCGGCGTTCGAGGTGCGCACCAATGGCAAGCCGATCGCCGTGGCGCTCAATGACCAGGCGGGCCGCTTCAACCTGACGACCGATCCGTTTTCCACCACGATCACCGCCAGCGTGCAGGGCGACAAGGGCGGCGGCTATGCGCCGCGCATCGCGCCGCTGGTGCAGCGCATCGCCACTGCTTACGGCAAGGCCGCCGACCGTTTTACGCTGGCTGACCTGGATCTGGTCAATCTGGCGGCCTTCGACGTGGCCCACCCGCAGCCGGTGGGCCTGTACGTAGCGGACCGCACGAATCAGGCGCAGGCCATCCAGCAACTGGCGGCCAGCGTGGGCGCCCAGGCGATCATGTCGCGCACGGGACGATTGCGCCTGGTGCAGATCGCGCTGCCGGCCGCTGGCGTGCCGGTGGCGATCGGCCCGGAGCAGATGCGCGAACGCTCGCTGCGTCCCGCGCAGCGCCTGCCGGTGACGGCTGCCGTGAAGATCGGTTTCGACAGGAACTGGACGTTGCAGGCTGGCCTGACGACCAGCATCCCGCCCGCGCACGCGGACTTGTACGCCACCGAGTGGCTGACGGAGACGGTGGTCGACGAGGCGGCGCGCACGCGCTACCGCCTGTCCGATGATCCGGTGCAGATCGACACGTGCCTGAAAATGCGGGCCGACGCCCGCGCGGAAGCGCAGCGTCGCCTGGAATTGAACAAGGTGCCGCGCACCATTTACGAATTTGATGGAGAACCCGAGATGATGATGCTGGAACTGGGACAGCCCGTAATGTTGCGCGCTGATCGCTTCGGCTTGCAGCACGGCGTGCCGGGTGTGGTGGTGATGCTGTCGCGCTTCTGGCTGACGGGCAGAGCGACGGTGGGGGTGCTGGCATGAGCGCGATTTTTGGGGAGCGCGACACGCTCATCATGAACACGGTACCGCGCCATGCGGCGCCCATCGACCGGGCGCTGCTGCTCACGCCCAGCGCCACGCTGTTCGAGGTGTCGGTGGTCGGCGCGCCGACGCCGGCGGCGATCACGTTTTCGGCCCTGATGCTGGGCGCCGTGGGCGAGATCACGTTTTCCAGCGATCCGGCCGTGCCGCTGACGGTGGCCAACGGCGACGCCGTGCTGCAGTTTGCCGACATGGCCGCCAGCATAGTGACGGTGACGGCCACCACGGTCATCGACGGGCTGACCTATGTCGCCCGCCAGACGGTGGCCAAGCAGCAGGCGCTGGACCTGCGCCCGCCGCCGGCGCCGACGGGCCTGGCTACCACCGGGCATCCGGCCACGATTACGCTGGCATGGGACGCGGCGCCGGCCAACTACAGCAACCTGTCGCACACGGAGGTCTGGCGGGCGCAGGTCAATAATTTTGCCCAGGCGGCGCTGGCGGGCCGCGCCGATGGCCGCGAATACGTCGATCCGGTGGGACCGGGTGTTACCCGGTATTACTGGATACGCTACGTCTCGCGGGCGGCCATCCCCGGGCCGTACAACACCGGCAGCGGCACCATCGGCGCGTCCGATGCGGAAGTCGAGCACTTGCTGGGCGTGCTGACGGGCGAGATTACCCAGTCGCAGCTGCATGCCGACCTGGGAGCCAAGATCGACCTGATCGACGTACTGGACGAGGCCTACGGCGATACGGCCAGCGCGGCGGTGTCGGCCGCCGCTGCCACGGAGGCGGCTGCTGCGGCCTTGCTGTCCAAGCAGCAGGCGGCTGCAGCTGCTGGCCAGGGCGGGCAGTACGCCAGCCAGGCCAGCCAGTCGGCCACGGCCGCCAATGCGGATGCGGGCCGCGCCAGCACCTCGGCGGGCCAGGCATCCCAGGCGGCGACCGGCGCCACCGGCTCGGCGTCGGCTGCCCAGGCATCCCAAGCGGCTGCCGCGCAGTCGGCGCAAGGCGCAGGCGCCAGCGCCGCTGCCGCCGCTGACAGCAAGCAGAGTGCCGCCAGCTACGCGAACGCCGCCGAGACGGCATCGACTGCATCAAGCGCAGCGAAGGTCAGCGCCCAGGCTGCACGCGATGGTGCCGCCGACGCAGCACAGGCGGCGTCAGGCTCGGCCGGCACGGCCAGCGCCAAGGCCAACGAGGCCGGCCAGTCGGCCATCGCAGCCAATAATGCAGCCACGACGGCGACGACCCGGGCGGCGGATGCGGGCGTGTACGCGGCGCAGGCGGCCAACTCGCAGACGAATGCCGACGGCAGCGCGCAGGC
>NZ_RFSK01000054.1 GCF_009923995.1 Janthinobacterium sp. | reverse complement strand
TTGCGCTTGCAAGCGCAACCCTCTCCGATTCGTCTGGCCAGGTTTTAGGGCACTGGCTGCCGGCCCTAAAAACACCATCCAATACCCAGTCAGTATCGAACTGGGAGAACTGCACCTGGCTCCGGCCTGTAAGTTGATGATGTCGTTTATAGCCATGGCCGATCTAGGAAAGAGCGTATGTCAGAAGTTTTTTGAAAATACAAACTCCACATAGCCCATCTCATTCGGTGCTTCGTAAAGCTGAGCAAGAATTTCCTCCGAAGTCGGAAGCGTGCCCGGCGACCAGCTTGCACTCCAATCCATGTCAGGCTGCATCCTGTTGTCCTCAAAAAGCTTGAACATCTCATACCCATGAAATGCACATTGCTCGTTGAAAATGCGCAATACGCACGGTTTCCAGTCAGCCCTATGCACAAGAGTAACGCCACCCACCGCAATATGCGGGAATTGCCACTCTTCCAGTAACTGGCGAGTCCGTTTTCTCATTGATGGTCCAAGTTGACTTCAAAATCGAGAATTTTGTAATTGCTACGGCTGCTTTTGCCGACAGCTGCCGTTGCGGGTTGATTGCCTGCATTTTGCCAGCAAAACCTTTAAGACATATAAAAAATCTAAGTTTACGATAGGTTCGATTCCCGCCGTCTCCACCACTGAATAAATAAAAAGGGCTTCCCTGTCTTGGCGGGGAGGCCTTTTTTATTTATTCCATGCATGCAGAGCACGGGCAGCGCATCCGCGTCCGGTACGGGCGCGGGGGTTTTGCGGGGGACGAGCACTGCTCGTCCGATAGCCGCAAAACCGGATTGCGCTTGCAAGCGCAACCCTCTCCGATTCGTCTGGCCAGGTTTTGCGCCGCAGGCGGTTTATCCTAACGATAACATCGACCGGTCAGGCCATGTCCGAATGGCGGACCCGACGCTCGCCACGCGATGCCTACAGGCGCATTCCCAGCCATATGACTGATTCAGTAGCACCAGAAACGGCGGAGCCCAGCAGCCGCCCGAACATGCCCATCGGGTCATTGTGCTTCGCTGCCGAATCATGATGCTCTTGCTCATCGTTTAGAATGCCCGAAATAGCGGAAACTGCCTCGACATCCTCCGCCAGGAGTGCAGTCTGGTGACGCAGATGGCGAAGCACCGTTCGCTCGACAGCCACTGTCGTGAGCGATATTGCGCGCGCGCCAAGTAATCCCGTTGCGACTCCCAGAACATACCCACCGGCCGCACACAGCCAATAACTCTTGCAACGGCTCAAACCCCGACGTTCGAGTTCGTTGTAAAAAATTGTCCTGTGTTTCTCTTCATCCGCCTTACAGGCCAACAGCTCCGGCAACAGCGACTTTGCAGTAAAGCGTGCCATAAGAATCTGACCGCTGTAGATATTGACGGCTCCATGCTCTCCCGCATGGTTCACCTTCATTACCCGCCCGGCTAAGTTAGTGGCTTTCATCGATGCCGAAAATCCTTCGCATTACATTAAGAATAACTGGCAACTATTGTCCGACAGAAGCCGTTACGGGTTGATTGTCTGTATTTTGCCAGCAAAACCTTCCAGATACCCAAAAATGCAAGTTTGCGGCGGCTTAAGGTGCACGGATCAACTGAACGGATACCCGCCCATCCCGTCATTCGTGATGCCATGGAATGGCCGGTCGCCGCCCCTGGCCTTGGCGGCATCCGCTGCCGGCTTCAACCATCGGATGTAACCCTCTCCCCAATGATTACAAGCGCTGCCAGGGGATACGGCAAGTAGAGGCCAGGGGCCAATGATATAGTGGCGGCAATGTATACACTGAAAGAAACTGCCATGAAAAACGACGCAACCGCCCGCCCGCAAGCAAGCCAGGCACCTGCCAGGCTCAGCAAAGGGGATTTCGTCACCGCACTGCGCAAGCTGCTGCAAGAAGAAGAAAAGGCCGGCAAGCCCAGCGTGGACGTGCGCGCTGCAACCCTGCATACCGACGTTGGCGTTTATCCCGCGCGCGGCCACTCGATGCCGACCTGTTGCACGGTGATGTATGAAGAGATGCGGCCCGGCGACGAGATACTGCTGACGCCTCCCGGCGGCAAGGGCCCTTCGCTGCTGGTCCGGTATAAATTCCCGCGCTGAGAATCGCGCTCATAAGCTAGGGGTGGCGATTCAGAGCGCTATTCGGCGCCATCCGCTGCCGCCTGCAGAGGGGTCGTCTGCATTCTGCTGGCAAAACCGTCCAAATACCTGAAAATTCACTTGTACGGCAGCGTCGATTCCCGCCCCCTGCACCGCTGAATCAATAAAAAGGGCTTCCCCGCTTTGACGGGGAGGCCCTTTTTATTTATGCCATGCATGCGCAGCGCGGGCATCGCCTCCGCCTGCGGCATGGGCGCGGGGGTTTTGCTGGTTTTACCGGTAAACGCCACCCTGTCCGATTCAACTGACCAGGTGCTTACGTCTTGCGCCGCCCTGATAGCGTCATGAAATGATCGCATGGCGCAGGAAGGGCAGGCATCCCCCTACCGCCTGCCCGCCGGCACATACTCCCCCGGCTGCCCCGCCACCTCCAGCGCATCGGCGAACGCCAATAAAAATTTCGCCGGACCATGTTCGGACACCAGCAGGGAGGCACCCTTGTGGCGCAGCAGTTTCAAGACTTCCTGCTGGTGCGTCTGGTATTCGCTGGAAGTGCCGTAGAAGGTTTGATACATCTCAAGGGTTTCCATGGCCTTGGCGGCCAGGATGAATTCGGGTCTGTCCATGATGTCTCCTCGTCGTTGGTGCTGTCAAAGTGCTGCCAAAACCACGAAAAAATCCGGCAAGACGTCCGGCGGGGCGGCATGCCATGCCGGTCGCACTGCCTTGCGGCAACCACATCCGTGCTTCCATCATACGCTTCAACCCGGCCATTGCGCCGTCCAATCGTGCAACTGGCAGCGCGGTCACGTACATGGCATCATGCGCGTTGCCCATTTACCCTTGCGACATATGGACCCATATCACTTCCTGGTAGGCGAATTCAAGAAAGATACTCCCTTCGATCCCGCTGCCGCCAGCGCGCAGCTGTTCGCCTGGTTCGCGCTGATCGACGAGTCCGTCGAGCGCTACGGCAACAAGCGCGGCAAGATCGTCAAGTACTCACAGCGCAATTACGAGAAGATGCTGTTCGCGCCAGAGACCGACAGCATCTGCCTGCTTTCGCCGCGTCTCGTACCGCCCGACGAAGCTGACGAGGCCGTCAACTGCGACGCGCAGGCCATGTATTCATCGGACTCGTCGCTGATTCTGTCCATCCGCGCCAGCAAGCTTGCGCTGGCGCCCTTGTTCGACGGTGCGCGGGCCCTGCCCGGCCTGTTTGACCATTGCGAATATGTGTACTGCTACGCTGAAACGCAGGGCTATGGCACCGGCTACGCACTCGGCTACCGGCGGCTCGATGATGCCCATCCGATGACCTTTGGCATTCCTTGCCCCGCAAATAACTGGTCCGCCATCAAGCGGCGCGGGCTGCAAGATGCCCATCTGCGCGATGTCTATCCCATCAACGGTTTCACGCCAGCCAGGCTCGATGCGCTGCCGCCCGGACGCCGGCAAGCGCTGCGCGACGCGATGCACACGTATGGCCGCTGCGAAGAACATGCCGGCCTGACCTTCTGGCACCTGCCTCCCGAAGAACTGGACGCCGCCCGCGCGGCACTGAACGCCCACGCCATGCTGGGCGCCTATATCAACAACCGACACCCATGAGCACACATTTATCGCTGCACTGCTATCTGCAGGACGAGGCCGCCGAACGTCCCCTGCCCTGCTCCGACGTGACCATCCACGCCGACCCGGCCACGCTGCGCGCCATCGCCCATTTTCTGCTGGCCAGCGCGGACACGTTTGAGCAGGCGCAAGACCGGGCCGGCATGCACGCCCATCTGCAGGATGCCTGGGAAGGCTGGCAGGACGAGTTCCCCGACGTGGTGGTCGTGGCTGCCTGAAACGCTTCACAGCGCCAGCTTGTAGCCTTCATGGCTGGCGACAAAGCCCAGCTTTTCATAGAAACGATGCGCGTCGGGACGGCCCTTGTCCGTCGTCAGCTGCAGCAGCTGGCAGCCGCGCGCGCGGCATGCGTCCATGGCCCACTCGAACAGGCGCTGGCCCAGGCCGGCGCCGCGGTGCGAGGCGGCGATGCGCACGGCTTCGATCTGGCCGCGCCAGGCGCCGCGGCGGGCTATGCCGGGGATGAACGACAGTTGCAAGGTACCCACGACGGTGTCGCCATCGGCAGCCACCACTAGGCGCTGGTTGGCATCGGCGGCAATGGCCTGGAAGGCGTCGACATAGCAGGCGGCCGGCGGCGAAGCGACGGTTTCGCGCCGGGCGCCCAGCGCATCGTCGGCCAGCAGGCTGACGATGGCTTCCAGGTCGGCCAGGGTGGCGGTGCGAAAAGTGATGTTATCCATGATGGCTCCAGTGAATCGGCAGCACGATTGTACGGCCACGGGGGCCGTCCGGCCCAGGCCTCAGGTAACATACGCCACCATCGCCTCACCGAGAACACTTGATGCCCCATTCCCGATACGCCCTGCCGTGGCTGCGCGCGCCCTTGCAAGCCCTGCTGCTGGCCATGCCGCTGGCCACCCTGTCCGCCTGTGCCAGCCCGCCCGCGCACGAAGCGCTGTTCCTCGCCACCACTTTGACGGCCCCGCATTCCTTCACCAAGGGCATCGAAGGCCCGGCCGTCGATGCGGAGGGGAATATCTATGCCGTCAACTTTGCGCGCCAGCAAACCATCGGCAAGGTGCGCCCGGATGGTACTGGCGAGGTGTACCTGACCTTGCCCGGCAGCAGCATCGCCAACGGCATCCGCTTCGGCAGCCGGGGGCAGATGTATCTGGCCGACTACATGGAGCACACGATCTACCTGGTCGACCCGGCCACGCGGGCGCTGACCATCCACGCGCGCGAGCCGCGCATGACCCAGCCGAACGACATCGCCATCACGGCAGACGACGTGCTGTATGCGAGCGACCCGAACTGGAAGGAAAACACGGGCCGCGTGTGGCGCATCGCGCAGGACGGCACGGTGAGCCTGGCGCTCGACACCATGGGCACGGCCAACGGCATCGAGGTGAGCCCCGACGGCAGGATCCTGTACGTGAACGAAAGCGTGCAGCGCAATATCTGGATGTATGACATCGCCCCGGACGGCAGCCTGAGCGGCAAGCGCCTGCTGATCAAGTTCGACGATTTCGGCATGGACGGTATGCGCGTGGACGTCGACGGCAACCTGTACGTGACGCGCTACGGCAAGGGCACGGTAGTGAAACTGTCGCCGCAGGGACGCATCTTGCGCGAGATCAGCGTGCCCGGCGCCAAGCCCAGTAACATCACCTTTGGCGGTCCCGACGGCCGCACGGCCTACGTGACGGAAGTGGTGCAGGGACGCCTGCTGCAGTTCCGCGTCGACCGCCCGGGCCTGGAGTGGCAGCGGGGGCAGGAAAGCAAGGCCAGGGCCGGCGCATCCGCCGCCGGCAAAGCCGGCAACGGCGTCAGCGCGGAATGATGCGCTCCGCCTTCAGCTTCTCGAACAGATTGAAGAAAGCCTCGGGCGTGTCCTGGTAG
This sequence comes from Janthinobacterium sp., assembly GCF_009923995.1. Taxonomy (GTDB): domain Bacteria; phylum Pseudomonadota; class Gammaproteobacteria; order Burkholderiales; family Burkholderiaceae_D; genus Janthinobacterium. Next base: position 34,317 of record NZ_RFSK01000054.1, on the reverse strand, counting down.
TCAAGGAAGCCCGCCTTGCGGCTCTTGCCCATGTCCGTCATCACTTCCATCGGCCGGCCCAGGTCGGCATCCGTATGCCACCAGGAAGCGAGGCGGCCGATGTCCGCCTCCGCCAGCCCATGCTGCTGCGCGATGGCGCGCCACTGCGCGGGCGCATCCTGCATGCGCTCGGCCAGCGGCGCCATCGTCTCGGGCAAGTCCGCCGCCGCGATGCCGAAATACGCGGCCAGGCGGGGCCACAGCCACTTCCAGCGGAACACGTCGCCATTGACGATATTGAAGTCTTCGTTGCGCGCGGCGGGGCTGTCCGCCGCCCACGCCAGGTGGCGCGCGATCTGGCCCGCGTCCGTCATGTCGGACAGGCCATGCCACTGCGCGCTCGAGCCGGGAAAAACGAAGGGCTGGCCGCTGGCCTTGCACAGGCTGGCATACACGGCCAGGGTCAATCCCATGTTCATGGCATTGCCCAGCGCATAGCCGATGATGGTGTGCGGGCGGTGCACGCTCCACGTCAAGCCGTATTGCGCGGCCGCTGCAAACAAGCGGTCTTCCTGAGCATAGTAGAAATTCTCGACGGGCTGGCGGCCCTGCTCTTCGCGGAACGGCGTCACGGGCACGGCGCCCTTGCCGTAGGCGTCGAAGGGTCCCAGGTAATGCTTGAGGCCCGTCACCAGGGCCGCGTGGCGCAGGCGGCCCTGCGGCCCCAGCGCGGCCAGCACGTTGGCCACCATGGCGCCATTGACGCGGATGTTTTCCTGTTCATTGTCCTGGCGCGCCCAGGCCGTGAAGAAGACGTGGCTGGCATCGAGGCCCGCCAGGGCGGCGCTGACGGCCGCGCCATCAGTCGCATCGAGCTGCAGGGCCGCGCAGCCGGCGGGCACGGGCGTGCGGCCGCGCGAGACGCCCGTGACTTGCCAGCCCTGCGCCAGCAGGTGCGTGGCCAGCTGACTGCCGATGACGCCGCTGGCGCCGATGATGAGAGCGTGTTTGTGCATGAGAGTTGCCTTCCGAAACAAAAATCCATCATATCCGCGACTGAAATTCTTATCCGCGATACTATTTCACCCTATTCATGAATAAAATTCCCGAATTATGTTTTCATCGGAACATCTGAAGGGCCTCACGCCGTTTCTCGCCACGGCCGACGCGGGCAGTTTCACGAAGGCGGCCGAGCGCCTGCACCTGAGCAGCTCGGCCGTCAGCAAGAGCGTGGCGCGGCTGGAGGAGCGGCTGGGCGTGCTGCTGTTCGAGCGCAGCACGCGCCGGCTGAAACTGAGCGAAGCGGGCCGCGCCTACTACGCCACCTGCAAGCGCGTGCTGCAGGAACTGATGGATGCGGAAGACGTGCTGGCCGACCATGCGACGGAACTGGCCGGCAAGGTGCGCATCGGCGTGCCCGCCTCGTATGGCCGCCTGCGCGTGATGCCGGCCCTGCTGGCACTGTGCGCGCAGTATCCGCGCCTGCAGCCGTCGATCGCCTTCAGCGACCGCTTCGTCGACCTGTTCGAGGAGCGCATCGATATCGCCGTGCGCATCGGCGCGCCCTCGCACTGGCCCGCCGCGCTGGGACAGATGCAGCTGGGCGAAGAGCGGCTGATCCTGTGCGCGGCGCCCGCCTACCTGGCGCGGCGCGGCACGCCGGCCAGCGTGGCCGAACTGGAAGGGCACGACTGCATCGCCTACGGCCGTGCCGACGGTTCGCCCATGCCGTGGCTGTTCCCGGACGGGGAGCAAGGCGGGCAGGTCGAGTACCGCCTGGCGTCGCCCCGCATGACGGTGGGCGACGCGGAGGCGCGCACGGCCGCCGTGCTGGCGGGCCTGGGCGTGGCGCAGCTGGCCACCTGGCTGGTGCAGGAGCACCTGGCCACGGGCGCCATCGTGGCCGTGCTGCCGGAACTGGCCACGCCGGGCTTGCCCCTGTACCTGGCCTGGCCGCTGGCGCGCCAGCTGACGCCGAAGACGGGCACCCTGCTGCAGGAATTGCGCCAGCGGCTGACCATCCACTGAAAATATGGCTTGACCCTGACGCAGCGTCAGGGTCGATGCTGTGTGTACGCACCAGGAAAGGAGCAAGCGATGCTGTTGAAAATCGGTGAACTGGCCAAGATGACAGGCTTGAGCATCCGCACCCTGCACCACTACGACAGCATCGGCCTGCTCTCGCCCTCGGCGCGCACGCAGGCTGGCTACCGTCTGTACCAGCACGGCGACATGGACCGGCTGCACCGGATCATGGCGCTGCGCAAGTTCGGGCTGTCGCTGGCCGAAATCGCCACTGCACTCGCCGGCCCGGATCTGCCCTTGAGCGCCATCGTGACGCAGCAGATCGCCATGCTGGAACGCCAGATCGCGCAGGCGTCCACCCTGCGCGAACGCCTGCGCAGCCTGCAGGCGCAACTGGCGCAGGGACAGACACCGGAGCTGGCCGAGTGGCTCACCACGATGGAGTTGATGACCATGTACGACAAATACTTTACCCCCGAAGAACTGCAGCAATTGCCGCTGCTGACAGATAGCGCCGTGGAACAGGAATGGCAGGCGCTCGTCGCCAGGGTGCGCGCCCTGCAGGCGACGGGCGCCGCTCCCGATGATGCGCAGGCGCAGGCGCTGGGCACGGAATGGATGGTCAAGCTGGTGCGCGACACGGGCGCCCACCCGGGCCTGTTCGCGCGCCTGAACGCCATGCACGCGCAGGAACCGGCCATGCGGCAGACCACCAGCATCGATGCGGACGTGATGCAGTTCATCCTTGCCGCCTTCAATGCCTCGCGCATGGCGCTGTACCGGCCCTTCCTGAACGAGCAGGAATACGCGCACCTGCTGGCCAATTACGGCAAGCGTTCGGGCGAATGGCCAGCCCTGATCGCCGCCGTGCGCGCCGCCATGGATGCGCGCACGCCGCCCACCGACCCGGCCGTGCTGCAGCTGGCGCGGCAGTGGCTGGAGCTGTTCCGCTCCTATGCAGGCACGGACCCGGCCACGCAGCTGAAATTCCGCCAGGCGCACCAGCAGGAACCGCGCCTGATGGAAGGCAGCTTCGTCGATAGCGCCATGCTGCAGTACCTGGGCGCGGCGATGGCCCAGGTGGCGCAGGAGCGGCCCGGCAAATAAGTTGACGTGTGGCATCTCGTGGGCGCGGCCATGTAGAATCGGCCATCGCCCATTCCAGGAATACCCGATGCGCCGCCTTCTGCTTCTCTGTCTCTCCCTGCCCGCCCTGAACCTCGCCATGGCCGCCGATGCGCCCGTGCAAGGGGTGTGGCAGGGCACCCTGGGCAAGGCCAATATCGTGGCCTGCTTCAACCAGCCCAGTCCCACGCAGGGGGCGGACCGCAGCGGCAGCTATTACTACGTGCGCTACAAGACGCCCATCATGCTGGCCATGCCGAACGGCAAGAGCGACTGGAGCGAGTCCGACGCCAAGGGCGACACGACGGGCACCTGGTCTTTGCATGCGCCGCAGGGCGGCAAGGTCAGCGGCACCTGGACGGAGCCGAAAAGCGGCAAGACCCTGCCCCTGGCCCTGACCCTGCTGGAAGCGGCGGGCGACCGCGAGCACCCGTCCTGCGCCAGCGATGCCTACAACCTGGCGCTGGAAGATTTTCCCAATACCAAGACGAGCAAACCCATCGCCTTCGAAGGCAAGCAATACCGCAACGTGCAAGTGGGCGACACCATCACCGTGGAACTCATCGCCCCCGGCGAGGGCGTGGCGAAAATCAATGCGCAACTGCGCGCCGTGCTGGCAAAGAATAAAAAAGACCTGGCCGACTTCTATGCCACGCGGCGCGAATACCTGGGCCGCAACGGTTTCACGACGGAAGACGAAGTGTATGCGGAGCCGACCTACTGGTCGCCGCGCTGGGTGACCATCAAGTTCTACCGCTGGCCGGCCGGCTATGGCGCCAGCGGCATCTCCATCCGCTTCCGCACCTGGGACGTGAGGACGGGCCAGGAAACGGACGTGTGGAACTGGTTCGGTGCCAGCGCCAGCGATGGCGACGACAAGGCCGAATTGCCGGACCGCCTGCGCCAGGCCCTGTTCAAGGGCGTCACCATCGACGCCGAGTGCAAGGGCACGGATTACGACGGCCGTGGCCGCTTCCACCTGTCCCTGAAGGAGGACGGCGTATCGTTCTGGGAAGATGCGAACGGCAGCGGCTGCGAAAACGACTTCCTGCTGCCATACAGCAAGGTCGGCCCCTTCCTGACCGTCAAGGGGCGCGCCGCGCTCAGCGATTTATTGCCGAAGAACTAGGCGCCGGGTCAGGCATAGTAGCTGTCGTCGAGCAGCATGTCCTCGAAGAAGGCGCCATACGGCAGGGTTGGATGGCGCAGATGGATTTCCAGTATCCAACGCATGGGCGACGGCGAAAAGTCGGCGTCGGCCAGCGCGCCCGCGTAAATCGTGGCGTGTGGAAAATCGGACACGCGGTGCCCGCCCAGGTCGAAGTTCAATTCCCAGCCCAGCCTGCGCGCCTCCTCCTCGGCGTAGGCATACAGGGCTTGCCCCGTCAGCCGTTCGCGCTGCCACACGGCGCGTACCTGGTGGAACAGGTATTGCGCATCGCGCGCGCAGCGGGCGTAGTCCCCCTGCTGTTCGCTGTCGCCCACCGTGAACGTGGCGCCGCCATCGCCTTCCCACGCCTCGACCCGGGGCGCGATATCGAGGAAGAAAATATCGTGCTCTTGCAAGACCACGCCCGGCTCGGACGCGCGCTTCATCGCCTTGAGCGTGTTGCGGCCGAAGCGCACGCGCGTGGGGTGCCAGCTCAGCGCCAGCCCCATGTCCAGCAGCACTTGTTTCGCCATGGCGACAGCGTCTTCTTCCAGCATGCCGGGGCGGATGCGCGCGGCAATGGCGGCGAGTGCTTCGCGCGTCTTGCGGCGCGCCAGCAGCATGCCGTCCTCAGTATAGGCGGGGCCGACCCGCTCGGCGTCCAGTAGGGTATGCATGTTTGACTTTCCTCAAGGGCGCGGCCGGAATGGCGCGCCTGCAGGAAAAGTATAGATTTACGCCCCAGGAGACGGGGCCGCTGGCTGCCGCGCTTTCCGGACAGGATAGCGGGCATTCCTGCCATGCACGCCCGTCAGGCGCCGGGGCGGCTGGAAAAGTGCTGCCGGTATTGCTTGGCCGATACGCCCAGGCGCCGCAGGAACACCGTGCGCAGCTGATCGGCCGTGCCGAAGCCGCAGCGCCAGGCGACGGTTTTCAGCGGCGCATCGCTGGCGGCCAGCATGGCGCGCGCCGCATCGAGCCGGGCGCTTTCGATGAAATGTGCCGGTGTCACGCCCAGTTCGCGCGCGAAGATGCGGGCAAAGTTGCGCGGACTCATGGCTACCAGCCGCGCCAGGCTGGCCACGTCCAGCGCCCCGTCCAGGTGCGCCAGCACGTATTGCTGCGCCTGCGCCACGGGCGAGGCCGCATCGACCACGGGGGTCAGGTGCGGGCTGAACTGCGACTGCCCGCCCTGGCGCTGCGTGTACACGACGAGGCGCCGCGCCACCTGCAGCGCCAGCCGGGCGCCGCCGTCGTCGGCCAGCAGGGACAGGGCCAGGTCGATGCCGGCCGTCACGCCCGCCGAGCTGACCAGCTTGCCGTCGTGCACATAAATGCTGTCCGCATCGACGCGTGCCTGGGGAAAGGCGGCGGCCAGGGCCGCCGCATCGTTCCAGTGCGTGGCGACTTTTTTACCATCGAGCAAGCCTGCATGGCCCAGCAAAAACGCGCCGTTGCAGATGGAACCGTGGCGCCCCGCCCTGCCCGCCGCGGCCAGCAGCCACGTACTCAGGGCATCGTCGCGGGGCTGCGCCGGCAAGCCGGGACCGCCCGCCACCAGCAGCAGGTCGTAGGTGTCCTGCGCCTGCGCATAATGGCGGTGCGCGGCCATGCATAAACCGTTCGAGCAGCGCAGCAATCCCTCCTGCGTGCCCAGCACGTCGATCGTGTACTGCTGGCCCAACGGCAGGAAACTGTTCGCTTCGGCAAACACGTCCATGGGGCCGCTGACGTCGAGCGCCTGCACGCCGGGAAAGATGAGGATGGCGATGGCGGGCATGGTTCAGTCCTGCGCCACGGCCGCCACCTGCTGCGCCACCAGTTCGGCCGTCGCGACCGCCAGAGTCCAGCCCAGGTGGCCATGGCCCGTGTTGTAATACACGCCGGGCGCCTTGCCCGGGCCCACTTTGGGCAGCATGGCCGGCAGCATCGGACGCAGGCCCGCCCACGGGATCACCTGGCGGGTCTTGATGTCAGGAAAGCACTGCTCCACCCACCGCACGAGCGGGCGGATGCGGTCGGCGCGGATGTCGTAATCGATGCCGTTGAATTCCGCCGTGCCCGCCACCCGCAGCCTGTCCTCGCCCAGGCGGCTGCTGACCAGCTTGGTCGCGTCGTCGAGCAGGCTGACGGACGGCGCCGCCGCCCGGCTGGCCGCGTCGTCCAGCTGCACGGTGATCGAATAGCCTTTCACGGGATACACATTCACGTGGTCGCCCAGGCTTGCCGCCATGGCGCGGCTGGCCGTGCCCGCGCACACGACGACGGCGTCGAACAGGGTGCTGTCTGCGCCCATGCCGACGCGCACCTTGCCGTGTTCGCGCTCCAGCGCCGTAACTTCCTGTCCATAGCGGCAAGCCACGCCCAGGCGGGCGCAGGCGTCGGCCAGGCCGCTGGTGAACTTGTGGATGTCGCCCGTGGAATCGCTGTCCGTGTAATAGCCGCCGTAAAAATCACCCTGCAGGGCCGGTTCGATGACGCGCATTTCCGCCGGCGTCACGGCGCGGCGCTGCAAGCCGCCCTGCGCCAGCAGGCGCGACACGCGGGCGGCCCGTTCAAAGCCGGCACGCTCGCGGTAGACGTGCAGGATGCCGGCACGGCGATGATCGAAGGCGATGTTTTCTGCCTGCGCCCACGCGAACAGGTGTTCGCGCGCGGCGATGGCCATGCGCGCCGTGGCAATGGTGTTGCGCTCATAGTCCGGCATGGCGGCGAGAAACTCCGCAAACCAGCTCAGCTTGTGCCAGCTGGGCCAGGGATGCAGCAGCAGGGGCGCGTCGCGCCGCGCCATCCATTTCAGCGCGTTCACAATCGTCGCCTTGTGGTTCCACACTTCCGCGTGCGATGCGGACAGTTGCCCGCCGTTCGCATACGAGGTTTCCATGGCCGCGTAGCGGTGGCGCTCGACCAGGGTGACGTCCACGCCCCGTTTCGCCAGCGCGTAAGCGGTGGTGACGCCCGTGATGCCGCCGCCAAGCACGGCCACGCGCTTCATTGCGGCGCCACCTTGTGCACGACGGTATCGCCCGCCCGCAGGATGCGGCCATCCTCGGCCAGCACCTCCATCTTGCGCACGGGCAAGTCGGAAGCGCGCTGCCGCAGCGTGGAATGGGCTTCGCCTGGCGCGAACAGCTGCGCCTCGCTCCATTGGCGCAAACCCACCACAACGGGGAACAGGTCCAGCCCCCTAGGCGTCAGCACGTATTCCTGGTAGGCCGTGCCGTCCGAAGCGGGCGCAACCGTAAAAATGCCCTCTTCCACCAGGGTGTGCAGGCGATCGGCCAGGATGTTCTTCGCCACGCCCAGGCTTTTCTGGAATTCGCCGAAGCGGCGCATGCCGTCGAAGGCGTCGCGCACGATCAGCAGCGACCAGCGCTCGCCGATCGCGTCGAGCGCGCGCGCCACGGGACAGGGGTCGGTTTTCAGGCTCTTGCGTTTGGCCATGGTCATGCTCCAGGATTAACTGGTTGCATTTTAAAACTTCCCGGCGTAGACTCCAACTGGTTTTAATTTGAAACCACATAAATGACCATGCGCGACACGACTCCCCTCCCCTGCCAAGCGATGCTTGCCCCCTCCCTCGTCTGGCTGTTCGCTGCGGCGGCCGGCCTCAGCGTGGCCAATGTGTATTATGCCCAGCCCTTGCTGGCCAGCCTGGCGCGCGAATTCGGCATGACGGACGCGGCCAGCGGCATGGTCATCACGGCCACGCAGCTCGGCTGCGCGCTGGCCCTGCTGCTGCTCGTGCCCCTGGGCGACATGCTGAACCGGCGCCGTCTGACCTTATTCCAGCTGGGCTTGCTGGCCGTCACGCTGGCGGCGCTGGGCTGCGCCCGTTCCACGGCTGCCTTGCTGGGCGGCATGCTGCTGGTGGGCTTGCTGGGCACGGCCATGACGCAGGGCTTGATCGCCTACGCGGCCAGCGCGGCGGCCAGCCACGAGCGTGGCAGGGTCGTCGGCATGGCGCAGGGCGGCGTGGTGATCGGCCTGCTGCTGGCGCGCACCCTGTCCGGCGTGGTGGCCGATGCGGCCGACTGGCGCGCCGTGTATTTTGTCTCGGCCGCCCTGGCCTGCGCCCTGCTGCTGTTGCTTTGGCGCAAGCTGCCGCCCGCGCAGATATCCGGCCAGCGGCTGGCCTACGGCGCCCTGATCGCCTCGATGGCGGCCATGTTGAGGCACAACAAGGTGCTGCGCGTGCGCGGCATGCTGGCCCTGCTGATGTTTGCCGTGTTCAATATTTTCTGGAGCGCCCTCGTGCTGCCCCTGACGGCGCAAGGCTATACGCATGCGGCCATCGGCGCCTTCGGCCTCGTCGGCGTGGTAGGGGCGCTGGGCGCGGCGCGGGCGGGCGCGCTGGCCGATGGCGGACGCGCGCAGTGGACGACGGGCGCCGCCCTGCTGCTGTTGCTGGCCGCTTGGCTGCCGCTCAGCTTTGCGGGGGCCGCCCTGTGGCCCCTGGTCGTCGGCATCATCGTGCTGGACCTGGCGGGCCAGGCCATCCACGTGACGAACCAGAGCCTGATCTTCCAGGATGACAGCGACGCGCACAGCCGCCTGGTGGCGTGCTACATGCTGTTTTATGCGGTGGGAAGCGGTCTCGGTGCGATTGCCGCCACCAGCGTGTATGCGCTGGCGGGCTGGCATGGGGTGTGCGCGCTGGGCGCGGCGGTCAGCTTGCTCGCCCTGCTGTTCTGGCGGCTGACCTTGCCTGCTGAAAAAGCCTAGTTCAGGAGCGCCGTGGCGGCGCCGTGGCGATACGTCTTCAGCGCGTCGGGCTGGATCTGGATCAGCGATCCGCTGACTTTAATCAGGTGCAAGTCCGTCAACTGGTGCAGCACGCGTGACAGGGTGGCCGGCGCCAGGTTCAGGAACGATGCCAGCAGGCTTTTCTTCAGGTCCAGCTTGACCTCGTTCGAGCGCTGCTGGTCCGATGCCTGCAGCAGATACTCGACCACGCGCTGGGTGGCGTTCTGCACGGAGCAGCGCTCCACGTTGCGGATAAAGCCCATCAGGTGGTGCGACAGGCTGTTCATCATCTGGCGCGCGATGCGGGGCGACTGGTCCAGCAGGCGCAGCAGCGCGTGCGGCGGGATGCGCAGCAGCAGGCAATGCTCGAGCGCTTCGGCGCAGAAGGGATACGGTTCATCGAGGAAAATCATGGCTTCGCCGAAGCTCTGGCCGGGACGGATCAGTTCCAGCACCTTGTCCGTGCCTTCCATGGAAAACACGCTCAGCTTGACGAGGCCGAAGACCACCACGTAGGCGCCTTCCGCCACTTCGCCCTTGCGGAACAGCACCTTGCCTTTTTCCACTTCGACGCGCACGACATCCTGGCGCAATTGCTCTAATTGCGAAGGGGAAATATGGCGGAACAGAGCCTGGCTCGACAGCAAGCCATCGACGTTGACCTTATGCATGACACTCTCTTATTGGATTAGCGAATGACTAAGAGTGTAATGCGCAGGCACGGTCAAGGCCATACGTCAAAGGAACTAGGGTTGTCTAGGCCGGAACGCCATGCAGGTCAAACAATCGCGCATTCCTTGTGGCTTTTTAACAGGGTATTTACGCTTTGCTTGATCTTTGGAGTACCTGGCAAAACCGTAGCGAGCGGCAGCGAGTTGCGACAGAGAAGCGGAACTGTGCTTGAGCACAGTGAGCATCGGAGGTCGCAAATCGCGATGCGCAGTAGGTGAAGCAGGTACGCTTATTTACCCAGTTCGCGCTCGACCGCATACACGGCAATCTGCACGCGGCTGCTCAGCTTGAGTTTTTTCAGGATGTTCTGCACGTGGATCTTCACCGTGCTTTCGGCCACGTCCAGCTGGCGCGCGATTTCCTTGTTGCTCTGGCCCCGCGCCAGGCAAGCCATGGCTTCGCGCTCGCGCGGCGTCAGCTTGTCGTAGTCGGCCTGGGGCGCGTTCTGCCCGGCGCGGAACTGCGACACGAGCTTGGCCGTCATGGCGTCGGCGATCACGGATTCGCCGGCCGCGGCGCGGCCGATGGCCTGGCCCAGCTGCTCGGCCTCGATATTTTTCAGCAGGTAGCCGCGCGCGCCCGCGCGCAGGGCCGCGCCCAGGTCGGCCGCGTTTTCCGACACGGTCAGCATCAGCACGGCCATCTGCGGCCAGTCCTGCAGGATCAGCTGCAGCGCTTCCACGCCGGACACGCCGGGCATGTTCAAGTCCATCAGCACCACGTCCGGCTGCAGTTCGGTCGCCAGCTTGACGCCGTCGAGCCCGTTCGACGCCTCGCCCACCACCTGGAATTGAGGGTTGCGCTGCAGCAGCAGCTTGACGCCGCTGCGCAGCAGGGTGTGGTCGTCGACCAGCAGGATTTTGATTGGAGGATTCACGTGTTTGTTTCTTCTGCCTGATAGGAATAATTCACTGTTACGCGGCCTGGCGCCGGGCTGCCGGCAGGGCCAGCGAGATCGTCGTGCCGCCGCCGGGCGTGCTGTCGATGGCAAACTGCGCACCGAGCCGCTCGGCCCGTTCCTGCATGATACGCAAGCCGATCTGCAGTTCCGTTTTCTTGTCGCGCAGGTGGGCGGCGAAGCCTTCGCCATCGTCGCGCACCTGCAGCGCGAAATCGCGCCCGTTCTCCACGCGCAGGGCCACGTTGCTGGCCTGCGCATGCTTGCGGATGTTCGACAGCGCTTCCTGCACGATGAACAGGATCTGCAGCTGCTGCTCGGGCGCCAGCGGCGCGCCGTTGCCGCTCATGTCCAGGGTGCCGGCCACGCCCGTCTGCAGCTCGAACTTGGCCAGCACTTCCAGCAGCTTGCTTTCCAGGTCGCTGCCATGCCAGCGCGTGCGGAAGTTGACCAGCAGTTCGCGCACGTCCTGGTAGCTTTGTTCGACGCCCATGCGCATCAGCGGCAGCACCTCGGCCGCCTCGTCGAGCTGGCCGCGGCGCACGGAATCGTCGAGCATCTGCACTTGCAGGCTGATGAAATTGAGGCTTTGCGCGATGCTGTCGTGCAAGCCTTCGGCCAGCAGGCTGCGTTCGCGCGCCACGGCGAATTCCTTTTCGCGCGCGATCAGGCGCTGGTTTTCGATGGCGATGCCCAGGCTCTGGCCCAGGGTTTCCAGCCAGCCCTGCTGCTGTGCGTGGACGGCTTGCGGGCGCGCAAAGTGCAGCGAAAAACTGCCCACCACCTGCTCGCGCGCCAGGATGGGAAAGACGGCGATGGCGATGAAGCCTTCGTCCTGGCAGCGGTAGCGCTGCAGTGCATCGGCCTGGCGGAAATCGCGGATCTGGATCACGCCCTGGGCCACGGCCGCGCCGCACAGGCAATCGTTGTTGCGGATGCAGTGCTCCTCTTCCACCATGGCGTCGGAAATGCCCTCGTGCACGATCATGTGCACGGTGTCTTGTTGCGGATCAAGGATGCGCACGGTGCCGCCTTCCGCCTGCGCGAACTGCATCACGTGGCGCAGGAAGCCCCGGCACAGCGCATCGATGGCATGCTGGCCCGCCAGCAGGGTGGAAATGTCGTGCAGGGTGGCCAGCTGGCGCTCCTGCGCGGCGCTCAGGCCGGACTGGGCTTGCGCCAGGCGGCGCTGGCGCCAGCGCGAAGCGGGGAGTTGTTTGCGGGATGAATGACTGCGCGGCGCATGCATGAAAAGCTCGAATCTGAAAAGTGGTGCGCCCGGCAAGCGCTGCGCCTGCCGGGCTGGTAAAGGTTACAAATGAATCTCGGTACCCAGCAGCTTGACGAACTGCGCCAGCCAGGCCGGGTGCGCGGGCCAGGCTGGCGCCGTGACGAACTGGCCATCCGTGACGGCATCCGTGACGGCGATATCGGCATACGTGCCGCCCGCCAGTTTCACTTCCGGCGCGCAGGCGGGATAGGCGGAAATGCGCTTGCCGCGGATGACGTCGGCGGCGGCCAGCAATTGCGCGCCGTGGCAGACGGCGGCGACAGGCTTGCCCGCGTCGGCGAAATGGCGCACGGCGGCGATGACTTTCTCGTTCAGGCGCAGGTATTCGGGGGCGCGGCCGCCGGCGATCATCACGGCATCATAGTGGGCCGGGTCGATCTCGTCGAAGCTGGCATTGAGCGTGAACAAATGGCCCGGCTTTTCCGTGTAGGTCTGGTCGCCCTCGAAATCGTGGATGGCCGTCTTGATCATCTCGCCGCTCTTCTTGCCGGGGCAGACGGCATGCACGGTGTGGCCCAGCATCAGCAGCGCCTGGAAAGGCACCATCGTTTCATAATCTTCTGCAAAATCGCCGGTCAAAAACAGAATTTTCTTCGCTGCCATTTGGTTCTCCTATGAAAGATCATCCCTCGCATCGCCGTCGGCACAGTGCGTCCCAGGGCGTATCTTAGCGCGACTTGGCAGCCATACTGGATATTTATCAAACTTTTGCGCCTTAATGCAGGAATTTGGAGGCTGAGCCAGAATTATTTCAAGCCTCACGGGTCAAATCCAGACGACCTTTTTGAAAGCCTGGCCATGAGCACGCCCATGAGCATTCCCCGCAGCGCCACGCTGATCCGCATCTTCGACCATTTCACCGATGCGGAGCGCGCCCGCGGCGCCCTGCTGGCCGACGGTTTCGCCGCCCACGCGGTGCAGCTGGACATGGGCGACGACGAAGCCGGTCCCGTGCAGGGCAATTTTACCGTTGGCAATCGCGACACCTTCACGGGCCGTTTCGAGCGTGCCATCAACGCCGTGTTTGGCGGCGACAACCATGTGTACCGGCGCAATTACGGCACCACGGCATTTCGCGGCATGTTCCGCCTCATCGTCGCCGTCGGCACTGCGCAGGAACGGGAACGGGCGCATGCCATCGTGCAGGCATGCAACGGCTGCGACATCGAACAGCGCACGGCCAGCCATGCGGGCGGCCAGCGCGCAGGCACAGGGGTGCAGGCCCCCTGACACCCTCCCCTGCGCGGCCAAATTATGGCAAGATCGGCGTTCCTTCATTCCACAGCGGAACTTGCCATGATTTTTGAAATTGCCCACATCCAGATCAAACCGGCCACGCACGATGCCTTCGAGGCGGCCGTGACGAAAGCCGTGCCCCTGTTCCAGCGCGCGCGCGGCTGCGAGTCGATGCGCCTGGAGCGCTCGATCGAAAACGGCGATGCGTACCGCCTGGTGGTGGGCTGGACCACCCTGGAAGACCATACCGTGCATTTCCGCGGCAGCGACGACTTCCAGGCCTGGCGCGCCCTGGTGGGCGAATTCTTCGCCGCGCCGCCGCAGGTCGAGCACATGCACACGGTGTTGACGGGTTTCTAGCGCCCCGACGGAAGCATGGCGAGCGGCAGCAAGTGATGGCCGCGAAGCGGGACCGTGCCGGGCACGGGGCCGCCGGGGCCGTGCGCATCGGCGGGCGCAGCGCGGCGCGCAGCAGCTGATGCCTGGCGCCTACACGGCAGGATGGTGAAACACTTGCCGCAAGTACGCGAGGAAGGTTTCATCCTTGCACAGGGTCTTGCCCGGCGAATCCGACAGTTTCGCCACGGACTGGCCATTGCAGCGCACCAGTTTCATGACGATATTGAGCGGCGTCAAACCCACGTCGTTGGTCAGATTGGTGCCGATGCCAAAGCCCGTCATGATGCGGTCGGCGAAATGCTGGTACAGGGCGAAGGCCTTGTCCAGGTCCAGGCCATCGGAAAACACGAGGCGCTTGGTGTTGGCATCGATGCGCAGGGCCGCGTAGTGGGCCAGCGCCTTTTCGCCCCACTCGACGGGGTCGCCCGAATCGTGGCGCAAGCCGTCGAACAGCTTGGCGAAATACAGGTCGAAGTCGGCCAGGAACGCATCCATGCCCACCACGTCCGTCAGGGCGATGCCCAGGTCGCCCCGGTATTCCTGCACCCAGTCCTCCAGCGCCGCTTTCTGGAAATCGCGCAGGCGCACGCCAAACGACTGGAACGACTGCATGTATTCATGCGCCATGGTACCGATCGGCACGATGCCCAGCTTTTTCGCCAGGTACACATTCGACGTGCCCTTGAAATACTCGGGCACTTCGCGCGCCAGGCGCTGCACCACCTCGTCATGCCAGGCGCCGGAAAAGCGCCGGCGTACGCCGAAATCGGAAAATTCAAACGGATGCTTGCGCCGCGGCAGCTTGCCGAATTCCTTGACGGCCGCCACTTTCAAGCCCAGGCGGTGGCGCCCTTCGCGCATGGCGGCATCGAGGTCGAAGCGACGGAAATACAGTTCGTTGATGATGTACAGCACGAAAATCTCGAAGCCCATCACGTGCACCTGCGGCCCGGCCGCGTGCACGAGCAGGGTATCGCCATCCGTGCTGACGTCGATGAACTTGCGCTGGAAGCGGAACACCGTCAGAAAGTCGACGAAGTCGCTCTTCATGAAGCGCAGGGTGCGCAAATAGGCCAGCTCGTCGTCGGCGAACGACATCGAGCACAGGTGGTCGAGCTGTTCCTCCAGCTCGTCCTTCAGTTCGGCCAGCGGGAACACGGTGGCGTTGCGGCAGACAAATTCGTATTCGGTATGGGTATTCGGATGACCGTGCAGCAATGCTTGCCACATTGTAAATTTATACAGATCGGTTTCCAGCAAACTGCGCACTATCGGGGTCATGTGTGGTTTCTCCAACTTCCTGAAGCCAGAATAGTACGCCACCGCGGGCATTTCAGCAGCGCCCGCCTGCAGGATGGCGTTACGCCGCCCCGTTGGCCAGCAGTTCCGGCAAGACCTGGGCGGCGCTGGCCAGGCGTACGCCGCGCGCCTGCATGGCCGCAAGAAAGTCGCGCTGCTGCGCTTCAAAGCCCATGACGGGACTCATGCAGTCCGTCAGCAGCACCAGCCGCGCCAGCGCCTGCGGCCCTTGCTGCGCCTCCAGGTAGTCGGCGATGTGCTCCGTACTGGCTTTGACGCAATGGCTGCCCGCCTCGCCGCAGAGATAAATCTGCTGCGCCGGCAACAGGGTGTCGAGGAAGGCGCGGTTGAGCTGGGTGGCCGCATCCTGCGGATCGGGCACTTCGGCCATGACGGCCGAATAATGCTCGGTCCAGGGATTCGAGCCCTTGCTCAGCTTGGCGACCACTTGCAGGTGCTCCACTTCCCACGCGTTATAGGCGGCACGCACGGCCGCGTGGACATTCTGGCCCCAGCTGCCGATCTCGCAGTGCACGGGCCACACCATCAACTGGTAGCGCCCGGCCTGCTCCAGCGCATCGAGGTAGGCCAGCGCGCGCGGCAAGGCGCCGCTGGCGGCGGGCCGGTACAGGCCGTCGCGCACCTGCCGCGCGCCGATCTGCGTGAACGGCGCGACGGGAGCGCCGTCACCCGTGCGCCAGAAGGCGGGATGGGCGATGTCGTAGCGGTGGTGGGCATCGAGCGTGATGCTGATCTGCGTCAAACCCGCTCCGCCTGCCTGGATCAGCTGCGCCACGCGCAGCAAGTCGGCGTGGGCGCCGGGCACGGCCAGCGCGGGCGCGGTGCCCGCCGGCAGCCAGTCGGGCGGCAGGTCGCAAAAATCGTTTTGCGGGTCGATGACGAGCAGGTGCAGCTGGCGTTTCATGGCAATCCTCGGGGTGGCGGATAGTGCATGATAATGGCAACGTCGCCATCACGCCAATCCGGGAGCCGCCATGCACCTTGCCAAGCGCAATCACTTGCGTCCGAACAAATTACTCAACAGCAAATGGACGGCCGTCACACCCGTCAACAAGGAAAAACACTTCCTCGTCGTCAAGCTGTGCGCGACGGCCACGCCGGAGGACGCCGTCACGCACGTGGAACTGGAGGCCGTGCATTCGGGCCGCGTGCAGATCCTGCCCTGGCGCGCGCTGCAGGATCCGGCGCAGTGGCATCAGGGGTGGAAGACGTAGCGGCGCCGGCGCCGCTCGACCAGCTTGACGGCCACCTCGCCCGCTTCGGCCACGGCATCCGCCTGGGTCGTAAACTGCCGGTCGGCCGAGACGCGGCGCTTTTTCACCAGGTTCACCCGGTGCATGGGGTTGCGTGACGGGGCGTAGATGGCGACGTAGGCGCCCCACAGCTTACAGCCCCGCAAAGGTTCCGCCGTGTAATTCACTTCATAAAAATCAACATACTTGATCGGCACGATGTTTGCTCCAAAATTGGCATGGCCGGACAGCTTGTCTCTACGGACTGACGCGGTAAAGGGTTGGAATACTTGCGCTCGCGCATGCTCAGCATACTCGCTTCAGCTCTATCTTTTTTATCACGCGGCACAGGAGAAAACGGATGAACGACTACATCATCTTCATGCATGACGACACGGAAACACCGATGGACACCGCCGCCCCCGCCTGGGACAGCTACTTTGCCATGCTGCGGGCCAGCGGCCGCTTCTGCGGCGGCAGCGCCATCGGTGCCGGGGTCTGTGTCCACCGCTCCGGCCAGGCCAGGGCGGTGACGCCACACTTGTCGGGCTATATACGTGTACAAGCGGAAAGTATAGACGATGCGAAAAAATTATTACTGGGCAACCCCGTACTGAACGCGGGTGGCACGGTGGAAATTCGCGAACTGCCGCGCGACTGACGGCAACGGCTGCCCCGTGGCGGGCGCCGGGGATGAAAATGGGGGGATTGTTCTTGCGTGCGCGGCGCGCCGTGCCGGATGGTGCTGAAGCAGGGGACATTGCCGGCTGCGGCGATGCCGCTGGCGCGCGGCGCGGGCGGGCGTCCTGCGCAGCAGGCTGCGCGTGCCAGTGTGTGCATGAGGGACTTTCATGGCGAACCGCTCGCCGGGCTGGCACGGGGCGTGCCGCCGGCAAGCTTATGCCAGCCCGGAGATGCTGTCTATCCCTCGAAAGGCGTAGTTCAGGCCGCCAGGGCGGCGATCGAGGCGCGGCTCTTGGCGATCGCGCTGGCGACGGCATCGTCGCCCATGGCCACGCCTTCGGCGCGCACGAACTCGATGTCGGTGATGCCGAGGAAGCCCAGCGCCGCGCGCAGGTAGGTGCTCAGGTAGTCATACGCGGCGCCAGGGCCTTCGCTGTAGACACCGCCGCTGGCCGTGAAGATATAGGCTTTCTTGCCCGTGGCCAGGCCGACGGGGCCATTGGCCGTGTACTGGAAGGTGCGGCCCGCGCGCGCCACGTGGTCGATCCACGCCTTCAGGGTCGAGGGCACGGAAAAGTTGTACATGGGCGCGGCCAGCACCAGCACGTCGGCGGCCAGCAATTCGTCGACGAGGGTATCGGACAGCTGCACGGTGGCGGCCGCCTGCGCGCTGCGCTGTTCGGCCGGCGTGAAGAAGGCGCCCATCATTTCTTCCGTCAGGTGCGGCACGGGCTGCAGGGCCAGGTCGCGTTCGGTGATGGTGTTGCCTTGCGCGGCCAGTGCGGCGACGAATTCGCCCGATAATTGACGCGACAGGGAACCGTTGCTGCGCACGCTGCTATTGATGTACAAGACCTTGCTCATGAAATACTCCTTCGACAACGGGTGACGGAAATGCCGCATCGCGGCGCTTGCACACATCATAGTTCGGGTCTACCATCGATAAAACCGTGTAAATATAAATGCTTAGCATCGAATTTTTAGATATGGAGTTTCCATGAGAGAACCGGGCCAGCCTTCGCTCGACCAGTTGCGCGTGTTTGTCGCCGTCATCGACGCGGGCGGTTTCGCCCATGCGGCGCGGCAGTTGCACCGCACGCAGTCGGTGATCAGCTACACCATCGCCAACCTGGAGGAACAGCTGAACGTGGTGCTGCTCGACCGCGGCAAGCGCAAGCCCACCCTGACGGATGCGGGCCGCGCCCTGCTGGCCGACGCGCGCGCCGTGGCCCTGAAGGTGGACGGCATGCGCGCGCGGGCCAAGGCCCTGGCGGGCGGGCTGGAAGCGGAAGTGTCCGTCGTCGTCGACGTGATGTTCCCCACCTGCGTGCTGGTGCGCGTGCTCGAGGCGTTCCAGGCGCAGTTCCCCACCGTCGCCCTGCGCTTGCGCATCGAGGCCATGGGCGCCGTGGCGCAACTGGTGATGGATGGCAGCTGCCATATCGGCCTCGGCGGCTGGATGACGGCCACGGCCAGCGTCTTCGAGCGCCTGGCCGTCGGCCACGTGCGCCTGCTCCCCGTGGCCGCGCCCAGCCACGCGCTGGCGCAGCTGGCCGGCCCGATTCCGTCATCGCTGGCGCGCGAGCACGTACAGCTGGTGCTCAGTGACCGCAGCGCCCTGACGGAAGGCCAGGATTTCGGCGTGCTGGGACTGCGCAACTGGCGCCTGGGCGACCTCGGTTCCAAGCACGCCCTGCTGCGCGCGGGCCTGGGCTGGGGCAACATGCCCGAGGCGATGGTGCGCGACGACCTGCAGGCGGGGCGCCTGGTGCACCTGCCGCTGGCCGTCGACAATGGCGAGAATTATCCGATCTACCTGATCCAGCGCGCCGACACGCCGCCGGGCCAGGCGGGCAAGTGGCTGACGGAGCGCTTTGCGGAGCAGCTGCCGCTGCTGGCGCAAATCTTCTAGAAGCGCGCGCGGGCGGGTATCATGCCTCAACAAACCCCAAACAAATGCTGGGGTCAGACGGGGACGCCGAGTCCCTCAACACCGCCAACGCAAAGCTTAGTGCCAACGTGTCCGGGGGTCTGACCCCAATTTCAGACACAACCTTGAAGAGATTTCCCATGGCCGGCATCGACGACTTCGTCAACAAGCAAAAACCTGGCGCGCGCTTCGTCATCACGGCGCAGATGCTGCGCATGACGCCGCAGCAGTTCGACGCCGTGGCGCAGGAATGGATGGAAGACGGCGGCCCCGGCTTCGACGTGGCCGGCATCCCGCACCGCGTCGTCGTTGACGGGCAATTCTATATTTCCAGGCTCACCGTGGCGCGCCACGGCGAACCTGAATAAGGCCTAGTCCACGCCCAGCACGTGCAGGCGGCGGCGCAGGCGCGCCACTTCTTCCGACAGGTCGACAACCAGCGCGGCCAGTTCCGCGTTGGCGTCGAAGACGGATTCGATCTCGCGCAGGCGGCGCGCGCGCACCAGGTCCAGGCTGGTGAAGCGCCAGGCCGTCAGCTGGCCAGGCGGCGGGCCATTTTGCAGCAGCACGCCCGTCTGCACATGCTGCACCACCCAGTCCGGCTCCACGGCGCAGGCGCGCGCCAGTTCTTCCAGACTCAGGGCGGAATCCTCGAGCAGTACGCCGATTACGTTGTTGGTCATGATTTACGCTCCCAGCTTCTGGCGCGGATTGAAAGCCATCTCGCGCGCCATGGTTTCATACAGTTCGCGCGCCCTCGCGTCGTTCGCCGGCGGCAGCACCACTTCCAGCAGCAGATACAGGTCGCCCGGCTGGGCGGCGGGAATGCCGCGCCCCTTCAGGCGCAGCTTGCGTCCCGTCTGCGAATTGGGCGGTACGGTGACGGCCACGGTGCCCGATGGCGTGGGCACGGCGATCTCGCCGCCCAGCGCCGCCTCCCATGGCGTCACGGGCACCGTCTCGAACACGTCGCGCCCTTCCACCTTGTAGCGCGCGTCGGGCTGGAAGCGGATTTCCAGGTACAGGTCGCCGGCGGGCGCGCCGCCGCTGCCAGGATGGCCCTGGCCCTTCATGCGCAGCTGCTGCCCTTCCGTGACGCCTTTCGGTATCGTCACTTCCAGGGTGCGCTCGCGCGTGACGACGTGGCCCTGCGCATCGGCTTCCGGCACGCGCATGACGATGTGGCGCTTGGCGCCCTGGTAGCTGTCCTGCAGGTCGATGGTGATGGCGGCGTGGCTGTCCTCGCCCTGCATCTGGAAAGTGCTGTTGGCGCGGCGCCGTCCGCCCACGTGGGCAAACAGGTCGGCAAAGAAGTCGCTGTCGTCGACGCCCGACGATTCGTAGCCCGAGCCCCAGTCCGGCGGCGGCCGGAAGGGCTGGCCCTGCGCGCCCTGGTTACGCCCCAGTTCATCGTAGGCGGCGCGCTTTTCCGGGTCGCCCAGCACGCCGTAGGCTTCATTCAGGGCCTTGGTGCGCTTGTCGGCGTCCGGTTCCTTGCTGACGTCGGGATGGTATTTGCGTACCAGCTTGCGGTACGCCTTCTTGATTTCGGCCTCGGTCGCCGTCTTCTCGACGCCAAGTTCCTTGTAGTAGTCCTTGTATTCCACCGTGCTCGCTCCCCATGGTTGAACCGCCTGTGGGAAGAGTACACGAATTGCCGCAAACTTGCGCCGTGCTACGGAGCGGGGCAGCCGCCCCCGCTCCGGCACGCGCAAGGGGCATCAGTAGCGGCGCGGCGGCGCATCCGGCCCGCCATTGCCGTGGTTACGGCCGTTATCGTGGCCATTATCGCGGCCATCGCCACGGCCCTTGCCGCGTACTTCACGCGCCGAGGAAATGGCGTCGTTCATCGGCACCGTCCTGTAGCGGCCCGGCTGCAGCACGCGGCATTCGCCGCGATAACGGGCATCCTTGCACACTTCCCAGGTGCCCGAGCGCACGATCACGCTCGACGTCTTGTCATTGAAACCCTGGCGCGACAAGTCGCTCGCATCGGAACGCAGGCTGAGGCTGCGGCCCTGGAAATTGGCATCCTGGAACAGGATCATTTCGCCGGCAAAGGCGGCCACCGGCGCGAGGAAGGCGACGGTGCAGAACAGGACGGGCCGGAAAGAGCTGAACATGGTGCCTCCGAGAGAAATGAGCAGGGATGAGTAAAGGTCAGTGTAGTGGCAGCGGCGCAATAGGAAAGGCAATTCGCCTAGCGCACGCGGCGCACCGAGGAGATGCGGCGGTCCAGTCCTCCGTGCAGGCGGCCATAGCTGCCCGGTCCCATGACGACGCAGCGGCCACGGAAGTTGGCGTCGACGCAGAATTCCCAGCGGCCGTAATTGACGACGATCGATTCGGCGCGGTCATTGAAGCCGTAGCGGCTCAAGTCGCGCACTTCGCGGTCCAGGCGCACGGGCCGGCCGCGCATGCCCGCATCGGGGAACATCAGCACGGCGCCGTTCGCGTCGGGACGGTGGCCGCCGCCATGCCCGGGATACCCGGGATACGGGCGCTCCGGCTCCGGACGCGGAGGACGCGGCGGGTAAGGACGGTGGTCGCCGCCGCCGTGGCCGGGACGGCCCACTTCGCGCACCGAGGAGATGGCATCGTTCATGCCCGGCATGCTGCTGTAGCGGCCCGGCTGCAAGGTGCGGCAGGCGCCGCGGTAATTGGCGTCCTTGCACACTTCCCACGTCCCCGAGCGCACGATGATGCTGGAGGTCTTGTCGTTGAAGCCCATGCGCGACAGGTCGCCCGCGTCGGAACGCAGGGTAACGGGACGGCCACGGAAACCGGCGTCCTCGAACAGGGTGATTTCGCCGGCAAGCGCGCTGGCAGGGGCAAGTAAGGTGGCTGCGCACAACAGCGCGGGGCGGAAAGATCGAACCATGACAACTCCAATACGGATTACATTTTCGCCAGTGTAGACCAGGCGGCAGGCGGCGAGTGTAACAAAGGGCAAGCAAATGTCAGCACACGGCAGGGAATGTAAAAGCCGCCTGGCGGGATGCACCCGGCAGGCGGCCTGTCGGCATGGCGTCAGGCGGGCATCAGCGCACGCGGCGCACCGAGGAGATCTGGTTTTCCATGCCATTCAGGCGGCCATACTCGCCCGGCCCGATCACTTCGCAGCGGCCACGGAAGTTCGAGTCGCTGCACACTTCCCACTGCCCCTCGTTGACGACGATGGACGAGGCGCGGTCGTTGAAGTTGTAGCGCACCAGGTCTTCCGCGTTGCGGTCCAGCGCCAGCGGTTCGCCGCGCATGCCCGCATCGGGGAACAGCACGATGGCGCCGCGCTGCTGGTACTGCGGCTGCTGGTATTGCGGATACTGCGGCTGCTGGTAGGGCTGCTCGTACTGCTGCTGGCGCCGCGCCTCGCGCTCGTCGACCATGCGCGCCGACGAAACGCGCCCATCGAGGCCGCGTCCCAGGTCGTCGTGGCGGCCAGGGCCGAAAATGCGGCAGGTGCCGTTGTAGTTCGAATCGCTGCACAGCTGCCAGTAGCCGTTGTAGATGACGATGCTGGTGGTGCGGTCATTGAAGCCGATGTTGACGAAATCGTCCGTGTCGCGGTTCAGGCGCGCCGAGCCGCCGTTCTGGCCCGCGCCCGAATACACTTCCAGGGTCGAGCCGCGGCCGTAGCCGCCGTTGCCGCGATCGGGATCGCGTCCCGGGCGCCCGGGATTGTAGCCATCGCCGCGGCCCGATTCGCGCACCGAGGTGATGGCGTCGTTCATGCCCGGCAGCGAGCGGTACTCGCCCGGTCCCAGGGTGCGGCAATTGCCGCGAAAGCCGGAATCCGTGCACACGTCCCACGTTCCCGAACGCACCATGATGCTCGACGCCTTGTCGTTGAAGCCCAGGCGCGACAGGTCGTCCGTCGTTTCGCGCAGGGTCACCGCGCGGCCACGGAAATTATCATCCTCGAACAGGGTGATTTCGCCCGCATGGGCGGCCGCATGTGCCCCCAGGGAGAGCAGCAGGGTCGCCGCGCATGCCAGCGCGTGTTTGAAAGGGCCCGTCATGATTTACTCCATTCTTCATTCTTTGGTGATGATTTGCCTGGCCAGGACGCCAGGGTGCCATTGTAACAAGCGCCAGCCGGCGCAAAAAGCTCAATACAGGCGGCGCAGCGAGGAAATGCGCTTTTCCAGCGTCGTGCTCAGGGTTTCATACTTGCCCGGTCCCTTGCGCTCGCAACTGCCGTTGAACTGCGAATCCGTGCACACTTCCCACGTGCCTTCGTTGATGACCATGGAGGCGGCCTGGTCGTTGAAGTTCAGGTGCACCAGGTCGCTGACATCGCGGTTCACCTGCAGCCCGGGGCCCTTCAGGAAGGCGCGGCCGTACAGCACCACCAGTCCCTCGTTATTTTGCGGACGGTTCTCCTCGCGCGGATCGACCATGCGCGCCGACGACACGCGCCCGTTCAGGCCGCCCAGGTCATCGTGGCTGCCCGGCCCGAAGACGCGGCAGCTGCCGCGGTAGTTGGAATCGCTGCACAGCTGCCAGTAGCCGTATTCGATGCGCGCGCTGCTGGCGCGGTCGTTGAAGCCGATGTCGACCAGGTCGTCGCGGTCCGAATTCACGCCCGCCGACGCGCCGCGCTGGCCGCCGTCGGCAAACAGTTCCAGCGCCGCGCGCCGTCCACCGCTGCCGCTGCCGCTGCCGCTGCTGCCGCCAAGTTCGCGCACGGAGGAAATCTGGTCGTTCATGCCCGGCAGCGAACGGTACTCGCCCGGTGCCAGGGTCTTGCAGTCACCCTTGAAGTCGGAATGCGTGCACACGTCCCACGTGCCCGACTCGACCTTGATGCTCGACGCGGCATCGTTGAAATTGACGCGCGACAGGTCGTCCGTCGTGTCGCGCAAGACCACCACGCGTCCCTTGAAATTATCGTCGGTGTACAGGCGGATTTCGCCGGCCTGTGCGGCGAGGTGGACAAACAGGGAACTGGCGCATAGCAGGGCGAAGGCGAACGGGCGATTCATGGGGAGGTCTCCGGTGGCGGTAACGATAAGTGATCGACATGACAACTGCTGTCAGTGTAGCCATCCGCACAAAAAACGGTGTAACAAAGTATGCGAAAAGCACAATAAATTGTTACCAAAAGCAATAACAGGCCCCCGTGGGAGCCTGTTGGCGTCACTTGCCGCGCCGCGCGCGGCGTCAGCGCACTTCGCGCACCGAAGAGATGCGGTTGCTCATGCGTTCCAGGCTGGCATAGTCACCGGGGCCCAGCGTGCGGCAGCGGCCGCGGAAACGGACCTCCTCGCACACTTCCCAGTAGCCCGACCGCACGCGCACGCTCTGCACCGTGTCATTGAAATCGCGCTCGCGCAAATCGGCTGAACTGTTGCGCACGGTCAAGCTGCGGCCGGCGAAATCGTCGCGCGTGTAAAAAGTCAGTTCGCCGCCCAGCGCGCGGCCAGGCAGGTAGCCGCGCTCGCGGTCGCGGCGGCCGTCCCATTCCCGCTCGCGCTCCCAGTCGCGGTCCCGGTCGCGGTCATGGCCGCGCCCGGGATAGCTGCCGTCCCGGCCGCCGCGCACTTCGCGCAGCGAGGTGATCCGGTTGGCGTGGCCGTCGAGCGAAGGATAGTCCCCCGCCTCGAGCAGGAAGCAGGCGCCGCGAAAGTCCGCTTCCTCGCACGCTTCCCACAGGCCGGAGCGCACGCGGATGCTCTGCGTCGTGTCATTGAAGCGCACGTCCTCCAGGTCGGGGATGGCGTCGCGCACGGTGTGCGAGCGGCCGAGATAATCGTCGCGCGAATACAGGGTCAGTTCGCCGGCGGCGGCCAGTTCGGCCGTCAGGGCGGCGCCCAGCAGCAGGGCGCACCTCAGGGTGTGTGTCAACATGGTCATGCTCCATAGTCAGGGTGTTACGGTGTGACTATTTGGTCATCTTGCCAAATAGAGCACGCAGTCTAGCCGCGCTCGTCACTATTAGCTGTAACAAATGATTACCGGGCAGGAAGTGCCGCGCGGACAAGTGCGGCGAATGCCAGTAGAATCTTGTCTTTAGTCAAGCTTGCCGCCCATGCCACACACTACCTCGTTCACCCTGCCCGCCATCCGCAATGAAGTGTCCTCGCTGTGGAAGCTGGCCTGGCCCATCCTGATCGGCCAGCTGGCCACGGTCGGCATGGGCGCGGCCGACGTGGCCATGACGGGGCATACGAATCCCGAGGAGCTGGCGGCCGTGTCGCTGGGCGCGGCCATCTGGTCCATCGTGCTCGTCACCGTGAGCGGCATCATGATGGCCATCAATACCCTCGTGGCGCATGAAATCGGCGCCGCGCGCCACGACCAGGTGCCGCACATCGTGCGCCAGTCGCTGTGGAAGGCGCTGCTCGTCGGCCTTGTGGCCTGCCTGCTGACGAACATGGCGGCGCTGGTGTTCGACCACCTGATGCTCGAGCCGGCGGTCGCCGCCAAGGCCAAGCTCTTCGTGCACATCATCAGCTGCGCCCTGCCGCCGTTCGCCGCCTACCGCGCGCTGTACGGCTACAGCACCAGCATCAACCAGACCAAGCCCGTGATGGTCATCGCGCTGGCCGCGCTGGCGCTGAATATCTTCGTCAACTACCTGCTGATCTACGGCCACTGGGGCATGCCGAAGCTGGGCGGCGTGGGCTGCGCCGTGGCCACCACCTGCTGCGTGTGGATGATGCTGCTGGCCATGCTGGCGTGGATACGCATCGCCCCCGCCTACCATGCCACGTATCCGTTCTCGCACTGGGAAGGGCCGCAGATGGCCTCCATCGGCCCCATGCTGCGCCTGGGCCTGCCCATCGGCGTGACGTACTTTGCCGAAGTGAGCGCCTTTGGCGTCATCAGCCTGCTGGTGGCGCGCTTCGGCGTGATCCAGGTGTCGGCGCACCAGATTGCCCTCAATTTCTCGTCCGTCGTCTTCATGGTGCCGCTCACCTTCGGCATCGCGCTGGTCACGCGCGTGGGCCACGCCGTGGGCGAAGCCAACCTGCGCCGCGCCCGTTTCATTTCCTGGGTGGGCGTGGCCATGTCGCTGACGGCGGCCATCGTCTCGGCCACCCTGATCACCGTCTTCCGCCACCAGATCGCGCAAGCCTACACGTCCGACCCGCAGGTGCAGGCCCTGTGCGCGCAGCTGCTGCTGTTCGCCGCCCTGTTCCAGCTGTCCGACGCCACGCAGGTGGCGACGTCCTGCGCCATCCGCGGCTACAAGGTGACGCGCCAGCCGATGCTGATCCAGCTGCTGGCCTTCTGGGGCTTCTCGCTGCCCATCGGCTACGTGCTGGGCCTGGCGCCGGCCGGCTTCCCCTGGTCGCCGGCCCAGCCGATGGCCGCCGCCGGCTTCTGGATCGGCCTCGTCACGGGCCTGACGGTGGCGGCCGTGCTGCTGACCTGGTATCTGAACCGCCTGTCGCTGCAGCGCCTGCGCGCCGCCCGCTAAATACCCAGCCGCCAAGGAACCGTCCATGCCGCACCCGCGCCCCTTCCTGCAAGTCGATGTCTTCAGCAGCGCGCCCTTCATGGGCAACCCGCTGGCCGTGGTGCTCGACGCCGGTGGCCTCGACGACGCGCAGATGCAGGCCATCGCGCGCTGGACGGGGCTGTCGGAAACCACCTTCGTGCTGGCGCCGCGCGACCCGGCCGCCGACTACCGCGTGCGCATTTTTTCGCCCGAGATGGAATTCCCGTTCGCCGGCCACCCGACCCTGGGCACGGCGCATGCCCTGCTCGACGCGGGCATGCAGCCGAAAGGCGCGCGCATCGTGCAGGAATGCGGCGTCGGCCTGGTGCAGATCGAGCGGCAGGCCGGCGGCGTGCTGGCGTTCCAGGCGCCGCCCGGCGCCGCGCGCCCGCTCGACCCGGCCCTGCTGCCGCTGCTGCAGGCGGCGCTGGGCGGCACGCCGGCCAGCGACGGCAGCGTCGTCGAAATGGGCATCCGCTGGCTGTGCGTGCCGCTGGCCAGCGCCGCCGCCTGCCTGGCCGTCTGTGCCGACATCGTGGCGCTGACGGCATTGCTGGCCGCGTCGCGGGCCGATGGACTGGCGCTGTACGGCGCCCACGCGGCGGACGGACCGGCCGACTACGAAGTGCGCGCCCTGCTCAGCGAACATGGCGCGCTGGTGGAAGACCCCGTCACGGGCAGCGCCAACGCCTGCATCGCGCAACTGCTGGCGGGCGCCGACTACCGCGTGCGCCAGGGCACGTGTTTGCAGCGCGATGGCCGCGTGTGCGTGACTTTCCGAGCTGGCCAGGCCTGGATAGGCGGCGCGTGCGTGACGGTCGTCGAAGGGTCGATATTGGCCTGAATGGGCAAAGCGCCATGGAATGGGCGGCACCCGGAGATTTTTCACGAAGAAAATACGGCCAGCAAGGCCTTATTCCGTGGCCAGCGCTATCGCATAAACCGGCACGCTCTGGTATCGTCTTACGCTTGGGCATCGCTCACGCCAGCCTTCCCCGCGATGCAGGCCGTGCCCTTCATTCTTCCAACTACCGAGACATCCATGCGTTTTATTCTTTGTTTCCTGGCCGCGATGGCCAGCGTTCCCGCATCGGCCGAAAAGCTGACCCTGGAGCGCATCCACGCCGATCCGGCGCTGGCCGGCCCCGGCGTGCGCAACCTGAAGGTCTCGCCCGACGGCGAGCGCGTCACCTTCCTGCGCGGCCGCGCCGACAACCAGTTCCAGCTCGACCTGTGGGAATTCAAGCTGAAGGACAAGAGCACGCACCGCCTGGTCGATTCCAAGGCGCTGGTGCCGAATGAAACCATCTCGCCCGAAGAACAGGCGCGCCGCGAACGCGAGCGCACGGCCAGCCTGAACGGCATTCTCAGCTACAGCTGGTCGCCCGACGGCAAGCAGCTGCTGGTGCCGCTGGCCGGCAACCTGTACCTGGTCGATGCGGCCCACCCGGACCAGGCGCGCCTGGTCGCCAAGGGCAATGTGCTGGACCCGAAGATCTCGCCGAAAGGCCGCTACGTGTCGTTTGTGCGCGATCAGAACATCCATGTGATCGACCTCAAGACCAACAAGGAACGCCAGCTGACCACCGATGGCAAGGGCACCATCCATAACGGCGAAGCCGAATTCGTGGCGCAGGAAGAAATGGGCCAGCGCACGGGCTACTACTGGGCGCCCGACGATTCCGCCATCGCCTACAAACGCTATGACGAAGCGCCCGTGCCCGTGGTGCGCCGCTTCGAAATCTTCGCCGACCGCACGGACGTCGTCGAGCAGCGCTACCCGGCCGCGGGCGACCCGAACGTGCTGGTGCAGCTGCTGATCGTCTCGCCGGAAACGGGCGTGCAGCGCCAGGTGGACCTGGGCACGAACCCGGACATCTACCTGGTGCGCGCCGACTGGAGCGCGGACGGCAAGGCGCTCGTCTACCAGCGCCAGTCGCGCGACCAGAAGACCCTCGACCTGGTCGCCGTCGATGCCGCTACTTTGGCGCAGCGCACCCTGCTGACGGAAACGTCCAAAACCTGGGTCAGCATCCATGACGACCTGCGCTTCCTGCCGAACGGCACCTTCCTGTGGTCGTCCGAGCGCACGGGGCGCAACCACCTGTACCTGTATGACATGGGCGGCAAGCTGCTGCACCCGGTCACGTCCGGCGAATGGGGCATCGACAGCGTGCTGGCCGTGAACCAGAAGACGGGCAAGGTGTTTGTTTCCTCGAACCGCGACGCCGTGATCGACAAGCAGACCTACGCCCTGGCCATCGACGGCAGCACGGCCGACAAGCCGCAGCGCGTAACAAAAGCCGACGGCTGGCACGACACGACGTTCTCGCGCAATGGCGAAGTCTTCGTCGACACGTTTTCCGACCCGGCCACGCCGCCGCAGGTGAGCATCCGCCGTCCGGACGGCGCCATGGTGGGCTGGCTGGAAGAAAATGCGCTGAACGCCAGCCACCCGTACGCCAAATACAAGGCGGACCACCTGCCGACGCAATACGGCACCTTGAAGGCCAACGATGGCCAGACCCTGTACTACTCCATCGTCAAGCCGTCGAACTTCGACGCGGCCAAGCGCTATCCCGTCTTCCTGTCGACCTACGGCGGCCCGCACTCGCAGCACGTGGCTCGCCGCTGGGGCAACAATTTCGACCAGTACATGGCGCAGCAGGGCTTTGTCGTCTTCCGCCTCGATAACCGGGGTTCCTCGCGCCGCGAGCGCGCCTTCACGGACGCCATCTACCACAACCTGGGCGCGGCCGAAGTGGCCGACCAGCTGGTGGGCATCGACTGGCTGGGCAAGCAAAGCTTCGTCGACCCGAAACGCATCGGCGTGTTCGGCTGGAGCTATGGCGGCTTCATGACCCTGCGTCTGCTGTCGGCCGCGTCCGACAAGATCGCCATGGGCGTCTCCGTGGCGCCCGTCACCGACTGGTCGCTGTACGACACCCACTACACGGAGCAATTCCTCGGCATGCCGAAGGAAAACGTCGATGGCTACAAGGCCAGCACCGTGTTCGCCCACCTGGACGGCCTGAAGTCGCCGCTGCTGCTGGTGCACGGCATGGCCGACGACAACGTCCTGTTCAGCAACAGCACGCGATTGATCGATGCGCTGGTGAACCGCGGCGTGCAGTTCGACCTGATGACGTACCCGGGCGCCAAGCACGGCATCTCGTCGCGCGCAGGCCAGCGCCACGTGTACAGGAAGATCGAGATGTTCTTCAAGCAGAACCTGGGCGTAGCGAAGTAAAGCGCGCCCACCAATAAAAACCGCCGCCTGTCTCGCGACAGGCGGCGGTTTTTTGTTGTGTACTGTGCTCAATGCTCAATGCGATCAAGCACAGTAACGACATCTGACAGGACCGTAGCGAGCGGAAGCCGCGTGGCCGAGAAGCGGAACTGTGCTCTGGCACAGTGCGCATCGCAGGCCGCAAGTCGCGACGCGCAGCAGGTCTTGTCAGGTGTCCACCATTATGGCTTGCGCGTGACGGTTTCCACCGCATCTTTCACGTCGCCCACTTTCTTCTGCACTTTGCCTTCGACCTGGTTTGCCAGGCCCCTGGCTTGCTGTTCTTCGCTGCCGACGACCTTGCCAGCGGCTTCCTGGATTTTACCGCCGACTTCCTTCAGTTTACCTTCGACTTGATCTTTGTTCATGATGGATCCTCACTGTAGTTGGTACATCTGTTGTCCTGCCCCGAAGGGCCGGTACTGCGGCTCACACGCTGCTCGAAGCGGCTTGCGCTGCTTGCTGCGTGTCGATGTATCCATAGTAAGCCCGAGGCCGTAAAAACTATGTACGGTTCCTAACACATGCCCAAATTCAGCCAAAGTACGCCGATCAGGCCGGCTTGCGCCAGACCGTGGCCAGCCACGGCTGCTGCTCGCGCGGCAAGCCCGGCGGACGGTAATACTGCTCCACCAGGGTAAAGCCGGCCGCCTGCACGTATGCGGCCCAGCGCGCCTCGTCGTGGTAGCTGCCATAGCGGGCGCCGTTCCAGCCTTCCTCGTTCTGCCCGCGCGGATTCGAACTGAACAGCACGCCGCCCGGTTTCAAGCAGGCGTACAGGGCCTCCAGCACGCCGGGCAAGGCGGCGCTGGGCACGTGGAACAGCACGGCATTGGCGAACACGCCGTCGAAGTGCGCGGCCGGCAGGTCGAGGTCGACGAAATCCTGCTGCCACACGGTGCAGCCGCTGTAGGCGCGCGCCATCTCGACAAAGCGGGCGCAGCCATCGACGCCCGTCGCGTGGTGGCCCATGGCCGTGAACGCCTTCAGATCGCGGCCGGGGCCGCAGCCCAGGTCGAGGATGGCCAGCGGCGCCGGCTTGCCGATGGCGCCGAGCAGCGCGGCGATGTTCTGGCTGACGTCGTGGTCGCGCGTGCCAGCGAAAAACTGCTCGGCGCTGGCGTCGTAATGGGCCAGCGTGCGGCCCGTGATGGCGTGCAACTGGTCTTGCTGGTCTGGCGGGGTCGGCTTCATGGCGCTCCAATCGGTAATCCCGCCATTTTACGGTGCCGGCGCCGTACGCGCCGGCCTAGCAATACCTACCAGACGCGCACGCGCTGTTCCGGCGCCAGGTACAGCTGCTGGCCCGGCTGGACGTCGAAGGCCGGGTACCAGGCGTCGAGGTTGCGCACGGTGGCGGCGCGGTATTGCGCAGGCGCATGGCCATCCGTGAGGATCTGCTGGCGCGCCGCCGCCTCGCGCGCCTTGCTGCGCCAGCTGATGCCGTAGCCCGTGAAGAAGGCCCGGTCCGCGTCGGCCTGCGCCGGCTTGCCCTGCTGCGACAGGGTGAACGCGTCGTGCGCGGCCGCCACGCCGGCCAGGTCGGCCAGGTTTTCGCTCAGGGTCAGCTGGCCATTCACGGCCAGGTCGGGGAACGGCTTATACGCGGAGAACTGCGCCACCAATTGCTTGGACGCGGCCTGGAAATGCGCCAGGTCAGCCGGCGTCCACCAGTCGCGCAGCTTGCCCTGGGCGTCGAACTGGGCGCCCTGGTCGTCGAAACTGTGGCTGATCTCGTGGCCGATGGTGGCGCCGATGCCGCCATAGTTGGCCGCATCGGACGCTGCCGGATCGAAGAACGGCGGCTGCAGGATGGCGGCGGGGAAATTGAGCGCGTTTTGCAGGGGCAGGTTGACGGCATTGACCAGCTGCGCCGGCATGGCCCAGGCCTTGCGGTCGGGTGCCTGGCGCAGCTTGGCCAGTTCCTGCCGGTAGTGGAACTGCTCCGCCCGCTGCGCATTGCCCAGCGCGTCGCCGCGCACCACGCGCAAGCCCGCATAGTCTTCCCAGCGCTCCGGATAGCCCACGCCCACGTACAGGGTCTTGAGCTTTTCCTGTGCCTGCGCCTTGGTCTGCGGCGCCATCCAGTCGAGCTTGTCGATGCGGCGCGAAAAGGCGGCGACGATGTTCGTCACCATCGCCTGCACGCGGGCTTTCGACTCCGGCGGGAAATAGCGCTCCACATACAGCTGGCCGACGGCGTCGCTGAGGGCCTCGTTCGTCGCCGCCAGCGCCCGCTTGCTGCGCGGCGACTGCTGCGGCGTGCCGCTCAAGGTCTGGCCATAGAAGGCGAAGCGCTGCCCGGCCGCCGCTTTCGGCAAGGTGGTGCTGAAATGGTTGATGGCGTGGAAGGCGAGGAAATCCTTCCACGTGGCCAGCGGCACGCTCGCCGCCAGCGCCGCGCTGCCCCGCATGGCCGTCGGATGCCAGACGATGAAGTCCTGCTGCGCGCCCAGCCCCGCCGCCTGGAAGAAGGCGGACCAGTCCAGCCCCGGCGCCTTGCTGGCGAAGTCGGCCGCGCGCCACGCGTTATTGCCCTTGGCGACGTCGGCGGAATCCTCGCGGCTGGCGTGGCTCGCGGCAATTTGTTGTTCCAGCGCAAACACGCGCGCGGCGCGGGCCGGCGCATCGCCGTAGCCGGCCAGGGCCAGCATCGCGGCGATATGCGCCTGGTAGCCCGTGCGCAAGCCTTGCATGCGCGCACTGCCATCCTGGTAGAAGGCGCGGTCGGGCAAGCCCAGCCCGCCCTGCAGCAGATAGGCCACGTTGCGTGTGGTGTCGTTCAAGTCCTGCGCCACCCACAGGCCGAACAGGTTTTCCGTATGGAAATTGGTGGAATTGAGCGGATCGACGTCGGCACGCAAGCTCTCGCCCAGCGCCCGCGCCAGCCCGGCCCGGTCGTGCACGGCATCGATTTTCTTCAGCAGCGGCTTGATCGGTGCCCAGCCTTTCGCTTCGATAGCCGATTCGTCCATATACGTACGATAAAAATCGCTGACCTGGCGCGCGCCAGCGCTCGCCTGTTGCGTGGCGGACAAGCCCTCGATCAGGGCAATGATGCGCTCGTTCGTGGCGTTGGCCAGCATGGCGAACGACCCCCAGCTGCTGCGGTCGGCGGGAATCTGCGTGCTGCGCATCCAGTCGCCATTCACGTAGTCGTAAAAGTCGTCGCCGGGCAAGACTTTCGCCGGGACGGCGGCGGGAGCGGAAGCCGCCCCATCCTGGCCGTGCGCCTGGGCAGGCAGGCTGGCCAGGGTGGCGCCGGCCAGGACGAGGGCGATGGCAGCCTGGACTGGCGTTTGGCGCCAGGAAAAACGCAAACCGTGCATGGTGATCCTTTCAATGGAATAGCCAAAATCATAGCCTGTTTCCCGTGAAAACAGCGTGCGTGATCTTTTTTGCATGGGAACAAAAAATCGGCATATAGTTTCACGACCCCACACCGTGCCGCGCCAACGCCAAGGAGATCGCCATGCAACTGGACGCGCTGTTCCAGCATCCCCATGCCCTGCCTGCCGCCCCGAAGATCGTCGACGAGCTGGTGCGCAGTTTCGACAACCCCGCCATTTCCACGGAAGACATCGCCCGCCAGCTGGGCGCGGACCCGGCCCTCAGCGCCAAGCTGCTGCGCCTGGCCAATTCCGCCTATTACCACGTCTCGCGCAGCATCGGCACGGTGGAAGACGCCGTGCTGATGCTGGGCTTCGTGACCGTGCGCACCCTCGTCATCAGTTCGGGCCTGGTGAGCGGCTTCAAGACCGTGCCCGGCCTGCATCTGCCCCAGTTCTGGCGCTACAGCCTGCACACCGCCGTGTCCGCCCGCTGGATCGCCAGGCAGACGGGGGACAACCAGGAGCTGGCCTTCACCATCGGCATGATGCATGCCATCGGGCAACTGGTGATCCATGCGGCCATGCCCGAACAAGCCATGCAGCTCGACAAGATCGCGCCCCCGCTCGACGCCCGCCGCCTGGACGCGGAGCGGGTATCGTTGGGCTATGACTATGCGCAGGTGGGCGCCGAACTGGCACGGCGCTGGAAATTCCCGCCCGCGTTTGCCGACGCCATCGCCGCCTTTCCCGATCCCCTGGCAAGACCGCCATTGAACCGCCTGGCCGCCATCATCCACCTGGCCGCCTGGCGCGCGCGCATTGATGAAAATCAACTGAGCAATGAAGAAATCATCGCCTGCTATCCCGGCGACGTGGCCGAATCGCTGGGCCTGCCGCCGTCCGTGCTGGTGGACAGGATGCCGCCGCCCGCCGAACTGGCCGCGGGACTGGAAGAACTCGTCAAATAACCCCCTCGCCCGCCCCCATCGCCGCCTGGCGCCCCGCCATCCATGCGGCCTGGCGGGCGATGCCGGGGGGCTGCTGAAAATAAGCCAAATTATTTTCATTTATTTTCAAAAACACCCTCAAGTTCCCCGTACACCTGCCGTTAATCTGGACAAGCGGTAATCCATTCACTAGTTACGGGTGTGCTCATGACCTCCAACGACGTTCTCTCGATGTACGAAAATATTGCAGGAATGACCAGCAAAATGGTCGTGGCCGCACGTGCGAGTGACTGGGATGGCTTGAACACGCTGGAAAACCAGTGCGCCAGCGCCGCCAGCCCCACCTTGCCGGGCAACGTCCCCGCCCTGGCCGGCGCCGCGCGCCAGCGCAAGATCGACCTGCTCAAGCAGATCCTCGCGAATGACCGGGAAATCCGCACCATCACGGAACCGTGGATGGCGCAGATGGCCAGCGTCATGCCCGCTTCGCGCGCCAGCATGTAAGATTCAAGCAGAATACCGCAGCAGAAAACACAAAAGCACCCGCGGGTGCTT
>NZ_RFSK01000053.1 GCF_009923995.1 Janthinobacterium sp. | reverse complement strand
GTCGCCGCGCGCGGCGACTGCCGAATGTCATCAAATGTTCATAAAACTCCGCTCAAGGCTGCAAACCGCGCCGCTCGTTCGGCGTGAGCGCCTGCAGCTGCGGCGCCGTCAACGGCCCCGCGCCCAGCACCTGCACCACGCCGGCCGGCTGGTAGCTGGACGCCTGCGGCTCGCCGCCCGTGTGCTTGCCCAGGCCGCCCTCGTCCGCCTGCTCGTTGCCAAAGCCCAGCACCTTCACGGTGAACAGCGACGGCTGCGCCTGGCGCGTGGCGGCCCGTTCGCGCTGCAGCACGTCCTGCGCCGCCGTCACGGCCTGCGTGGCGGCCGCGCTGGCGTTGCTGAGCGCCCCCACGTTCACCGAGGCGATCACGGGCATACCCGTGGACTTGCCCTGCACCTGGATGTTTTCCGCGTTCACCACCTGCAAGGCCGCCAGGTTGACGTTGCCCGACACGCGGATGCCCGCCTCGCCCGCGTCGATGGTGCCCAGCGGGGCGATCAGGTCGATGTCGCCGGGCGGCACCTCCGGGATCGGGTTCAGGGTGGCGATGCCGGCGCCCGTGCTTGGCGTACTCGGCGACAGGCTGACCAGGCCGATGCTGTCGTAGAGGCGGCGCTGCGGCGTGTAGACGACGGTGGACTTGGTGCCGCGGCCCGCATTGATGTCGCCCGTGGCCGACCAGGCCAGGATGTTGCCGCCGAAGGTGGTGAAGATGCGGCTCTGGCCCAGCAGGATGCTGTCTTTCGCATACATCTGGATCTCGCCCGCCCCCTGCGTCAGCACGCCCGAGCCTTCGCCCGGCGCATAGCCGCCATCGACGCCGATCAGCGCGCGCCCGCCCGGCACCATGATGCCGATGTCGCCGCCGAAATCCGTGTGGATGCCGGCATCGTTGACGATCACGTGCGGCACGTTGACGGCCGGACGGCCCGCCTCGGCCCACTCCTGCGGACTCAGGTAGCGCACGCCCGCGACCGGCCGCTTGGTATAGATGCCTGCGTAGTCGTTGACCGTGTACAGCGCGCTGCTGAACATCGTCAGGTCGCCCTTGTACTCGATCTTCTTGCCCGCCTTGTCCTGGGAGGGGAACAGGGTGGCGATGGCTTCGCGGCCGCGCAGGTAGCTGCCGCGGCGCATGCCGTCCGGATCGTTGTATTCGCGCCCGGCCGCCTTCAGTTCGGCAAAGTAGACATTGCTCAGGTACACCTGCTGCTGTTCCTTCGGCAAGGCGGCAAAGAAGCTGCGCGCATCGGTGGCCGGGTCGTAGCGGATGCCCAGGCCGCTGTCGCCGCCGAAGCGCGTCGTCAGCCAGTTCACCAGGTGCAACTGGCTGACCAGCGCGTATTCGCGCGCCAGGTCGCGCCGCACGCCGCCCGTTTGCGCGCCGGCCTTTTCCAGTTCCGCCTGTTTCGTGCCGAGGAAGGCGGAAGCGCCCGCCTCGTCGCCGCCGTAGCCGAACTGGCCGCGCAGCCAGTCGGCCAGGGTCAGCTTGCCGCCGTAGACGTACACGGCGCTGCCGGCCTGGTCGGCCAGCGGGCGGCCCGGGTCGGCCAGCTTGGCCGGGTCCAGGTAACGCGCCGCGAAGGCCGCATAGTCGGGGCCATTGCGGCCCACGCCGGCGGCCACGCTGATGCCGGCGCCGTTGCCGCGCTCGCCGGAACCGGTGCCGACGATAGAACCGAGACTGCGCAATTCCGCCTTGTCGGCCATGTACAGGTCGCGCCCGGCGCTCACGTCCAGCTGGCCGGGACCCGCCACATAGAAGGTGCTGTAGCGGATATCGCGCCCGGCGCTGACGACGGAGACGTCATCGGCACGGCGGTGCACGAACAGATTGCCGCGCGCCGACGAGCTGCCGGTGACGACCGGCTTGTCTGGATAGTCCGGCCGGCCGACAAAGCCCTGGCTGGTCCATCCGGCCGCGCCGTCCGGCACGTCTTCGACGCTGCCGAGCGGCGTGCCCGAATTGACGATGTCGCGCCCGGCGCGCACGGCCACGGCGCCGCCGCCCTCGTACCACACGCCCAGCGGACCCACGTCTCCCCTCAGCGTGGCCCGGTACACGATGCCGCCCGTGCGCAGGCCGACGATGTCGCCGCTGTTGGCATAGAAATGCGCAGGCAGCTGGCCCACGGGCACATAGTCCGACACCGTCGGTGCCGTCATGCTGAACAGCGGATAGGTCTGTGCCTCCACGCCGGCACCATTAGCATTCCCCGCAAACGACTTCAGCGGCGAAG
This sequence comes from Janthinobacterium sp., assembly GCF_009923995.1. Classification (GTDB taxonomy): domain Bacteria; phylum Pseudomonadota; class Gammaproteobacteria; order Burkholderiales; family Burkholderiaceae_D; genus Janthinobacterium. The sequence goes on along the minus strand of NZ_RFSK01000053.1, from coordinate 38,455 downwards.
GCGCCAGCGCGTTCGTGCTGACGTTATGCAAGGGCAGCAGGCCGAACCAGACCTTGTCCAGCGCCCCGACGAAGCCCGGATTGAACGGGTTCGGCAAGAGGCGCGGATCAGCGCCCGATGGCGTGATGGGATAGCCGGCCGCATGGATGGAATCGGCGGCCAGCATTTCCAGCTGGCCCGTGCCCGTCTTGACGAATTGCGGCGCCACCGGCGACGGCGCCAGGATCACGCCGTTTTGCGGCATGTCGACCTTGCCGCCCTCGCCCAACCTGCCCAGGCTGGCATTGCCGTAATACAAGCTGCCGCTGGCAGCCACGGCGCGCAGCACGGACGGCATGACGAATCGTCCGTCCGAGGGCGCATGGTTGTCGCCCGTCGCCGATCGGATCCAGGCGGACGTCGGCGTCAGGTTGCCGCCGGCGCTGAACAGGTCGATGGCGGTGGCCGGCGTCCACAGCGAGAACCAGCTCCAGCCCTCGCCGGCGCGCTCGACGCCCTGGTAGTTGAACGGCGAGCCATTGCCCAGCTGCTTCACGCGGCCCGCATCGGCCGTGCCGCCCAGCACCAGGTCGCCACGCGCATCGATGCGCACGCCGCTGTCGCCCGGCACCAGGATCGGTCCGCCACTGGCAATCGCCGTGCCCGCCGTATAGGTTTCATACGGCCGCGATTCCTTCGGATCGGCGCGGTCGAAACGCAGCTCGACGCCGCCCACGGCGCCCGCCTCCATGCGCAGCGCGCCGCGCAGGTTCGTGAAGGTGCTGTTGAGCGTGAGAGACTGGCGCTCGTAGCGCGTATCGACATTCTGGGCATCGCTGTTGCGGTCGAAACTGCGCACCTCGGCAACAGGGTTGAGCCCGCCGCCGATGCGGATGTCGAGGTCGCCGCCGCCCGTCAGCAGCAGCTTGCCGTCCGGCGTCACCCTGCCCGTGCTGCCCACGGCCACGTTCAGGCCCTGGCTGCGCGGTGCGTACTCGCCGCCCGGATCGGTGCGCGAGGTCAGCATGCCGGCATCGCCGCCCGCCTGCAGCAGCACATTGCCGCCGCCCAGGGTGCCGATGCCCGTAAAGCCCGACACGGCCGGCTGGCCGGCAAACAGCTCGCTGCCGTCGGGACGCGCGACATAGGTGCCGAAATTGATCCACCATGCCGTCGGCACGCCCGCGCCCGTGCTGCCGCTGCCCTGGCGCCACAGCCAGGTGCCGATGTCGCTGGTATCCTGCTGCCGGCTCAGGGCGCCGATGGCGTCCTCGCGGCGCTGCGTGGCGGTGCCCACGGTGTCGCCCTTGACGTCGCCCTGGGCGCGCAGCAGCAGGTTGCCGCCGTGCTCAGGATACCAGGCGCGGTACAGGCTCTCGCTGCCCCCATCGACGAAACGCGTCAGCTGGTTGTCCAGGGCGCCGAGCAACTGGCCCTTGGCACTGACGCCGCGGGGCAGGTTGAACAGATCCTTGCCATCGACCAGCGGCGAAGCCGACTGCGTGCCCGCCGTGTAGACGCCGTACAGCGAACGCATGTCGAAATCGCCGGCGGCCAGCAGGTCGAGGTCGCCCGTGCCCGTACGCAGCACGCTGAACAGGGGCTGGCGCGCCGGCGCAATCACGTCCACGTATTCGGGCGGTGTGCCATCGGCAACCTTGACCACGATTGCGCCATATTCATTGAAGCCAAGCAGCACTTCTTCGCTGCCAAAGTCATCCAGGTTGATCGGCGTGCCCGGTTCCTGGCCAAACAGGCCGGCATCGTCGCCCCAGATGTATTGTCCGGGCAAGCCGGTGCCTGGAACCAATTCGCGGGCAGGGACCATGCCGTAATGCGTATCGGCCAGCATCAGATGGGCGTCCTTCGCATGCGGCCGCAGCGCACGCGTGTCGGCCGCGGCCGTATCGGCGCCGCCCACCAGGCGCAGTGACCACGCTTGCGAACCCTGGGCCAGCATGGGCGCCAGCGCCAGGTTGCGGCCCTGGCTGCCGCTGCCATCCTCGCTGCGCAGCGCCACCATGGTCGCGTCGCCAGGCAGCTTGACCACGGTGCCGGCGGGCAGCACGCTGCCCTTGTCCAGCGCCAGCGCGGTGGCCAGCACCACGCCGTTGACGGGATTCCATCCATCGCCCACATCCCACGGCTTGCCTTCCGGGAAGGGCAAGGCCACATTCGCGGGCCACACCATGGCCGCCACCCTGGCCGCGCCAGGCAGGCGCAGGCCGGGATCGAGCTGCATGCCGCTCGATAAGGTCAGCGCCTTCTGCAAGACCGTGCCGGCCGCGTACAGCACGCTGCCATCGGCGTTGCGCACGGCGCCGCCCAGCACGCTACCGGCCGGCAAGTTCAGCTCCGCCGTCAAGGTGGCGCGCACCGCCAGCAAAGTGCCGCCGCGCAATTGCATCGCCTTCATCGGCACGGCGAAATTGAGGCTCGTGCCCGATTTGAAATACGTGTCTTCGGCCAGGGTCACCAGGCCCCCTTGCGGCACGACGACATCGCCGCCCCACGGCAAACGGCCCTTCACCAGTTGCCAGCCCTGGTCGTCCGACGTGACGGGCAAGGTGCGCGTATCGAAACCATCCGTGATGCTGCCGAAGACGCTGAGCTTGCCACCGGCGCGCACGACCAGCGCGCCCGCCTCGCCCGAGCCGTACACGCCGCTCAGGCGCGCCAGCGGATTGACGCCGTCGTAGCGGTGGCCGGACAGGTCGATGTCGCCATCGATATACAGGTCGCCGCCCGGCGTGGCACTGACGATTTCGACGCCGGGGCGCAGGTGGAAGGCGTTCGCATCGCCGCGCAAGCCGCGCAGTTTGTTGTTCATCAAGTTGCCGTTCGCCAGCGCATTGACCATGAAGGCCTGGCTGTCCGCATGCTTCCCGTCCAGGTAAGCCTGGGTAATGCTCTGGTAGTTGCGGCCGTCCGCATCCTTGTCGTTACCCGCCGGGGCATCCTTGTATTGCCAGAAGGCGTTGACGTTGATGTTGCGCGCGCCCGCGATGTTCAAGGCGCCGGCCGCATCGATATCGATATCGTCGCCCGTGGCGCCGCCCAGGCGGCGCGCGTTCAGGTCGATGCTGCCGTAATTGCCGCCCTTGTCTCCGCTGCGCAGGTCGAGCCGCGCGCCGTTTTCCAGGGTCAGGCGTCCGCCAGGCGACGCCAGTTCGATCACGGCGCGGTTCGGCGCCTCGATCACTTGCCCGTAGCTGTCCGTGCGCAGCACCGTGCCATGCGCGTCGAGTACGGCGCCAGACTTGATGGTGACGCCGTCGCGGCCGGCCAGGCGGATGCTGCCCACCTGTTCGCCGCTGGCGTCGATGCGGCCGTTCACCGTCAGCGCGCCGCCATCGACGGACACGCTCACTTCGCGCGCCTTGACCTCGTCGCCGATGGCCAGGTCGCCCTGCTTGAGCTGGAAGCTGCGGCTGCCGAACACCTTGCCCGTGTTCAAGCGCTGGTTCAGGCCGGCGAAGTCGCCGATCCGCTGGGCGCGGATTTCCGCGCCGCCGGCCGCATAGGCTACCTGGGTGCCGCCCGCGTCATAGCTGCCGCTGGCGCCGCCCAGCAGGCTGCCGCGCAAGTCGGCCGTGCCGGCCGCCTCGCCCGTGGCGATCACGCTCAGCTTGCCGGCGCGGTTGTTCACGGCCGACAGGTCGATCACGGAAGCGGCCGCCTGGCGCACATCGCCCTCGCGGCTGTCGAGGATCACGTCGCCGCCCCAGCTGTACTTGCTGGTGTCGTAGAAATCGATCTTGCGTCCCGCCAGGTCCAGCTTGGCCTTGTCGCCCAGCAGCACATCGCGCTCGGCCGACAGGGCCAATTTTCCGCTTGGCAAAACCACCGACGTATCCACGCTGACATTGTTGCCGCTCAGCGCCACTTCGGCGCCCAGGGCGCCGGCCAGCGCCGCATTCGTCGGCGTGGCGGCGGCCGCACCTGCCGGCGCGCTCACCGTCAGGTTGCCGCCCGCCGTGATGCGGTTGACGGAACCGGCCGCGCCCGTCAGCAGGGGCGTGTTGATCACGACGTCGCCACCGCTGTAGCGGTAGCCATTGATGGCCGTATCCCACGCGCCCTGCGACTGGTAGACGGACAGGCTGCCCTTGTTGTTGGCGGTGACTTGCTCGCTGGCATTAAGCGCCACCTGGCCGAAGCCCAGTATCAAGCGGTCCAGATTGTGGATGGTGTCGGGACGGCTGTCCGGCGTAAAGCCGAACTCGATGCGCTTGGCATCGACCTGCAGGCGGCCGCTGCCGGTGCCGGGGCCATCGGCAACCACGGCGCCGGGTGCGTTCGTCGCGCCTTGCCACACCAGGGTGTCCGTGTGGATGCGCGCCAGCGCGTCGGCGCCGCCATAGCCATAGATGGCGGGCGTATTGAGCACCAGGCGCGACAGCGACGACTTGCCCGTGGCCGCATCGATGGTCGACAACTGCGTCGAGTCATAGAAATTGAAGGAATTGCGCGCCGTCAAGCCCAGGCTTTCCAGTGCCGGTGCGCCCGTGCTGGTATCGCCGCGCAGCAGGCGGTCGAGCACGCCCTGGTTCAGCGCCAGGCCATCCGGCAAGGCACCGCGGGCGCTGGCGTCCGCCAGCGCGGCTTCGCTGCCGATATTGATCGCGCCCATCGCCAGCTGCAGGTTGCGCGTACCGTAGCGCACGTTGTCGCGCAGGGTAAACGCGCGCTCCGTCACGGCCGCGATGGTGCCCTCGGAGTACAGCGCGGTGCTGCCGCCGCAGGCGCCGCCCGCCTTCCTGCAGGCGCCGATATCGATGATGCCGGGGCCATACGATTCGGACGGCGGCACTGCGGCCGGCAGCATGTCCAGCCAGCCGTTCGAGACGGCCAGCACGCTGCCCATCGGCTGGTACACATAGCCGTCGCGCGAGTCCCAGGCCGCCTTGCCGCGGCCCAGCGTATTGATGCCGGAACCCTGCTCGAGGATGATGCCGTCGTCTTTTTTCGACGTCACCAGGAACACTTCGGCCGCCTTCAGTACGGCGCCGTCGCGCAGCACGATGCCGCCCGCCGACTCATTGATGGCGGCGATGTTGGCGCGCTGGTTGCTGCCCGTGGCGAAATCGCTGTAGGTGACGCGCGGCAAGCCGCCGATGCCCACGCGCTGGGCGCCGAAGGCATTGATTTGCGAGGCGTGCACGGACACGCCATCGAAGTCCGCCAGCGGCGCCGTGCCGTCGGCCAGCACTTCGTAGCGGGTCGACGCATGCGACCCCGTCCCCAGCAGCAGGGAACCGCCAAAGCCGCCCTCGGCAGGCGTGTACAGGGCGCTGCCATCCATCATCAATGGCGTGTGGTTATTCTCGACGCCGTGCAGGGACGGGGCGATCAGCTGCAGTCGCAAGGCCTTGGCGTCGCGTTCGAGCATGGCGCGCGGCACGCCGTCGCGCGTGGCTTGCGCCATGGCAAAGGCCGCATAGCCTGTTTCATTGTATTGCGAATAGCTGCGCAGCACGTCGGCCGGGGTCAGGATGGCCTGGCCGGGCACGGCGTCGCGGATGGCCGTGCCGGCGATGCCCGTCTGCGCCGCCGTGGCATACGAGCCATTGCGCATGGCCACCGTGCCGCCCGCCTCGACGGCGCCGGCCAGGCCATTCAATTCCACACGGAAAGCGCCAGGCAGCAAGGCGAAATTCGATGGCAGCAAGGTGTAGGTACCGGCCGCCAGGCCGGGTACGCCCGCGCCGATGGTGATCTGGCGTCCCACGGCAGGCATGCCCGCGCCCTGCTCGGCCGTCAAAGGTGCCACGTCCGGCTGGACGCCGGGAATGATGGCGTACACGGGGTTGGTATTCAGGCCGGGCAAGGTGAAGCCGCCATTCGGCTTCATCTGCACCAGCGGATTGAGGCGCGCATCGGTGGAGCCGCCCCGTCCTGCCAGGAAGGCCGCGCCCGTCAAGGTGCCGCCGCCCGACAGGTCGAGCACGGCGCCGGCTTGCACGTCGACTGCGGCGCCCGTCAAGGCGATCTCGGGGCCGTTGCCCACGCCCTTGAACACGACGTCGTTGCCGTCATACAGGTAGCTGAGGCCATCGAGCGTGCCGCCGTACGGCATCGTCAAGCCTTTCGCGCTGACGGAAGTCAGGCTGCCCGGCAACAGGTTGACACGGTCCGTATAGGCTTCATAGCCTTCGGCGCCCAGGGTGATCTGGCCCAGCGGCGCGCGCAGCACGCCGCGCTGGTTGATGGTGGGCGCAACCAGGTTCAGGCTGCCAAAGACGGAAAACGGCTGGTTCGGCGTGGCGCTGCCGGCGCTGCGCTCGATATTGAGCGTGCGCAAGGGATCGAGCGTGACGCGCACGATGCCGTATTCGTCGACCCGGCTGCTCTGGCCCACGGTGACCGTGCCGCTGTCGCCCGTGGCCGGGTAGATCTGCGCGGCCACCAGGGTGGCATTGCCCGGCTGGTACAGGGCGGCGTTGTTCGACATGCGCAAGTCGCCACGGCTGTTGAGGGTCAGCTGTTCGAAGGCATCGCGTTCCACGGCCAGCGGCTTGCCGCTGCTTTGCACGATCTCGCCCCGCGTGCCCATGTTGACCTCGCCCGCGAGATCGAGCATGCCCGCATCGATCTGCAGCAGGGAGCCGTCGGCCACCAGCGGCACGCCCAGCATGCCGCGTCCCTTGCCCGAGTTTTTCGACCCTTTCACGGCATTGGGCACGATGAAATTGTCCTTCTGCGCGCGTGCGGCCGTTCCCAGGCGCACATACGGCGCCGCCAGGTGCACCTGGCTGGCCAGGCTTGGCCGCTTTTCCTGGCCGTCCTTTTCCTGGCCATCCATATCCGGCTGCTGCGGCGGCTGCGCCAGGCCCAGCGACGTGGCGCTCAGGCGCAGGCTCTGGCCCAGCGCCAGGTTGACGTCGCCATCCACGCTGAGCATGCCGTTCACGTGCATGGCCAGGTTATCGAAGCCGCCGGCCTGCACGCGGTCGGCGCCCAGGCGTGCACTGCCGTAGCGCAAGGCTTCATCCTGCTGGCCGGCGCGCAAATCGGCCGGCAGCACGCTGTCGCCCTGCACTTGCGCCAGCACGAATTCACGCGGCACCCGCACCGCATTGTCGACGCCCGCGCCTTCCAGCGTCTGGCGGTCCACCTGGCCATAGTTGGGCGTGTCCAGCGCCAGCGCCAGGGTGCCGCCGGCCGCCCCCGCGCCACCGGCCGCCGCGCGCATGGTGCCATCGGCAAAGATGCCGTTGTAGGAACTGAGCGAAATCAAGCCGCCGCTGCCGGCCACGTTGACGGCGCCCTGGTTCGGCAAGTCCAGCGTGGCTGCCGCGCCGCTGGCGTCGAGCAGTGCGCCCGGGCGCACGACGACAAAGGCATCGGCCGCATCGACGCTGGCGGCGTCGGCCTTGTAGCGGGCGCCGATTTCGATGCTGCCCCCCTTGTCGGCGCGGCCATAGCGGCCGCCGCGCATGTCGGTGGCGACGGTGGCGCGGCCCGCGACGTCGAGCACGGCGTGTTCGCCGATCCAGATCGACGTGGCCTGTCCCTTGCCGTTCGGCACATCCACATCGTTGCCCGTGCCAAACGTGCCCGGCAGCACGGCGATCTTGCCGCCCCAGGCCTCGAGGCGGCCATCGATGCTGACCTGGCCATTGCCCGTCAAGCTGATCTGGCGGCCCGGATCGACCGTCACGACGGCGCCCTCGGCCACCGCCAGGCCGCCCTTCACGTACGGGCTGCCCGCCGTCAGCGTCAGGTCGGCGCCGGCGCGCTGCGTCAGGCGGCCCTTGCGCGCATCTTCCTGGTACAGCGGCGGCGTCCACACTTCCAGCGCGGCCCCTGGATCCGTGCCGCCCGCCACCGTGTGGCCGGTGGCGGGGTTGAAGCGCAGCACGGGCATCCGCACGTCGATCTGCGCATTCTTGGCCACCACGACGCCGTCGCGGCCCGTGACGGCGTAGTCGGCAAAGCCGCTCTGGAACAGGCTGGCGTCCAGCGCCAGCATGGGCTGCACGGCAACGTCGCGCCCCAGCGCGACACCGGTCGGCAGCAGCTGGCCACGGGGCGCGGCCAGCGCTTCGGCAGCGATGCTGCCAGCCGCATACCGCGTCGTCATCGGCTGGATGGGCAAGCCGTTCGGAAAGGCCGCCGCCGAAACCACGAAGCCCGCATTCAAACCGTTAATCGACGTCAACACGCTGCCGGCGGGAACGATGGCGCCGCTGCCCAGATAGATCGCACCATTGACGACGACCTGCGCGCCCTGCGGCACCACCATGCTGGCCCCCAGGACCAGCGGTTTCTGCGCCGACACATCCACCGTCACGGCTTGGCTCAGGGTCTGGCCCGGCTTGATCAGGCTGGTGCTGAGCGCGAAATCGAAGGGGATCTTCTCGCCCTTGGCGATCAGGAATTCGTCGACGAGGCGCAAGCCGACGGGGGCGCTGCTTCCCGCAGGCAACACGTCGCCGTCGAGCAGCTTGCCGCCGATGCTCACGGCCGTGCCGCTATCGATCGTCAGACGGCCGCCGCCCTTCACGCCATGGCCGCGCAGCTCGCCGTCGAGCTTGAGCAAGGCGCCCGTCGGCGCTTTTTCGCGCGGCAGATCGACGGCCAGGGTGATGTCGCCGCCGCGGCCGCCCTGCAGGCTGCCAGTGCTCATCAGCGCGGCGCCGGACGAGACGTCGATGACGCTGCCGCCGGCCAGCTCGATGCCGCCGGAGCTCCTCAGGCTGACCTTGCCACCATTGATATACGGCAAACCGGCGCTGGCGCCCGGGTCCAGTTCCAGGTTGCTCCACAGGCCGCGCGCATCGAGACGCACGCCGGGCGCCACGCGCACGCTGGCCGCGCCCGCGGGACGCCCTTCCGGCGACACGGGCAGGTCCGCCCACACGGCGCCCCCGGTGGCAAGGTAGCGCGAAATCATGTTGCCGGCGGCAATGCTGCCGCTGCGCGCACTCACGTTCGCCTTGATCGCCACGTCGGTGGCGTGCAGGGCGATGTCGCCGCCATCGGCCACGCGCACGTCGGCATTGACGTCGAGCTTGTCGTAGGCGTAGATGTTCAGTGCGCCCAATTCCAGGCCATTGAGCCAATCCGCATCGAGCTGCAAGGTGTTGCTGCGCGCGGCCGGCAAGGCCGCAGTGAGCAGCTGGCCATCGGCGATGGAGGCCACCTTGCCGATCTCGACCTTTTCCAGCACGGCTTGCGGGCTGTCGCGCAACTGGCCCGTCTTCGGATCGAAGACGGGCGTCATTTTGCCGACGATCAATTGACCGGCGCGCGCCGCCGACGTCTGCGCCTGCTTGTAGCTGTCCACGCCGTCGTCGCGCTTGCGCTGCTGGCGTTCGCCCTGGAACACGGACGTGTCGATGTCGCCTTCCAGCACGGCCGCGCCCGTGGAAACGATCAGGCGGCCCGCATCGCGGCCCACCGTGTAGCCGTTTTCCAGGCGGTCGCGGGGACCGATCAAGGCATTGGCAAAGGTTTCCGTCGTGTTCGCGCCCCAGCGCGCATGCGTGCTTTCATAGCCGCGGTACAGGCCCGTGTACAGATTGTCGCCAGGGGCCGTGCTGAGCTTGTACATCGCGCCATCGGCGCCCTTCAGCCACGTCTGCTTGACCATGCCCGTCTGGACGTCCAGCGAACCGCCGGCGATGTTGATGCGCGAACCGGCCTGCGTCACCACTTCGCCGCCGCCAAAGCCGACGGTGCCGCCCTGGGCCGCCCATTCGCCGATGCCGTGGCCGCTGGTATTGAGGTAGCCGCTCACTTCCAGCAAGCCGCCCGCCGTGTACCAGCGGTCCGTGGCATAGCCGTTGGTGCCAGCCGGCACCAGCACCAGGTCGCGGCGGTCGACCCACACATCGCTGTTGTTCAGGTACTTGGCGTCGCGGCTGCCCGGCGCGTCGCGCTGCTCGTTGCCCTGCACATTGATCAGCACATTGTTGCTGCTCATGTCGACCTTCACGCCGACGGCGCCGGAGACGTCGATGGCGGCGCCGCGCGCCACGTGGCTGCGGCGGGCCGCATCGGCCAGCACCTGGCCGCCCGTGGCCAGGGTCAGCGAATCGCCCTCGAACTCGATGTTGCCAGCGGACACGATGCGCACCAGCGACTGGTCGCGCCGGTCCTGCGGCGTGTCCGTGCCCTTGCCCGTGTCTTTCAGCAGGGTATCGCGCTGCACGTCCAGCGCCGTGGCGCCATTGTCCTCGATGAGGATGGCGCTGACGCTGCCGCGCGCCAGGGTGACGCCGGCGTTCTCGTCCGCCGCCGTCAGGTGGATCGTGCCGCGGCCATTGACGGTCGTGCTCGACAACAGCACGCCATCCTGGCGCACGCTATTGCCGCTGAGCGTGATGTCGCCCGTCGCCGCCTGGATCAGGCCGCTGTTGACGACGCTGCCGGCGCTGCTGCCGGCCACGCGCAGCATCCCGACTTCATTGCCGCGCGTGCTCGAATATTGGTTCTTATCCGTGCCCATGCCCTGGCGCACGACGATGGCATCGCCGGCCGCCAGCATCGTCTGGCCGTTCGGCGTGGTGATGGCGCCCGCATTCTCGACGCTGCGGCCGGCCAGCAACACGTAGCCGCCGCCCTCGGTGACCGTCTGCGGCTTGCGCGTGTCGATGCGCGCGCCGGCGGCGACGACGACGTCCGCCTCGGCCGCGCCATGCGTGTAGGTGTTCTGCCCCAGCAGCAAGTCATTCGCGAAGGTCGGCACGGCGCCCGTGCCCTGCGCCTTGCCGTACAGGCCGCTCTTGAACTGGCTGTCGCTCATGCCCATGGCGGCGGCGGCCAGGTTGCGCGTATCGACCTGGCTGCTGCCCGTAAACACGATGCCGTTGCGGTTGACGATCATCACCGTGCCGTCGGCCTTGATCTGTCCCTGGATCTGGCTGGGGCGCGCCAGCGGATCATTCACGCGGTTCAACACGGCCCAGTTCGATTTCTGGTCGAATTGCAAGGTGGTGTTCTTGCCGACGTTAAAGCTTTCCCAGTTCAGGATCGCCTTGTCATCCGTCTGCACGACCTTCACGACAGTCTTGCCGTCGGCCTGGGTCTGCACGGGCGCCTGGGCGTTGAGCCAGCCCGCCGTCAGGCTGTTGCTGTCGACCTGCAAACCGCCCTTGACGAGGCCGTCCGGTGCGCCGCCGGCGGCCAGCGCCGCCTGGCGCGCGGCCGCCTGTACCGCTTGCTCGGCGGCGATGCCGCGCGCGGCCTGCAAGAGGTTGTTCAGCGATTGCTGCAGCTTGCCTTCGGCCTTTTGCTGCTGCAGCAAGGGATTGTTCAGCGAGGTGGCCGGCTGGCCATTCGGCAAGCGTCCCGTGGCGGCGGCCGTGCCCTGCTGCGCCCCCTTGCCCGCGAACCAGGCGCCGCTGAACGGCTGCTGCGCCTGCGTACCGCCCGCCTGCAGCAGCATGGCGATGGCCAGCGCCAGCGGTTTCAGGCGCACCGGGCGACCGGTCCGATTGCCCGCCATGGCGGAGGAGGATGCGTGTTTCGTGACCGACTTGCTTCGCTGCATGGCGACATTCCCTTTTCATGTTCCGTTGCTGACCGATATCGCGAGGCGGCGCGCGGCACGCACGGGGCGGGCGGCAGGCACTGATTCGCGGCTTCCAGCAGCATTGACAGGGAACAAGGTCCGGGACTGCAAAAGGTCATGAAAATGTCATAATTGGCGGCAGGCCATCGGCGTGCCGCGCTAGCCGAACAGCACGATGCCGCCCGGCAGCCGCGTCACGCGCGCGCCATACGCATCCTGGATCAGGGCGATCACGTCGTCGAGGCGGTCCAGCGAAAAGCTGGCCTGCACGCGCGTGTGTTTCAAGGCGTCGCCATTGAGGATCAGCTTGCCGGGACGGTAGCGGTTCACTTCCTCCACCACCTCGGCCAGGGTGCTTTGCTTGAAGACCAGCAGGCGCTGGCGCCACGCGCTGACCTCGCCCGCCCGCACCGTGCGCGTGATGCCGAAATGCGCGGGACGGTAGCGCAGCTGCTCGCCGGCAGCCAGTTCCGCATCGTTGCCGTTCTGCACCACGCGCAGGCGGCCCGCCAGGCACGTGACGCACACTTCCTGGCCAAACAGCCGGATATTGAAGCGCGCGCTGGCGGCCGAGACGCTGCCGTCGCCCGCCTGCACGCGCAGGCGGGCCGGGCCGCGCAGACCGGCCTGGAATTCCGCCTCGCCGGCCAGCAGCTCCAGCGCCGCCGTACCGTCCTGCAGGGGCGCCGCATCCAGGCGCGTCTGCGTATTCATCTGCACCAGCACGCCGCCGTCGAGCGCCACTTCGCGCTGCTCGCCCGTGCCCGTGGCGTAGTCGGCGCCCAGGCCCGCCACGGCCGGCCACAGGTCCGTGGGCGGGCGCAGCACCAGCAAGCCCAGCGAGGCCGCCACGGCGCCGCCCAGCCAGGCGCGCCGCGCCGTGTTGACCGGCTGCTGCGCCCGCCGGACGGCGCGCGCGGCCGGCGCCATCGCGCCCCACACGGCGCGCGCCTCGGCAAACGCCGTCGCATGCGCGCGGCTGCGCGCGCACCAGTGGCGAAACACTTGCGCATCGCGCTCGCTGACCTGGCCCGAGGCCAGGCGCACGACCCATGCCTGCGCTTCCTTCTGGATGACACCCATGTCGTCTTCCGCTTGTTCAATCATGATGGTTAGACGTTTTTCCCGCGCCGGGACCGAAGCGCTGGATGAAATCACGCCCCATGCGGGCGCAGCAATGTTCCAGGCCGGCGCGCAATTCCTTCTCGACCGTGCGGGCGGAAATGCCGAAGCGCTCGGCGATGTCGCGGTGCGGCAGCTGGTCGACGCGGGCGGCGATGACGATGGCGCGCCGGCGCTTCGGCAACTCCTGCAGGGCCCGTTCCAGCTCCTCGATCTCGGCGCGCGCGCTGAAGGTGCGGGCCGGGTCGGCCAGCTCGTCGGCCATCTCGTACAGCTCGTCGATGTCCGGCAGGCTGAGCAGGCGCGCATTGTCACGGCGTTGATCTTCCGCAATGTTGATGGCGATACGCATCAGGTAGGCGGACGGGTAGCTGATCGCTTCGGGCGCGTTCATCTTTTCCACTCGTAAATACGTTTCATGCAGCGCGTCGTTGGCCAGGTCTTCCGAGCCCAGGCGGCGCTGCAGGTGGCGGCGAAACTGGCCGTAGCGTTCCAGGAACAGCTTGCGCAGGGTGGCTTTCAGCACGTCCGTCACGGTCAGGGTGCTCCCGCCAGTGACAGATACGGCGCGCAGTCGGCAGCCGGGTCCGGCCGCGGCGTGAGGAGGATCGTCAGCGGCTGCGGCAGGCCGGCCGGCGGCGCGCCATCCATCAGCAGGCTGCGCAGGCGCTGCAGCACGGCGCGGTCGCGCTGCGCCACGCCGCTCGGCTCGAGCACGTGCACGTCGCGCACCCTGCCCCGCTCATCGAGCCACAGCTGGAAGGCCAGGCGGTAGCGGCCGAAGGCGTCCGGATGCAAACGGCACAGGGCGCGCGTGAGCGAGCGCTGCAGCACGGCCGCATACGCCGGCAGCCCCGGTGCGGCGGGAAGGGGCGCGGGCGCGGCCGGTGCCGCCGCAAGATCGTCGGCCAGCGCCAGCAGGGTAAACGCATTGCGGCCGCTGAAACGCACGCCCAGCTGCGTGCCCGCCAGCAGGCGCTGCAGCGCTTCGACCGGCGTGTAGTCGCCGCGCACGGGCGCGGCCATGCGCCCCGCCGCCAGTTCGCTGCTGACCAGCACGGAATAGCCGGTCGCTTCGCCAAACGCCACCAGAGCCGCGTCCAGCGGCTGGGCGGGCAAGTCGAAATACCGGCTCGCCGCCGGCGCGGCATCCATGGCGGACGCGGCCGGACACACGAAGGCCATCCATGTCATCAGCAGGCAGGCGGACAGGGCCAGGGCATTGCCCGTTGCGGTGCGGCGGTGGGGTCGTGTCATTTTCCAGGGAAATCAACGAGAACCTGCATATGAAGTGTCTTAACTGCAATGTTGCCTGCAGAATGGCAAGATCATAGCTTCACAAAATGACAACTGCATGACATGCGGCCCAGGCCCGGACGGGGTCCTGTCATCACGGCGACACATGGCCTTGCTACGCTGGCGGCTTCTTCATTCGCTACGGGAGCCAGCATGGCGCGCCTGTTCCTGACCGTCCTGCTGGCCTGTGCCGCCCTGTGCGCGCAGGCGGCCGACAAGGTCGTCATCGTCACGCCGGAGAAAACGGACGACCATTGCATGTCCACCGATGGTGCAGGCCGGCGCGTGCAATCGATGTCTTGCCTGAATGAAAAATTGCTGCCGGCGCCTGATGCCGCCACCCGGCAGCCGCCCGCCCTGTCGACGGCGGAAACGAATCTGCAGCGGCCGTCGAACCAGCTGGGCCTGTACAACCGCGCCGCGCTGGAACACCGCATGGGCAATGCCTTTGGCAAATCCGTCACGCCGCAGCGCCCGCCGCCGGCACCGCCCGCCAGCCCGCTGCTGCCGCCCCGCTGACGCCGTTGTCAACGCACAGTCCATTTGCGCTGTCAAGATTGCGCAATCGCGCCGATTGCGTATCATTCCAGGCTTGATCGCTCTGGAAACAACCATGCTGCCCACTATCGAACAACGCCTTGCCCTTGAACTTGCCGCCAAACCCGTGCAGGTTGCCGCCGCCATCGAACTGCTCGACGAAGGCGCCACCGTGCCCTTCATCGCCCGTTACCGCAAGGAAGCGACCGGCGGCCTCGACGATATCCAGCTGCGCCTGCTCGAAGAGCGCTTGCGCTACCTGCGCGAGCTGGAAGAGCGCCGCGCCGCCATCGTCGCCTCGATCACGGAACAGAACAAGATGACGCCCGAGCTGCTCGACGCCGTCATGCACGCGGAAGACAAGACGCGCCTGGAAGATTTGTACCTGCCGTACAAGCAGAAGCGCCGCACGAAGGCGCAGATCGCCATCGAGGCGGGCCTGATGCCGCTGGCCGACGGCTTGCTGGAGAATCCGGAACTGACGCCGGAAATGGAAGCGGGCAAGTTCCTGCGCGAAGCGTTTACTAGTGCCGACGGCAACAACCCGGGCGTGGCCGATACCAAGGCAGCCCTCGACGGCGCGCGCCAGATCCTGATGGAGCGTTTCGCGGAAGACGCAACCTTGCTGCAGACCCTGCGCGAATACGTGCAGGAACACGGCATCGTCGAATCGAAAGTGGTGGAAGGCAAGCAGGACGAAGGCGAAAAATTCGCCGATTATTTCGACTACTCGGAAACCATTTCCACCGTGCCATCGCACCGCGCCCTGGCCCTGCTGCGCGGCCGCCGCGAAGGCATCCTCGACGTCACCCTGCGCCTGGACACGGAAGCGGAAAAACCGAAATGGGATGCGCCGCACAACCCGTGCGAAGGCCGCATCGCCGCCCGCTTCGGCATCAAGGGCCTCGGCCGCCCGGCCGACAAATGGTTGCTTGATACGGCGCGCTGGACGTGGCGCGTGAAAAGCTTCATGCACCTGGAAACGGAACTGATGGGCGCGCTGCGCGAACGCTCGGAACTGGACGCCATCAACGTCTTCGCCACCAACCTGAAAGCGCTGCTGCTGGCCGCGCCGGCCGGCCAGCGCGCCACCATGGGCCTGGACCCCGGCCTGCGCACGGGCGTGAAAGTGGCCGTCGTCGATGCCACGGGCAAGGTGGTCGACACGGCCGTGATCTATCCGCACCAGCCGAAGAACGACTGGGACGGTTCCCTGCACACCCTGGGTCGTCTTG
Organism: Janthinobacterium sp.; assembly: GCF_009923995.1. Taxonomy (GTDB): domain Bacteria; phylum Pseudomonadota; class Gammaproteobacteria; order Burkholderiales; family Burkholderiaceae_D; genus Janthinobacterium. Next base: position 22,765 of record NZ_RFSK01000053.1, on the reverse strand, counting down.
CCGCCAAGCACAACGTGTCGCTCATTTCCATCGGCAACGGCACCGCCTCGCGCGAGACGGACAAGCTGGCGCAGGACTTGATCAAGCAGCATCCGGAAGCGAAGATGACGAAGATCGTCGTCTCGGAAGCGGGCGCGTCAGTGTATTCGGCGTCCGAATTCGCCTCGAAGGAATTGCCGGACATGGACGTATCCCTGCGCGGCGCCGTCTCCATCGCCCGCCGCCTGCAGGACCCGCTGGCCGAACTGGTGAAAATCGACCCGAAATCCATCGGCGTGGGCCAGTACCAGCATGACGTGAGTCAAAGCCAGCTGGCCCGCTCGCTCGATGCCGTGGTGGAAGATTGCGTGAATGCCGTGGGCGTGGACGTGAACACGGCGTCGGCGCCCCTGCTGGCGCGCGTTTCCGGCCTGTCGGCCAGCGTGGCGCAAAGCATCGTCACCTACCGCGACATGAAGGGTGCGTTCACCTCGCGCGCGGCCCTGAAAGCCGTGCCGCGCCTGGGCGACAAGACCTACGAACAGGCAGCGGGCTTTTTGCGCGTGATGGGCGGCGAGAACCCGCTGGACGCCTCGGCCGTCCACCCGGAATCGTACCCGCTGGTGGAAAAGATTTTGGCCGACATCAAGAAGGACATCAAGGCCGTCATCGGCGAGACAGCCCTGCTGAAAACCCTCAGCCCGGCAAAGTACGCGGATGACACCTTCGGCGTGCCGACCATTTCCGACATCTTGAAGGAGCTGGAAAAGCCGGGCCGCGACCCGCGTCCGGAATTCACGACGGCCACCTTCAAGGAAGGCGTGGAAGAAATCCGCGACTTGCGCCCGGACATGATTCTCGAGGGCGTGGTCACCAACGTGGCCGCCTTCGGCGCCTTCGTCGACATCGGCGTGCATCAGGATGGCCTCGTGCACATCTCGGCCCTGTCGAACACCTTCGTCAAGGATCCGCACACGGTGGTGAAGGCGGGCCAGGTCGTGCGCGTGAAAGTGCTGGAAGTCGATGAAAAGCGCAAGCGCATCGCCCTGACCATGCGCCTGACGGACAGCGCGCCGCAGGCGGGCAGCAAGCCGGAACAGCGTGGCGACCGCAACGACCGCCGCAGCATGGCGCAGCACCAGTCGCAGTCGCGCAACGCGCCCGAGCCGGCCGGCAGCATGGCCGCCGCGTTCGCCAAGCTGCGCGGCTAAGTCCATGGCCGCCGGGCAGGACATCACCATCCTGGCGGCGGACGCCGCCGGCCCGGATGCGCAGTTGCTGCTCGATGCATTATCGGCGGCCTTGTTGCGCATCAATGGCGACAGCGGCCGCTCCTCGTTCGACGTGGAGGCGGCCACGCCGCGCGGCGGCTTCTATATTGCCCGCGACGGCGCCGGTGAACTGCTGGGCTGCGCCGCCCTGCGCCCGCTGGACGGCGTGGCGGACAGTCCCGTAGGCGAACTCAAGCGCATGTATGCGCGCCCCGGCTCTGCCGGCGTGGGCGCGGCCCTGCTGGCCCATGTGGAAGCGCAGGCGCGCCGCTTCGGCTATGCGCGGCTGCACCTGTCCACCCGCGTGGCAAATGCCCGCGCCATGGCGTTTTATGCCAAACACGGCTATGCACCCGTCATTGCCTGGGGAAAATACGTGGGCGCGGCGCAATCGGCCTGCCTGGGCAAGCCCTTATAAACGCCGGCGTGGCTCACTTGCCCGATTTATGACCTGGGCGCATACCCGCGCCGGCGTTTTCTTATAAAATGACGGCATCTATTTATTTACCCATCAGAGGCAGCTATGAGCGACGTACAAACCTGGATCAAAGAAACCGTGACGAACACGCCCGTCGTGCTGTTCATGAAGGGCACGGCCCAGTTCCCGCAGTGCGGCTTTTCTGGCCGCGCCATCCAGATCCTGAAAGCATGCGGCGTGGAAAACATCGCCACTGTCAACGTGCTGGATGACCCGGAAGTGCGTCAAGGTATCAAGGATTACTCGAACTGGCCCACCATTCCCCAGCTGTATGTCAAAGGCGAGTTCATCGGTGGTTCCGATATCATGAATGAAATGTTTGAATCGGGCGAACTGAAGTCCCTGCTGGATGCCTAATCAGCAGCAGCAGCAGCAGCAGCAGCGGCCGCGCCGTATCGTCGTGGCCATCACGGGCGCCACGGGCGCCGTGTATGGCTTGCGGCTGCTGCAATTGCTCGGCGCCATCCCCGGCGTCGAGACGCATCTGGTCCTGTCCGATGCCGCCGTACTGACCCTGCACCAGGAAACGGGCGTGGGGCGCAAGGATATCGAAGCGCAGGCGCACGTGGTGCACAAGCTGCGCGACATCGGCGCGAGCATCGCCAGCGGCTCGTTCCAATCGGACGGCATGGTCGTGGCGCCATGCTCGATGAAGACCCTGGCGGCCGTGGCCCATGGCCTGTCGGATAATCTGATCACGCGGGCCGCCGACGTGGTGCTCAAGGAGCGCCGCCGTCTGATCCTGATGGTGCGCGAAACGCCGTTCAACCTGGCGCACCTGCGCAACATGACGGCCGTGACGGAAATGGGCGGCATCATCTTCCCCCCCTTGCCCAGCTTTTATCACCATCCCGGCAGCATTGCGGAAATGGTCGACCATACGGTGGCGCGCGTCATCGACCTGCTCGGCATCGAGCACAGCCTGGCACCGCGGTGGAATGGCTTGAAGTCCGCTGGCGACACCCCTATCCTCTAGTTGGCGTCACTAATTCACTAATTCACTGGCATCACGATGCCTGACAAAAGCGTAGCGAGCGGCAGTGAGGCTCGGTGCCTCCGTGTGGTCAGGCAGCGCAACCGTGCTGAAGCACGGGGGCGCCGAGCCGATGAGGATCGCCGGCCGCAAAGCGCGACGCGCAGCAGCTTTGGTCAAGCATCCACCACTAGCGTTTTTCGAATTGCGTGGCACTGGCCTGCTTCAAATCCCTGGCTTCTTCCACCATCCTGCGGTGGGCGATCCGTTTGCGCATCACTTCCGCATGCTGCGCGGCAGTCATGGGAGGCACGGTCATCAAGTCCTTCAGCTGCGCGGTATTGCTGTAGTTACTTTTCATAAGACGGCTCAAATGCTCGGCTCCGTAGTGGATGAACTGGCTGTTTCTGATGTGATTATGCGCTGGTATTGGCCGCTGCGCCGCGGCAGGCAGGATTATTATCAAATAATCCCGCTGCAGCGCAACATGCGAGGTCTCATTGTGCGGCAAAATCATGTCTCCAGTATGACTCTGCGCAAATAAAAGAACAGGAGATACGCCGCCAGCGAAAAGCGGACGGCGCCGGCCTGAACAGGCCTGATGGACTACTTTTGGTAGTTGACTCTCACCAGCATGCGAATAAATTCACGCGCGATTTGACGATGATGTTCATCTAATCTTTGCAAATCGGCAATCAATTTCACATCGGCGGACTCAAAACGCGACAAGGCGCTGCCCGCTTCGCCATTCGGCGTGGCACTTTCCGGACCGCCAAAACGCAACCATTCCGCAGGCACGCCCAACCACTGGGCAATCATGCGCAATTTCTCTTGCGTGGGAATTGCTTCACCTACTAACCATTTCCTAGCAGCATGCACGGTAATCGGACGCCCGTCGAAACGGATATTGAATTCCCGCGCCAGTCTGGTCGGGCTGTCTGGAGAATAATGGGCGTTTTTGAGAGCCAACTGAAGTCGCTGGCTGAAGCTTTCGCGTTCGTTAGAAGAATTCATAGGTGTACTATTTCATGTTGTAACATGAAAGTCAGTTTCTTGAATGACCATACAGATTGTTACATTTGAAAAATGCATTAATTAACAATTAACACTCCGGCAGGGCTTTTCGGGTGAAAACCTGGGCCGAATTTTCTCTTGTTATCCTGCGTGGCTTCGGGTCAAATTCGCGGCTAGCCTTGATTTTCGCACTGCAGCACGATTCAAAGCCTCGGTTTGGCACTACAACGTACGGTATCGGATAATGCCTTCCTCCACCGATTAGTGCAATGCTCATGTCATACAATTTCTTATAGACAAAGTTTTCAGAAGGGCCATTTTGTTTTCAATATGGAAACAATCGTGCCGCCGTTCTCATAGTGCATCGTTGTTTTTTGATCGTGCCGAATGGCAAGAATTCGGCTCTCAAAATTTTACTGCCATCGCAGCGAAAGAAATGTCGCCATTCCGCCAAGAAAGCTCTTTTTGGTGTCATCTCGGCCACCAACTCTCGATCTTAAGCGGGTTTGTGCCCGATGAATCAATTTATTTTCAGTAACTGTTGCCGATATCGCCAAATCCCGTCTTTCCGGCCCCATTTTTCTGTGTTGCGGTACGGGCAAGGCACGCTACAATACAGTTGACGTTGACGTAAACGGCACTTTGCCGCCCTGCCTGCCTTGCAGCGCCCGATTCTTTCTACCGACCGCCCCATGCAACCAACACCGCCCGCATCCATGACGACCTATACCATTACCGAACTGGCGCGGGAGTTCGACATCACGGCGCGCGCCATCCGTTTCTATGAAGACCAGGGCTTGCTCAGCCCGAAACGCGAAGGTGCTGGCGGACGCAACCGCGTCTACACGCCGCGCGACCGCACCCGCCTGAAACTGACCCTGCGCGGCAAGCGCCTGGGCCTGGCGTTGTCGGAGATCAAGAGCCTCGTCGACATGTACGAGTCGCCGAAGGACACGCGCGCGCAGATGGACCGCTTCCTCGGCGTGCTGGCGCAGCACCGCCAGACCCTGGAACAGCAGCGCATCGATATTGAAATGGCCCTGGCGGAAATCAGTTCGCACGAAGATGCGTGCGCGCGCATGCTGGCGGATTTGAACATTGACAAGGCGCAAACAAACTAGCGCTCCCTGCGGCAGCACCGGTCGCGCGCGCCTCACTTTACGTTTACGTAAACGTCACAACTGAGTATCATAGCTTTACTGACCCGGCACCCATGACCGCCACACTATAACGACGACGAGGACGACATGCTCCATCTCCCAGGCTTGACCTTTGACCACGGCGAAGACATCGCCTCCCTGCGCGCAGCGATCCAACAATTTGCCGCCGCCGAAATCGCGCCGCGCGCGGCCGAGATCGACCGCACCGACCAGTTCCCCATGGATCTGTGGCGCAAGATGGGCGACATGGGCTTGCTCGGCATCACCGTCAGCGAAGAATACGGCGGCGCCGGCATGGGCTACCTGGCGCACATCATCGCCATGGAAGAAATCTCGCGCGCCTCGGCCTCCGTCGGCCTGTCCTACGGCGCCCACTCGAACCTGTGCGTCAACCAGATCAAGCGCAACGGCACGGCCGAGCAAAAGGCGAAATACCTGCCGAAACTGATCACGGGCGAACACATCGGTGCGCTGGCCATGTCCGAGCCGAACGCCGGTTCCGACGTCGTCAGCATGAAGCTGCGCGCCGACTTCAAGGGCGACCGCTGGGTCCTGAACGGCACCAAGATGTGGATCACCAACGGCCCCGACGCGGACGTGCTGGTGGTGTACGCGAAGAACGACCTGGAAGCGGGTCCGCGCGGCATGACGGCCTTCCTGATCGAAAAGAACTTCAAGGGCTTTTCCATCGCGCAAAAACTCGACAAGCTGGGCATGCGCGGCTCGCACACGGGCGAACTGGTGTTCCAGGATTGCGAAGTGCCGGCCGAAAACGTGCTGGGCGGCCTGGGCAAGGGCGTCAACGTGCTGATGTCGGGCCTGGACTTCGAACGTACCGTGCTGTCCGGCGGCCCGCTGGGCATCATGCAGGCCTGCATGGACCTCGTCGTGCCTTACGTGCACGAGCGCAAGCAGTTCGGCCAGGCCATCGGCGAATTCCAGTTGATGCAGGGCAAACTGGCCGACATGTATTCGACCATGATGGCGTGCAAGGCCTATGTCTACGCCGTAGGCCAGGCCTGCGACCGCGCCACCACGCCGGAAGCCGTGCGCCAGCTGCGCAAGGACGCGGCCGGCGCCATTCTGTATAGTGCGGAAAAGGCGACGTGGATGGCCGGCGAGGCGATCCAGGCGCTGGGCGGCAACGGCTACATCAACGAGTATCCGGCCGGCCGCCTGTGGCGCGATGCGAAGCTGTATGAAATCGGCGCCGGGACCAGCGAAATCCGCCGCATGCTGATCGGCCGTGAATTGTTTGCCGAAACCAAGTAAGCACGGGCGCGCGGATATCGACTGGGTGATGAGCTTTCAATGCGAGCAGACACATGACGCACATTGCCTTCCCCAAACTGCTGTCTTCCCAGATTGCATTCGATATCGCGCGCACCATCCGCGAAGGCTTCGACAAGCATTACCGGCTGTTCCGCGCCACCAGCCAGCAGGCCCGGCGCTACTTCGAGCAGGGCGCGTGGGCGGCGGCGCAGACGGCGGCCCGCGAGCGCATCGGCTTTTATGACCAGCGCGTGCAGGAATGCGTGCAGATGCTCGAAGATGAGTACGAAGAGTCGGAGTTGAGCGACGAAGTGTGGCGCGAACTCAAGCTGCACTATATCGGCATGCTGAGCGGCCACAAGCAGCCGGAACTGGCGGAAACCTTCTTCAATTCCGTCTGCTGCAACATCCTGCACCGCACGTATTTCCACAACGATTACATCTTCGTGCGCCCCGTCGTTTCCACGGAATACATCGAAACGGAAGAGCTCGTTCCCACCTACCGCGTGTATTACCCGGGCCAGGATGGCTTGCGGATCACCCTGCAGCGCATGGTGACGGACTTCCAGCTGGACTGCGGCTTTGCCGACCTGGCGCGCGACGTGGCCCAGGTGGAGACGCGGCTGCGGCAACTGTTCGGCGGTGAGCCGCTGGAACCGAACCACCAGATCCAGGTCCTGACGAGTTTGTTCTATCGCAACAAGGGCGCCTACCTGGTGGGCAAGGGCATCAACGGCAACCGCGAATACCCGTTCGTCGTGCCCATCCTGCACAACCGCCAGGGCAGGCTGGTGCTCGACACGGTGCTGTTCGAGCACCAGCAGATCGCCATGCTGTTCTCGTTTACCCGCGCGTATTTCCTGGTCGACATGGAAGTGCCGTCGGCCTACGTGCAATTTCTCCGAAGTTTGCTGCCGCGCAAACCACGCAGCGAAATCTATACGATACTGGGCCTGCAAAAACAGGGCAAGACGCTGTTTTACCGCGACTACCTGCAGCATTTAAAACATTCCTCGGACCACTTTGAAATCGCCCCCGGCATCCGCGGCCTGGTGATGCTGGTGTTCGCGCTGCCGTCGTTTCCCTACGTCTTCAAGGTGATCAAGGATTTCTATCCGCCGCCGAAGGAAACCACGCGCGCGCAGATCAAGGAAAAGTATTTGCTCGTGAAATACCACGACCGCGTGGGCCGCATGGCCGACACGCTCGAGTATTCCAACGTGGCCTTTCCCCGCGCCCGCTTTTCCGAGGAACTGCTGGCCGAGCTCAAGCATTTCGCCCCGTCCCTGGTCGAAGAGGACAAGGCGCAGATCATCATCCGCCACCTGTACATCGAGCGGCGCATGGTGCCGCTGAACATGTGGCTGAGCAATGCCGACAAGGAAGGCCGCGATGACCTCGTCGAACACGCCATCGTCGAGTACGGCAACGCCATCAAGGAACTGGTGGCGGCAAATATCTTCCCCGGCGACATGCTGTACAAGAACTTTGGCGTGACGCGTCATCAGCGTGTCGTTTTTTACGATTACGATGAAATCGAGTACATCACCGATTGCCAGTTCCGCGTCATCCCGCAAGCGCGCACGGAGGAGGAAGAAATGTCGGCCGAACCGTGGTATCCCATCGGCAAGCACGATGTGTTTCCCGAACAATTCGGCAGCTTCCTGCTGGGCAATCCCCGCATCCGCAAATACTTCATGCAGCACCATGCCGACCTGCTGACGGCCGCCTACTGGCAGGCGCGCAAGCAGCGCATCCTCGACGGCCATATCGAGGACGTCTTTCCCTATCCGCAACACATCCGTTTTTGTAAGCAGACGCACTACCTTCCCCCGGCGCCACAAACGCCATTGATACCGGAGATCCACCATGAATGATCCAGTCGTAATCGTCGGTGCCGCGCGCACCCCCATGGGCGCCTTCCAGGGCGATTTTGCCAACGTCACCGCCAGCGACCTGGGCGCCGTCGCCATCCGCGCCGCCGTCGAGCGCGCCGGCATCGCGCCGGATGCCGTCGAGCACGTGTATTTCGGCAATTGCCTGATGGCTGGCCAGGGCCAGGCACCCGCCCGCCAAGCCTTGCGCAAGGCCGGCTTGCCGGACTCCACCGGCGCCGTGACCCTGTCGAAGATGTGCGGCTCGGCCATGCAGACGACCATGTTCGCGCACGACACCTTGCTCGCCGGCAGCGCCGACGTGGTGGTGGCGGGCGGCATGGAATCGATGACCAACGCCCCTTACCTGGTGCCGAAGGCACGCGGCGGCTACCGCATCGGCCACGGCATGATCTATGACCACATGATGATGGATGGCCTGGAAGACGCCTACAGCCGCGATGAAAAGGGCAATGCCCGCTCGATGGGCACGTTTGCCGAAGAGTGCGCCAGCCAGTACGCCTTCACCCGCGAAGCGCAGGATGCATTTGCCATCGAATCCGTGAAACGCGCCCAGGCCGCCACCAAGGATGGCAGCTTCGCATGGGAAATCGTGCCCGTGACCGTCTCCGGCCGCGGCGGCGACACCGTCGTCAGCATCGACGAAGGCCCGCAAAAGGCGCGCCTGGAAAAAATCCCCACCTTGAAGGCGGCGTTCAAGAAAGACGGCACCATCACGGCCGCCTCCTCCTCGTCCATCAACGATGGCGCGGCCGCCCTCGTGCTGATGCGCGAATCGACGGCGAAAAAGCTGGGCTGCACCATCCTCGCGAAAATCCACGGCCACGCCACGCACGCGCAGGCGCCGAACGAGTTCACCACGGCCCCCATCGGCGCCGTGAAAAAACTCTATGCCAAGACGGGCTGGAGCAGCAGCAATGTGGACTTGTTCGAGATCAATGAAGCGTTCGCGGCCGTGCCCATGGCCGCCATGCACGACCTCGACATTCCGCACAGCAAGATCAACATCCATGGCGGCGCATGCGCGCTGGGCCACCCGATCGGCGCCTCGGGCGCGCGCATCATCGTCACCCTGCTGGGCGCCCTGAAAAAAACCGGCGGCAAACGCGGCGTGGCCGCCCTGTGCATCGGCGGCGGCGAAGCGACGGCGATGGCGATCGAACTGGTATAAGCTCTTCCCGAGCACGGGCGCGCACCGCAGTGCAGTGCACTGGTGCGCGCCTTTCATTTTATTTTCAGGGAGAAAACATATGCCTACCGCATTGATCATCGGCGCCTCGCGCGGCATCGGCCACGAACTCGTCCGTCAATACCGCCACGATGGCTGGCGCGTCATCGCCACGGCCCGCACGCCAGACGCGTGCGCGGAGCTCAAGCAACTGGGCGCGGAAGCCCACCAGCTGGACGTGACGGACGTGGAAGGCTGCGCCGGCCTGGGCTGGAAGCTCGACGATGAAAAGCTCGACGTGGCCATCCTCAACGCGGGCGTGTACGGCCCCCGCCACGACGGTTTCCCCGCCCAGGCCGATTTCGACCTCGTCATGCACACCAACGTGCTGGCCGCCATGCGCTTGCTGCCGATTCTGGCGCCCCTCGTCGCCAATGCCAAAGGGAAATTGGCCGTGCTGTCCTCGCACATGGGGTCCCTGAGCGAACGGGGCAATCCCAGCGGGTCGCTGTACCGCGCCAGCAAGGCGGCCTTGAATTCCGTGCTGATCGACACGGCCCTCGTGCACGGCCCGCAAGGCGTCAGCTGCGTGGCCTTCCACCCTGGCTGGGTGCGCACGGACATGGGCGGCGTCGGCGCCGATATTTCGCCCGAAGAAAGCGCTGCCGGCATCCGCGCCACCCTGGCCAGCCTGCCGGCCACGGACAAGGCCGTGTTCCGCAACTACGATGGCAAGCCCATAGCCTGGTAATTCCACCAGACACCATAAAAATTACGAGACGACGTCCCATGATACTCAATGAAGAACAAACGATGATCCAGGAAGCGCTGCGCAGTTTTTCGCGCGAGCGCCTGGCGCCCAACGCGGCCCGCTGGGACAAGGAACATCATTTCCCGAAAGAAGAATTGCAGGAGCTGGCCGCCCTGGGCGCCTTTGGCGTGGCCGTGCCGGAAGCGCTGGGCGGCGCCGGCCTCGACTACGTGTCCCTGGCCCTGGTGCTGGAAGAAATCGCCGCCGGCGATGGCGGCACGTCGACCATCATCTCCGTCAACAATTGCCCCGTGTGCAGCATCGCCATGATGTACGCCAACGATGCGCAAAAGGAGCAATGGCTGCGGCCGCTGGCGCAAGGCAGCATGCTGGGGGCGTTTTGCCTGACGGAACCGCACACGGGCAGCGATGCCTCGGCCCTGCGCACGACGGCCACCCGCGAAGGTGACGAGTACGTGATCAACGGCACGAAGCAGTTCATTACCAGCGGCAAGTATGCGGACGTGGCCATCGTCATGGCCGTCACGGACAAGGCGGCCGGCAAGCGCGGCATCAGCGCCTTCTGGGTGCCGACGAACACGCCCGGCTACATCGTGGCGGGACTGGAACAGAAGATGGGCCAGCACTCGTCGGACACGGCGCAGATCCTGTTCGAAAATTGCCGCATCCCCGCGGAAAACCTGATCGGCGAAGAAGGACAAGGCTACAAGATCGCCCTGTCCGGCCTGGAAGGGGGACGCATCGGCATCGCCTCGCAAGCCGTGGGCATGGCGCGCGCCGCCTACGAGGCGGCCCTGAGCTATGCGCGCGAGCGGGAAAGTTTCGGCAAACCCATCTATGAGCACCAGGCCGTGCAATTCCGCCTGGCCGACATGGCCACGCAGATCGAAGCGGCACGCCAGCTCATCCGCCACGCGGCGGCCATGAAGGATGCGGGCTTGCCGTGCCTGAAGGAAGCGGCCATGGCCAAGCTGTTTGCGTCGGAAATGGCGGAAAAAGTGTGCTCGGACGCCATCCAGGTGCACGGCGGCTACGGTTATGTCTCCGACTTCCCCGTCGAGCGCATCTACCGCGACGTGCGCGTGTGCCAGATTTACGAGGGGACCAGCGATATTCAGAAGATACTCATCGCCAGAGCTTTATAAGCAAGGAAAGAAGGCGCGTGAAGCGGTAAAAGTCTCGGCGCCTTGAGCAACCGTAGCGAGCAAGCTCGATATCGGCTTGAGTAACGCAGCCGTACTGAAGTACGGCGAGTAACGCCGAGTCGAGAGCGGGCTGCGCAGTAGGTTGCTCAACGCGCCAGCAACAGACGAAAAAAAGCCCGCTAAAACGCGGGCTTGTTCCAATGTATTACCAATGCTTTAATCGTGTCATGGACGCCAGTGCTATCTGCAAAGTGCCTCCTGATTTTCGGACTCCCATGCTATCTGCATGGTGACTCCAAGGTGTAAATCGACCATCGTATCCGGAATTACAAAATCCACGCTTTCGCACTGTCACGCCATCGACATTACACCTGTCGGTCGCCGCGCTGAGCCTGGATAGTGAGACTATTTGCAAGCAAATCTCAATCACTGAACGGAGTATAGCACAGCTTTTTGTGCAGTGCAATAATCTTTTTAAATCAAGTCCTTAGCGCCAGCGGCTTGTCTTCCTCGCCGCCACGGGCCACCCTTTCGTATTCGGAAATCACTTGCGCGCCCAGCAGCAGCAAGGTGGCGCCGATTTCCAGGCTGAACATGACGACGATGGCCGTCGTCATCGAGCCATACACGACATTGACCTGCGACAGGGTGGAAAAATACCAGACCAGCACATGGCGCGCGATTTCCCACAGCAGGGCCGCCGTGACGCCGCCGATCAGCGCATGCGTGAGCGACAGCCGCCCCACGGGCATGACCAGGTAAATCGAACTGAGCACCAGGATTTCGCCCGCCAGCCCCAGCAAATACAGCAGCACGCCGGATACCCCTTCCAGGCCCCAGTCATGGCGTAAAAAGCGCACGCTTTCCTCGCCCATCACTTGCAAACTGCCCGCCACCAGGGTGATCAGCAAGATGCCCACGCCCAGGCACAGGATGTAGCAATACGGCAGCACGGCGGAGATGAGGAAGTGACGGCGGCGGATGGCCACGCGGTGAATGAAAATCACGCTCATGGCGTTTTCCAGCACGGTAAACGCCAGCGAACTGAAAAACAGCATGGTCAGCAGCAGCAGCCAGCCGATCACGCCCCGGTTGTCGAGGAAATGCGCCACTTCCGCCACGATGGCCTTCGACTGGCCCGGCACCAGCCATTCCAGGTAATGGCCGATTGTTTGCAGCAACTCGTCCTGTGCGATCACGTGCGACAGGGCCACCACCACCAGCATCAGCAGGGGTACGATGGACAGCAGCGAGTAATACGCGACGGCGCCCGCCAGCAGCAAGCCCTGGTTGGCGCGAAAGCCCTTCAGCACCTGCAGCGCGAAGGCCAGCGGGTGGCTGAGAATGTAGGCGCTGGCGCGGCGGTTGATCATGAAATAGGCCATCCCGGGTGCTGGCATGGCTCCATGCCACGTCCAGCCCCTAGCATACTGATAATCCGCATGCCGTGCCGTGCGCGAACGAACAGACTAGGAAACGGCCGCTTCCAGCAAGGTCAAGGTTTGCCGGTCCGCATCCAGGGTCGCCAATATGCCCATCGGTATCGTGAACTGGTGGCGGATGTGGCCAAACGAGTAGCCGCTGACGGCCGGCACGGCCAGGGGCTGCAGATGCTGGTCCAGCGTCTCGTTCAAGGTCAGCGAAGTATCGCCCTCGGCCGCCTCGCAATGCTCGAAAATGCCCAGCATCAGCGCCGCCGCCTGCTGGAAGCCGATGGACAGGTCGAGCTGGCACAGCATCCTGTCGATACGGTACGGCACTTCATTGATTTCTTCCAGGAACAAAATACCGTCGCGGAAATCGGCCGCGTACGGCGTGCCGGCCAGGGCACTGACCATGCACAGGTTGCCGCCCGTCAAGCGTCCCGTGGCCTGGCCGCCGTGCACGGTGCGGATGGCGAAGTTGGCGTCCGTCTGCGCGCGGCGGTGGTTCTCCAGCGCCATCGGGATCGTATAACTGTCTTGCGGCGTCATCAGCACGTTTTGCAGCTGCGTCACCGTGTACTCGGAAAACGTCGACGAGGCCACGGGGCCGTGGAAGGTGACCAGGCCCGTCTGGCTGCCGATAGCCAGGTGCAGGGCCGTGATGTCGGAATAGCCGATCAGCACCTTCGGGTTGCGCCGGATCAAGGCATAGTCGAGCAGCGCCAGCAGCGAGATGCAGCCGGAGCCGCCGCGGATGGCCCAGATGGCCTTGACCTCGGGGTCGGCGAAGGCCCCGTGCAGATCGTCCAGGCGCTGCTGCACCGTGCCCGCATAGTTGCCGTGCACGGCGCGGATGTTGGCCCCCAGGCTGGCGCGCAGCCCCAGCGATTCGACATTGCGCACGGCCTTGGCGATGGCGTCCTCGTCCGTAAAACCGCCCGGTGCGATGATGGCCACCAGGTCGCCCTGGCGCAGGCGCGCCGGTTTGATCAAAGAATGTTGCTGTTGCATGCGTTTGCCCTTCCCTTGCGCGGCCGCCGCCCACGCCGGTGTGCCCGCCGCCCCCAGGGTAGCGGCCAGTAGGCCGCCGAAGCGGCGCCGGCTGAGATTGGTCTGACTGGACATGCGGCCCTTTCCTGGAATAAAAACGGCGGCGCCAGGCGCCGCCGCACGAGGTTAGCATGCCGGCAGGATCACCGCCGGCATGCTTGCCTTACATGAACTTGTACTTCAGCTGGAAGGACAGCGAGCGGCCACGCGGGTCGGCCACGCGCGGGTCCCAGCCGGCACCCACCACTTCATCCACGTTGTGCGCGGTGAACGGTGGATCGCGGTCGAACAGGTTCTGGATACCCACGGTGATGGTGGTGTTTTTGAAGCCCGTGTAGGTGCCCGACAGGTTATACGTCGTGTAGCTGGAAACGTCCGGATTGAAGCCCGGCGGCGGCGTGCCCTTGCCACCGTTCGGCACCTGGTCCTTGTAGCCCGACGAAAAACTCTGGATCAGCAAGCCGCTCCAGTCGCCGCGCGACACGCCGAAGCTGGCATTGTGTTTCCAGCGCAGGTACAGATCGCGCGTATAGAACTTGCCGACCAGTTCCTGGTATTCCTGGCCTTGATATTCCGCAAACTTGAAGCTGTCCATGTACGTGCCGTCCAGGGTCGCCGTCCATTTCACGTCGTTGACCTTGCCTTCGCCGCGCAAGCCCACGTCCAGGCCGCGCACGCGGCTGCCCGCCGCATTGATCCAGCCCGCCTGCACGTAGTCGATGGTGCCGTCCGGCTTGCGGATGATGTACTGGTTCAACGCCTGGTAGTTGGCCAGCACGATTTGCGGCGTGCGGTTCAGGATGCGGTCCTTGGTGTTGATGGCCCAGTAATCGAACGAGGCCGAGTATCCCTTGAACGGCTCGATGACGATGCCGACGCTGCCCTGCTTCGACGTTTCCGGCTTCAGGTTCTTGTTGCCGCCCGTCTTGTAGTCGAGGCGGTCGATGGCGCAATACTCGGGCACGCCCGGATGCTGGGCACAGCCTTCCTGGTCGATCACGCCGTTCGGCAATTCCTGGCTCAGCGAACCGGAATACAGTTGCTGGAAGCTCGGCGCGAGGAAGCCCTTGCTGGCCGAACCACGGAACAGCAGGAAGTCGGCCGGCTGGTAGCGGAAGGCCACTTTCGGGTTCGTCGTCGCGCCCACCAGGCTGTAATCGTCGCGGCGGATGGCCAGCTGCATTTCCAGGTCTTTCATGACCGGCACCAGCAGCTCGGCATACACGGCCTTGACGGTACGGCTGGCATCATTCAGCGCGGCATTGCCTGGCGCCAGCAGAATCTGCGTGGCATCGACGTCTTGCGCAAAGTTATAGCCTTCGCGGCGGAAGTCAAAACCGGCCGCCACGGCCAGCGCGCCGGCCGGCAGCTGGAACAGCTCGCCCGAAACGGAGCCGTCGATCTGCGTCAGGGTCGTCTTGCCGTGCTGGAAGGCGCCACGGAACTTGGTCGATTCGATCAATTGCTTGGCCGCTTCCGTCTGGCTCTGGCCCGCGCCTACCCACGGATTGATGATGCCCGTGGCCAGGGCCGCGTACAGCTTGTCCGTGTAGGAATAGCCATCCGTCAGCTTGGTCTTGGTGCTGCTTTCCGCGCGTGAAATGCCGGCCTTGTAATCCCATTTGCCGAAATTGCCTTCGAAGCCGATCAGCACACGGGCATTGTCGGTGGTGTTTTCCTGCGTGCGGTTGCCCACGTCATTGGCGCGCCATTTGTAGGAAATCGGCTTGGTGTTGTCGAACGTGGGAATGTAGGCCGACAGGTCCTGGTAATAGGCGCCGCCCACCGGATACACGGCCTTGTTGGCGATCGTCGCCTGCACCTGCATCGGCGTCAGGATGGCCGTGGCCTTGGTGCGCGAACCGAGCACTTCGACGAACATGCGGTGGTCAGGTGCCAGCTGCACGGTGCCGCGCGACAGGAAATTGGCCCGTTCGACGGGGAATTGCAGCACGTAGTCGGCGCCATAGTCATAGGCGCACGAGTACTTGGTGCGCAGCGGCGAAGTGACGTCTTTCCACAGTTCCGTCTGGTATTGCGACATGCCGGGGATGGTGTCGCACTTGCCCTGGAAGCTCAGCGGATTGGCTTGCAGGTATTTGTTCGGATCGCCAGGCAGCTGGAACGAGGCGCCCAGCGCCGTACCGGCACCCGACAGCTGGTTGGCAAACGGCGTGCCCGTGGTGTCGGGCGACAGGCCGCGTTCCGGCTGGAAACCGTTGACGAAGGAGCGGTCGCTGCCGTTCAGGCGCTGGGCCTTGTCGACGGTCAGGCTGGCCATGATGTTGTAGCGGTCCGTGTCCAGCGAACCCGTGCCCGCCAGCAGGGAAGCGCGGCGCGTGGCGCCGCCGCCGGCCTGCGTGTCATTCGTGGAAACGGACGCTTCCACGCCGCTGTAATTGGTTTTCAGGATGAAATTGATCACGCCGCCGATGGCGTCCGTGCCATAGATGGCCGAGGCGCCATCCTTGAGAATTTCCACGCGGGCAATCGCGCCCAGCGGAATCGAATTCAAGTCGACCGACTTGCCGCTGGCGCCGTGCGTGGCAATGCGGCGGCCGTTCAGCAGCACCAGGGTGCTCGACGGTCCCAGGCCGCGCAGCGAGGCGAACGAGGCGCCGCCGCTGACACGGTCCGCATCGGCGCCAAAGACGTTATTGCCCGAAGTCATGTTATCGGCACCCGTGCCATTTGCCGACAGGGTGCGCACCAGCTGTTCGGTCGTCGTGATGCCCTGCTTTTCGATCTGGTCAAAGGTGATGACCTGCACCGGCAGCGCGCCTTCCTTGGCCACGCGCTTGATGCTGCTGCCCGTCACTTCGACCCGCTGCATTGCTGGCGCCGCCGCCTCTTGTGCCATCACCGGCCCCACCACCCCCATCAATGCCACCAACTGCGCTAGCTTCTTCAATTTCACAGGTCTTCTCCTTGTTGGGCAATCGAAACTTGAGTTATCAAGTCAGGCTGTTTTTTCACGTCGCAGCTGTCTGTCTCGCGGTACATTTTTTTATGACATTTGCGCATGACTTTATTTGTTTTCATTTTCAGAGTAGCGCGATGCATCCGCGGCCAGCCAATGAAAAATGCTTTCCTAACCATAACTTTTAGGAATGAATGCCCGTTTCAGCGGCGTGGTCACTTGCGTGCGGGGCTACCCTTGGCGGTATCGACATCCAGGTAGCGCCAGGACGTGAATTCCACGGGGTGGCGCCTGTAGTTTTTTAGCCACGGTTGCTGCAAGTCGGCAGAGATGGGATGCGTCAGCAATGCCCACGGCGTGTAAGCGTGGATCAGCTGAGACAGGTCGAAGTACAGACTGCGTCGGCGCGGCGTATCGGATAGCAGGCGCGCCTCCTCATAGCGTTTATTGTAATCGGGCAGGTTGAAGCGGGCATAGTTGGCGCGGCCAACGTTGCCACCATACAACAATTGCATAAAGTTATCGCCGTCGGGAAAGTCCGCGATCCAGTTGGTCTCGAACATCTGCACCTTGCCCAGGCGCGAAGCCTTGATGATTTCCGTCTTCTTGTCGCTTTTAAATTCCACGCGCAGGCCGATGGCGTTCAAGTTGCGCCGCCACAATTCATCGCGCAAGCGTCCCACCGTGCTCGGCTCCGTGTGCATGGTGAGCACCAGGGGCGTGCCGTCCGGCTGCGTGCGGAAGCCATCCGGACCCGTCTTGTAGCCGAAGCGGTCCAGCAGGGCGCGCGCCAGGACGGGATCGTAGACGACGGGACTGCGGTAATCCTTGTCATAGCCCAGCACATTCGGCGGCAGCGGCGATTGCGCCGGCAGGGCCAGGCCTTTTTTCAGCAAGGCGATATCTTCGCGGCTGTTGTAGCTGAGGGCGATGGCGCGCCGCAGGGCCAGTTTGTCTTTCGTATAGCCGCCCAGCACGGGGTCGTCCATGTTCATCCACATGTAGTACGTCTGCAGCACGGGAAAGCGCGTCAGCTGCAAGCCCTTCGCGGCCAGTTCCGGTTTCAAGCCGCCATTGACGAGCACCATGTCCGTCATCGATTCGGGCACCTGCTCCAGGTAATCGAATTCGCCTTTCAAGAAACCCAGCATGCGCGATTGATATTCCTCAACGATGCGCACCTCGATGCGTTCGACCAGGGGCAGGCGCTGGCCTTCCAGCGCGCTGGCGATGGGGCGCGCATCGGGCGGCAGGGCGGCCAGGGCCTTGGCCTCCGTATGGAAGACGGTGGGGCGGAAGGTCGGGTTGGCTTGCAGCACGATCTTGTCGCTGCGCTTCCATTCCTGCACCAGGAACGGCCCCGTGCCCACGGGGTGGTTGCCGATCTGTCCCGGCGCCGCATACGCTTCGGCCACCTCGCGCGCCACCACGGCCGTCGCCGGCATGGCCAGGTAAAACAGGAAGTTCGGGTCAACGCCGTTGAGGCGGATGCGCAGGGTGTATTTGTCCAGCGCCTGCAGGCCGGCGATCGGCGTGTCGTAGCTGAACTTGCTTTTCAGGGCCGCATCGCCCACCAGCTTGTCTTCCAGCAAGAACAGCCAGGGGGACTTCAGGGCCGGGTCATACAGCCGCGTCAGGCTGTAGACATAATCCTGCGCCGTCACTTCGCGCGGCTTGCCCTTGAAGGCGGGATCCGGCGTGAAGAAGATGCCGGGCTGCAGGTGAAAGAGATACGTGCGCCCGCCATCTTCCACCGTCGGCAAGCCGCGCGCCGTATTGCCCTGCAGCCGCACCGGGCGCGCCAGGTAGTCATAGCGCAGCAGCGGGTCGAAGATGTTTTCCATCAAATTCAGGCTGGCCAGGTCCGACGCCACGGCCGGGTCCAGGCCCGTCTCGCTGGTGCTCAAAAACAAGTGCAGGGTTTTATTCGCGCGGGCATCGGCGGCGGCATGCACGGGCGCCATGAAAAGCGTCAACAGGGCCAGGCCGGCGGCGCAGGCGGATTTGCGTAAAAACATCATCAGTGGTCCAGTGCAGACAGGAGTAACAAATCAGGTAAAGAACAGGCCTTGCCCAGACTACGCGGGCAAGCCATGGGGCGCCAATGAAAACAGGCTGCCAGCTTATAACTTTTTGGCATGCGATTGCTGCATTCTTTCATCAACTCGTATCGGGCTGCCCCTATACTTTGTTTGCAGACATTTCTCACTCCCGACACACAAAATTGATCGCATATGGCACTTAATTACATCTGGTCCGGCTTTTTCCTCGTTGGCTTTCTGGCCGCAGTGCTGCAGTGGCTGTTTCTCGGCGATACCGATATCTTCAAGCGCATCATCGATGGCACCTTCGAGACGGCGCGCATGGGCGTGATGGATATCGCCCTGCCGCTGGCGGGCGTGATGACCTTGTGGCTGGGCATCATGAACATCGGCGAAAAGGCGGGCATCGTCGGCTGGCTGGCCAAAGTGATCGCGCCCTTCTTTTCGCGCATCTTCCCGGAAATTCCCAAGGACCATCCGGCCACAGGCCATATGGTGATGAATTTCTCGGCCAACCTGCTGGGCCTGGACAATGCGGCCACGCCCTTCGGCCTGAAAGCCATGGAAAGCCTGCAGACCCTGAACCCGAACAAGGAAGAGGCGACGAATGCGCAGATCATGTTCCTCGTGCTGCATACTTCGGGCCTGACCCTGATTCCGCTGGCCATCATGGCGCAGCGTTCGATTCTCGGCGCGGCCGACCCGTCCGACATCTTTATCCCCTGCATGATCGCCACCTATGTCGCCACCATGGTCGGCATCATCACGGTCTCCATCAAGCAACGCATCAATCTGCTCAACCGCGTCGTGCTGGGCTGGATGGGCGGCATGACGAGCGCCATCGTCGCCATGATCTGGTACTTCACGCAATACCTGACGAAACAGGAAATCGAGCTGGTGTCGAAGGTGGTCAGCAACCTGGTATTGATCAGCGTCATTGCCATTTTCATCATCGGTGCCCTGCGCAAGAAGGTCAACGTGTATGACGCCTTCATCGAAGGGGCGAAGGGCGGCATCCAGACGTCGATCACCGTGATTCCCTACCTGGTCGGCATGCTGGTGGCCATCAGCGTGATCCGCAACGCGGGCGTGTTCAATTTCCTGATGAGCGGCATGAACTGGTTCTTCGCCAACCTGGGCATCAATACGGACTTCGTGCCCGCCCTGCCGACGGCCATGATGAAGCCGCTCAGCGGCTCCGGCTCGAAAGCCATGATGATCGATGCCATGAACACCTACGGCGTCGACTCCTTCGTCGGCCGCCTGGCCTGCGTCTTCCAGGGCTCGGCCGACACCACCTTCTATATCGTGGCCCTGTATTTCGGCTCCGTGGGCATCCGCAAGACGCGCTATGCCATCACGGCCGGCCTCATCGCCGATCTGGCCGGCGTGATCACGGCCGTCTTCGTTGCCTACGTCTTTTTCCACTAAGGAGAGCCATGTTCCGTCCCATCCTCATCGCTGCCTTGCTGGCCGGCATCGGTCTGTCCAATGCACAAGCGCAATTGCCCGAATCCGTCAGCCTGCTGCTGCGCAGCGCGAATATCCCCGAAGACGCCATGGGCGCCATCGTCTTGCGCGGCAACACCACCGTGCTTTCGCATGGCGCGGAGCGCAGCATGCAGCCCGCCTCCACCATGAAGCTGGTGACGACGGCCGTGGGCCTGGAGCAGCTGGGTCCCATCTTCCGCGGCCGCACGGAACTGCGCACCAGCGCCGACGTCATCAATGGCGTGCTGAAGGGAGACTTGATCCTGCGCGGCGGCGCGGACACGGATTTCAATGCGGACGTGCTGACGCACATGCTGCAAACCCTGCGCACCCAGGGCATCGTCAAGATCAAGGGCGACCTGATCCTCGACCGCCAGCTGTTCCAGCCGGCCCGGCCCGATATCGGCGCGCCGCCCTTCGATGAATCGGCCGAGTTCCGCTACAACGTCATTCCCGATGCCTTATTGCTCAATACCAATCTGATCGATATCGACATGAGCGCGACGGAGCGGCAACTGACCTTGCAGATGCAGCCGCCGCTGGAAAATGTCACCATCACGAGCGACATGAAGCTCGTCAAGGGCAGTTGCGCCAAGTGGGAAGACGGCTGGCGCCCGCCCGAATACCGACGCGATGCGGGCGGCAAGCTGCAGGTGATACTGCACGGCACCTTCCCGCAAAATTGCAGCAAGTCCACCAGCATCAACGTGCTCGACCGCAACGACTACGCGGACCGGCTGTTCCGCGCCACGTGGAAACGTCTGGGCGGCACGATCACGGGCACGGTGCGCGAAGCAGCGAGCACGGGCGTGCCGCCCACGGCCGATCCCGTCGGCACCCGCCTGCTGGCCGACCACGTGGCGCGCGCCTTGCCGGAAGTACTGCGCGATATCAACAAGACGTCCGACAACACCCTGGCCCGCACCCTGTTCCTGAGCCTGGGCAGCCTGCAAAGCGATGGCTGGCTGGGCAGCCGTCCCGTCGCCATGGCGGCGCCGGAAGACACGGCCACGCGCGCGCGGCAAGTCATCCGCGAATGGTTCCAGCGGCACAATATCAATGATCAGGGCATGCTGGTCGACAATGGTTCCGGCCTGTCGCGCACGGGGCGTATTGCGCCAGCGCAAATGGCCGGTGTCCTGCAAGCGATGCAGTACAGCCCGTGGGCGCCCGAGTTCCAGTCCAGCCTGCCCATCGTGGCGCTGGACGGCACCATGCGCAAGCGCCTGCTGAACAGCCCGGCCGCCGCGCGTGCCCGCATCAAGACGGGCACCTTGAAGAATGTCGTGGCCATCGCCGGCTACGTGCCCGATGCCAACAACCAGCTATGCGTGGTGGTCGCCATGATCAATAGCGACCTGGTGGGTAACGGCAACGGCCGCGCCGCCGTCGATGCCTTGATCGAGTGGGTGGCCAGGAGCGGCGCCACGCCGGCGGTCGCGGGCCAGTAAAACCCCGTTGCCGCTTATGCCCGCGGCGCGTACGGTGCCGGCCGGGCAGCCTTTTCACTGGCCAGGGCCAGGCGCAGCACGTAGGCGGCAACGGTGCCGATCAGCAAGATAGTCACCAGCGACGCTTCCACGCCGAAGGCGCCGCCGGTCAGCAGGGTATTGCCCGCCAGCTCGCCACGCAGCAGGCCGCCCGTGGCCGCATGCCCCGATACGGTCGAGGAAAACACCTGGCTGACACAGTAATTCCAGCCGACATGCGTGCCGATGCACACCCACAGCCGGCGCGTCTGCAGGTACAGGGCCGCCTGCAGCATGCCGTAGGCGGCAATGGCGGCAATGGCCAGCAGGGAAAAACCCGCATTGGGCAGATGGGCCAGGGCGAACAGCAGCGACGAAATCACGATGCCCGCCTTGTTGCCCAGCGCGCGTGCGGTCACGCCGAACAGGATGCCGCGAAACATCATCTCCTCGGCCATGCCGACCAGCAGCAGCTCGGCCAGCGGCAGCAGCAAGGCGGCATGCAGGGCATTGACGCCGTTGAATTGATATACGCCCAGCATGGCCAGCACCAGGAAAGTGAGGCCGACCAGTCCCGCGCCCAGCAGCAGTCCCCGCCCCAGTTCACGCGCCATGCCCGGCAGCGCCAGTTCGACGGGCTGGCGCTTCTCGATATGGCGCACATAAAAACGGTAAGCGCACCACACCAGCGCCGCCGCCAGCAGCTGCGGCCACAGGATGCGGTAAGGCTTGTCCAGCAGGTGGGAAGCGATGCCCATCACCAGCGGTATCGCGGCAAAGGTGAGGACCATGCCTAGCACGATCTGCACCAGTGGATAGGCCATCAGGCGTGCCAGGGGGGATTTTTTCGTTGCCAGGCGCAGTGTGTTGTCCATCATCGTTTTCCTCAAAGGTTGTCAGGGAGTGCTTGTTACTGTCTTCAATCAGGGGACGTCTCGGGAGTCCGGGGGCTTGTTGCATGTAGCCATACTAGCAGTATTTATATAAGCACTTATATAAATATGTCTGCTTGTTGCCTTTTATGCACAAACGAGCACCTGGATGGGAAAGAGAGGGGAAACAAGCTCGCTGGCGTCGACGCCAGCGCATGGCACCGCGCAACGGTGCCATCGGTTTTTTTGCTTGAACAAGAGGAGAAAGCAGCAGACGAAAAAAAACCCGCTCATTGCTGAGCGGGTTTTTCTCTACTGCGAATAACAAGCCTGACGATAACCTACTTTCACACTGGTTGCAGCACTATCA
>NZ_RFSK01000052.1 GCF_009923995.1 Janthinobacterium sp. | reverse complement strand
TCCTGGGCGAGCTGCGCACCCTGTACCGCACCATCCGCGACATGGTGGCCCTGCTCGACAGCCGCTACCGCGCCCTGCAGCGCAGCGAGGAGCGCGTGCAGATGGCCACGGGCGCCGCCAGCATCGGCATCTGGGACTGGGACGTCACCAGCGACGCGCTGGAATGGGACGCGCAGATGTACGCGCAGTTCAAGGCCGATGCGCGCGGCGCCACGCCGGCGGCGGCCATCTGGCGCGCGGCGCTGGTATCGGACGACGTGCCGGCGGCCAAGGAAGCCCTGCGCGCCGCGCTGGGCGCCGGCCACGCCTTCACGCACGAGTACCGCATCCTGTGGCCCGATGGCGCCATCCGCTACATCAAGGCCGACGCCGTGATCTTCCGCGACGGGCAGGGCCGGCCCATGCGCCTGGTGGGCTCGAACTACGACATCACGGCGCACCGCGAGGCGGAACTGGAACTGCTGCGCCACCGCCACCACCTGGAAGAACTGGTGGCCGAGCGCACGGGCGCGCTGTCCGTGGCCGTCAGCCAGGCGCAGGCGGCGAACCGCGCCAAGAGCACCTTCCTGGCGAACATGAGCCACGAACTGCGCACGCCCTTGAATTCCGTGATCGGCTTTTCGCGCCTGATGGCCGCCTCGCCGAACATGCAGGACGATGAAAAACGCAACCTGGCCATCATCCACCGCTCTGGCAATCATCTGCTGACCTTGATCAATGAAATCCTCGACCTGTCGAAGGGCGAGGCGGGGCGGCTGCAGCCGCAGGCGGAAGTGGTGGCGCTGGCGCCGCTGCTGCAGGAAGTGATGGACATGCTGGGCATGCGCGCCGAGCAGCAGGGCCTGGCGCTGCAGCTCGACTGCGTGGCCGTGCCGGCGGCGGCGCTGCTCGACGCCACGCGCCTGCGCCAGGTGCTGCTGAACCTGATGTCGAACGCCGTCAAGTTCGCCGGCGGCGGCCGCATCACCCTGCGCGTGCGCGGCGAGCGGCTGCACGACGCGCAATGGCGCCTGTCCTTCGCCGTCAGCGACACGGGCATCGGCATCGCCGCCGCCGACCAGCAGCGCATCTTCGAGCCGTTCGTGCAGGCCGACAGCGCGGGGCCGAAGGACGGCACGGGCCTGGGCCTGGCCATTTCGCGCGAATTCGTGCAGCTGATGGGGGGCGAGCTGACGCTGGAGTCCGTGCCGGGGCAGGGCGCCACGTTCCGTTTCAGCATACCCGCGCAGGCGGCCCAGGCGCCGTCGCCGGCCTCGGTGCCGCCGGCCGTGCCGGCGCCGGCCGGGGCGCGGCCCATGCTGCAGGCGGGCGACCTGGCGCTGCTGGACCACGACGCGCGCGCGGCCCTGCTGGTGGCCCTGCGCGAATTGAACCTGGCCCGCGTGGCCTTGCTGCTGTCGGCGCTGCCGCCGGCGGCGGCGCCGCTGGTGCCGGGCTTGCAGGCCATGCTGGAGCAGCACCAGTACCGCCAGCTGTGCGCCCTGCTGGAAGCGGACGGCGCCCTGGCGGCGGTGTGAAAGTGTGGACGGCCAACATCGCTTTGGATAAAAAGGCCGCCAAACGGCCGGCGATGGATGGTGCTAAATTGCAATAAAGATTATGATGATGGTACGTAGTTCACTGCAAAGAAATGTCTTGTCCAGCGCGGCAACCGAGCGCCGCGCCTCATCCAAAGCTGAGAGAACTGCTACATGCACCGCGATTTTTCGGAAGTGAACTCGAAGGGCGAAGTACTGATCGTTGAAGATACGCCGGCCTCGCTGAAGCTGCTGAGCGATTTGCTCGGCGGCGCCGGCTATGCGGTGCGCCAGGCGCCGAACGGCGAACTGGCCCTATGGACGGCGCAGGCGCGTCCGCCGGAACTGATCCTGCTCGACGTGCGCATGCCGGGGCTGGACGGCTTTGAAGTGTGCCGGCGCCTGAAGGAGATTCCCGCCCTGCGCCAGGTGCCCGTGATTTTCCTGTCGGCGCAGTACGATACGGACGACAAGGTGCGCGGCTTTGCGCTGGGCGCCGTCGATTTCATCGCCAAGCCCTTCCAGGCCGAGGAAATCCTCGCCCGCACGGACGCCCACGTGCGCCTGGCGCGCGCGCAGCTGCAGCTGGCGCAGGAGCGCGCCAACCTGGAATGCCGCGTGGCCGAACGCACGGCGGAACTGGAGCAGGTGGCCAGCACCCTGGCGCGCGAAGTGCAGATGCGCCGCGCCAACGAGGAATTGCTGCTCCTGTCCGGCCAGGTCTTCGAGGCGACGCAGGACGCCATCCTGATCACCGATCCGGCCGGCGTCATCGTCACCGCCAATCCCGCATTTACGCGCATCACCGGCTACGCCGCGCAGGAAGTGGTGGGCACGGACATCATGCGCCTGCATGCCGAATACACGGGCGAAGCGGTGCTGCAGGCTATGCGCCAGGGCTTGCGCAGCAGCGGCTGCTGGTCGGGCGAAGTGCAGACGCGGCGCAAGAGCGGCGACACCTATCCCTGCCTGCTCAGCGTCTCCACCGTGCACGGCCCGGACGGCGCCGTCGTCAACTACGTGGGCGTCTTCCTCGATATCAGCGAGCGCAAGGCGGAGCAGCACCTGATCGATTTCCTCTCCTACCACGACGCCCTGACGGGCTTGCCGAATCGCGTGCTGATGCGCGAACGCTTCGAGCAGGCGCGCGCGCACGCCGCGCGCGACGGCCAGCAGGTGGTGCTGATGTGCCTGGACCTGGACCGCTTCAAGAACATCAACGATTCGCACGGCCAGGCCGTGGGCGACAAGGCGCTGCAGGTGGTGGCGCGCTTCCTCTCCGGCTGCGTGCGCGAGGGCGACACGGTGGCGCGCCAGGGCGGCGACGAATTCCAGATCCTGCTGCAGGACGATGCCCTGCTGGGGCGCACGCTGGCGCTGGCGCAAACCATCCTGGCCGGCCTGCGCGAGGAACTCAGCGTCGATGGCGAACGGCTGGCGCTGACCACCAGCATCGGCATCGCCATGTGCCCGGCCGACGGCGACAGCCTCGACGACGTGCTGCGCCACGCCGACACGGCCCTCGTGCGCGCCAAGGAAATGGGGCGCGACCATTACGCCTTTTTCACGGAGCGCATGGGCAGCGACATCCGCGCCCGCCTGGCCATGCAGCAGCAGCTGCGCGGCGCCATCGGCCGCGATGAATTCGAGGTGCATTACCAGCCGCAGATATGCTTGCGCACGGGCGCCATGCTGGGCGCCGAAGCCCTGCTGCGCTGGGATAATCCCGTGCTGGGCAAGGTGCCGCCAGGCCTGTTCATCGCCCTGGCCGAGGAGTACGGCTCCATCACGGCCATCGGCGAGTGGGTGCTGGAAAGCGTGTGCGCGCAGATCCGCGCCTGGCACGATGCGGGCCTGGGCAGCATCAAGGTGGCCGTCAACCTGTCGGGCAAGCAGTTCGCGCAGGACCGCACGGTGCCCTTCGTCGAGGCGGCCCTGCGCAAGTATGGCATCGCGCCCGCCTGCCTGGGCATCGAGATCACGGAAAGCACGGTGATGGGCGACCCGGACAAGGCGGTGGCGGCCCTGACGCGCCTGAAGGACATCGGCGTGGGTATTTCGCTCGACGACTTCGGCACGGGCTATTCCAGCCTGGGCTACCTGAAGCGCTTTCCCATCGACGTGCTGAAGATCGACAAATCCTTCGTCGACGACGTTACCACCAGCAGCAGCGACGCGGCCATCGCCCGCTCCGTCATCTCGCTGGCGCACAACCTGGACATGCGCGTCATCGCCGAAGGCGTGGAGACGCGCGCGCAGGTGGATTTCCTGACGGAGCACGGCTGCGACGAGATGCAGGGCTATTACTTCAGCCGTCCCCTGCCGGCGGACGCCTTCACGGCGCTGCTGCGCGAAAAAAGGATGCTGGCGCTGGCGTGAGCGGGTATGCTGGCTCTTTTTCTTTTGGGCAAGTATTCCGTGAAAAGACTGATTCCCGCGCTCCTCGGCGCATGCATGCTGTTCAGCGGCCCCGTCCTGGCTGCCGCCGCCGCACCCGCCACCGCGTTGCCTGCGGGCGCCGCCGGCCAGTTTCAGCAGATTTACAGCGCCGAATGGCAATGGCGCCAGGAGCAGAAGCGCGACGCCGGCCTGCCGCGCGTGGACGCCGCCACGCAGGAGGCGCGGCGCGCCTACTGGGAGCGCGTGCTGGCGCAGCTCGACGCGCTCGACGCGGCCAGCCTGCAGGGCGAGGATGGCGTCAATTTTGCCGTCTACCGCGCGCAGGTGGCAGCCTTGCTGGCGGCGCAGCAGTTCCGCGAATACGAGCGGCCCCTCAATGCCGACACGGCTTTCTGGAACGAGCTGGCATACGCGGCCCGCAAGCCGCGCCGCACCGGCGCCGACTACCGCGCCTACCTCGCGCAGCTCAATGACGTGCCGCGCTATTTCGGCGAGCAGATGGAGAATATGCGCGCCGGCCTGCGGCGCGGTTTCACTCCGCCCCGCGTGACCCTGGCCGGGCGGGAGCAGGCGCTGGCCGAAGTGGCCCACGCGGCCGATGCGCGCGCCACCCTGTACTACCAGCCCTTCCTGCAGCTGCCGGCCAGCATGACCGAGCAGGAGCAGTCGGCCCTGCGCGCGGGGGCCGTGCAAGCCATCCGCGACGCCGTCATGCCGGCCTTCGGCGAGCTGCTGGCCTTCATGCGCGACGAGTACATTCCCGGCGCGGGCACGACCCTGGCGGCGGAACGCCTGCCCGATGGCAAGGCCTACTACCAGTCGAAGATCACGGAATTCACCACCACGGCCCTGAGCGCGGCGCAGATCCATGCCATCGGCCTGCGGGAGATGGCGCAGATCCGCGCCGAGATGGATGCCACCATCGCCAAGACGGGCTTCCAGGGCGACTTTGCCGCCTTCCTGCAATTCTTGCGCAGCGATCCGCAGTTCTATGCGCGCACGCCGCAGGAGCTGCTGATGCGTTCGGCCTGGGTGGCGAAGAAGTTCGATGCCAAGGCGGCGCAGTATTTCGGCTACCTGCCGCGCCAGCGCTTTGCCATCATCCCCGTGCCGGACGAGCAGGCGCCCCATTACACGTCGGGCCGCGGCGGGCCGGGCGTCTACCTGGTCAACACCTATGACTTGCCGTCGCGCCCCCTGTACAGCATGCCGGCGCTGACCCTGCACGAATCGGCGCCCGGCCATGCCTTCCAGATGCCGGTGGCGCTGGAGCAGAAGGGGCGGCCGGCCTTCCGCCGCGCCTACATCTCCGCGTATGGCGAAGGCTGGGCCCTGTACTGCGAGCGCCTCGGCGCCGAGATGGGCATCTACGAGAATGCCTATGAAACCTTCGGCATGCTCAGCTACCAGGCCTGGCGCGCCGCGCGCCTGGTGGTCGACACGGGCATCCATGCGCAGGACTGGACGCGCGCGCAGGCGCAGGCCTACCTGCACGCGAACACGGCCCTGTCCGCGCATGAAATCGAGACGGAGGTGGACCGCTACATTTCCTGGCCGGGCCAGGCGCTGTCGTATTACCTGGGCGAGATGGCCATCCTCGACGGCCGCCGCAAGGCGGAAACGGCGCTGGGCGAGCGCTTCGACATCCGCGCCTTCCACGACATGGTGCTGGAAATGGGGTCCGTGCCGCTGCCCGTGCTGGAGCGGCGCATCGACGGCTTCATCGCCGATGGCGGCAAGAGTCCCTACCTGGCGGCGCCGTGACGGTGTAGCGGTGTAGCGCACGCCACACGGCCAGTGCACCAAGGTGGTGCGCTGGCCGCGCGCTGCTCAGGCACTTGTGACTTTGAAGTGCACGATTCTCACTTTCCCATCCCTTGACGGTGCGCCGCGCCGTCCAATACGGGCTTCCTTCGTGACTGGCACATTTTCTGCTTTGTTGATCGTTATTTACACGATCGCAGCGCATGCCAGACAGTCTCCCCCTCGCAAGGCTTCCCGATGCCGGCGCGCACAGCGCCTGGCAGGCGGAGCTGCGCCTGGGCTTTGCGCTGCACGATGGCGTCAGCCGCCTCGTCGAGCGCACCCACAGCGGTCCCCTGCGCGTGCAAAAGCCCCTGTATCCGGAAGGCGATGGCGTCTGCCACGCCATCATCATCCACCCGCCCGGCGGCGTGGTGGGCGGCGACCAGCTGGCCGTGCATGCGACGGCGGGCGAGGGTGCGCATGCCTTGCTCACCTCCCCCGGCGCCGCCAAGTGGTACCGCGCCAACGGCCACGTCTCGGGCCAGCACGTCGTGCTGCGCGCGGGCAGCGGCGCCGCCATCGAGTGGCTGCCGCAGGAGAGCATCTTCTTCGACCAGGCCTGCGTGCGCCTGCGCCACGAGGTGGAGCTGGCGGCCGACGCCAGCTACATCGGCTGCGACATCGTCTGCCTGGGCCGCAGCGCCTCGGGCGAGACGTTTAACACGGGCAGCATCAGCCAGCACGTGCAGATCCGCCGCGGCGGCAGGCTGCTGTGGTGGGAACAGGGCGTGCTGGCGGCCGGCGGGGCGCTGATGGCCAGCCCCCTGGGCCTAGGGGGGCATACGGTGTGCGCCACCCTGATCGCCGTCGGCGCGTCCGCGGCCCCCGCCGTGGTGGCCGCCTTGCGCGAGATCAAGGTGCCGGCCGGCGCCCTGTTTGGCGCCACGCAGATGAAATCGCTGGTGGTGGTACGCCTGCTGTGCGGCGACAGCGAGGCCGCGCGCCGCATCATGCTGGCCGCCTGGCAGCTGCTGCGCCCCGCCATGCTGGGACGCGCCGCCGTCGTGCCCCGCATCTGGAACACTTAATCAGGAAAGAAGCGCAAGGAAAACCATGGACCTGACACCCCGCGAAAAAGACAAGCTGCTCATTTTTACCGCCGCGCTGCTGGCCGAACGGCGCCTGGCGCGCGGCCTGAAGCTCAATTACCCGGAAGCGGTGGCCCTGATCAGCGCCGCCATCATGGAAGGCGCGCGCGACGGCAAGTCCGTGGCGCAGCTGATGTCGGAGGGCACGCAGATCCTGTCGCGCGCCGACGTCATGGACGGCATCGCCGAGATGATCCCCGACATCCAGGTGGAGGCGACGTTCCCGGACGGCAGCAAGCTGGTGACCGTGCACCACCCGATACCGTAGTTTTTCGAGCGGCCAGGGCGCCACCCGCGCCTTGGCTGTTTTTGCGCCGGCGATCCGCCGGCCAGCGACCAGCGCATAGAAGAAGGAAACCATCATGACACCAGGCGAATACAGATTGGAAGAGGGCGAAATCAGCCTCAATGCGGGCCGCGCCACGGCCACCGTGGTGGTGGCCAACCGGGGCGACCGGCCCATCCAGGTGGGCTCGCACTTCCACTTTTTCGAAGTCAATCCGGCGCTGGCCTTCGAGCGCTGGCGCGCCTACGGCATGCGCCTCAATATCACGGCCGGCACGGCCGTGCGCTTCGAGCCGGGCCAGCAGCGCACGGTGGAACTGGTGGCGCTGGCGGGCGAGCGCAAGGTCTTCGGCTTCAATGGCGAAGTGATGGGCGAATTGCAGGATACTCCACCGGGAAAGGATTGAGATGGCCAGCATTCCCCGCAGCGCGTACGCCGAGATGTTCGGCCCCACCAAGGGCGACCGCATCCGCCTGGCCGACACGGAACTGTTCATCGAGATCGAGCATGACTACGCCATCTACGGCGAGGAAGTGAAGTTCGGCGGCGGCAAGGTGATCCGCGACGGCATGGGCCAGTCGCAGCGCTGCGCGGCCGAGGTGATGGATACCGTCATCACGAATGCCGTGATCCTCGACCACTGGGGCATCGTGAAGGCGGACATCGGCCTGAAAAACGGCCTGATCTTCGGCATCGGCAAGGCGGGCAACCCGGATATCCAGCCCGGCGTCACGCTCGCCATCGGCGGCGCCACCGAGATCATTGCCGGCGAAGGCATGATCGTCACGGCCGGCGGCGTCGACACGCACATCCACTTCATCTGCCCGCAGCAGATCGAGGAAGCCCTGATGAGCGGCGTGACGACCATGCTGGGCGGCGGCACGGGGCCGGCCGTCGGCACGGCCGCCACCACCTGCACGCCGGGGCCGTGGCATCTGCACGCCATGCTGGCGGCGGCCGACGCCTTTCCCATGAACCTGGGCTTCATGGGCAAAGGTAACGTGAGCCTGCCGCTGCCGCTGGAAGAGCAGGTGCGCGCGGGCGCCATCGGCCTGAAGCTGCACGAGGACTGGGGCAGCACCCCGGCCGCCATCGACAATTGCCTGTCGGTGGCCGACCGCATGGATATCCAGGTGGCGCTGCACAGCGATACCCTCAACGAGGGCGGCTTTCTGGAGCATACCCTGGCCGCGTTCAAGGACCGCACCATCCACACGTTTCACACGGAAGGGGCGGGTGGCGGCCATGCGCCGGACATCATCGCCGCCGTGGGGCAAGCCAACGTGCTGCCCTCGTCGACCAATCCCACGCGCCCGTTCACCGTCAACACGCTCGACGAGCACCTGGACATGCTGATGGTGTGCCACCACCTGGACCCGGCCATCGCGGAAGACGTGGCCTTTGCCGAATCGCGCATCCGCCGCGAAACCATCGCCGCGGAAGACATCCTGCACGACATCGGCGCCATTTCCATGATGTCGTCCGATTCGCAAGCCATGGGGCGGGTTGGCGAAGTGATCATGCGCACCTGGCAGACGGCGCACAAGATGAAGGTGCAGCGGGGCGCCCTGGCGCCGGACACGGCGCGCAGCGACAATTTCCGCGCCAAACGCTATATCGCCAAGTACACGATCAACCCGGCCATCACGCACGGGATATCGCACGTGGTCGGCTCCATCGAAGCGGGCAAGATCGCCGACATCGTGCTGTGGAAGCCCGCCTTCTTCGGCGTCAAGCCGTCGATGATACTCAAGGGCGGCATGATCGCCGCGGCGCAGATGGGCGACCCGAACGCCTCGATTCCCACGCCGCAGCCCGTGCACTACCGCATGATGTTCGGCGCCTTCGGCGGCGGCCTGAAAAAGTCGTTTACCTTCGTCTCGCAGGCGGCCTACGAGCTCGATATCGGCCACCAGCTGAAACTGAACAAATCCGTCATCGCCGTGAAAAACATGCGTGGCCTGCGCAAGCACGACATGATCCACAACAGCGCCACGCCGCACATGGAAGTGGACCCCGAAACCTACGCCGTGCGCGCCGACGGCCAGCTGCTCGTATGCGAGGCGGCATCCGTGCTGCCCATGGCGCAGCGCTATTTTCTATTTTAGGCAGGAGACATCATGCTCACCTTACATACCAAACTGGCGGCGGACGATGGCCGCCCGCCCGTCGCACAACTCGTGCTGCCCTATGACCAGCGCGAAAAATGCCGGCTGCGCGCCGTGCTGTCGAATGGCGAGGAGGTGGCCGTGTTTACCGTGCGCGGCACGGTGCTGCGCGACGGCGAGCGCATGACGGGCCCGGAAGGCGCGGTGGTGCAGATCGTCGCCGCGCGCGAACCCACCTACCTGGTGCGCTGCGCGGACGCCCACACCCTGCTGCGCTGCGCTTTTCATTTGGGGAACCGCCATACGCAGGCGCAGGTGGGCGACGGCTTTCTGCGCATCCGCAAGGACCCGGTATTGAAGGAGATGCTGGAAGGCTTGCAGGCATTGGTGACGGAAGAAAGCGCGCCGTTCGAGCCCGAGGCGGGCGCCTATGGCGGCGGCCACGGCCACCACGACGGCCATGGCCAGCACTTGCTGGCGCCCGTGCCGCTGCGGCAGAAAATCCACCGCCCCGGTGATACGCCGGGCGCCGCATGATGCAGGCGTCGGCCCTGCTGCATCTGCTGCAGTTCGCCAGCCCGGCCTTGCCGATCGGCGCCTACAGCTATTCGCAGGGACTGGAGGCGGCGCTCGAATCCGGCCTGGTACATGACGCGGCCACGGCGCGCGCGTGGATCGCCGGGCATCTGGCGCAGGTGGTGGCGCGCTGGGAGGCGCCCCTGTGCTGGCGTTTGATGCAGGCGTTCGAAGACCAGGACCTGTGCGCCGTGCAGCGCTGGAGCGAGCGCTTGATCGCTTCGCGCGACACGGCGGAATTTCGCGCCGAGACCATCCAGATGGGCTATTCGCTGACCAAATTGCTGGCCGAACTGGGCGTGGCCGACGGTGTCCTGATTGACATGCTGCAGGGCCAGCCGGAGGTGGCCTTGCCCACCGCGTATGCCTGCGCCGTGGCGGCGCTGGCCATCCCGCGCGAAGAGGCGCTGCTGGCCATGCTGTTCGCCTGGGCGGAAAACCAGGTGCTCGTGTGCGTGAAATCCGTGCCGCTGGGGCAGGTGGCGGGCCAGCGCCTGCTGCTGTCGCTGCGCCCTGATCTGGAAGCGGCGGCGCTGACGGCGCAAACCTTGCACGACGACGAAATGGGCAACTGGGCGCCCGGCCTGTCCTTGCTGTCGATGCGGCACGAAGTGCAGTACAGCCGCCTGTACCGTTCCTGAACCTGACAATGAGAGACCATATATGACTTCAATTACCTCCAATCCCCTGCGCGTGGGCATCGGCGGCCCCGTCGGCTCGGGCAAGACGGCCCTGTGCGAAATGCTGTGCAAGGGCATGCGCGAACGCTACGACATGGCCGTCATCACGAACGACATCTACACCAAGGAAGACATGGAAATCCTGCTGCGCGCCGATGCCTTGCCGGCCGAGCGCCTGATGGGCGTGGAGACGGGCGGCTGCCCGCACACGGCCATCCGCGAAGACGCGTCCATCAACCTGGAAGCCATCGCCCGCATGCAGGCGGACTTTCCCGACCTCGATTTGATCCTGGTCGAATCGGGCGGGGACAATCTGGCTGCCACCTTCAGCCCGGAACTGTCGGACCTGACGATTTACGTGATCGACGTGGCCGGCGGCGAAAAAATCCCGCGCAAGGGCGGCCCCGGCATTACGCGTTCCGATTTGCTTATTATCAACAAGACGGACCTGGCACCGTATGTGGGCGCCAACCTGGATGTGATGGGGCAGGACGCCAAACGCATGCGTGGCGAGCGCCCCTTCGTGTTTACCAACCTGCGCAGCGGCGATGGCGTGCAGGTGGTGATCGATTTTATCCGCGAGCAAGGTTTGCTCGACCAACCCGGCAAGGAGCTGCAATGAGCGCAAGACTGATGCAACAGACAGCCGCCGTGGCGGCGCTGTGCCTGCTGGCCTTGCCGGCCATGGCCCATCCCGGCCATGGCGACGGCGCCGGCTTCCTGGCCGGCCTGGCCCACCCGTTCACGGGCATCGACCATTTGCTGGCCATGCTGGGCGTGGGCATCTGGGGCGGCCAGCAGCGCCGCGGCCTGGCCCAGCCCGCCACCTTTCTCGGCATGATGCTGTTTGGTGCGCTGGCCGGCATGGCGGGCTTGACGGTGCCGGGGCTGGAAACAGGCATCGCCGCCACGGTGGTGCTGGTGGGACTGGCCATCGCGCTGGCGCTGGCCGTGCCGAACTGGCTGGCCGTGGGCCTGGTGGGGATCTTTGCGCTGGCGCATGGGAATGCGCATGGTCAGGAATTGCCGGCTGCCGCTGCCGCCTTGGGCTTCATGCTGGCCTCGGCCATCCTGCTGTTTGCGGGCCGCTTCATCGGTCAGGTGCTGGCAGAGCGCGTGCTGCGCCTGGCCGGCGTGGCCCTGGCCGCCGCCGGGGTCGTGCTGATGGGAATGAATTAACCGGGCTTGCGTTCGGACAGCACGATGGGCGCCGCGTTTTCCGGGTGCAAGCCCTGGTGGCCCGCATACACGGCGGCAATGGCGGCCATGTCGGCCTCCTTGTCGCCCGTCAGGTACAAATGGTCGACGACGCCCAGCACCTTGTTCGGGTAGTCGATGTAGACGAGCAGCAGCGGGACCTTGGCGGCCAGCGCCAGGTGGTAAAAGCCGCTCTTCCAGTTGGGGCGGTAGCTGCGCGTCGCCTCGGGCGTGATGGCCAGCCAGTACCAGTCGGCCGCCTGCATGCGTTCGGCCTGGCGCTGGATGGTGCCGCTGGTGGTGCTGCGGTCGACGGGCTCGCCGCCCAGGTAGCGCAGCACCTTGCCCAGCGGACCGCGGAACAGCGAATCCTTGGCCAGCCAGCGGAATGGCAGGGCCAGCGCCCATTTGCCGAACAGGCCCACCATGAAATCCCAGTTCGACGTGTGCGGGTAGACGACGGCGATGCCGCGCGGACCGGGCAGGGGGCGAAAGCGCATGCGCCAGCCGAACAGGTGCAGCACCCGCAGCGCGCAGCGCTGGTGCCAGGTCGGCAAATCGCCCGCTTGTACAAATAAATCGTCCATGGATACCCTTTAGTGATGTGCGTGTCTCTGTTTTTATATGATGGCGCTGGTGGCCATTTTCTTTGCGGCAAAAATTCTGCGCAGGCATTCTATACGGGGCTGACGGTGGCGACAAGCAGCCGAGGCCGCTATTTATGCGGTGCCGGGGCTAGTGATGCTGCCATTTTAACCATGCTTGCTCACAATGCGGGGCACTAAATGCGCGCCGTGTGGTCAAAATGGGATGCAGTGCTAACCCGCTGGATATGGAGCCATAGCATGAAAAACCGCATCGATGCAGCAAGTGGGGACAAGGACGGGGATGATAGTGGGGACAATGTCAGGATGGACAAGGTGATGGCCGAGCTCGTCGAGCGCGGCGTTGCTTTCCATCACGCCCTGGGCAGGACAGTCGCGACGGCCTACCTGCGCGAACACGCCGTGCCGGCCGAGGTGATACACCGCGTCTTCAGCAGCGCGCAGGCGCGCCGGCCGGCCCGTCCGGCGCGGCGGCGCTGGCGTTAAGCCTGGCGGCCAGCCGTCGGCAAGCAAAAACGGCGGGCGCCGCGATGGTCACGCAGCCAGCTGCGATTGCATCGTTGCGCCCGCCGTCAGGGAGGCAGGAGCGGCCCGGCCCGGTGCTGCCCGGGTGCCGCTCAGTTCCCGCTCAGTTCCCGCTCAGGCCCAGCTCAGGCCCAGCTCAGGCCCAGCTCAGGCAACGCTCAAGCCTGCGCGAGGGCGGGATAGTCCGTGTAGCCGCTTGCATCGGGCGCGTACAGGGTATCCGGGTTCAGCGGGTTCAAGGGCGCGTCGCTGCGCAGGCGCACCGGCAGGTCCGGGTTGGCGATGAACCATAGGCCAAAGGCCACGGCATCGGCTTCGCCCTTGGCCAGCAGGGCTTCGGCCGCCGCCTTGTCCATTTTCTCGTTGGCGATGTAGACGCCGCCGAATTCCTGTTTCAGGTAAGGCCCCAGGCGGTCTTCGCCCAGCGCTTCGCGCGCGCAGATGAAGGCGATGCCGCGCTTGCCCAGTTCGCGGGCCACGTAGCCGAAGGTGGCGCGCGGATTGGAATCGCCCATGTCGTGCGCATCGCGGCGCGGCGCCAGGTGCATGCCCACCTTGTCCGCGCCCCAGACTTCGATGCATGCGTCCGTCACTTCCAGCATCAGGCGGGCACGGTTTTCAATGGAGCCGCCGTAGTTGTCGGTGCGCAAGTTCGTGCTGTCTTGCAGGAACTGGTCGAGCAGGTAGCCGTTGGCGCCGTGGATTTCCACGCCGTCGAAGCCCGCTTTTTTCGCATTTTCGGCGCCCAGGCGGTACGCCGCCACGATGCCGGGAATCTCTTCCGTGTCCAGCGCGCGCGGCGTGACGAATTCCTGTTTCGGACGCACCAGGCTCACGTGGCCGGCCGGCTTGACGGCGCTCGGTGCCACGGGCAAGTCGCCGTCGAGGAACACGGGCGCGGAAATGCGGCCCACGTGCCACAGTTGCAGCACGATCAGGCCGCCCGCGTCATGCACGGCCTTGGTGATATGTTTCCAGCCTTCCACCTGCTCGTCGGACCAGATGCCCGGCGTGTCGGCATAGCCCACGCCCTGCGGCGTGACGGCCGTCGCTTCCGAAATGATCATGCCGGCCGAGGTGCGCTGCGCGTAGTACTCGGCCATCAGGGCGTTGGGCACGCGGCCCGGATTGCCGGCACGCGAACGGGTCAGCGGCGCCATGATGATGCGGTTTTTCAGTTGCAGGCTGCCAATGGTGATGGGGTCGAATAAGGTTGTCATGATTGTTATCTTTCCTGTCGAGAGTGCCGCGAACGGCGATATGGATGGGGCTGCTGTTACAAACCTTGCTGCATGTGCTCCAGAAACGCCTGAATGGTGTCTTCATTGCGCTTGAAGAAACTCCATTGGCCAACTTTTCTGGCGGAAATCAAGCCGGCCTTCTGCAAGGTGGCCAGGTGGGCCGAGACCGTCGATTGCGACAGGTCCAGCTTGCGGTCGATCAATCCCGCACAGACGCCAAAGTCGAGCGGATGGTCTTGCTGGGCGAAATGCTGCTCCGGTTCCTTCAGCCATTGCAGGATCTGCCGCCGCACGGGATTGGCCAGCGCCTTGTGGATGGCGTCGATATCCATGGTGTTTCTCCTGATCGATGTTCGTCTGTAGGCGATATATGTATCGTCTTTTTTGAATTTCAATATCGGTATATTACGATATAAGTGGAAAACGTGCCGGCGCGTGGATTTTTCAGGGAAGGCGGGCGCCGGGCGGCCGCCAGGGCCGCCCCGGCAGGATCAAGAAAAGTGGAACAACAGCAGGGCGAGGACGGCAGGCACGGTCTGCAAATAGAGGATGCGCGTCATGACGGTGGCCGCGCCCCACAGGCCCGCCACGGCGATGCACGCCAGGCCGAACACGGTGAAGGCATGGGCGATGGCGGCGTCGGGATGGAAAAAGCCCAGTGCCAGCGCGGCGACGAGAAAGCCGTTGTAGCAGCCCTGGTTGGACATGGCGGGGCGCACGATGTCCGCTTTTTCCTTGCTCAGGCCGAAGACCTTGCGGCCGCGCGACTCGAACAGGACGGTTTCCAGCAGCACGATGTACACGTGCAGCAGCAGGATGAGGGCGGTGAGGATCTGGGCCAGTAGCAGCATCGTCGTTCCTGAAAGTGAGTGGTATAGCAATTATGCTGCCACGAGCATGTTTGCCGGCAACTTTTGATTAGAGCGGCCGCACTAGCGATAGTGTGCTTGCGGCAAGACTTTTCACCCGATGGTATACTTTTGCCTTTGCTCCAGCGGGGACGACCCCGCTCGATGACGGGGCTGCATGGCGGGGACGACCCTGCCGCCTCGGGAGAAAAGTGATGGCGTGGATCATTCTGGTATTGGCGGGCTTGCTGGAAATCGGCTGGGCCATCGGCCTCAAGTACAGCGCCGGCTTTACCCGCCTCGTGCCTTCCGTGCTGACGGCTGTTTCCATGGTGGGCAGCGTGGTGATGCTGGGCCTGGCCCTGCGCACCTTACCGCTGGGCACGGCGTACGCCATCTGGACGGGCATCGGCACCGTGGGTACGGCCATCTTCGGCATCATGGTGCTGGGCGAGCCGGCCAGCGCCGCGCGCATCGCCTGCATCGCCCTGATCGTGTCCGGTATCCTGGGCTTGAAACTGCTCAGCCCTCAGTAACGCTTTTTTGACGCGCCCTGCGCCGCCGTGTCGCCAGCATGATCTGGCGGCGGACGGGCAGGGCCTGCTTGTTTTCCTGCCTTGAAAGGATGGCCGCATGAGCCTTGCCATGACGTATTGCTACCTGGCTATCGCCATCATCGCCGAAGTCATCGCCACCAGCGCCCTGAAGGCGTCCGAGGGCTTCAGCCGCTTGTGGCCCAGCGTCATCACCGTGATCGGCTATGCCATCGCTTTCTGGTGCCTGTCGCTGACCCTGAAGGTCATTCCCACCGGCATCGTGTATGCGATCTGGTCCGGCGTGGGCATCGTCCTCATTTCCGCCGTCGGCTGGTTCTGGTTCAAGCAGAGCCTGGACGCGCCGGCCTTGATCGGCCTGGGGCTGATCATTGCCGGCGTGCTGGTGATTAACCTGTTCTCCAAGTCCGTCGGGCATTGATCAGAAGCTGCTGGCCACGCGCGCCAGGTAGTACCACTCCGCATTGGCTTGCGCGTTGACGTCCGGGAAGAGGATGTAGGCATCGAACTCGGCCGTCACGGGCGTGCCGTCCGCGCGCACGCCGATCTGCTCGCCCTGTTTGACCTTGTCAAAGCTGGACCAGGTCTTGATGAAGCGGTCGTCCGCGTGCAGCTTGTCGTGCACGACGACCATGTTCAGCGCTTCCATGTCGGCGTCCGCGATGGGCTCCGGTTGCGGCGCGTCAATGAAACCCAGGAAGGCGAGGGTGTTCATGATGGCGCGGTAAGCGACGTCCGGTGCGGCCGGGTCCGCATGCTGGCCGCATTCCAGGGTCAGCGCATAGCCGCCCGTCGAACGCATGTATTCCGTCGTGCCCACGCCATAGCGCAGGACGAGGCCCACCTGGTCGCTATTGCCCAGGCGGCGCTGCACGCCCTGGCCGTAGGCATGCAGCCAGCCGTCGACGAAGCGGCGCACGCCCAGGCGGCGCGCCAGCGCGCGTTCCTTCTCTTCATGTTGAAAAGGTTGCAGCGGGCCGTCGTTGTTGCGCGGTCCGACCATGACGAAAGGCTGGCTGTCGGCATTGAACGAGTGCAAATCCAGCAGCACGTCGTGCTGGCCCAGCAGCGGACACAGCCAGTTGGCGATGCGGTCTTCGAAATCCTGCGGATTGTCGTTCGGGAACAGGTTGCGGTTCAGGTTGCGGTCGCCGCTGCGCACGCCCTTGGCATAGGCCAGCGGGTTGGTGATGGGCACGAAGGTGACGCTGCCGGCCACGATGGCGAGGGCGCCGCTGTCGAGTTCAGCCATCACGCGGTGGATGCCCTTGGTGCCGCAGGTTTCATTGCCGTGCACGGCGCCCGTGACGATCAGGCGCGGGCCGCTGCCCTGGCCCGTGTAGTTGATGGACTTGAAGTGAAGTGCGCTGCTCATGCTGGACATATCCTATGCTGTATCAGGGAAGGGAAAGCGGGGTCGGCATATTTTAGCGGGATTCCCGGGGCGCACCCGTAAAAATGTGGCCATGGCAGGGTGCGCCATGGCATGATCGGCGCCACCGTTGTTTTTCCTTGCCGATTCCATGTCCAGTTCGTCCCATTCTTCCCGCCTGTACGGCCTCGATACCCTGCGCGCGCTGGCCATCGTGCTCGTGTTCATGAACCATTATTTGCTGTTCGTCAGCGACGGTGGCGCCTTTGGTTTCTGGGGAGAGATCGGCTGGGCGGGCGTGGACCTGTTCTTTGCCCTCAGCGGCTATCTGATCGGCAACCAGATTTTCGCGGCCCTGCGCAGCGAACACGGTTTTTCCTTGTCCCGCTTCTATGCGCGCCGCTTCCTGCGCACCTTGCCCAATTTCTATGTCGTGCTGGCCCTGTATTACTTGTGGCCCGCGTTTCGCGGCGACAGCGCGCTGCTGCCGCTGTGGAAATTCCTGACCTTCACGCAAAACATCAACCTGACGCCGGGCACGGCGTTTTCGCATGCCTGGTCCTTGTGCGTGGAAGAGCAGTTCTACGTGCTGCTGCCGGCCGTGGCGCTGGCGATCGCCGCCTGCCGCAAGTCCCTGCTGTGGGCGTGGGTGGCCGTGGGCGCCAGCTTGATCGCGGGCATGCTGGTGCGCGCTTATCTGTGGGAGGAATATGTGCACGTGCCGCGCAGCGGCCTCGGCTATTACAAGTACATCTACTATGCCTCGTGGTGCCGCTTCGACGAGCTGGTGGCGGGCGTGGCGCTGGCCTTGCTGAAGAACTGGCATCCGGCCGCCTGGGCGCGCCTGACGGCATTCGGCAACCGTACCTTGCTGGCCGGAATCGCCGGCACGGCCCTGCTGTTCTACGTATTTCTGAGCGATCACTACGGCTACTGGGTGACGGTGTTCGGCTATCCGGGGCTGGCCGTCAGTTTCAGCATGCTGCTGATCGCGGCGCTGAGTCCGGGCAGCGTGCTGTACCAGGTGCGCGTGCCGGGCGCGGCCAGCCTGGCCCTGTGGTCGTATGCGATCTATTTGCTGCACAAGCAGGTGTGCATCGTGCTGCGGCCGATGTTGCAGGACCTGGGCCATGGGCCGGATGGTGCGCCGGCGATACTGGTCAGCATTGCTGTCAGCATCGCCACGGGCTGGCTCCTATATAGAGTGGTGGAAACGCCGTTCATGCGCCTGCGGGCGCGCTACGTGCCCGCCAATCATGCCTGACGGCTATATGTCGATCACATCGAGTCCGCGTGGCGTACCCACCAGCAATTCCAGGATGGCATGCACGCGCAGGTTCGTATCTTCCTGCTGCGTGTTGTAGATCAGGGTGCGCAGGCCGGGCACGGCTTCTGCGATGTGCTCGCTGGCGTAGGCATTGATCAATAACAAGACCAGGTCCGTGGCGCCGGCGCCGGGCTGGCGCCGCAGGCGGTCGTGGATCACGCCCAGCAGCGCGCGCTGCATGCGCGGCGTGGGATTGGTGATGTAGGCGAAGACGCTCGGCGTGTTGGCGATGGCCGTGCAGATGCGCCGCTCCATCTCGTCCGGCTTCACGTCGGAAGCGATATCGAAATACGCGGCTTCCCAGCGCGTGCGCGCATACGGGTGGCCGGGCGGGAAGGAGTCGGCCGTTTCAAAACCGCAGATGCGGCTCAGGGTTTTCAGCCAGGTTAATAAGGTGGAGTTCATGCCCCGATTCTAGCGGCATTCCAGGTGCCCCGGGCCTACTCTATATAAAGGAGGCTGACGCCCGGGAAAATGATTAAAGTTTCCTGTAAAAGAGCCCTTGTCATTCTGGGAAAGCCTCTCTATAATGCTGGTCTTCGGGGCGGTTAGTTCAGCTGGTTAGAATACTTGGTCGACATCCAAGGGGTCGGGGATTCGAATTCCTCACCGCCCACCAGAATTTTGCAGTAGATGGTTTTTTAAGCTGGCGCAAGCCGCAAGCGGTCATTTGAAATACAATGATCAACAAAAGTTTTACGGGCGGTTAGTTCAGCTGGTTAGAATACTTGGTCGACATCCAAGGGGTCGGGGATTCGAATTCCTCACCGCCCACCAGAATGCAGTTAGAGAGAAAGGTAAAACCGGTTATGACACCGCGAACTACTACCAAGCTTTGGGAGTGACGCTAGTCGAACGGGTTTCCTTTGTCTCAAAAAAGTGAAAAACGCGGCTAGTCCGCGTTTTTTTGCGTCTGCGTTTTCCTTTCAGTTTTTCAGTCCACACCATTCATTGCAGTTTTACCTGGCGCCAGCGCCGATATGGAGATCAATATGCTTACAATCCGACTTCCCGATGGTTCCGCCCGTCAATTTGACGGCCCGGTCACCGTGGCCCAGGTTGCGGCCAATATTGGTACCGGCCTGGCCAAGGCTGCCCTGGCGGGCAAGGTCGATGGCAAGCTGGTCGATACTTCCTATCTGATCGAGCAAGACGCCGAGCTGGCGATTGTCACGGACAAGGATGCCGACGGCCTGGAAGTGATCCGTCACTCCACGGCCCACTTGCTGGCGTACGCCGTCAAGGAATTGTTCCCGGAAGCGCAAGTGACCATCGGTCCCGTGATCGACAACGGCTTCTACTATGACTTCGCCTACAAGCGCCCGTTCACGCCGGAAGACCTGGTGGCGATCGAAAAGAAAATGGCGGAGCTGGCCAAGAAGGATGAGCAAGTCACGCGCAAGGTCGTCGCGCGCGATGAAGCCATCGAATACTTCAAGGGCATCGGCGAAGCGTACAAGGCGGAATTGATCGGCTCGATCCCGGCCGACCAGGAAGTGTCGCTGTATTCCGAAGGCAAGTTCACGGACTTGTGCCGCGGCCCCCACGTGCCATCGACGGGCAAGCTGAAAGTGTTCAAGCTGATGAAGCTGGCCGGCGCCTACTGGCGCGGCGACTCGAAGAACGAGATGCTGCAGCGTATCTACGGCACGGCCTGGGCCAAGAAGGAAGACCAGGAACTGTACCTGCACAACCTGGAAGAGGCGGAAAAACGCGATCACCGCAAGCTGGGCAAGCAGCTGGACTTCTTCCATTTCCAGGAAGAAGCGCCGGGCCTGATCTTCTGGCATCCGAAAGGCTGGTCGATCTGGCAACAGGTCGAGCAATACATGCGCAATGTCTACCAGGTCAATGGTTATCAGGAAGTCAAGGCGCCGCAAATCCTCGACCGTGGCCTGTGGGAAAAAACGGGTCACTGGGACAATTACCGTGAAAACATGTTCATCACGGAATCGGAAAACCGCGCCTACGCCCTGAAGCCGATGAATTGCCCTGGTCACGTGCAGATTTTTAACAACGGCATGCGCAGCTACCGCGACTTGCCATTGCGCTACGGCGAGTTCGGCCAATGCCACCGCAACGAGCCGTCGGGCGCCTTGCACGGCATGATGCGCGTGCGCGGCTTCACGCAGGATGACGGCCACATCTTCTGTACGGAAGAGCAGATCGCCGCCGAAGTGACGGCTTTCCACCAGCAGGCGATGGACGTC
Source organism: Janthinobacterium sp. (assembly GCF_009923995.1). Lineage (GTDB taxonomy): Bacteria > Pseudomonadota > Gammaproteobacteria > Burkholderiales > Burkholderiaceae_D > Janthinobacterium. The sequence goes on along the minus strand of NZ_RFSK01000052.1, from coordinate 22,207 downwards.
TACACGGCCTTCGGTTTTACCAATATCGACGTGAAGCTGGCCTTGCGTCCGGATAGCCGCATCGGTACGGAAGAATCGTGGGACAAGGCGGAAGAATCGCTGCGTTCGGCCCTGCGCGCCTGTGGCGTGGAGTGGACGGAATTGCCGGGCGAGGGTGCGTTCTACGGTCCGAAGATCGAATATCACTTGAAGGACAGCCTGGGCCGCGCATGGCAAGTGGGCACCGTGCAGATCGATCCATCGATGCCGGGCCGTCTGGGTGCGGAATACGTGGCCGTGGACAACACGCGCCAGGTGCCCATCATGCTGCACCGCGCGATCGTCGGTTCGCTGGAACGTTTCATCGGCATCCTGATCGAACACTACGCGGGCGCCATGCCGTTGTGGTTGTCGCCAGTACAAGTGTCGGTGTTGAATATTTCCGACGCTCAAGCTGATTATGTACAAGAAGTAACAACAAAACTGCGCAAAGCGGGGCTGCGCGTACAGGCTGATTTGCGTAACGAGAAGATTACCTATAAAATACGTGAACATTCCGTACAAAAATTGCCTTACATCTTAGTAATTGGCGACAAAGAACGGGATGCCAATACGGTGGCCGTGCGGGCGCGGGGCAATGTCGATCTGGGCGTGATGTCCGTCGATGCCCTGATAGAGCGACTCAAACATGAAGTCGACACCAAGGCCTGACGAGGAAACTCGCTGCACGACCGTTCTACAAGATTTTTAAAGGAAATTACAATAGCTACTGACAAGTCACATCGCATCAATGGCGAAATCACTGCCCCTGAAATGCGTTTAAGCGGGGTCGATAACGAGCCACTCGGTATCGTAAGTTTGGCCGAAGCCTTCCGCCTGGCGGAAGAGGCAAACGTCGACCTGGTGGAAATTGCGCCTACCGCGCAGCCACCGGTGTGCCGTTTGATGGACTACGGCAAATTTAAGTATTCGGAGCAAAAGAAAGCTCACGAAGCCAAATTGAAGCAAAAGATCATCCTCGTGAAGGAAGTCAAATTCCGTCCGGGGACTGATGATGGTGACTACAATATCAAGTTGCGTAATCTCATCAAGTTCCTCGAGGATGGCGATAAAACCAAAATCACGCTGCGTTTCCGCGGCCGTGAGATGGCGCATCAGGATATTGGCTTCCGCATGCTGGAACGTCTGAAGGCCGATCTGGAGCCGTATGGCCAGGTCGAGCAGTTCCCGAAGATGGAAGGCCGCCAAATGATCATGGTTCTTTCGCCTAAGAAGAAGAAGTAAGCTACAATAGCGTTTTACTGTGGATCGACGTGGTTTGTGCCAGCATTGGCGCGACACCAGATTCCAGGCAGAATTTGCGCGGCCCGGTCAGCAATGCCCGGGCCGCGTGAACTGTAGTGGACTCGCATCCGCTGCACAACATGTGAAAGCAGGCATCTAAGCGCAGCGTCGTGTTGCCACCTGCAATCCTGTTATAAATGGAGCTGTCCGTAAGAGGACAGATTGCTATGCCTAAAATGAAGACCAAAAGCTCCGCGAAAAAACGTTTTCGCGTGCGTCCAGGTGGAACAGTCAAGTCGGGTCACGCGTTCAAACGCCACATCCTGACCAAGAAAACCACCAAAAACAAACGTCAGTTGCGCGGTACCCGTAACATCAACGCATCGGATGTCACATCCGTCATGCGCATGATGCCGACTGCTTAATCTCACACTCAATTTAAGGAGTTACTATGCCTAGAGTAAAACGTGGGGTTACAGCTCGTGCCCGTCATAAGAAGATTCTTGTTCAAGCTAAAGGCTACCGTGGTCGCCGCAGCCGTGTATACCGTGTTGCCAAGCAAGCAGTTATGCGCGCTGGCCAATACGCTTACCGCGATCGCCGCAACAAGAAGCGCGTTTTCCGCCGCCTGTGGATCGCCCGTATCAACGCTGCTTCCCGTGAGCATGGCGTAACGTACAGCGTATTCATGAACGGCTTGAAAAAAGCAAATATCGAACTGGACCGTAAAGTCCTGGCCGATATGGCTGTGATGGACAAGCCAGCATTCGCTGCGATTGTCAACGCAGTTAAAGCAAAAATCGCTGCGTAAGCATCGGTCATTGCACATCGTCATCCTCAGGGTGACGTCATAAAGAGCGGGGCAGGGGTGTGAACCTTATGCCCCGTTTCCGTTTTTGATTGTTGGACTTTTGATAAGCAAGTCCAGAATTGATGTCCAAAACAGGAAATGCCGCATGAACTCCCTAGAAGAACTCGTCGTCTCGGCCCAGGCTGACTTTATCGCCGCCGCAGACGCTGCCGCACTTGAAAACGCCAAAGCCCGCTACCTGGGCAAGACTGGCCAGATTACTGAAATGATGAAGGGCCTGGGCAAGCTGGACCCGGACGCGCGCAAGGCGCAGGGCGCCCTGATCAACGCCGTCAAAGTGCAGATCGAGGACGCGCTGACGGCGCGCCGTGACGCACTGGCCGATGCCCAGATGCAAGGCCGTCTGAACGCCGAAGCGATCGACGTGACCCTGCCCGGCCGTGGCCGCATGCCCGGCGGCATCCATCCCGTGATGCGCACGTGGGAGCGCGTCGAGGAAATCTTCCGCTCCATCGGTTTCGACGTGGCCGACGGCCCCGAAATCGAGAACGACTGGACCAACTTCACGGCGCTCAACAGCCCGGAAAACCACCCGGCCCGTTCCATGCAGGACACGTTCTACATCGATGGCAACGACACCGATGGCAAGCCTTTGCTGCTGCGCACGCACACGAGCCCCATGCAGGTGCGCTATGCGCGCACGCATACGCCGCCGATCAAGGTCATCGCGCCGGGCCGCACCTACCGCGTCGACAGCGATGCCACCCATTCGCCCATGTTCCACCAGGTCGAAGGCCTGTGGATCGCCGAAGACATCAGCTTTGCCGACCTGAAGGGCATCTACCTGAACTTCGTCAAGGCCTTCTTCGAGACGGACGACCTGCAGGTGCGCTTCCGTCCGTCGTACTTCCCGTTCACGGAACCGTCCGCCGAGATCGACATCGCCTTCGGCTCCGGTCCCTTGAAGGGCCGCTGGCTGGAAGTGTCGGGCGCCGGCCAGGTGCATCCGACCGTGGTGAAGAACTTCGGCCTCGATCCCGAGAAATTCATCGGTTTTGCTTTCGGCTCCGGCCTGGAACGCTTGACGATGCTGCGTTATGGCATCAACGACCTGCGCCTGTTCTATGAAGGCGACTTGCGTTTCCTGAAGCAGTTCAACTAAGCATTGTTCCGTTTGATTCATGGCGCTGGAGCGCCTGTGCGCTCGCGCTGTGAGCTTTGACCCTTTGAAGGCTTGATTATGCAATTTTCCGAAAACTGGCTCCGTACCATGGTCGATCCGAAGATGACTTCGGACGAACTGGCCCATCTGCTGACCATGTCCGGTCTCGAAGTCGAGGACGTCGATCCTGTCGCGCCCCCGTTCTCGAACGTGGTGGTGGGCCTGGTCCTGGAGATGGAGAAACATCCGAACGCGGACCGCCTGAACGTGTGCCAGGTCGACGTCGGCACGGGCACCATGCTCAACATCGTGTGCGGCGCGCCGAACGTGCGCCCGGGCCTGAAAGTCGTGTGCGCCATGGCCGGCGCCGTGCTGCCGCCGGGCGCCGATGGCAAGCCGTTTGAAATCAAGGTGGGCCAGCTGCGCGGCGTCGAGTCGCAAGGCATGCTGTGCTCCGCGCGCGAACTGAAATTGTCGGAAGAAAACGCCGGCTTGCTGGAATTGCCGGACGATGCGCCCATCGGCCAGAATTTCCGCGATTACTTTGCCTTGAACGACTTGAAATTCACCATCAAGCTGACGCCGAACAAGGCGGACTGCCTGTCCGTGCTGGGCGTGGCGCGCGAAGTGTCGGCCTTGACGGGCGTGCCCCTGAATGCGCCGCAATTTGGCACCGTGCCCGTCACCAGCGATGAGATCCTGCCCGTCAAAGTGAGCGCGCCTGACCTGTGCGGCCGTTTCACGGGCCGCGTCATCCGCGGCCTGAACGCCCGTGCCGCCACGCCGGACTGGATGAAGCAGCGCCTCGAGCGCAGCGGCCAGCGTCCGCTGTCGGCCCTGGTCGACATTTCCAACTATGTCATGCTGGAACTGGGCCGTCCCAGCCACGTGTTCGACCTGGCGAAGATCCACGGCAGCCTCGACGTGCGTTGGGGCAAGGCGGGCGAATCCGTCAAGCTGTTGAACGGCAATACCGTCGCCGTCGACGAGTGGATCGGCGTCATCGCCGATGAGCAGGAAATCGAATCCCTGGCCGGCATCATGGGCGGCGACGCCAGTTCCGTGTCGGACGATACGGACAGCATCTACCTGGAAGCGGCTTTCTGGTGGCCAAATGCGATCCAGGGCCGCGCGCGCCGTTTGAATTTCTCGACCGATGCGGCGCACCGCTTCGAGCGCGGCGTCGACTTCGCCACCACCGTCGAGCATATCGAGCGCATCACGGCCCTGATCGTGGAAATCTGCGGCACGCCGGCCACCACCGTCGGCCCCGTCGACGACCACGTGGTGAACCTGCCGCAGCGCCAGCCTGTGACGATGCGCACGGCACGCGCGCAAAAAGTCATCGGCGTGCCCCTCAGCGATGAGCTGATCGCCGACATCTTCACGCGCCTGGCGCTGCCGTTCACCTTGGCGGACGGCGTGTTTTCCGTGACGTCGCCCAGCTACCGTTTCGACATCGAGATCGAGGAAGACCTGATCGAGGAAGTGGCGCGCGTGTACGGCTTTGAAAACATCCCGACCCTGCCGCCCGTGGCAGCGAACGTGATGCAGATTGCACCAGAAAATACCCGCTCCTTGTTTGCGGTACGTCATGTGCTGGCCGACCTGGGATTCCAGGAAGTGGTTAACATGAGCTTTGTCGATACGGCATGGGAGCGCGATTTCTCGGGCAACACGCAGCCGATCAAATTGCAGAATCCGATCGCCAGCCAGATGAGCGTGATGCGCTCCTCGCTGATTGGCAGCCTGATCGCCAACGTGCGCTACAACCTGAACCGCAAGACGAACCGCGTGCGCATCTTCGAAGTGGGCGCCATCTACCAGCGCGACGACAGCGTGGAAAACGGCCCCCTGTCGGTGGCCGGCTATGCCCAGCCGAAACGCGTGGCGGCCATGGCCTACGGTGCCGTGGCGGACGAGCAGTGGGGCCAGGCCTCGCGCACGGTCGACTTCTTCGACGTGAAGGCGGACCTGGAAGCGCTGTTCGCGCCGCTGGTCCTGCGTTTCACCAAGGCGGAGCATCCGGCCCTGCACCCGGGCCGTTCGGCCAACGTGGAACTCGATGGCAAGGTCATCGGTTTCATCGGCGAATTGCACCCGCGCTGGATGCAGAAGTATGACCTGCCGCTGGCGCCCGTGCTGTTCGAAGTCGATGCCGCGGCCCTGACGCAGCGCAAGGTGCCCGTGTACCAGGAAATCTCGAAATTCCCTGGAGCCAGCCGCGACCTGGCCGTGGTCGTCAAGCAATCCGTGGCCGTGCAGGATGTGCTCGACAGCTTCCACGCGGCCGCCAAGGCCAGCGCGGCAGCACGTATCGTGCAAGCCATTGTTTTATTTGATGAATATCGTGGAAAAGGGCTGGAAGCGGATGAAAAAAGCCTTGCTTTCCGGATTAGCTTGCAAGATACTCAAAACACCCTGCAAGACGATGTCGTCGATGGCCTGATGGCTGTCCTGATCGATGCGGCCAAGCAGGGCCACGACGCGAAACTGCGTTCGTAATTACCGGACTGGCCGTCGCCTTGGGTGACGGCCTTTCCGTCGTCAACCGTAGACGGGCCTGCCATTTGGCGGGTTCGGGCGCACAGAAAAGGCAGGGCAGGAAAATTAATAATAGCGACGTTGATTCCGCCGTACTGCAATCCGCACTGGCCGCCGATCTGCATCGGGCCATGCTGGTTGCCAAAGTGCGCCAGGAAGCGGAAAAAGATCTACCCACCTTGACCAAGGCGGAACTGGCCGAACTGTTGTTCGAACAGGTGGGCCTGAACAAGCGCGAAGCAAAAGATATGGTCGAGACCTTTTTCGACGAGATCCGCAATGCGCTCGAGCGGGGCGAAGCCGTGAAATTGTCCGGATTCGGCAATTTCCAGCTGCGCGACAAGCCGCAGCGGCCGGGCCGCAACCCGAAGACGGGCGAAGAGATTCCCATCACGGCACGCCGTGTCGTGACCTTTCATGCCAGCCAGAAGCTGAAGAGCATGGTCGAAGAGACCAGTCCGCTGGCCCGTGCTGCCTGAGTGAGTGGCGATGAACGAGCGCATCAGTAAAACGGAGTTGATCGCCTTGCCGCCCATTCCGGCGAAACGCTATTTCACGATCGGCGAGGTGAGCGAGCTGTGCGGCGTCAAGCCTCATGTGCTGCGTTACTGGGAGCAGGAGTTTTCCCAGCTCAAGCCGGTCAAGCGGCGCGGCAACCGCCGTTACTACCAGCACCACGAAGTGCTGCTGATACGGCGCATCCGCGAACTGCTGTATGAACAGGGCTTCACCATCAGCGGCGCGCGCAACAAGCTCGACAGCCGTGGGGCGGGGCATGCCGTCATCGACGATTTGCCGCTGTTGCCTGCCGTGCCAGTGCCGCCACAGGAGGCGCCGCTGGACCGCGGGTGGATACGCAATGAATTAATTGCGATTTTGAACTTGCTAAAATAAGATTTGTACCAATATAGGCCGGGTTGTGCGATACCGGCAGATTATACTGGGTGCTTGCAGCGCCGCTCACGTACGGCGCGCCGCATTTTGAATATAATGTTAATGTTGCGTTTTTGTTAGTAACGCTGAACCGGAGCAGCGTTCAGGTTCCGGTAGTCTTTCCCAGGCCAGGAAAATTTAAGGGGAAACAATGATACGCGTTGCCATTTGTGATGATCACCAAATAGTACGAGCTGGATTCAAACAGATTTTTTCGTCGTCAGGCGATTTCAGTGTCGTGGCGGAAGCCGGCACGGGGCGCGAGGCGCTCGATATCGCCCGCCGCGAGATATGCGACGTGCTGTTGCTCGATATCGCCATGCCCGACCAGAGCGGCATCGATACCTTGCGCACGATCCGCCAGGGCCAGCCGGAATTGCCCGTGCTGATCCTCAGCGGCTATCCTGCGCAGCAATATGCGCTGAACCTGTTCAAGATGGGCGCCAATGGCTACCTGAACAAGGAATGTGAGGCGGACGAGCTGATGACGGCCGTGCGCACCGTGTTCCAGGGCCGCCGCTATGTCAGCTCCACCGTGGGCGAGTTGCTGGCCCAGTCCTTCGACCGCGATACGAATGCCGCGCTGCATACGGAATTGTCGGACCGCGAGTTCCAGGTCTTCCTGCGCCTGGCGCGTGGCGCCACCGTGTCCGATATCGGCGTCGCCTTGTCGCTGAGCATCAAGACGGTGAGTACCTACCGTACGCGCATCATGGAAAAAATGGGCTTGCAATCCAACAGCGACTTGACCTATTACGCAATGAAAAACAATTTGCTTGACTAGCGCGGCGGTGCGATCATGGACTCATGATCGCCCGGCATGCCAGCCAGGCACAACTTGATGTTGTGCAGTGCAGCAGTTTGTGGCGAGGATTATAATTGGCCGGCGCCGGCCCTCTCTCCCGCGCCGAACCTTGCTAAGGATGCACATCAGGATGTATTTCACCGTTGAACCGGCCCCGAATCACCGCCTGCCCCTGTACAAGACGATACTGTGCGTTGTTTGCGCCTTGCTGCTTGTACTCAATGGTTTCAGTCTCTTCCATAATCTGCAGTCGCTGAAGGGCACGAATGCCTTGCTCAGCCAGAGCGCCCGCGTGGCCGACCGCCTGCAATATCTGAACGTGCTCGTGCTCGATGCGGAAAGCAGCTTGCGCGGCTATTTCATTTCCGGCTCGGAAACCTACCTGGGACCGTCGAAAACGGCGACCACGGAAATCGAAAATGAATTCAATGAGCTGCAGACCTTGCTGGCAGGCAGCCCCACGCAGCTGAAGAACCTGACCCAGCTGAAAACCTTGATTCGCCGCAAGATGTCGATGCTGCAACAGTCGATCGAGGTCTACAAGCAGGGCGGGCTGGCCGAGATCGTCAATATCTCGCGCGTCACCGATGACCGCGCCACCATGGACGAGATCCGCTTGCAGGTGGTGATCATGACGCGCGAACAGAATGAAGCGCTGTCGTCCGGCAGCGCCGCCTTTTACCACGAGTACCAGAAGGCCGTGCTGCTGGGCATAGGCATCAATGCGCTGGCCATCCTCGTGCTGATCATGTTTTACCAGCTCGTGCGGCGCAGCTTCCAGAACCGGGCCGCCGTCGAGTATGCTTTGCAAAATGCCAACGATACCCTGGAATCGACGGTAACCAAGCGCACGGAGCAGCTCTCCGTGCTGTCGCGGCATTTGATCAGCGTCAATGAAGTGGAGAAGGCGCGCCTGGCGCGCGAGTTGCACGACGAGCTGGGCGCCAACCTGACGTCCATCAGCATGGACTTGGGCGCCGTCACGCAGCAGCTGGCACACGCGCAGCCGGAACTGGCCGCGCAATTGCGCCGCGCCAAGGCGACCCTGCTGGAAACGGTGGAGCTGAAGCGCCGCATCGTCGAGGACCTGCGCCCCAGCCTGCTGGACAACCTGGGCCTGTGCGCCGCCATCGAAAGCTATTGCGAGGATTTTGCGCGCATGAGTTCGGTGCGCTGCGATACGGACGTGGCCATCAATATCGACAACCGCGAAGCGACCCTGACGATCGCCCTGTTCCGCATCGTGCAGGAGTCGCTGACCAATATCCTGAAATATGCGCGCGCCGGCATGGTCAGCGTGACCCTGAAGCGCAACGAGCACGGCCTCGTGCTGCGCGTCATCGACGACGGCATCGGCATCACGGAAGAGGCGCTGCAAAAGCCCATGTCGCACGGCTTGCTGGGCATGCGCGAGCGGGCCCTGCTGCTGGGCGGCACGCTGACCGTGCGCCAGGGACCGGAAGGCAAGGGTACGTGCGTGGAAGCCGTGATTCCCTTGCCGCTGACGCCGGAGCCGGAAGAACTCGACGAAGACGCCAGCGTTTGAGTCGTGACGGGCAAAAAAATGGCCGGGCATGCAGCCCGGCCATTTTTTTATCCACGCCGCCCGGTCAGGGGCGGTCCCGCATCAGCAGCGCGACACGTCGCGCAGCAAGCGGTCGTATTCCGTCTTGGCGACCTTGTAGCACTCGCCCGCGTAGCACTCGAGCCCGGCGCGGTCCAGCACCGTGATGTTGCCGCGGCGATAATGGATCAAGCCTTCTTCCTGCAGCTTGCCGGCGGCGGCCGTGATGCTTTCGCGGCGCACGCCCAGCATGATGGAGATCAGCTCCTGCGTCACTTTCAATTCGTTCGAAGGCGAACGGTCCAGGCGGTCCAGCAGCCAGCGGCACAGTTTTTGCTCGATCGAGCTGTGGCGGCCGCCGACGGCGTTCTGCGCCATCTGCGCGAACAGGGCATTCGTGTAGCGCATCAGCAGCTGGGGCAGGGCGCCGCCTTGATTGAAGGCATCGCGCAGGCTTTGCGTCTTCAGGCGGTAGCCGTAGCCGGCGCTTTGCACGACGGCCGTGCACATGGCCCGTTCGCCTGCCAGCAGCGAGGCACCGGCCACGCCTTCATGGCCGACGACGGCGATTTCCGTCGTGGCGCCGTCTTCCATGACGTACAGCAGTGAAATGATGGCGGTGGTGGGGAAGTAGCTGTATTCCAGGTTGTTACCGTAGGCATACAGTTCCTTGCCGAAGGGCAGTTCCACCAGTTCCAGGTCCTGGAACAGCGATTCGAGCGCGGCGCGCGGCAAGGCGCCCAGCAATTCATTCTGTTGAGCACTACTGAGGCTGACCCGGGACGCAAGCTTGATCTCCCGGCCCGCCGCCGGCATGGCGCGTGGCAGCAACTGGTTCTTCTGGACCGGGGTGCTAAGTTGAGTATGGTTCATAGTATTCCTCGCAGGCTTTTTTACATCGGAGTGCGACTGCTGCGTTGCTGGCCGGAGGTGCCGCCCTCTCCATCGGTGAAGGGAGGCAACAGCGTTTTTTCCGGCCGCGCAGTACAGATCGCGATGTAGCTACTTTAAAAGCTTATGTAAGTGGCGAACATAAGATTAGCAGTCGCCACTTTGTAGTCTCTTTTGAGGTGAAATTGTAGTCCTTGTCCTACATGCGCACGTTTGCCTGTCAAGCCTTGCGCCGTTCCCCGCGATTTTGTGATATTACGCGCGGTTTATTGGCGCTCCACAGGCCTGCCGGACGCACGCTGGGCAGGCTGTCGCGCGCCGCCGGCGCCGCTGCCTGGCGCATGGCGGCGGCCCCATTGTCGCCCAGGCGGAAGCGGCTGACGGCCTGCGTCAGCGCCTCGCCTTCCTCGTGCAGGCGCAGCGAGCCGGCGCGGGCTTCGTCGACGAGACCCGCGTTCTGGCGTGTCATGTCGTCGATCTGCGCCAGCGCCACGTTGATCTGCGCAATCTCGCCATTCTGCTCGGCGCCGGCGCTGCTGATGCGCCCGATGACTACGGCCACCTGCTGCACCGCGTCGACGACTTGCCGCATGGTGCTGCCCGCTGCATTGACCAGGTCGCCGCCGGCGTCCACGGTGGCCACGGAATCGCCGATCAGGCGCTTGATCTGCTGCGCCGCCTCGCTGGAGCGCTGCGCCAGGCTGCGCACTTCGGCCGCCACGACGGCAAAGCCGCGCCCCTGTTCGCCCGCGCGCGCCGCTTCCACGGCCGCGTTCAAGGCCAGGATATTCGTCTGGAAGGCGATGCCGTTGATGACGCCGATGATGTCGACGATCTTGTGCGAGCTGGCCTTGATCGAGGCCATGGTCTCGACCACGGCGCTGACGGTTTCGCCGCCGCGCAGGGCCACTTCGGCGGCCGACGCCACCAGGGTGCGTCCCTGTCCTACGTGCGCTTCGTTGCGGCCCACGGTGGCCGTCAGCTCGCGCATGGAGTCCACGGTGGCGCCCAGGGCCTCCGACTGCGTGGCCGTATGGCCGGACAGGGCCGCGTTGCCCTGCGCGATATCGGCGCCGGCCGCCGCGATGACGGCCGCGCCGCCGCGGATTTCCTGCACCAGAGTGGCCAGGCCATGCGTCATGGCGCCAAAGTCGCGCACCAGGTCGCCGATCTCGTCGTGCGCCTGCGAGGTGATGCGCTGCGACAGGTCGCCCGCCGCCGCGGCAGCCACGGCCGTGCGCAGCTGTCCTACATCGCGCGCAAAGGCGGCATAGAAGCCGGCGCACAGGTAGGCGGCGGCCAGCAGCACCAGCAGCATGGCGGCCAGGATCAGGGCGCGGCGCGCCTCGTCGCGCGCGATGCGCTCCAGCAGCAAGCCGTCCAGGGCGTTGGCCGAGGCGCCGGCGAGGGCGTGCAGGGCATCGATGGCCTGCATGCCGGCCGCGTGGAATTGCGCGCCCGACGTCTGGTCGTAGGAGTTCGTCACTTCATTCTTCGTGCGTTCTAGGAAGGCCAGCGCGGCCGGCACGGCTTTCAGGGCCGGCTGCAGGCTGGCGGCCAGCGCCGGCTTGGCGGCGATGATTTCCGCATAGCGGGCCGGCAGGCGTTCCAGTTCGTGGCGCGCGATCAGCGCCGTGGCGTTGACCAGCTGGTCTTCATTGGCCTCGAACAGGCCCGTGTCGATATAGGCGGCGCCGCGCCCGCCGATGTCGGCCAGGCTCTCGGCCAGGTCGGGCAGGGTGGCCGTGAAGACGGCGCTCAGGTGGTTGGCGCCCGCGTCCGGGTCCAGGCTCAGGTGCGAGCGGTCGGCCACCAGCTGGCCCAGCTTGCCCGCCTGGCGCAGCAGCGCCGTGTGCGCCGCGTAGCTGTCGCGCGCCGCGAGGCCCGCCTGGCGGCCCAGCAAGGCTTGCCACTGCTTGTTCAGTTCGGCCGCCTGCGGCAGGCCCGCGCCGGCCGGCAGGCGCGCCAGGGCCGCCAGCGCGGCCGTGATGCGCGGCGCCAGGGCCGCGTTGTCCATGCCGGCCTTGCCGCTCAGGCGCAAGTGTTCCAGGCCGCGTCGCTGCTGCAGCAGCCGCGTGGCCTCCTGCAACTGGCGCACATAGGCCACGCCCCGCTGTGCATCCTGCGCCTGGGCCAGCGACTTGCCCAGTTCCGAGATCAGCAGGGTGGTCGCCAGCGCCAGCGGCAGCAGGAAGACGAGGCAGACGAGCATGAACTTGGGCAGCAGGCGCAGGCGCTGCATGAGGCGGATGGCGGGGGTGAGGAGGATTTTCATCGGATTTCCAGGGTAGGGTGGCAACATTTCTGCAGCGCAATGTTGCCTGCGGATTGTGACCCCTTGATGAAGTGCGCCCAGAGAAGGCGATTTTGCCGTCCGCCAGAGTGAAGCAGTTCACACGGAAGGCCGATCCTTCTGTAAAATCGAGGGTTTTTTGCGAGGGCCATATTATGGTCACCAATATGGCCAACGAGAACGACAGCAACACCCCCGATTCCACCGACAGCGCGGACAGCGCCGCGGCATCCGTCAGCAGCAAGGCGCCGGCCGTGATCGCGCGCGAAGTGCAGCGCCGCCGCACCTTCGGCATCATTTCCCACCCGGATGCGGGTAAAACCACCTTGACGGAAAAACTGCTGCTGTTCTCGGGCGCGATCCAGATGGCCGGTACCGTCAAGGCCCGCAAATCGGGCCGCCACGCGACGTCGGACTGGATGGAGATCGAGAAGCAGCGCGGCATTTCCGTCGCCTCCTCGGTGATGCAGTTCGAATTCCGCGACCACGTCGTCAACCTGCTCGACACCCCGGGCCACCAGGACTTCTCGGAAGATACCTACCGCGTGCTGACGGCCGTCGACTCGGCGCTGATGGTGATCGATGCGGCCAAGGGCGTGGAAGCGCAGACGATCAAGCTGCTGGCCGTCTGCCGCATGCGCAATACGCCCATCGTCACCTTCATGAACAAGATGGACCGCGAGACGCGCGATCCGCTGGAACTGCTCGACGAACTGGAATCGGTGCTGAAGATCCAGTGCGCGCCCGTCACCTGGCCGATCGGCATGGGCAAGAACTTCCGCGGCGTGTATCACCTGCTGAACGACGAGATCATGCTGTTCAAGGCCGGCGAGGAAAAGGCCGACGGCGCCTTCGAAATCATCAAGGGCATCGACAATCCGCGCCTGCAGGAGATGTTCCCGCTTGAGATGGATCAATTGCGCATGGAAGTGGAACTGGTGCACGGCGCCTCGCATCCGTTCAACCTGGAGGAATTCCTCTCCGGCGTGCAGACGCCCGTGTTCTTCGGTTCGGCCATCAACAACTTCGGCGTGCGCGAGATCCTCTCCGCGCTGGTCGACTGGGCGCCGGCGCCGCGCGAGCGCGATGCCACCGTGCGTTCCGTCGATCCGACCGAGCAGCCATTCACGGGCTTCGTCTTCAAGATCCAGGCGAACATGGACCCGGCGCACCGCGACCGCATCGCCTTCCTGCGCGTGTGCTCGGGACGTTTCGAGCGCGGCATGAAGGTCAAGCACCTGCGCCTGGGGCGCGAGATCAAGGTGTCGAACGTGGTGACGTTCATGGCGTCGTCGCGCGAACAGGTGGAAGAGGCGTACGCCGGCGACATCATCGGCTTGCCGAACCATGGCAACATGCAGATCGGCGACAGTTTTTCCGAAGGCGAGATGCTGACGTTTACGGGCATCCCGTACTTCGCGCCGGACTTCTTCCGCTCGGTGCGCATCCGTAATCCCTTGAAAATCAAGCAGTTGCACAAGGGCTTGCAGCAGCTGGGCGAAGAGGGCGCGGTACAGGTCTTCAAGCCGGTGCAGGGCGGCGAACTGGTACTGGGCGCCGTCGGCGTGCTGCAGTTCGAGGTGGTCGCCAGCCGCCTGCTCAACGAATACGGCGTCGATGCCGTCTTCGAAGGCACCAGCATCAGCAGCGCGCGCTGGGTCAGCTGCGACGACAAGCGCGTCCTGCAGGACTTCGAGAACGCGCTGGGCCACAACGTGGCCTACGATGCGGCCGGCAACATGGCCTACCTGGCCACGTCCGGCGTCAACCTGCGCCTGACGGAAGAGCGCTGGCCGAAGCTGAAGTTCCACGCCACGCGCGAACATTCGGCGAAACTGGCCTGATGAACCTGCAGTAGGTGTCAGAAAGGGCAGAACCGGCGGTTCTGCCCTTTTTTTTACACCGGCAAGATCGTGCGCGTGCTCCAGTCGCGCCGCTCCAGCAGCAGCGCCGTCAGCTGCGCCGCCGTCATGGGGCGGGCGAAGAAGAAGCCCTGCACGTTGTCGCAGCCCGCCTTGCGCAAGAATTCCACCTGCTGCAGCGTTTCCACGCCTTCGGCCACCACTTTCAGGTGCAGGCTGTGCGCCATGGCGATGATGGCCGTGACGATGGCTTCGCCCTCGCCGGGCAGGTCGTGCACGAAGCTGCGGTCGATCTTCAGCTGGTCGATGGGCAGGCGCTTCAGGTAGGACATCGAGGAATAGCCGGTGCCGAAATCGTCGATGGACAGGTGGATGCCCGTGTCCTGCAGGCGCCGCATCAGTTCCACGTTGGCGTGGACATTATCCATCAGGACCCCTTCCGTGATTTCCAGCTCCAGCAAGCCATGCGGCAGCTGCGTTTCGTGCAGGATGGCGTGGATGTCGTCCATCAGGCCCGGGTCGCGCGCCTGGCAGGCCGACAGGTTGACGGCCACGTGCTCCAGCGAGTCGAGCAGGCCCGCCTTGCACCAGCTGGCCGCCTGGCGGCAGGCGCTTTGCAGCACCCAGCGCCCCAGGTCGACGATGATGCCGCTTTCCTCGGCCACGGGGATGAATTCGGCGGGGCTCAGCTGCCCCATCTCGCGGCAGGTCCAGCGCACCAGCGCTTCCACGCCGACGATGCGGCCGCTGCGCAGGTCGATCTGCGGCTGGTAGTGCAGATACAGCTCTTCGTTCTGCAGCGCGCGGCGCAAATTGGCCTCCATGCGCAGGCGGCGCTGGGCGCGCAGCTCCATCTCGGACTGGAACACGGCGTAGCGGTTCTTGCCCTGGTGCTTGGCGTGGTACATGGCCGTATCGGCATTGCGCGTGAGGGTGGCCACGTCGTGCGCGTCGAACGGGTACAGGCTCACGCCGATGCTGGCGCTGACGTACAGCTGGTGGCCTTCAAGGGCGAACGGCTCGGCCAGCACGGCGAGGATCTTGCGCGCCACGCTGGCCATTTCCGAGGCGTCGTCGGCCGGTTCGACGATGACGACGAATTCGTCGCCGCCGATGCGGCAGATGATGTCGGTGGTGCGCAGGATGGCCACCAGGCGTTCGGACACCAGTTTCAGCAGCTGGTCGCCGCAGTGGTGGCCCAGCGTGTCGTTGACCACCTTGAAATTGTCCAGGTCCAGCAGCAGCAGGCCCACGCTGCTGTCCTGGCGGTCGGCGCGCGCCAGCGCGTAGGCCAGCGCATCGTTGAACTCATGCCGGTTTGGCAACTGCGTGACGGGATCGACGTGGGCCAGGTAGTGCAGGTGGTTTTCCGCCTGCTGGGCGGCGAGGCGCGTGCGGCGCACCAGCAGGGCCGTCAGGCCGAAGGCGCACAGGCTGACGAGCAGGGTGAAGGCGGCGAAGTGCGCCAGGCTGCGGTATTGCTGCGCCAGGCTGGTGCGCAGGAGCAGCGCGCCCCCGCCAGGCAGGGACTGGACGAAAGTAGCGTTGCCGGTCAGAAAATCTACCTGCATGCCCGCGCGCGCTGCGGCGGGCGCGGCACCGGCAGCGCTGCGCGCATAGCGGGCAAATGGCTGGCCTCCCGGCTGGTACAGCAGGGCCTGCTCAATGTGGGGGGCGGCGGCAAGGGCGGCCAGCGTTTGCTCTGCGGCAAGGCGATTGTCCTGGCGCAAGGCCAAGGTGGCGGCCGGGGCCAGCATGCCGGCCTGTATCTGCAGGTTGCGCTGCAGCGATGCTTGCAAGAAAAACCATTGGAACAGCACCAGCAGCAGGCTGGCGGCCGCCAGCATGGCCGCCGCGGCCAGCAGGTTCAGCCTGGCTACCTTGTCCCCGCGCAACTGCGCCGAGGGCAGCATCAACGGAGCCATCATGGCGCCCTTCCTTGCCGGCCCCGCCTGCCGCCGCCCCGTGTCATCCCGCCTTGCCCTGCCATACTTTACGTTCCAGTCTGATGAAAACCGATGTGAGCCGGAACTCTCAACGTGTTGTTAAGGCCGACATATTGTCATTTTGCAGCGTGAAAGTACAGGGGATGCAGCCATGCACGTGCCACGGCGTCCGGACGGCCGGCAACGCAACCGCGGTTGCCGGGAAAAACGGCGGCGCCAGCCTGCGGTACGGACGTGTCTTTCTAATAATAATTTATCCTGATTTTAATCCTTTTTTCGGCAGCATGTTTTTCCCCCTCAAAAATATGCTCCACCGTAAATACAATGCCGTATGGAATATCTCGCCTAGCCCTGCGGGAATGTGCGGGCACTGCCGCATTTTTTTGACGAAGATAAATATTACATTGCAAGTCATTGATTTTTATAAATTTTAATGGGGAATGTACAAACGCTATGGCCTTGCTCCGCGAGTTCGTCCATAATCCGCTGATGATGGACGTCCTGATGCTGTTTGTTTTGTCTGTTGCGGCCAAGTCCGCTGCCGCCAGCAAAACCGGACGCCGCCCTAATGATAAATAGTGAGGATATCTTGGAAAAAAAACCAAAAATTATTTTGTCGTCACAAGACCTGGAACGACTGGAAGCGTTGTTGTATGCCTTGGGAAATAATCTGTCGCCGGACAAGGCCGCCTTGCTCGATGAGCTGGGCCGTGCCGAGGTGCTGGAACCGCAGGAGATTCCCCCGACCGTCGTGACGATGAATTCCACCGTGCGCTTCACGGTGGAAAACAAGGAAGAGTTTTGCCTGACGCTCGTGTATCCGAAGGACGTGGAAGGCCAGGCCGACCGCATTTCCGTGCTGGCCCCCGTGGGCAGCGCGCTGCTGGGCCTGTCCGTGGGCGACAGCATCGCCTGGCCCATGCCAGGCGGCGTGGTGAAAGTGAAGATCGAGGAAATCGTCTATCAGCCTGAACGGGCCGGTGAATACCACCGCTAAGCAGTGATGGCGGACGGCGCCTGCCGTTCGCCCGCCAGGCCGTGTTGCCAATACTCAACTATTGCGTTGCACGCGCACCACCAGCCATCCGGCCACGACCGTAAACGTGACGATGATGGCGACGATGATCCAGAAGCCCTGCGGATGCTGGGCCAGCGGAATCCCCCCCACGTTCATGCCCAGCATGCCGGCGATGATATTGATCGGCAAGGCCAGCACGGTGACGATAGTCAGCACGAACAGGCTGCGGCTGTTTTCCTCGTTGACCCTGGCGGCGATCTCTTCCTGCAGCAGCTTGATGCGTTCCTGCAGGGACGACATGTCGCTGAGCACCACCGAAAATTCCTCCGTCGACTGGCGCAGTTCCAGGCTGTCGAGCTCCGATACCCAGGAAGGCGGGCGCTGCAGCAGGCGGAACAGGGCCGCCGGTTCCGGTGCCAGCAGGCGCTGCAGCCGTACCAGCACGCGGCGCATGGCGCCCAGGTCCTCGCGCTTCGGCACCAGGCGCCCGGCCAGCAAATGATCCTCGATATCGTCGACCCGCGCCACGGCGTCGCGCACGATGTTGACCAGCACGTCGGCCTGGTCGCGCAGCAGATGGATCAGCAGTTCCACCGACGAGCGGATCGGCTCATGGTTCTTGAGGACGGCCTGGCGCAGGCGCTCGATCGACTGCAGCGGCGCGCGCCGCGCCGTGATGACGAGGTTTTGCGCCACGCTGGCCCACATGGTGGAAATGTCGGACGCTTCGAACGAAAAATTGTGCACCACATCGTTGACCACGGCGATCAGGGTGTTTTCCGCCTGTTCGATGCGCGTGGAGCGGGAGCCCTGGTGCAGGGTTTCATAGAATTCGCCGGCCAGCTGCGTATGCGCCTGCAGCCATTTTTCGCTGGCCGCATGCGACAGGTTGAAATGCAGCCAGGCGAATTCGTGCGCCGGGTGGGCCGCGCCGGCGGCCAGCCAGGCCAGGGCGGCAGAGGAATCCAGCGCCAGCGGCTGGGCTTCGCGGCCAAACAGGAAGCCCCAGACGAGGCCCGAGGTGTCCGAACCGTAGGTAAAGCCGGCATTGTCCATCGCCATCGTGAATCTTTCTCGCGCAGTGTGATTGATCGTCGCGCGATTCTAATACACGGATGTGTCGGGAAAATGACAAGGCCACCGCGCGCGGTGGCCCTGGTGTTCATGCGGATCAGCTGCGGCGCGGATTGTCGGGGCGGCGGTCGTCGCGGTTCGGGATGCCGTCGCCGTCGCGGTCATGGCGGTTGCCATTGTCGCGGTCATAGCGGTTGGGGATGCCGTCGTGGTCGCGGTCGCCGTTCGGTCCGCGCGACCAGCGGCCCTGTTCCATCTGCCAGCGGCCATCGCGCTGGTTCCAGGCGGGCGGTGCATACACGTAGCCGGGGCGTTCGGCGATCCACACGCCGGGAGTCCAGGCGTAGCGCTGGCTGCGCCATTCCCAGTGGCCCGGTGCCCAGACGTAGCCGTGGCGGGCGCGGGGGATGGCTTCGCGGCGCGGCGGCGGCGGGGCGATGCGGATGTCGTCATAGCGCACGGGCTGTACCTGCGCCGCGACCCAGCCGCCGCGGTCCAGGCGCCAGCGGTTGTTTTCCTGTATCCAGGCGGCGCGGCGGTACTGGTTGCCGTTCCGTTCGCGCAGCCATTCGCCGCCTGTCCAGACGTGGCGCTGGCCGTCCCAGTTCCAGTAGCCCGGTGCCCAGACATAGCCGGCGCGCGGTGCGGGCACGCTTTCGAACCGTGGCGGGGGCGGGGCGTTGCCGACGACAATGCTGACGCCGACCTGGCCTTGTGCCATGGCTTGCGCGGGCAGGAAGGCCGCGGTGCTGATGGCAAGCATGGCTGCTGCGTAGAGTGTGATGGGTTTCATTTCCGTCTCCATTTCGGTAATTGCGTGAAATGGACTATAGCGGCTTGCTGGCGGCGTTTTCGCCTTTGATTCAACTTATTACAATTGACACAATGCTGTGTGTCCGTGTATCCGTGGCCGATACAAATGGCGGCCTGGCGCGGCAGTCTTCAAGCGGGCGCCAGGCGGCGTGCTGTCGGCATGGATGGCTCACAGGGTGCTGGTGCCGGCATTGCCCAGCAAGGCTTGCCGCTCCTGGATCAGCGAGATTTTCTTTTCCTGTTCCGTCATGCGCTTGGCGCTGACCACCACGACGGGGATGGCGTTCGCCTGCGCCACATCGGCGGCCTTGGCGGTCGATGGCTGCATGAAGCTGGCGTAGCTGGCACCGCAGGCGATGGCGACGGCGACGGTGAAGATGGCTTCCATGTTTTTCAAGGCTTTCATGATCGTTCCTTTCGGGTGGCGGGTGGGGATGTGTGTACTGTAGCCATGCGCATGCCGGCGCGCCATGCGGATGCGACCAGCCGTGGTTTTGGCGGGACGGCCTGCAAAAAAACGGCACTGAAATGCCGTTGGCCCGATCCGGCGAGCCGACCGCTTGAATTGAGGCCTAAATAGCCCTGTATCCGGGCATATGAATGTAATTGCCGCATGGCATTATTTGACGCTGCACCATGCAGTGCCCATGCTGTGCGCGGCCAGTGCTGCGTCAGCTGTCCTGCTAGAATCGGCATGGCGGCACCGTCGCGTGCACAATCATTCTCATCAGGAGTCACACATGTTCCAATTGTTTGGTTTTGGCGGCGCCCGCTGTCCCCGTTGCGAGCACAGGAATGGCGCCGCCGCCGGCTACTGCGCGCAGTGCGGCCTGTCGCTGGGCGCGCCCGACAGCGATGCGGTGCTGCATGCCAACCAATGGCGCCTGGCCGACGAGCAGCTGGCCCTGTTCTTTGGCGTGCGCGAACTGTCTTCCCTGTTCGGCAGCGCCGCGCGCCGCCTGCAGGTGCCCGCCGAATCGCGCGCCTGGATCGTGCAGACGGACGCTTTCACCTTGATACCCCCGGGCGACTACGACAGCGCCGCCTTCTTTGCCCGCCTGCCTGGCCTGCTGCCGGCGCGTCCGGCCGAAGTGCTGATCGCCCGCGCCGATGCGCTGGGCCTCGAATTCGACTTGCCCGACCTGGCCAGCACGGAACTGCTCGGCGTCGCCGCTGCCCTGCGCGTCGACGTCGCCCTGGGCCAGCCCGATGCGTTTGCGCGCCAGTTCATGCGCGCGCCGGGCGCCGTCACGCGCGCCCATTTGCACGCCTTGCTGCTGCCCTCCGTGCGCCAGATCGCGCTGGAATTCATCGGCAGCCGCGCGCTGCGCGAGATGGAGGCGCATGCCGACCTGCGTCCCGAATTGAACGAACGCCTGCAGTCGGCGCTGACGCAGCGCCTGGCGCCGTCCGGCCTGGCCGTGGCGCGCGTGGAGACCCTCAGCCTGCGCCACGACAAGCGCGCAAGCGGTGCGGCAGAGAGCATCGGCACCCTGTGGCTGGGCGGCGTGCCGACGCAGGAACTGGAACGGCACAGCCTGGAGCGCATGCAGCAGCTCGACCAGCTGTATGACGAGGAAGAGTGGCAGCGCATCCGCCGCGAGGAAATGGCGGCGCGCCACGCGCAGCGGCGCGCCGAGCTGCAGCAGGACGCCACGGTCGGGAAGGCCGAGCTGGGCCACCAGGAAGCGGAGCGCCTGCAGGCGCTGCGCGGGCGCCAGATCGACCTGTATGGCCGCATCCTGGAAGCGAAGTCGCGGCGCCAGGCGCTGGACCACGGCGCCGCGCTGGCGCTGGGCGAGCTGGAACAGGAACTGGCGCAGAAGGGCGCGCAGCGGGCCGACGAGGCTGCGAACTGGGAGCACGTGCGCGCGCTGGCCGCCATCAAGATGCGCAGCGAGCTGGAACTGTCGCAGCTGAACGGGCGCGAACAGATCCAGATGGCGCAGCAGCGCTTCACGCACCAGGTACATTTGCAGTCCATCGCGCAGCAGATCGAGAGCGCGCTGCTGATCGACGACGAGGCGGGCCGCCGCGCCCAGCTGGCGCGCCTGCGCCAGGCCGAGATGGAGGCGGCGCAGCGCGAGGCGCAGCTGGAAGCGGAGCAGCACAAGGCCGCCTGGCAGGGCCTGATGCTGGCGAATGCGGCGCGCAAGCGCGAGGCGGAGCGGGTGCAGGAGTGGGAAGACCAGATGCAGCTGGCGCGCCAGCGCGAACTGCTGCGCGCCGAGGCGCACAAGGATGAAGCGGCGCAGGTGCAGGCGGCGGAAATCGCCGAAAAGGTCGCGGCGCTGCGCCGCGGCGGCGTGCGCGAAGACGCCGTCGCGCAGCAGGAAAAGCTGCTGCGCACCATCGAGGCCGACGGCGTGCATGCGCGTCAGCTGCAGCAGCAGGCGCACCTGGCGCAGCTCGACGCGCTGGCCATCGAGGAACAGCGCCAGCAGCTGCGTCAGCTGGAACAGGAAGCGCAGTGGCAGCGCGACCTGCTGGCCATGGCGCAGCAGCGCGAAAGCGATTACGCGCGCTGGAAAGGCGAGTACGAAGCTTTGCTGGCGCAGCAGGCGCATGCGGCCGAACTGGCGCGCATCGACATCGACCGCATCGAGAAGATCGGCACCCTGAGCGACACCGGCAAGGTGGCCATGGCGCAGGGACCGAATGCGGCCGCGCTGGCGCAGGTGCTCAAGGTGCAGCTGCAGGCGGGCATGAGCGCCGAACAGATCCACGCCCTGGCCGCCCTGGCGGCGGCCGAGAACAGCGTCGCGCCGCTGGAGGCCATGCGCATGGCGCAGGACAGCGTGGCGCAGGAGCGCAGCTACCTGGAAGGCCAGGTGGAGCGCGAACGGCGCCAGCAGCTGGACCTGATCAACCTGCAGAACGCGGCGCATGCGCATGGCCTGTCGGCGCAGGCGCAGGTGGGCGTGGCCGTGGCGCAGGCGCTGCAGCCGGCATTGGCCAGCGCCGCGCCGGCGCGCTGCAAGAACGGCCATGCGCTGCGCGCCGGCCATCCGGAAGACAAATTCTGCGCTGCTTGCGGCGTCCCCCTGCAGCCTTGATTGGGAAGCGTTTCGCCTTAGATGATGCAAAAAGCACGAGACAAGCTGCGTGAACTGCGCGCCCTGCATGACGACGGGCTGCTCAGCGAGCAGGAATTCGAACGCCGCAAGAACGCCATCCTCGACGCCGAGTATGCGCCGCCCGGCGCCGCGCCCGCGCCGCTGCCCGTGC
>NZ_RFSK01000051.1 GCF_009923995.1 Janthinobacterium sp. | reverse complement strand
GACGGCGGGCCGGTAGCGCGCCACGGCATAGGTCTTGGCCCAGGCACCGAGCTTTTCATTGAGCTGGCGCGGGCGCTGCACCAGGGGGCTGTCCCACTGGTGCAGCAGGTAGGGATCGACCTGGTAGTTGAGGAACGAGACGGCGCCCAGCGCGAGGCCGATGCAGGCGAGAAAGCCGGCGAGGTAGCGGCGGGCGGCGGCGTCCATGGTCAGAACTGGAAATAGAGGAATTCGGTGACCCGGTTCATGCCGAAGACGCAGGCGACGAACAGCGCGGCCAGGCCCACGCTCCAGCGGCGCGTGGGACGCCAGCTGACGTTCCAGCGTCCGGCAGGCTGAAAGATTCTTTCAATGGCAGGCTCGTAGAGAAAGAATATTTCTTGCGTGTTCGGCGCCCTGAAGGCCAGCAGCATGGCGCCCAGCAGCACGGGCAAGCCCGGCCCCACCAGTTCGATCCAGCGGATGCCGTCGAAGGCGGGATGCAGGCCCCACTGCGCCAGGGTGGCGCCGTGGCTGGCCAGGCCGCGCGGCAGGCTGATGCCGTTCGCCCCCACGAGCGCGCCCGCGATGTCCCAAGCCGTGGCCACGTCGGGCGCGCGGAAAAAGATCCAGGCGAGCATGACGGCAAGAAAGGTCAGCAAGCCCGGCCACCAGCGCAGCCAGCGGTACCCCGGCGCCGTGCCGAAGAACCTTTGCCACGCCTGCTGCAGCACCAGGTACAGGCCGTGCAGGCCGCCCCAGATGACGAAGGTCCAGCCGGCGCCGTGCCACAGGCCGCCCAGCAGCATGGTCAGCATCAGGTTGCGGTAGCGCATGGCCTCGCCGCGCCGGCTGCCGCCCAGGGGAATGTACAGATAGTCGCGCAGGAAGCGCGACAAGGTCATGTGCCAGCGGCGCCAGAAGTCCGCGATATTGGCCGCCTTGTACGGCGAATTGAAGTTCAGCGGCAATTTCACGCCGAACAGGCGCGACAGGCCGATGGCCATGTCCGAATAGCCGGAAAAGTCGAAATACAGCTGGAAGGTGTAGGCCAGCACGCCGATCCATGCCTCGATCAGCGTGGGCGCGGCGTCGGCCGCGAAGACGGGGATGGCCAGCGGCGACAGGTTGTCGGCGATCAGCACCTTCTTGGCCAGGCCGATGGTGAAGATGGACAGGCCGACGGCGAAATTGGCCGCGCGCGGGCGCGCGTTGGCGGGGTCGGCGAACTGCGGCATCATGTCGCGGTGGTGCAGCACGGGACCGGCGATCAGGTGGGGGAAATAGCTGACGAACAGCAGGTAATGGAGGAAGCGGTATTCGCGCACCTCGCCCCGGTAGCAATCGACGAGGAAGGCGATCTGCGTGAAGGTGAAGAACGAAATACCGATCGGCAAGATGATGTCGAGGCCATGCCACGGCAGGCTGGCAGCGCCAGCACCGGCGGCCGTCGCTACGGCATGGACGCTGTCGATGAAGAAATTGGCATACTTGTAGTACGCGAGCAGGCCCAGGTTCAGCGCCAGAGCCGCCACCAGCACGCGCTTGCGGGCCGCGCCCGCGCGGGCACCGATCAGGCGCCCGGCGGCATAATTGACGCAGATCGAGGCCAGCAGCAGCGGCAGGTAGCGCGCATCCCACCACGCATAGAAGAACAGGGAGGCGCCGCCCAGCCAGGCGGCCGGTGCCAGGCGGCGCCAGCTGGCGGCCGCACGGGCGCCGGCGGGCGCCCAGCGGTCCAGCAGGAAGTAGCCGACCAGCACGATGGGCAGGAAGGCGAACAGGAAGGCGAAGGAATTAAACAGCATGGCGGCTCCTTGCCGGGTGCGCGGCCGTGGCGGCGTGCGCCTGGCCGTAGCACTCGGCGATCTGCGCCGCCACGCGCTCCCACGTAAAACGCTCCACCAAGGCCCGCACCCGCGCCCGTTCCGGGGCCAGCGCCAGCAGCCCGGTGATGGCCAGGCGCTGCGCGGGGCCGTCGTCCCAGCGCACCTTGCGCAGCGCAAAGGCGGAATCGGGCAAGTCCAGCGCGCTTTGCGATGTCATGACGACGGGCGTGCCGGCCGCCAGCGCTTCGAGCACGCTCAGGGGAAATACTTCACCCTGGCTGGGCAAGGCCGCCACGGCCGCCGCATGGTAGGCGCTGGCCAGCAGCGGGTCGGCGTGGTCCAGCGCGCCCAGCCAGCGCACGTGGGGCAAGTCCAGCAGCTGCTGCAGGTAGGCTTGCTGCTCGCGCGGCGCGGCGCCGATCAGCACCACGGGCACGCCGCTGCCGGCCAGCGCCTGCGCCAGCCCCAGCTGGTTTTTATAGGGTGAAATGCTGCCCACCATCAGCACGAAGGGCACGGCGATGCCCGTCTCGCGCCGGAACAGGTCGCCGTTGGCCGTGAAGAAATGCGGATTGATCCCGTTCGGCAGGACACGGATGGCCTCGCCCGCCAGGCCGAAGCCGTGCACGAGGGCATCGCGCTCGGCCTCGCCCAGGGCGATGACACGCGTGGCCAGGTGCAGGGCGCGCCGCGTCTGCGCGTAGCTCGTCTGCACCATCCACTCCGTCAGCCGTCCCGCCAGCCGGTCGGCCAGCCGGGCGCGCCAGGCACTGCCCCGGTTCCAGCTGGGCGCCAGCAGCGGCGACAGCACCACGGGCACGCCCAGTTCGCTGGCCGTCTCCAGGATGCGGTAGGTGCCGTTGCTCGCCGAAAACACGTGCAGCACGTCGAAATCGGCCAGCCGCTCGTGGTTGGCGTCCACCAGCTGCACCGCCAGGGGCCGCGCCGGGTTGGCCGGCAGCCGGTTCAGGGCGGCCACGGTTTCGCGCACCTGCACCTGCAAGCCGCCGTCGCGCTGGAACAGCATGGGATAGGACAAGATACCGACACGCATGGTCTTCCTTTCTGGCCGCCGCGCCCGCGCAAGCCGTCAGTACTGCGACTTGACGGCCAGCCAGCGGCCCAGCAGCTTGCGTTGCACGAACTGAAACTCCACGGCGATTTCGTGTTTCAACAGAAAAATCCCGGCGATCCAGCACAGCAGGGTCGCCAGCGCCGTGCCTGCCAGCGCCAGCAGCGGGATGGCATGCGGCATGTCGGCCGGCATCCACAGCAGCATGCACAGCGGCGGCGGACTGCTGATGGCGCACAGGGCCAGGCTCTTGCGCAGGACGGGCAGCAGGATGCGCCAGTCGAGACCGCTGAAGCGCCGCAGGCAGCGGTAGATCAGCCAGCTGCGCAACAGCGTGCTGAAGACCACGGCCCAGGCCACGGCCACCAGGCCGAAGGGCGCCGCCAGCAGCAGCGCCGCCACCTTCAGGCCGCCCGCCCACGCATCGAGCCCCGCCTGCACGCGCATCCGGCCCGTCGCCACGAACAGGTAGCGGGCCATGCTGAACATGCTATACACGGCCGAGGACAGGCACATGATGCGTATCAAGGGCGTACACGCGCTCCATTGGGGTCCGTACAACACTTTGACGAGGGGCAAGGCCATGCAGGCGAGAAACAGGAAAAACGGCCAGGCCAGCGCCGTCATGTAGCTGACCGTGCGCAGGTAGACGGGTCCCGCCCCGCCCTCCTCGCGGTCGCGCGCCGCGAACAGGGGAAACACCACGGGCGAGATGGCACTCGTGATGGCCTGGTTGAAAATGCTCAGCATGCTTTGCGTCTTGCCGAACAGGGCCAGGCTCTCGATATCGATCATCTTGCCGATCACCAGGTCCGGCGCCACCACGCCCGCCTCGTCCACCAGCCCGCCCCCCGTCGCATAGGCGCCGAAGGAGACGATGGCCCGCACGCCCCGCCGTCCCGGCAGCCACGGCAGTTCGCGGGGACGCACGACCAGGCTCGTCAGCAGCGAGGCGGTGGAGCCGGCCAGCACGGCCGCCACCAGGCTCATGTAACTGTGGCCCAGCAGCGCCATGCTCACCCCCACCAGCAGGTTGGTGACGCTGTTGGCCGCGTTGATCGCATAGATGGCGCGAAAGCGCAGTTGCCGCCGCAGGAGGGGCAAGGTCAGCGCGCTGAACGGAATCAGCAGGAAGTTGATCGACAGCAGCTGCAGCACCAGGTGCAGGCGCGGCTCGTCGTAGAAGCGGGCCAGCGGGCCGCTGGCGGCCAGCACCAGCGCCGCCAGCAGCCAGGCCACCACCAGGCTCGTCGTCAGGGCGGCGCGCAGTTTCTCCGTCGTCAGCACCTTTTCCTGGATCAGGTACTGGCCCACGCCGAAATCGCGCACCACCTGGGCCATGGCCACCAGCACGGCGCCCAGCGAATACACGCCCACCTCGGCCGGCGTCAGCAGGCGCGACAGGATCATCGTGGACACGATACTCAGCAGCAGCACCGTGTATTTTTCGGCGAAGGAAAAGAAGAAGGAATGGCGCGTGGCATTCATGCGGGGCAGCTCCTGGCGCTACACGAGACCGGCATAGAACTGCTGCAGCTGCCGCTCCAGGCGCTGCATGGAATAGTGCTGCTCCGCCTCCAGGCGGGCCTGCTGCCCCATGCGCCGGCGCCGGGCCGGGTCGCGCAGCAGCCCGGCCACAGCCCGGCAGGCGGCCTCCTCGTCGTCCAGCGGCAGCAGCAGGCCGCCGCCGCTGCCGTGCAGGATGTCGCGGGTGCCCGGCACGTCCGTGCCCACGGCCGGCACGCCGCACGCCATGGCCTCGATGGTGGCGATGCCGAAACCTTCGTTCTTGCTCAGCAGCAGATGCAGGTCGAAGGCGGGCATCAGCAGGTCGATGCGGGGCTGGAATCCCGCCAGCAGCACCCGCCCCTGCAATCCCGCCGCCCGCACCTGTTCACGCAGCAAGTCTTCCAGCGGCCCCGTGCCCGCCAGCACCAGGTACAGGCGGGGAAACTGGGGCAGCAGACGGGCGAACAGGGCCAGCAGGGCTTGCGGCCGCTTTTGCGCGGACAGGCGGGCCACGCAGCCGATCACCAGCGCGTCCGGCGGCAGCCCCAGCTGCTGACGCGCCTGCAGCCGCCGTTGCGGCGAGACGGTGAAGGCATCCGTATCGACGCCGTTCGGGATCACGGCCAGCCGCGTGGCCGGCGCCAGCATGCCGCGGTACAGGTCGAGGAAATGCCGCATGGCCGACGGCGACACGGCATACACGCCCTTCACGCCGCGGAACGCTTCCTGCAGCAGGGGCCGCTGCCAGGCGCTCAGCGGTTCCAGGGGAAACGCGTTGTGCACGCTGACCACGGCCGGCAGGCGGCAGCGCCGCGCCAGCCACAGGATCGAGGCGCCATAGGTGGTCCAGCAGAAAGCCACGTGCACCAGGTCGGGCCGCAGCCGCCGCAGCGGCCGGGCGCCCGCGAGCCGCGCGCGCAGCAGGTTCCAGCGCCGCCAGGCCCAGTGCTCGACGAACAGGGGCGGTTCATACACTTCCACGCGCAGCTGCCGCCGCCGCAGGCCCTGCGCCCAGGCGGCGAAGCCGGGGAAGCGGCGCAGCCCCAGCACGCTGTCGTAGCCGGCCTTGCCCAGCAGCTGCGCCTCCTGCGCCATGCGCAGCTCCATGCCGCCCAGTTCGCCGGAATAGCTGGTGATGAGGACGCGCGGCAGGCGCTTGCGCCGCCCGCGCCACGCTTCGTGGAAATAGCCCTGCAGCCATGCCAGTTCCCAGCTGCGCAGGAACAGGGTTTCCCGGTCCCGCCGCAGCCAGGCGCCCACGGCCGCCACGCCGTCGCGCAGGTAGCGGCCCAGCATCCAGCGGGGCACGCCCAGCCATTCCACGCTGGGCGCCGGCACCGCCAGCCGGCACTGGCCCCGGCCGAACAGGAAGGAGCGCCGCAGGACCCAGTCGCGCTGCACCTGCTGCACGCGGATGATGTGCGCCACCCTGGCCTGCGGGCAGAACCACGACGGGTTGCCGGCCCGGTAGATATCCAGGTTCAACTTGGTTTCACTGCCCATGGCATAGCTGCGGCCCTGGGGGCCGATGCTTTCGTCATAGCGGGCGCCCGCCTCGAAGAGACGGCGGCGGATGGCCATGTTGGCGCCCCAGACGAGGCCGGGATACACGGGACCGTCGCGCAGCTCGGGACTGGTGATGCCCCACGTCAGGCCGACGGGTGTCAGGCGCAGCAGCCAGTCGGCCGGCGTTTCGCGCCAGGCGGGCACGATGGCGCCGCCGAACAGGCCGTGGCCGGGATGGCTGCGCGCACACGCCTGCAAACGGCACAGCCAGTCCGGCGCGGGCATGGCATCGTCGTCGCCAAAGACGAACAGCTCGCTGCCGTCGCCGCCGCGGCGCAGGGCGTACTCAACGGCGCCGTTCAGGGCGGGACTGCGGCCGCGCCGCGCCACGTACACGGAACTCAAGGGCAGGCGGCCACGGAAGGCGGCGATCACCTGCGCCGTGGCGTCGGTGCTGCCATTGTCGGCGATGACGAGGCGCCAGCCGCCCGCGGGCGGGTGCAGGCCCATGTAGGCGCGCAATACCTGGGGCAAGGTGCTGGCGCCATTGTAGGTCGCCATGAGAACGGTCAACAAGGACATGCCTCCTTGGTCTTACCATGACAAAACTGATGTACAGATTCAATAACGGCGCCAGCCCCGTGGAGCAAGGCCCGGCCGTGTTGATCCAGTGTACTGAGCCTGCCCGCCAGCCCGTTGAGCGGCATCAAGGCCCGGTCCCGTCCGCTACCACAAGGAGCGTCCTCTTTCATGCGCGACATACTCGTTACCGTCATCATCCTGGGTTCGCTGCCCTTCATCCTGAAGGCGCCGTCCATCGGCGGCCTGATGTGGGTCTGGGTCAGCGTCATGAATCCCCACACCCAGGGCTGGGGCTTCGCCACCCACATGCCGTTCGCCTTCATCATCGCCGTCGCCACCGTGCTGGGCCTCGTCATGACGCGCGAGCCGAAAAGCCTGCCGCTCACCCCCGTCAGCGTGCTGCTGCTGCTGTTCGTCGCGTGGATGAACGTGACGGCGCCGTTCGCCCTGCTGCCGGAGTCGTCGTGGGAACAATGGAACAAGGTCATGAAGATCATGCTGATGACCTTTGTCGTGATGATGGTGATACGCACGCGGCGCGACATCGTGCGCCTGGTGTGGGTGCTGGTCGGCTCGATCGGCTATTACGGCGTGAAAGGCGGCATCTTCACCATCCGCAGCGGCGGCACGGAGCGGGTCTGGGGGCCGGAAGACACCTTTATCGGCGACAACAATTCGCTGGCCCTGGCCCTCATCATCACCATTCCCCTCATGTATTACCTGCAGCAGAACAGCGACCGGCGCTGGCACCGCCATGGCCTGTCGGCGGCGATGCTGCTGTCGGCGCTGGCCGCCCTGGGCTCGTATTCGCGCGGCGCGCTGCTGGCCATCGCCGCCATGGTGCTGTTCATGTGGCTCAAGAGCGACCGCAAGCTGATGCTGGGCGCGCTGCTGGCCGCCGTCACGCCCCTGCTGCTCGCCTTCATGCCCGAGCGCTGGGCCGAGCGCATGGACACCATCAATACCTACGAGGAAGACAGTTCCGCGATGGGCCGCCTGAATGCGTGGCGCATGGCGTGGAACCTGGCGCGCGACCGCTTCCTCGGCGGCGGCTTCGACGTGTCCGACGCCAGCATCTTTGCCCGCTACGCGCCCAATCCCCTGGACGTGCACGCGGCACACAGCATCTATTTCCAGGTGCTGGGCGAGCACGGCTTCGTCGGCCTGTTCCTCTACCTGGCGCTGGGCATGGCCACCTGGCATACGGCCAGCGTCATCATCCGCCGCACGCGGGGCCAGGCCGAGCTGCGCTGGGCGCACGGCCTGGCCACCATGAGCCAGGCCAGCCTGATCGGCTTTGCCGTGGGCGGCGCCTTCCTCAGCCTGCTGTATTTCGACATGCCCTACTACCTGATGGCGGCCCTGATCGCCACGCGCATCGTCGTCGAGCGGCAGTTGCGGCAAGCCCTGCCCCGGCATGCGCGGGCGCGCGGCAAGGATGCCAAGGCCGTCGCGGAGCAGCCATGACGCCGGCCAGCCTGTCCATCCTCATCTACCACCGTGTGCTGGCCCGGCCCGATCCCCTGTTTCCCGGCGAAGTCGATGCGCGCCTGTTCGAGCGCCAGCTGCGCCTGCTGCGGCGCTTCCATGCACCGCTGCCGCTGGCCGAGGCCGTCCAGCGCCTGCGCGACGGCAGCCTGCCGCCGCGCGCCGTCGCCATCACCTTCGACGACGGCTATGCGGACAATGCGCAGGTGGCCCTGCCGCTGCTGCAGCGGCACGCCCTGCATGCCACCTTCTTTATCGCCACGGGCTACCTGGACGGCGGCCAGATGTGGAACGACAGCGTCATCGAAGGCGTGCGCCATGCGCCCGGCGCGCAGCTGGACTTGCGGGCACATGGCCTGGGCTGCCTGCCCGTCGCCAGCCTGGCGCAGCGGCGCGCCGCCATCGCCACCCTGCTGGGGCAGCTCAAGTACCTGCCGTTCGCCCAGCGCCAGCGCCTGGCCCTGCACATCCGCCGGCTGGCCGGTCCCCGCCGGCACGCCTCGCCCATGCTGAGCAGCGCCCAGCTGCGGGAACTGCAGGCGGCGGGCATGGGGCTGGGCGCGCACACGGCCAGCCACCCCATCCTGTCGACCCTGTCGGCGACGGCGGCGCGGCGCGACATCGCCAATGGCAAGCGCCAGCTGGAAGAGGCGCTGCAGGCGCCCGTGCCGCTGTTCGCCTATCCGAACGGCAAGGCCGGGCGCGACTATGGCGCCGCCCACGTGGACATCGTCAGGAGCCTGGGTTTCACGGCGGCCGTCGCCACGGACTGGGGCGTGGCGCGCCCGGGCGACGGCACCGACCTGCTGCAGCTGCCCCGCTTTACGCCGTGGGATCGAGGACGGCTGGCGTTTCTGTGGCGCATGCGGCAAAACCGCCTGCAAGCGCCCCCAGCGCCGCAGGATGGCAGCTGAGCCACTGTTCCAGCATCATCAGCAGCCACACCATGGTGCCGTGATAGGCCGGGTGCTCCGCCAGCAGGCGGCCCTGCAGGTCGTCGATGAAGGCGGGCCGCACGATGCCCCGTCCGCGCAGCTGCGTCAGGTTGTCGAAGGCAAAGTCGCGCAGGGGCGCGTGGCTGTGCAGCCACTGGCCGAACGGCAGGCCGAAGCCGTGCTTCTTCTTGCGCACGATGGCCGGCGGCAGGATGTCCGCCAGGGCCCGCTTGAAGAAGGGCCGCAGCCGCGTACCGTCGAGCTTGTCGCGGGGCGCCAGGCGGGCCGCGAACGCCACCATCGCGTCGTGCAGGAAGGGAAATGCGGCCTCCACGCCGGCCAGCTCGCAGGCCTTGCGCACCTTCACCAGGTCGTTGTCGGCCAGGGTGAAGCGCATGTCCAGCGCCAGCAGCTCATTGATCTGGCTCAAGCCCTGCCCCTGGCGCTGCCAGTACGCGCCGTTCACGCAGCCGGGCGCCATGCCGGGATCGACGGATTTGAGGAAGTCCGCCTCCAGCACCGTGCGGCAGCCATGGCGCAGCAGCAGGTTGTAGCTGTCCAGGCGGGCCGGCAGCGGCAGGCTGGCCTGCTCGATGTAGCGGCGCGCCTTGTCCGCCAGGCGCCACGGCTTGCCCGCCCGTTCGCGGAACAGCAGCGGCTCGATGAGGAGCTGGCGCAGCATGGCGGGCAGGCGCTCATAACGCGACAGCAGGGCCTGGTGGACATAGCGTTCATTGCCACCAAACAATTCGTCGCCGCCGTCGCCGCCCAGCAGGCGGATCACGCCATCCTCGCGCGCCATCTGCGCGCAGTAGAAGGCGGGGATGGCCGAGGCATTGCCGAAGGGCTGGTCGAAGACGGCCGCCATGGCGGGAATGGCGGCCAGCACGTCGGCCGGCGTGACGTAGCGCTCGTGGTGGATGCTGCCCGCATGGCTGGCGGCCAGGCGCGCATACGCCATCTCGTCGTAGCCGGGCGCGTCGAAGCCGATGGAATACGTGCGCGCGGCGCGGCCCGTCACCTGGCCCATGATGGCGGCCAGGGTGGAACTGTCCGTGCCGCCGCTGAGAAAAGCGCCCGTGGCGTCGGCATCCGCGCCCAGGCTGTTTTCCACGCACTGCCGCAGCAGGCGCAGGAATTCCTGGCGCTTGGCGGCAAAGCTGGCCGGCGTGCGCGCATACGCGTGCTCCTGGAAGGCCAGCTGCCAGTAGCTGCCCTTGCACTGCTTGCCGCCCCGCACGTGCAGGTATTCGCCGGGCAGCAGGCGCTGCTGGCCCACGTAGGCCGTGCCCGGGCCGGGCACCATGTGGAAGAACAGGTAGTGATACAGGGCCTGCGGGTCGAGCGCGCCGCGCACGCCGGGATGGGCCAGCAAGGCGTCCGCCGAGGAGGCGAAGACAAGGCCCTGCGCCAGGCGCGCGTAGCTGAGCGGGTGGATGCCGGCCCGGTCCACGGCCAGCAGGGCCGAACCGGAAAAGGCATCGAGGATGGCCAGGCAGAACGGCCCCGACAGGCAGGCGCAGGCGGCCACGCCCCGGCTCAGCCACAGGGACGCGAGGCGGCGCGCCACGTCGTCGGGCGAACCGTCCAGTTCCGGCCGGCCCCAGATCGCCACCTGCAAGCCATCCTGCTGGTACAGGTGGCGGCTGCCGTCGATGGCGGCCACGGCCACGCCGCCCACTTCGCCCACGCAGGCGGCCAGGGGCGCGCCATCATGGCGCGACAGCGGCGCCGCCATGCGCGCCAGCAGCGCCTCGGGGCCGCCGGCGGGCCGGGCGCCGGCGGCGTCCTGGCCGGAAACGCCGCCCGGCGCGGGAGCGGCGATGTTGCCGGGGATGCCGGGGATGGTCGCGGAGATGCCGCCCGGCACGCCCGGCGCGGCGGGCACGTCCGCGCTGCACGCCAGGGGCGCGACGGCGGCGCAGTCCGGCGCAAGGCCGCCGGCCACGCCCGTGCCGGCCAGCAGCCAGCCGCACAGGCCGCTCATACGAGCACCTCGGCCGGCAGCGGATGGCCGAGAAACGCCGTCGGGCTGGCCGTCAAGCCATAGGCGCCCGACTGGAACACCACCACCAGGTCGCCTTCCCCGGCCCGCGCCAGTTCCATCTGGTCGGCCAGCAGGTCGAGCGGCGTGCACAATGGCCCCACGACGGAAGCCACTTCCCGCTCTCCTCCGTGCAGGCGGTTGCCGATGGCGACGGGATAGTTCTTGCGGATCAGCTGGCCGAAATTGCCCGAGGCCGCCAGATGGTGGTGCAGCCCGCCGTCCGTGACGAGGAATACCTGGCCATGCGACAGCTTGCGTTCGAGCACCTTGCACACATAAATCCCCGCCTCGGCCACGAGGTAGCGACCCAGTTCCAGGTTCAGCCGCACGCCGGGCGCGGCGCTGCCGAGCAGATCGAGCTGCGCCTGCAAGCCCTCGGCCACGGGCGCCAGGTCGAGCGGCCGGTCGCCGGGGAAGTACGGCACGCCGAAGCCGCCGCCGATATTGAGCGTGCGCAAGGGACCGGGCGCGCTGTCGGCCAGCTGCAAGGCCAGCCGCACACTGTGGGACTGGGCTTCCGCCAGGGCCGTGGCGCACAGGTTTTGCGCGCCCGCAAACAGGTGGAAGCCGTGAAAGTCGAGGCCCAGCTCGCCGATGCGGGCCAGCAGGGCCGGCACCTGCGCCGCATCGACGCCGAACGGCTGCGCGCCGCCGCCCATGCGCATGCCTGCCCGGCGCAGGGCAAAGTCGGGATTCACGCGCACGGCCACGCGGGCCGCCACGCCCAGCCGCTCGCTGGCCAGCGCAGTCTTTTCCAGCTGGACCCGCGATTCCACATTGACCAGCACGCCCGCCGCCACGGCCCGCGCCAGTTCCCCCTCGCGCTTGCCCGGCCCCGCAAAACTGATGCAGTGCGCCGGCAGGGGCGTGTCGAGCGCCGTCGCCAGCTCGCCGCCCGAGGCCACGTCGATGCCATCAACCAGGCCCGCCAGCAGCTGCACCACGGCCGGCATGGGATTGGCCTTCATGGCGTAATGCAGGTGCACGCCGGCCGGCAAGGCGGCGCGCAGCTGCGCCACGCGGCGCACGATGTGGCTGCGTTCATAGGCGTAGAACGGCGTGCTGCCCACGCGCTGGGCCAGGCGGGACAGTGGCAGGCCGCCCAGCTGCAGCATGTCGTCCGCCACGGCAAACTCGTGCATGGCCGCATGCACGGGCATGGCCGTGTCTTTCAGACCGGGGCCGTTCATGCCGCGCCTCCCGATTGGACCGCATGGGCTTGCGCCAGTTCCCGCGCCAGCAGCGCGCGGTCGATCTTGCCGTTCGGATTGCGCGGCAAGGAGTCGGCGCGGATCTCGATCCACAGGGGCACCATGTAGCCGGGCAGGCGCGCGCGGCAGGCGGCCAGCACGGCGTCGCGCAGCAATTCCACGCCCGGCGCGGGCGTGACGAGCAAGGCGATGGCCTGGCCCAGCACGGCATGGGGCATGCCCAGCGCGGCCGCTTCGCCCACCAGGCCGCTCGCATACGCCACTTCTTCCACTTCCGCCGGGCTGACCCGGTAGCCGGACGTCTTGATCATGTCGTCGCTGCGGCCGACGAAATACAGATAGCCTTCCCCGTCGCGGCGCACCGTGTCGCCGGACCACACGGCCAGTTCCGGCAGCACCAGCCCGCCCGCCTGGGGCGGCAGGGGCTTGAAGCGCTCGGCCGTGCGCGCCGCATCGTTCCAGTAGCCCAGCGCCACCAGCGCGCCCCGGTGCACCAGTTCGCCCGGCTCGTCGGCGTCGCAGACGCTGCCGTCAGGGCGCAGCACCAGCACGTCCGCGTTGGGAATCGCTTGCCCGATGGAATCGGGGCGCCGCTCCAGCTGCTCCGGCGGCAGATAGGTGGAGCGGAACGCTTCCGTCAGTCCGTACATGAGGAAGACCTGCGCGCGCGGCAGGGCCAGGCGCAGCTTGTCGAGCGTACTGCGCTGCATCACGCCGCCCGAATTGGTGATGTAGCGCAAGGGCGTGGACAAGGGCCAGCTCAGCTGCGACAGCTGCACCCACAGGGGCGGCACGGCGGCCAGCCCCGTGATGGCTTCCTGCTCCACGGCTTCGACGATGTCGCGCAGCAGCAGATAATTCATCAGCACGGCGCAGGCGCCGCTGGCGAAGGCCGTCGTCAGCTGGCTCAGGCCGTAGTCAAAACTGAGCGGCAGCACGCACAGGATGCGGTCCTGCGGCGTGTTGCCCAGGTAGCCGGACACGCTGAGCGCGCCCGCCAGCATGTTCCGGTGCGACAGGACCACGCCTTTCGGACTGCCCGTGCTGCCCGAGGTGTACAGGATGGCGGCCATGTCCGTGTCGATCACCCGGTGCGGCGCGGGCGGGCGCAGGGCGGCGCCGGCCAGCGCGGCGCCCCACGACAGCAGCCGCGCGGCGCCCAGGCGGCCCTCCGGCCCCGGCTCGCCCGTCAGCAGCACCGTCTGCAGGTCCGGGCAGGCGGCCAGGGCCGGGCCCAGCTGCGCCAGCCGCTCGCGCGACGTGACGAGGATGGCGACGTTGCAGTCGGCCAGGATATAGGCCACCTGTTCCGGCTTGAGCAGGGGATTGACGGGCACGAAGACGCCGCCGGCCGCCGCCGCGCCGAACATGGCGCTGACGTTTTCCGGACGCTTTTCCAGGTAGACGGCCACGCGCGCGCCGCGCCGCAAGCCCAGGGCCAGCAGGGCCCGGGCGCAGTCGCGCACGGACTGGGCCAGCGCGCCATACGCCAGCGCCTCGCCCTGCCAGGACAGGGCCGGCGCCTCGGGCGTACGCCGTGCCGCGTCGAAGATCAGTTCGTGTATCAGTGTTGCCATCGTATCGCCCCCGCGTTGTCATGATTGCCATGCATCCCCCATGATTCAGACAAACGGACACAGCTGTCTTGATTTTTATCAAGCAAGCGGCGCGGCAAGACAGTTGCAGCAACACTTGAGGCGGCGCAAGATCGGCGCCGGCCGCTGCGTTCTAATGGACAGCGTTGGCTGCATAGCCGCCCCATCCGTGACCGCCATGGCCCTGTCCGCGCATTTTCCCCTGCTGCAGCGCATCGCCGCCAGTCTCCGCCAGCTGGGCTGGCGCGACAGCGCGTGGCTGGCCGTGGCGCGCCTGCTGGCGCGCGTGCCGCGCCAGCGTTGCGCCCTGTACCGCTACCAGTTCGTGGCGCAGGCCGTGGCGCCCGGCTCGCTGTGCCGCGGGCGCGGACGCAACATCACCGTCACGCCGTGCCTGGCGGAGGCGGACCTGCCGCCCGGCCCCGTGCGCCGCCCCGGCGTGCTGCGCGCGCGCTACGGCCAGGGCGCGCAATGCCTGGTGGCGCGCCACGCGCAGGCGCCCGCGCAGATGGCCGGCTGGCTGTGGCTGCTGCGCCATGGCTGCCAGGAAGACGAGGTGCGCGCCCGCTATGCGCTGGCGTCAAGCCAGTCGTCGTGGGACCTGGACGTGTGGGTGGCACCCGGGCAGCGCGGCAGCCTCGTCTTCGCCCGCCTGTGGGAAGAAGCCAACGCCGTGCTGCACGCACAAGGCGTGCGCTGGACGTGCAGCCGCATCTCGCGCTTCAACCCGGCCTCGCTGGCGGCCCATTCGCGCCTGGGCACGCACGGGCTGGGCACGGCCACCTTTCTCCGCTGCGGGCGCTGGCAATGGATGGTCGCCAGCCTGCCGCCCTACCTGCACCTGTCGCGCCATCCCGGCGACGTGCCCTGCCTGGCCTTCGACACGTCGTCCCTGCCGCACTACCCTTCCCTGGAGCTGACATGCCGCATCTTGAAGCAGTAAAGCACATCCTCGATACCACCCTGGGCCTGAACGGCCGGGTGCTGGAAGCCCACACGCCGCTGCTGGGCAGCGTGCCGGAGCTCGATTCGATGGCCGTGATCGGCGTGATCGCCGCGCTGGAAGAGCATTTCGGCATCGAAGTGGCCGACGAGGACATCCACGCGCGCCATTTCAGCACGGTGGGCACCCTGCACGACTTCGTCTTTGCAAAGCTGCGGCCATGACCCGCGCCGCCACCGACACCCTGCCCCTGCTGCCCTTCTTCCTGCCGGCCAGCGGCGGCCAGCGCTACTGCCTGCTGCACCTGCCGCCGCCGGGCCGCAACGCGCGCGGCGGCATCGTCTACCTGCACCCGCTGGCGGAAGAACTGAACAAGAGCCGCCATGTGGCCGCCGCGCAGGCGCGCGCCTTTGCCGCCGCCGGCTACAGCGTGCTGCAGATCGACCTGTATGGCTGCGGCGACAGCAGCGGCGACTTCGGCGACGCGCGCTGGCCCATCTGGCACAACGACCTGCACCTGGCCTGCGCCTGGCTGGCGCAGCGCGTCGACGGCCCGCTGACCCTGTGGGGCTTGCGCCTGGGCGCCCTGCTGGCCCTCGATTTCGCCAGCCGCGCCCAGCTGCCGCTGGCGCGCCTGCTGCTGTGGCAGCCCGAGCTGGACGGGCGGCGCTGCATCGACCGCTTCCTGCGCCTGCGCCTGGCGGCGCGCCTGCTCGATGGCGGCGCGCCGGACGCGCCCGGCCAGGCGCGCGCCGAACTGGCCAACGGCCGCCCCGTGGAAGTGGCGGGCTACCTGCTGGCCAGCGCCCTGGCGCACGCCATCGACGACATCCATGCCGGCGCCCTGCTGCCCGCCGTGCCCGTGTACTGGCTCGATTACCGCGCGCCGCAGCAGGCGGGCGCCGCGCCGCCGCGCCAGCTGGCGCAGCAGTGGCGCAGCCAGGGCGCAGCCGTGCACATGGCCACCTTCGGCGACGGCCCCTTCTGGCACAGCGGCGAGCTGCTGGCCTGCCCGCAGCTGCTCGACGCCACGCGCCGGCTGTGCCGCGACTGGCTGGCCGACGACGGGGACGCGCCATGAAGCGCGACGGCGCGCAGGCGCAGGCCGTGCGCCAGCTGGCGCTGCGCTTTCGCAGCGCGGCCGGGGACGACGACGCCGACGCGCAGGCGCGCATGGTGGGCATCCTCAGCCTGCCCGAGGCGCCCGGTCCGCGCGGCGTCCTCGTCGTCACGGGCGGGCCGCAGTACCGCGTGGGCAGCCACCGCCAGTTCACCCTGCTGGCGGCCGCCCTGGCCGCGCGCGGCCTGCCCGTGCTGCGCTTCGACCTGCGCGGCATGGGCGACAGCGAAGGCAGCGCGCGCGATTACCGCGCCGCCGGTCCCGACATCGCCGGCGCGCTGGCGCAATTCTTCGCCGCCGTGCCATCCCTGCGCGAAGTGGTGCTGTGGGGCTTGTGCGACGGTGCCACGGCCGCCGCCTGCCATGCGCCGCACGATGCGCGCGTCCAGGCCCTGGTCCTGCTCAACCCCTGGGTACGCAGCGAGGCGGGCCTGGCGCGCGCCACCCTGCGCCACTATTATTTGCCGCGCCTGCTGCAGCCGGCCTTCTGGCGCAAGCTGGCGCGCGGCGGCGTGCGCCTGGGCGCCAGCCTCGCCTCGCTGCGCCAGGTGGCGGCGGCCAGCCAGGGCGCGGCGGCGCAGGAGCCCGACGCTCCCGCGCCGGCCATGCTGCGGGCCCTGACGCAATTCCAGGGCAAGGTCCTGCTCATCCTCAGCGGCGACGACCTGGGCGCGCGCGAATGGAGCGCGCTGCTGGCCGCCGACGCGCGCTGGCGCGCCGTGGCCGCCCGCGCCCAGTGGACGCAGGCGCAGGTCGATGGCGCCAACCATACCTTCGCCAGCGCCGCCTGGCGCGCCGACGTGGAGCAGCTGTGCGCGCGCTGGCTGCAGTCATGGTAGCGGGCGCGCCGACCGGGGCGCGGCCGGATGCAGCCGGGTCGATCGCGGCCCGGTGATGGTGGCGTATCACTTCCCGCCCATGGCGGGCGGCAGCGCCATCCTGCGCACCCTGGGCTTTGCGCGCCACCTGCCCGACTGCGGATGGCAGCCGCTGGTGCTCAGCCCCGGCCCGCTGGCCTACGCGCAGCACGGCGGCTCGCAACTGGCGCGCATCGGCGCGCAGACCACCGTGCGCCGCACGCTGGCGCTGGACGCGGCGCGCCACCTGGCCATCGCCGGGCGCTATCCCCGCTGCCTGGCGCTGCCGGACCGCTGGAGTTCCTGGTGGCTCAGCGCCGTGCCGGCCGGCCTGCGGCTGATCCGCCAGTACCGCCCGGACGCCATCTGGTCCACCTATCCCATCGCCACGGCGCACCTGATCGCCCTGACCCTGCAAAAACTCAGCGGCCTGCCGTGGATCGCCGACCAGCGCGACCCCATGCTGGACGACAGCGACCCGCTGGCGCCGTATCCGCCCGACCCTCGCCTGCACAGCATGCACGCGTGGATCGAGCAGCGCATCGCGGCGCGCAGCGCGGCCATCGTCTGCACCACGCCGGGCGCCATGGATGCGCACCGGCGGCGCCTGGCGCAGCTGCCGCGCGACCGCTTTGCGCTGATCGAAAACGGCCATGACGACGAACTCGATGGCGAGGATGCTGCGCCGACGCCGCAAGGGCTGCCGGGGCCGCAGGGCCACCGCCGCCGCTTCCTGCTGCTGCACAGCGGCGTGGTCTACCCGTCCGAACGCGATCCCCGGCCCCTGTTCCAGGCCCTGGCCCGGCTGCGCCGCGACGGCGTGCTGGACGCGCGCACCTTCCAGCTGGTGCTGCGCGCCACGGGCCACGACGCGTGGCTGGCCGGCCTGCTGGCCGACTACGGCATCGCCGACGTGGTGCGCCTGGCGCCGTTGCTGCCGCACGCCGAGGCGCTGCGGGAAATGCAGGGCGCCGACGGCTTGCTGCTGCTGCAGGCGGCCAACTGCAATGCGCAGATCCCCGCCAAGCTGTATGAATACCTGCGCAGCCGCCGCCCCATCCTGGCGCTGACGGACCTGGCCGGCGACAGCGCGGCCAAGCTGCGCCACTGCGGCATCGACACGCTCGGCCAGCTGGCCTCGAGCAGCGACTGCGCGCGCGCCCTGCAGCGCTTCCTGGAACTGGCGCGCCAGGGCCGCGCGCCGCTGGCCAGCCCCGCCACCATCGCCCTGCAATCGCGGCAAGCCCGCAGCAATGCCCTGGCCGACTTGCTGGACCAGGTCAGCCACAGGAGTACGCCATGAAACACCTGATCCTCGCCTGCACCCTGGCCGCCGGCGGCGGCAGCGCCATGGCGGCGGCCGACTGCCCGCCCTACGTCAAGCACACGCCGGGCGGCGACTACACGAGCGCGGAAGACCGCGGCGGCCTGTCCGTGGTCGAGAAATTCCATTTTTCGCGGGCCGTGGAAACCCTGGCCCAGGGCATGACGGGCAGCCTGGGCGCCGACATCGGCTACACGCTGGAACACTTCCCGAACCACCACCGTGCCCTGGCGTCGATGGCCAAGCTGGGCCTGCGCCTGAAAAGCCCGCAGCCGCCCGGCGCCCGCTATACGGTCAGCTGCTTCTTCGAGCGCGCCATCGCCTACGCCCCGCACGACGTGACGGCGCGCATGGTGTACGGCAGCTATCTGCTGGCCATGGGCCAGGATGCGGCGGCGCTGGAACAGCTGGACGCGGCCAGCCGCCTGGCGCCCGAACAGGCCACCATCCAGTACAACCTGGGCCTGATGTATATCAAGAAGAAGGAATACGACAAGGCCAGCGCGCACGCGCAAAAAGCCTACGCCCTGGGCTTTCCCCTGCCGGGGCTGAAGAACAAGCTGAAGGCGGCGGGCAAGTGGCGCGAACCGGAACCGGCACCGGCCGCCATCGACGCGCAGGATGGGCAGGAGCCGCCGGCACCGCCAGTGCCGCCAACATCCGCCCCCGACCCCGCTGAAAAAACTAGCGAAAAGACTAGCGGGGAATGACGGCCGGCCGGCTGGCCACGCTCCAGTGCCCCGTCGGTGAGGCCCCCAGCGCGGCGGCCAGGTCGCGCCGCGATTGCGCCTTGTCGGCGGCCTCGCCGATATGCGCCATTTCCGCCGGCTGCAGCACGGTGGCCGTGAGCAGCATCACCGCGCCATACGGCGTGGCCAGGGAGGGGGGTATGGTGGCCGTGCCCTGGGCCAGCAGCACGCCCACCTGTGCGTTTTCATCTTCCAGTCCCATGGGTGCATCCTGCACCTCCAGCGCCATCGACACGCTGCCGTGGCGCTGCACCAGCAAATCGATGGAGCCATGGTCGGCCACGTTCTGGCTGACCTGGTAAATCACGTCGAACAGCCACGATGCCTGTACTGCGCCGCCGTCAAAGGCGGACAGCGGCGCTTCGATGCACACTTCCAGCAGGTGGCCGCGCGGCACGAAGACGTCGTCGTCATCCTCGAACGGGTCGCTCAGGCCGTCGCTGGCGATGAGGATGGAATCGGCGCGGCGGATCACGCGCCAGGCCTGGCGCAGCGATGGCCAGCGGGGGCCGCCCGTGAAGGCGGGATTGACGAGCGGCGCCAGCACGTCGGCGTCGACCTCTCCCAGGGTGGCATAAAAGGCGTCGCGCGCGGCGCAGGCCGTGGCCAGCATCTGCGCGCCCGCTTCCTTGCCGACGACGGCGTCGTCCGGTTGCGGCACTTGTGGAATATCGTGTTCAGGCATGTTATCAATCTATTATTAACGACACCTGACAAAACCGTAGCGAGCGGAAGGGAGAGGTGGCCAGGAAGCGCAACCGTACTCCAGTACGGTGAGCATCGCAGGCCGCCTGTAGCGACGCGCAGCAGGGTTGGTCGGGTGTCAATCAGCAGGTGGAAAGTCGTGATAATTGCGGGGCAAATACGCCCAGATGCGCGCCACCCGGTCGCGCACTTCGAAATCGAAGCCGATGCGTTCCAGTTCCGGCACGATCCACACGCCGTGGTCGATGACGGTCTTCGGCAGCAGCATGCCCACGTGTTCTTCCGCATACAGGCCGATGTCGAACCATTCCACGCCCAGGAACGGGAACGGCGGGTGGTAATCCCATTCCGTGTCCCAGCCCGAGACGTAGCCGGACACGGAACCGTAGCGGTACGAGGGCACCCACTCCGTGCGCCCGCGCATGCAGGCCAGCAGCTCGTTCCACTTGCAGTCGTTGGCGGCTCCCGCCAGGTTGCGCCGCGCAATGTGGCCGCGCAGCTTGCGCTTGACGGCGTCGCCGCCGGCGTCGGCCTGCGGCAGGGCGGCATCGGCCATCGAGGCCATCAACGGGCGACGGGCTTGACTTTCGAGGCGGCCAGCACGGCGCGCGCGCGGGCCGTGTCGGTATCGTCGGCCGTCGCCAGCGCCACGCCCATGCGGCGGCGGGCGAACGATTCCGGCTTGCCGAACAGGCGCAGGTCGGCGCCCGGCACGTTCAAGGCTTCCGCCACGCCCTCGAAGGCGATGCCCTTCGCCTCCACCTGGCCATAGATGACGGCCGAGGCGGCGGGCGAGCGCAGGGCCACGTTGACGGGCAGGCCCAGGATGGCTTTGGCGTGCAGTTCGAATTCGCTCTGCGCCTGGCTGGCCATGGTGACCATGCCCGTGTCGTGCGGACGGGGACTCACTTCCGAGAACCACACCATGTCGTCCTTGACGAACAGCTCCACGCCGAACAGGCCCAGGCCGCCCAGGTCGTCCGTCACCTTGCGGGCGATGTCGCGCGCGCGCTCGAGCGCCAGCGGCGCCATGCGGGCCGGCTGCCACGATTCCACGTAGTCGCCCTGCACCTGCAGGTGGCCGATCGGTTCGCAGAACTGCGTCTCGACATGCCCCGAGGCGCCCACGGCACGCACCGTCAGCAAGGTGATTTCGTAGTCGAAGTCGATGAAGCCCTCGACGATGACGCGGCCCGTGTCGACCCGGCCGCCGCTGGCCGCATAGGCCCACGCCGTTTCCACGTCCTGCGGGCCGTCCAGCTTGGACTGGCCCTTGCCCGAGGAGGACATGACGGGTTTCACGACGCAGGGGAAGCCGATCTCCTGGCACGCCAGCTGCAATTCCTGCAGGCTGCTGGCGAAGCGGTAGGGCGACGTCGCCACGCCCAGGGTCTCGGCGGCCAGGGTGCGGATGCCTTCGCGGTTCATGGTCAGCACGGCGGCGCGCGCGTTGGGGATGCAGGTGACCTGCCCCGCCGCTTCCAGCGCGGCCAGGGTATCGGTGGCGATGGCTTCGATCTCGGGCACGATCAGGTCCGGCTTTTCCAGGTCGATCAGGGCGGCCAGGGCCACGCCGTCGCTCATGTCGATCACGTGCGAGCGGTGCGCCACGGGGTGGCCCGGCGCGTTCGGGTAACGGTCGACGGCGATCACTTCCACGCCCAGGCGCTGCAGCGAAATGATCACTTCCTTGCCCAGTTCGCCGGAGCCGAGCAGCATGACCTTGATGGCGGTGGAAGACAGGGGCGTGCCGAAAGTGCGCGGCGCGATGGTGCCGGTAGGAATGGTGCTGGTAGTCATGGGCAGGGTCTGTTGGGGGATGGAAAGATGGCTGGGACTATAACAAATGCCGGCCATCTTGGACAGGGCGCACGGCTGGCGTGCGCCCCGCGCCCTGCCCCGCGCGCCAGGCTAGCCCGCGTAGGCGCGCTTGATGGCGTCGATGTCGATCTTTTTCATGCCCATCATGGCTTGCATCACGCGCTGCGCCTTGGCGGGGTCGGGGTCCGTCAGCAGCTTGATCATGATGGTGGGCACGATTTGCCACGACACCCCGAACTGGTCCTTGAGCCAGCCGCACTGCTGCGCCTCCAGCGGCCCGCCTTCGGACAGCTGGGTCCAGTAATGGTCGACCTCGTCCTGCGTCTCGCAATTGACCTGGAAGGAGATGGCTTCGGAAAACTGGAACAGGGGGCCGCCGTTCAGGCCCGTGAAGGTCTGGCCGTCCAGCTCGAACGCCACCGTCAGCACGCTGCCCGGCTCCTGGCCGTGGATTTCCCGGCCTTCCTCGCCGTAGCGCAGGATCTGGCCGACTTTCGAATTGGGGAAAATCCCCGTATAAAACAGGGCCGCCGCCTCGGCGTGGCCGTTGAACCATAAACACGGGGTAATCTTCTGGATGCTGTGCATGATGTCTCCCTTGGTCGGTGTGGATCAGACGCCTTAATATAGTCACTTTTGCAGCGCCGTGGCGCGCGGATTGCGCCAGTTACCGCCCTGCAATCGCCTCCCGTCCCAGCACGCCGGCGCTGGCCAGCAGCCGCAGGCGGGCCGCGCGCCACTCCCCCTGGCAGCGGATGCGCTCCTGCTGCGCTTCCAGCAGCGCCGACTGCGTGGCCAGCATTTCCAGGATGTCCGCCGCGCCCAGGCCGAACTTGCGCTGCACGCTGGCCTGCGCCTCCTGCGCCGCGTCCAGCCAGGTGCGCGAGGCCGCCAGGTTGGCCAGCGCCATGTCCGCTTCCGCGTGCGCTTTCACCAGCTCCATCAGGGTCTGCTGCTGCGTTTCCTGCGCCTCGGCCTCCTTTTGCGCCACCTGCGCCTGCGCGCCGCGCACCTTGTAGCCGCGCGCGTAGCCGTCGAACAGGGGAATGTTCAGCGACACGCCGACCAGGGTTTCGCGTGTCGACGCGGGCGACAAGCCCTGGTTCGGGCGGCCGTTCTGGTAGAAATTGGCCGTCAGGTCCATGCTGGGACGGCCCTCCGAGCGGGCCACGGCCACCCGTTCGCGTGCCGCCGCCACCTGCGCCTGCGCCGCCACGATGGCGGGATGGCGGACCTGCGCCTGCGCCAGCCAGGCCTGCAAGTCCTCGCGCAGGCCGGACGCCGGCGCATCCGCGTCGTCCCCCACGGTCACGCCGGCGCCGGCCGGCAAGCCCAGGATATAAATGAGGACCGCGCGCGCCTTGTCGTCTTCGC
Source organism: Janthinobacterium sp. (assembly GCF_009923995.1). Taxonomy (GTDB): domain Bacteria; phylum Pseudomonadota; class Gammaproteobacteria; order Burkholderiales; family Burkholderiaceae_D; genus Janthinobacterium. The sequence goes on along the minus strand of NZ_RFSK01000051.1, from coordinate 20,670 downwards.
CGCCGGCGCGGCTGGCGCCGAGCGCCGCCTTGGCCAGCGCGCTTTCCGCCTGCAGGGTGTCGCTGTGCGAGCCCAGTCCCCGCTGCGCGCGGCGCCGCGTCGCCGCCACCGTGTCCTGCGCCAGCGCCTGGTATTCCCGCCGCATCCGCGCAGTCGCTTGCGCCGTTTGCGCGTCAAAATACGCGCCGACGGCCGCCGCCAGGGTCTTTTGCAGCACCGCGTCGCGGTTGGCCAGGGCCGCGTCCAGCAGCGCCGTGGCGCCGCGCTGGCCCGCCGCGCGGCCGCCGAAGTCGAACAGCCGCCAGGAAAAGCTCACCGAGCCCGTATTGCTGTTCAAGCTGCTGGAAGCGCTGGCGGCGCCCGGATAGGCCGTGCGGTCGTGCACGCGGCTCAGGCCCACATTCAGGGTCGGCAGGTAGGCGGCCCTCGCTTCGCCCAGGCCGGCCGCCTGCAGCTGGATGCCGGCCCAGGCGCCGCGCACCTGCGCGTTGTGGCACAAGGCCAGGTCGATGGCCGCCGGCAGGCTCAGGGGCATGGCTGCGTCGTACGACGGCGGGCATGGGGCGGCGACGCTGTCGCCCGGCAGCAGGCGGCCGCCATCGGGCAAGCGCGGCTGCGCGCGCAGGGGATCGTCGCGCCAGCCGGCGTGCGCCGGCAGCGCGCACAGCAGCAAGCCGGCGCTGAACACGGCGGCGCGAGCGCTAGCGTTCATGCAGCGCCTCCTTCTGGTGCTGCACCAGCGGCGAGAGCACGTATTCGATCACCCGCCTCGTGCCCGTGCGGATTTCCGCGCGCACGGCCATGCCGGCCGACAGCTGCACCACTCTGCCGTCGATGACGATGGCCGGCTGGCGCAGCGTGATCCTGACGGCATACACGAGGCCTTTCTTGTCATCCTCGACGGCATCGCGCGAGACGCTGCTGACGACGGCGGGCACAGTGCCGTATTTCGTGAAGTCGAAGGCGTCGACCTTGATGGCGACCGCCTGCCCTTCCTGCACGAAACCGACGTCGCGGTTTTCCAGCACGGCGTCGATTTCCAGCCGGCCCTGGCGCGGCACGATCTGCATCAGCGCCTGCGCGGCCGGCACCACGCCGCCCACCGTGTGCAGCTTGAGCTGCTGCACCGTGCCGTCGACGGGCGCCGTCAGGCGCAGCAGGCTGCCGCGGGCACCGGCGCGGCGCGCGTCCTGGCCGCTGGCGGCCGCCACCCGCGCGCCTTCCGCCAGCGCATCGTAGGCATCCTTGCGCGTCTGCGCCAGCAGGGCGGCGCGCTCGCTGCGGGCCGATGCCAGCTGGCCAGCCAGGTCGATGCGCGCCTGTTCCTTTTCCAGCCAGGCATGTTCGGCCACGTCGCGCGTGTCGGCCAGGGCCCGGTAGTCGGCGGCCCGCTGCGCCGCCAGCGGCAGCGCCTGCGCATAGCGGGCGATTTCCCCGTCGATGTGGGCAAGCCGGGTGCGGAAAGCGGCATACTGGCCATCCAGGTGGCCCTGCGCCTCTTCCCGCTGGGCGGCGGAGGCGGCGGGCGGCGCCACCAGCTTCGGCATGGCCAGGGAGTCGACGGCGCCGATCAGCGCGCGCGAACGGGCCACTTGCAGCGCGGCCGCCACGGCGTCGCCGGCAGCCCTGTCACGCTCGGCATCGGGGCCGCGGCTGTCCAGCTCCACGAGCAGCTCGCCCGCCTTGACGGCCTGCCCTTCGCGCACATGCAGGGCGCGCACGGCCGCCACGTCGACGGAAGCGATGGTCTTGCTGTTGCCCGACGGGATGATCTTGCCGGCCGCATTGACGATGATGTCGACCCGGCCGAAGATGGCCCACAGCAGCACGCAAGCGACCAGCAGCATCAGCACGCGCGCCGTGACGCGCAAGGTGGGCGACACGGGCCGCTCCTGCAGCGCCAGCGCGGCCGGCAGGAAGGCCGCTTCGTCTTCGCTGAGCACGGGTCCGCTCATGGCGGCGCGGTGGCGCCAGCTGTGCCGCAGCACTGCGGCATAGCGTTTGAACAAGTCGGCGTAGGCCGCCAGGCGGTGGCCGGCGCTCATGCCGCGCTCCCGCTGCTGCCCTGCTGCAGGCCGTGCAGGTGGGCGTAGATACCGCCCGGCAACGCCAGCAGCGCCGCATGGCTGCCGATCTCGGCCACCTGGCCCCGTTCCATGACGACGATGCGGTGCGCCTCGCGCACGGCCGACAGGCGGTGGGCGATGATCAGCACGGTGCGTCCCGCGCAAATGCCGCGCATATTGTCCTGGATGGTTTTTTCCGATTCATAATCGAGTGCGCTGGTCGCCTCGTCAAAGATCAGGATGCGCGGATTGCCGATGAGGGCGCGGGCGATGGCGATGCGCTGGCGCTGGCCGCCCGACAGGCCCGTGCCATGCTCGCCCACCATGGTGTCGTAGCCTTCCGGTAATTCGCAAATAAAGTCGTGGGCGCCCGCCAGTTTCGCCACGGCGATGACGGCGTCGATGGGCAGCGCCGGGTCGCTGAGGGCGATGTTGTCGCGCACGGAGCGGTTGAAGAGGATATTTTCCTGCAGCACCACACCGATCTGGCGCCGCAGCGACGCCGTGTCGATGACGGCGATGTCCTGCCCGTCGATCAGCACCTTGCCCCGCTCGGGGATGTACAGGCGCTGCGCCAGCCGCGTCAGGGTGCTCTTGCCGGAACCGGAACGCCCGACGATGCCGATCACTTCGCCGGGCGCGATGGCCACCGACACATCGCGCAGCACCTCGGCCGCGTCGGGCCGGTAGCGGAAGCCCACTTGCTGGAAGTCGATGGCGCCGGCGATGCGCGGCAGGCGCGCCTTCTGGCTGCCCCCGCCATGGCTGCCCGGTTCCGTCCGCGCGTTGAGGATATCGCCCAGCCGGCTCATGGAAATGCCCACTTGCTGGAAATCATTCCACAGCTGCGCCAGGCGCAGGATGGGCGAGGCCACCTGCCCGGCCAGCATGTTGAACGCCACCAGTTCGCCCACCGTCATCCTGCCGTCGATGACGAGGGTGGCGCCCCACCACATGATGGCTGCCGTCACCAGTTTGCTGACGAGCGTGACGCCGCCGCTGGCCAGCATGCCGATGTTATTCGCCGACAAGCCCGCCGACACGTAGCCGGCCAGCTGCTTTTCCCATTGCTGCTGCCAGCGCGGCTCCACGGCCATGGCCTTGACCGTGTCGACGCCGCTGATGGTTTCGACCAGGAAAGACTGGTTTTCCGCGCTGCGGTTGAATTTCTCGTTCAGGCGGCCCCGCAGCACGGGCGTGAGCAGCATCGACAGGGCCGCGTAGACGGGAATCGAGGCCAGCACGACGACGCTGAGCGCGGCGCTGTACCACAGCATGGCGGCGATGAAGATGAAGGAAAACAGCAAGTCCAGCACGAGGGTCATGGCATTGCCGGTGAGAAAAGAGCGGATGTTTTCCAGCTCGTGGATGCGCGCCACGGAATCGCCCACCCGGCGCGCCTGGAAATACGCGATCGGCAGGGCCAGCAGGTGGCGGAACAGGCGCGCGCCCAGCTCCACGTCGATCTTGCTGCTGGTGCGCGCGAAAACATAGGTGCGGATGAGGCTGAGCACGGCTTCGAAGACGATGGCGCAGACCAGGCCGATGGCCACCACGTGCAGGGTTTGCATGGCGTGGTTGACCAGCACCTTGTCCATTACCACCTGGAAAAACAGGGGCGTGACCAGGCCGATCAGCTGCAGCACGCAGGAAATCAGCAGTACTTCGCCCAGCAGCCGGCGGTACTTGACGACGGCGGGGATGAACCAGCTGAAGTCGAAGCGGGCCGTCTCGCCCGCGAAACTGGCCTTGCTGGTGAAAAAGATCATTTCGCCCGACCAGGCGGCGAGAAAGACATCGCGGCCCAGTATCTGCGGCGGCTGGCCCGGATGCTGGATCAGCACCTTGCTGACGCCGCCATCGCCCGTCTCGACCTTGCCAAGAATAAAGAAGCGCCCGTCGGCGGTGATGGCGATGGCCGGCAGCGGCGCCTGCGCCAGCCGTTCAGGAGGCTGGCGCACCAGCCTGGCCGTCAAGCCCAGCTGGCGGGCGGCCAGCACGATGGTTTGCCGCGTGAACACGGCCTGGCCGAAAGCGTGCCTGAGCTGGGCGCCATCGGCGGCGATGCCATGCAGGCTGGCCATCAGCAGCAGCGACTGCAAGCCCGTGTCGGGCGGCGTTTTGTCAAGGGGCGGCGGATCGTTGCTGTATGGGAGTGCGGTCATCGGATCATGTCAAAAATTCAATGACGCAGCCAGGCCGCGACGAAAGTATCGGGCTGGCTGCGTGCGGGTGGATCTAGTTGCTCAAGGAATTAATACGGGATTAATGCGCTGCCGCCAGCTGGATCTGCGCGACTTGGCCGCCATGGGCCGACCACGGCGCCGACGCCGACGCCGGCACGGCAAAGCCGGCCATGGCTTGCACCAGCTGCGACGGATCGGCTTGCCAACTGCCGCTGGCCGCCTGGCTGGCGGCGCCGAACGTCTGGCCGGCGCGCCAGTTCTGCGCCAGCACGGGCGCCAGGGTGGCGGCCGTGCCGGCAGGCAAGGTCAGCTGGCCCAGGGGCGGCGGCGTCAGGCCCGCCATCGCCTGCACCAGCTTTTGCACATTGCTGCCCAGCAGCACGCGGCCATCGGCCATGCGGAATTCCTCGATGCTCGCCCCCGTGGCCGCATACCAGCCTGTGATGCTGATCTTGTCCGTGGTGCCGATGGTGCTCACCTCCAGATTCGTGCCCACCTGGCGGAACCACAGCTGCTCGGCGCTGACGCCGGCCAGGAAGGCCACCACGTCGTGGCTGCCCGCCTCGTTGACCTCATTGATCACGTCAACGCCGTCGCCGCGGGCAAAGATGTAGGTGTCGTTGCCCAGGGCGCCGGACAGGATGTCGTCGCCCTTGCCGCCTTGCAGGGTATCGTTGCCCAGGGCGCCCACCAGGATATTCTTCAGCTCGTTGCCGGTCAGCACATCATCGAACTTGCTGCCGACCACGGCATTGAAGTTGGCCAGTACGTCGACGCCCGCGCGCGCTGCCAGCGGCGTGCCGACAGGCGCGAAAACGGCCGTCACGCCCGTGCTGGCGCCGGCGTAATTGACGGCGTTGCCCTCGCCGGCGCCATCGAGCACATTGCCGCCAGGGGTCTCGACGAAAAAGACGTTATTCGTGTAGGCGCTGCCCGTCACCGTCAGGCCCGGGCCGTTGAGGCGCACGCGTTCGACATTGTCGGCCACCGTGTAGTCGACGCTGGTGTACACGGTGTCGGTGCCGCCATTGCCCCGTTCGACGATGAAGTCGCCGCTGTGGTTGACGTAATACGTGTCGTCGCCGCCCAGGCCTTCCATCAGGTCGGCGCCCGCGGAGCCTGTGATGATATCGGCATTCGCCGTGCCGGTGAAGGTTTGCCCCGTCGGCTGCGTGGGACCGTTGAAGTGCCAGGCCTGGGCCAGCACGGGCGCCAGGATGGCAGCCGTGCCGGCAGGCAGGGTCAGCTGGCCCAGCGGCGGCGGCGTCAGGTTCGCCATCGCCTGCACCAGCAGCTGCACGTCGGCGCCGCGCAGGATGTGGCCGGCGGCCGTGCGGAATTCCTCGATATTCGGCACGGCCCCGTTCCAGGCGCGGATGGTGATCTTGTCGGTGGTGCCGATGGTGCTCACCTCCAGGTCATTGCCCACCTGGCGGAACCACAGCTGGTCGATGTTGACGCCGGCGAGGAAAGCGATGGCATCGTAACCGGCATCGGCGGAGGCTTCGAGTACGAGGTCGTCGCCGTCGCCGCGGCCAAAGACATAGATATCATCGCCCAGGCCGCCGGTCAGCACGTCGTCGCCCTTGCCGCCTTGCAAGGTATCGTTGCCGAGGCCGCCGGACAGGGTGTTGGCCCGCTCGTTGCCTGACAGCACGTCGTCATAGGCGCTGCCTTCCACGCTGCTGAAATTGACGAGCACGTCGCTGCCGGGGGCCGCCGTGGGCGTGCCGTTGATGGAGTACAGCGTGGCCACGGCGCCCGTTTTGGCGCCGGCATAGGTGGCGACATTGTCGAGTCCGGCGCCCAGCAGCAGGTTGCCGCCGCTGACGTCGACATGGAAACGCTGGTCGTTACTGCTGCCGGTGACCGTCAGGCCCGATGCGCTGACATGCACCTCCTCGACATGCGCGGCCACCGTGTAATTGGCGCTGACGTAGACAGTGTCGCGTCCGCCGCCCGCCTGTTCAACCACGAGGTCGCCGCTGTGGTTGACATAATAGATGTCGTCGCCAGCCAGGCCGATCATCACGTCGGCGCCCGCCGTGCCCTTGATGATGTCCGCGTTCGCCGTGCCGGTGAAGCTGCCATTGCTGGGCTGGCCCGGGCCTTCCGTGCGCCAGTTCTGCGCCAGCGCCGGTGCCAGGGCGGCCGCCGTGCCGGCAGGCAGGGTCAGCTGTCCCAGCGGCGGCAGGGCCAGGCCCGCCATCGCCTGCACAAGCTTTTGCACGTCACTGCCCAGCAGCACGCGGCCATCGGCCGTGCGGAACTGTTCGATGCGCGGCCCCGTGCCGGAGAACCAGGCATTGATGGTGACCTTGTCCGTCGTGCCGATGGTGCTCACTTCCAGGTTCGCGCCCACCTGGCGGAACCACAGCTGGTCGGCGCCGATGCCGGCCAGGAAGGAGACGATGTTGTGGCTGCCGGCTTCTTCCGTCTCGACGATGACGTCGGCGCCATCGCCACGGGCAAAGATATACGTGTCGTCGCCCTGCATGCCGGCCAGGGTATCGTCGCCCTTGCCTCCACGCAAGGTATCGTTGCCGAAGCCGCCGATGAGAGCATTCTTGAGTTCATTGCCGGTCAGGACGTCGTCGAATTTGCTGCCAACCATGCTCATCAGGTTGACCAGCACGTCGCTGCCCGCAGGCGCCGCCAGCGGGTCATTCGCCCCCAGCAGCGTCGCCGTCACGCCCCTGTCGGAAGCTACGTAGTTGACCGAGTTGCCGGTGCCGCCGCCATCGATCCGGTTGCCGCCGGCCACACTGACGTGAAAGACATTATTGGTGTTGGCGCTGCCCGTCACCGTCAGGCCGGCGGCCGTCAGGCGCACGTTCTCGACATTGTCCGGCACCGCGTAGTCGACGCTGGTGTACACGGTATCCGTGCCGCCGTTGGCCAGCTCGACGATCACGTCGCCGCTGTGGTTGACGTAATACGTGTCGTCGCCGGCCAGGCCTTCGAGCACGTCGGCGCCCGTGGTGCCCGTGAGGACATCGGCGTTCGCCGTGCCGACAAAGCGCTGCGGGGCCGCCAGCGCGGCGCTGTTCAGGTAAGCATCGATGGCGGAGACGCTGGTGTCGGATGCAATTTTTTCAGTCATGTTGCCGTTTCCTGTCGTTAAACTTCAAACCAAGATGGAATATGCCGGCGCAGGCCGGCATGCCAGGCAAAAGCCCCTGCAGCATGAGCGGGCACCGCGGCGTGCACCGTCAAGGCTCAGGCACTTTCGGCGCATGGACGAAGCGGGTTGATCCGCCGCGTCCGATGCGCCTGATACTGACGTTCAAGGAAGGGAAACACTGTTATTTGTCATGCAAATGTCATGAAGGACGCGCCTGAGCGCCCAGGCGGCATGGCCGCGCATCAAACGAACAAGGCGGGAATGGGCAGTGCGCTGGCGGGGCGCTGGCGCGACTGCTACTGTCTTGATTGAGAACGGGGACGAGAAGCCGACCGGCTCAGGCGTCGAAGCCGTAGAACACGGCCACGAGGATGGCGATGTTGTTGCAGGCGCGGGAAAACGCCGTCGTCGTGTAGGCGGCGGCCACGCCCGGTCCCCGGCAGCGCAGGTAGACTAGGCTGAACATGGCGCCGGAACCCAGCGCGACGATGGCATGCAGCAAGCCGCCGCTGATGTAATGCACGATGCCCCACAGGACGGCGCCGACAAAGATGCTCAGGCGGCGGCCCGCGCCCAGGCGCTTGAGGATTTCCAGCGGCAGCAGCTGGCCGAGGAAGGTTTCCAGGATGGGAGAATAGATGACCACCCAGAAGACCAGCATGGGCAGCGACACTTCGCGCTTGAATTTGGCCAGGCCCGTATGCGCGCCCCAGTATTCGGGCGGCAGCAGCCATTTGGTGAGGTACAGGATGATAAAGCACAGCAGACAGGTCAGCAGTCCCCAGCCCAGGCCGGCCAGGGCTTGCTGCAGCACGGGCGGCGCCGGCTTGTCGGCATCGTCCGGGCTGGACATATCGTGGCTGCTGCGCACTTGCATGGAAAGTCCTGGCGGTGGTCCAGCTTTCATTGTAGCGCGTAAAAGCACACCCGGCACGCGGCGTGTCGCGTGCCCCGTGCCTGCCCCGCGTCAGGCCGCCAGGCGCAGGGGGCCGCTGGCCGGCCTGGCCAGCTTGAAGATGCCCACTTCCTGCTCCAGCTGCGCCGCCTGCTGCTGCAGCTCGTGCGCGGCGGCCGCCGCCTGTTCCACCAGGGCCGCGTTCTGCTGGGTCACCCGGTCCATGTCGACGATGGCGCGGTTGACCTGCTCGATGCCGGCGCCCTGCTCCTGCGTGGCATGGCTGATCTCGGCCATGATGCCCGTCACGCGGCCGATGCCGGCCACCACGTCGTGCATGGTGGCGCCCGCCTGCTCGACGAGCACGGTGCCCGTGCCCACCTTGCTGACGGAATCGTCGATCAGCGCCTTGATTTCACGGGCGGCGGCGCTGGAGCGCTGCGCCAGGCTGCGCACTTCCGTGGCCACGACGGCGAAGCCGCGTCCCTGCTCGCCCGCGCGCGCCGCTTCCACGGCCGCGTTCAGGGCCAGGATATTCGTCTGGAAGGCGATGCTGTCGATCACGCCGATGATGTCGACGATCTTGTTCGAGGAGGCATTGATCAGGCCCATGGTATGCACCACTTCGGCCACGGCCTTGCCGCCCTGCTCCGACACGTGCGACGCCTCGCGCGCCAGGCGGTTGGCCTGCTGCGCGTTGTCCGCATTCTGGCGCACGGCGGAAATCAGTTCTTCCATCGACGAGGCCACCTCTTCCAGCGAACCGGCCTGCTGCTCCGTGCGCTGCGACAGGTCGCGGTTGCCCGAGGCGATTTCCGTGGACGCCGTGGCGATGCTTTCCGTACCGTGGCGCACCTTGCCGACGATGGCGGCCAGGTTGTCGCGCATGGTCTTGATGGCAAACAATAAACTGCTGTCGTCGCCGTCGCGCGTGTGCACGTCGATGGCCAGTTCGCCCTGCGCGATGCGGCCCGCGATGGCGGCCGCGTACGCCGGTTCGCCGCCCAGCTGGCGCAGCAGGCCCCGCGTGATGAAGGTGGCGACGAAGATGCACACCAGTATGCTCAGCGCGGCCAGCACGCCGATCCATCGCAGCGACTGGGCGTGGATGGCGCGCGCATCCGCACTCGCCTGTTCCGACTCCCGCTGCACGGATTTGAGCACGGCATCGATATCGGCGACGATCTGCCGCCGCAGGGGGCTGCACTCGTCGACGAGGAAGGTGCCGTACTGCTCCATCTGTCCCGCCGCGCGGAACTGGCGCGGACGCTGCAGTTCCAGCGCCATGGCCTGCAAGCCCTTGCTGACCTTGTCGAACATGGCATCGCCGGCGAACCTGGGCGCCAGGCGGGCCAGCGCGTCCAGGTACAGCGCCTTCTGGCTGTCGAGGATATCCAGCTCCTTCGCGGCGGCGGCCTGGTCATGGAAGATGTAGGCGTTGCGCGCCGCCAGGCCCGTCTGGTCCAGCGCTTCGCGCGCCACGTACAGCGGTTCGAGTTTTTCCAGCTGGACTTTTTCCTGCGCCTCCATGGCGCCGGCGATGGCGCCCATGCGCAGCAGCGCAAAGGCGGCCAGCACCAGCATCAGGAGGACCAGCGCGGCAAAGCCTGCGCTCAGGCGTGCGCCTATCGTCAGGCGATTGAATGACTTCATTGTTGTTATTGCCCTGTGTAAAGTTGATTGTTTGCCGGTCCAGCGGGACCGGCGGTCTGCTCGCCGTCGTCTTGCCAGTCCTGCATGGCGCAGGCCGGGCATCTAACTGGCGTTTTTTGGGCAGTCAGCTTCTATTTCGGGGCAATGTGGACGCGCGCGGAAGTTCCGCGCGGCTCATGAGCACACTGAATTATAAGCGAACAGCGTTCTGGATGATTCCACGCGTTCACTTCGGATGCCTTGACCCAAGTCAAGAAGTACCATCGCCGCCTGCGCCGGGCGCATCGATGACGGCCATGGTGATGCGCGAAATGCAGCACAGCCTGCCCTGCTCGTCGACGATGCGGATTTCCCATACCTGGCTGGTGCGGCCACGGTGGATGGGCGTGGCGCGGCCCGTGACGTGGCCGCCGCGCACGCCGCGCACGTGGTTGGCATTGATTTCCTGGCCCACGCTCACCTGCCGGCGGCTGTCGAGGCAGGCATTCGCCGCCATGCTGCCCAGGGTCTCGGCCAGCAGCACGGAGGCGCCCCCATGCAGCAGCTTGAACGGCTGCATGGTGCGGTGGTCGACGGGCATGCTTGCCTCGATCCAGTCCGGCCCGAAGGCCGTGAAGGCGATGCCCAGGTGGCGCATGGCCGTGCCTTCGCTGGCGGCGTTGAGCGTGGCCAGGTCGAGCGGTGCGTGCCAGATTTCCATACTTATCCCTCGTCAGTGGTGAAAGTGAGGTATTGTAGCCCTGCGCGCCGCTTCATGATTCCTTCACCCAGGTGCAGGAGGCCATGTCATTAACTGGTTATAATTGCCGCATTCTTTACAATCGGGGTTAGGTATGAAGTGGGCCTTGCTGGGCATTTTTGTGTTTTCCGTCTTACATATTCATTTTCGGGGCAAGGTGCGCCTGCCGTTCCGCCGCCAGATCTTCGATCACTCCTCGTTCATGTCGCCGCTGAACCTGTTCATGCACACCTTTTCCAAGGTGCCGGCCACGCCATATCTGTCCGTCGAGCAATTCCCGGAACTGGCGCCGCTGCAGCAGAACTGGCAGGTCATCCGCGATGAAGCGCTGCGCATGCAGGAAATGAAAAAGATCAAGGCGGCCGAGAAGAACAATGACGTGGGCTTCAATTCCTTCTTCAAGTATGGCTGGAAGCGTTTCTACCTGAAATGGTATGACGCGAATCACCCGTCGGCGCAGCAGATGTGCCCGCAGACCTATGCCCTGCTGCAATCGATTCCCTCGATCAAGGCGGCCATGTTCGCGGAACTGCCGCAAGGCGGCAAGCTCAACCCGCACCGCGACCCGTTCGCCGGTTCCCTGCGCTACCACCTGGGCTTGCAGACGCCGAACGACGACCGCTGCTTCATCGACGTCGATGGCGAACGCCACAGCTGGCGCGACGGCCAGGCCGTGATGTTCGACGAAACGTATATCCACTGGGCCCGCAACGACGCCGACAGCGACCGCATCATCCTGTTCTGCGACATCGAGCGCCCCATGCGCTACCGCTGGGCGCAGGCCCTGAACCGCTGGCTGGGCCGCACCCTGATGACGGCCGCCGCCTCGCCCAACGAACTGGGCGACCAGGTGGGCGGCGTGAGCAAGCTGTTCCAGATTTCCTGGACCATGGGCCAGTACCGCCGCCGCTTCAAGGCGTGGAACAAGACGGCTTACCAGGTCACGCGCGTGGCGCTGGTGGTGGGCATCATCGCCTTGATCTATTTCATTTAGTGCCAGCTTCCGGCATGAAAAAACCGCCTGCGGGCGGTTTTTTTGCGTTTACGGGCCGGATGAAAAATACATAGCCTGCTATACATGATCAAATTATGATAGCATGCTATATTGTTTTCGCCGAAAGCTTCCCATGATCGACTTCCAGAAAGCGCAGTCCGCCGGCCACATGACCAGCCGGGCGGCACGCCTCTTTGCCAGGGTCATCGAGCGCAAGCTCAAGCCCGTCGGCATGGCGCCCGGCCAGTTGCCCGTGTTCTACGAACTGGCCAACGGCGCGCTGCTGACGCAGAAAGCATTGACAGCCGCCGCTGCCGTCGAGCAGCCGACCATGGCGGCCACCCTGGCCCGCATGGAACGTGACGGCCTGGTCAGCCGCCAGGCGGACCCCGGCGATGGGCGCAGCAGCCTGTTCGGCCTTACCCCGGCCGCCCTGCAGCAATCGTCCCTGATCAAGGAGGCCATTCATGCCAGCAACCGCGCCGCCCTCGCCGGTTTCAGCGCCGAGGAAGAACGCGCCTTGCTGTCCATGCTCAGCCGCATCATCGCCAATCTCGACAGCAAGAGCGCCACGCCCGGTTCGGGCTGACGGACGGGCCGGCGTGCGCCGGGGCCGGTCCGATTGCGCTAGATTGTGTCCAGCCGACATGGCCATGCCGCCCGCCGCACCCGGCCTGCTCCGGCCGCGCCACGCCCGGCGCGGCTGGCGACTCTTGCTGAGTTAGCACCATGGCCAGCACCAGCGGGCAGCACCTGGCCGCCCGCTCAACAACACAAAAGGAATCATCGTGAACCCCAACAGTTCATCCCCACCTGCAGCCGCCGCGTCGCCGCTGCGCTACCTGCCGGCCCTGCTGCTCATGGCATCCGGCTTCTTCCTCGCCATCGGCGGCGCCTGCCTCGCTTACCTGGGCGGCAGCTGGTTTTACTTGCCGATGGGCATAGCCACCCTGGCATCGGGCGTGCTCGTCTGGCGCAGCAAGCCGGCCGGCGCCCTGCTGTTCGGCGCCGCCTTCATCGTCGCCCTGATCTGGGCACCCATCGACGCGGGCTGGAACTTCTGGCCCCTCGTGTCGCGCCTGTTCGTCTTCGGCGTACTGGCCCTGCTGGTGGCGCTCGCCTATCCTGGCATGCGCCGCGCCGCCGGCTTGCCTGCTGGCAAGGGTGCGCACGCGCTGGCGGGCCTGATCGCCGTCTGCCTGGCCGTCACGGGCGTCAATTTCTTCCTGCCCAAGTCCGTCATCGAGGCGGACGTGGTGGCGGGCGTGACGCCCGTCGCGCCCGGCAAGGAACAGAAAAACTGGCTGCACTGGGGCAATACCACCGCCGGCAACCGCTTCGCCGCCCTGGACCAGATCAACAAGGGCAACGTCGGCCAGCTGACCCTGGCCTGGACGGCGCACACGGGCGACGTGCCGCAAAGCAATGGCTCCGGCGCGGAAGACCAGAACACCCCGCTGCAGGTGGGCGACACCCTGTACGTCTGCACGGCCTACGGCAAGGTGCTGGCCCTGGACGCGGACACGGGCGCCGAGCGGTGGAAGTACGACCCGCAAGGTTCCGCGCCGAACTGGCAGCGCTGCCGCGGCCTGGGCTACCATGAAGCGCCCGCCGCGCAATCGCTGCCCGCCACGGCGTCCGCCGGCGCCGCGCCGGCCGCCTGCCGCAAGCGCATCTTCCTGCCCACCATCGATGCGCGCCTGATCGCGCTCGACGCGGCCACGGGCCAGCCGTGCGCCGATTTCGGCGACCGCGGCATCGTCGACCTGAAGGTGGGCATGGGCGAAGTCAAGCCCGGCTACTACCAGCAAACGTCGACGCCGCTGATCGCGGGCGACCTGGTCGTCGTCGGCGGCCGCGTGGCCGACAATTTCTCCACGGGCGAGCCGCCCGGCGTCGTGCGCGCGTACGACGTGCGCACGGGCGAACTGGCCTGGGCCTGGGACCCGGGCAATCCGGCCATCACGAAACTGCCGCCGCCGGGCGAAACCTACACGCGCGGCACGCCGAACGTGTGGTCGGCCATGTCGTATGACGCCCAGCTGGAAACCATCTACCTGCCGACCGGCAATGCGACGCCCGACTTCTTCGGCGGCACGCGCACGGCGCTCGACGACAAGTACAGCTCGTCCATCGTCGCCGTCAACGCGAAAACGGGCCAGGTGCGCTGGACCTTCCAGACCACCCACCACGACCTGTGGGACTTCGACCTGCCGGCCCAGCCGCTGCTGTACGATATTCCTGACGGCAAGGGCGGCACCCTGCCCGCGCTGGCGCAGGTGACGAAACAGGGCGAGATCTTCCTCATCAACCGGGTCACGGGCCAGCCCATCGCCCCCGTGGAAGAGCGTCCCGTGCCGCAAGGCAACGTGCCCGGCGAGCGCTATTCGCCCACGCAGCCGTTTTCCGTCGGCATGCCGTCGATCGGCAATGCCACCCTGCACGAGTCCGACATGTGGGGCGGCACGGTCTTTGACCAGCTGCTGTGCCGCATCGAATTCAAGGGCATGCGCCACGAAGGCGTGTACACGCCGCCGGGCCTGGACCGTTCGCTGCAATTCCCCGGCTCGCTGGGCGGCATGAACTGGGGCAGCGTCTCCGTCGACCCGACCACCAATTACATGTTCGTCAACGACATGCGCCTGGGCCTGGCCAACTACATGATTCCCCGCGCCGCCATTCCGAAAGGCGCCAGCGGCATCGAGATGGGCGTCGTGCCGCAGGAAGGCACGCCATTTGGCGCCATGCGCGAACGTTTCCTCTCGAAAGCGGGCATTCCTTGCCAGAAACCACCCTTCGGCACCATGTCGGCCATCGACCTGAAAACCCGCAAGCTCGTCTGGCAAGTGCCCGTCGGCACGGTGCAGGACACGGGGCCGATGGGCATCCGCATGAAAATGCCGATCCCGATCGGCATGCCGACCCTGGGCGCGTCGATGTCGACGCAATCGGGCCTGCTGTTCTTTGCCGGCACGCAGGATTTCTACCTGCGCGCCTTCGACAGCGCCACCGGCAAGGAAATCTGGAAGCAGCGCCTGCCCGTGGGCAGCCAGTCCGGCCCCATGACCTATGTATCGCCGAAGACGGGCAAGCAGTACATCGTCGTCAGCGCCGGCGGCGCGCGCCAGTCGCCGGACCGCGGCGACTACGTGCTCGCTTACGCCTTGCCTGACAAGAAATAGGCGGCAGCCGCAGCGCCCGTAAAAAAACCGCCTCCGGGCGGTTTTTTCATGCCCCGCCACATTGTGTGCCGGGCGCCGCCCCGCTTGCGGTACGATGGCGCCTGTGCCGGACAGGCACTGCACTTGCGGATAAGGACACATGACGGAACGCGACCACAAATACGATATCCGGATAGGCGAGGATGCCTGGATCGAAAACATCGACATCGCCGGGCGCTATGCGCAAGCCGTCGACATCGACGCCCACATGGCCGGCCTGTGGCCCCTGCTGGAGCGCCTGGAAACCGAGTGCGTGGCCGACTGCTGCGGCTTCGACGCCTACGATTTCACGCGCGAAGGCATCGCCGCGGCCCTGCCGGGGCTGGAGCCGGCGCAGCTGCATGCGGCGTATGCGGCCGCCACGCGCGCCCTGGCGGCGCTGCCGGGCGACGTGATCCTGAGCAGCAGGATGAACAACCTGGCGCACAAGCGCATGCTGCTGCGCCTGCTCGAACACATCGATAGCTGCATTCCCCCTGCCGGCGCGTGAAACACGGCCGGCGCCAGCCGGAGCTTGACCTTGTCCCCACGGGAAGGTCCAAGGTGATGCTCTTCAAGGAGAGGATCACATGCCCACCATCACCGTACTGCCCCACCCCGACCTGGCGCCCGACGGCGCCGTATTCGACGCGCCCGAGGCCACCAGCCTGTGCGACGCATTGCTGCAGCATCAGATTGAAATGGAACACGCCTGCGGCCAGGTGGGCGCCTGCTCCACCTGCCACGTGATCGTGGTGCAGGGTTTCGGCTCGCTCAGCGGCCTGGGCGATTATGAGGAAGACATGCTCGACCAGGCCTGGGGCTTGCAGCCCCGGTCACGCCTGGCGTGCCAGGCGCGCCTGAGTACGCAGGACGTGACGCTGGAACTGCCCAGGTACACCTTGAATCATGCCAGGGAGAAGAATTAAAAATTCCGATCGCTACGCTGATTCAGCCACGTCCATGCGCCAAATGGTCTACCAGCGCGCAAAACAATGAGATTTGACACGACGTTTCGCGCCTTTGCAGTGAAGAATGCGTACGCAATTTCGCAGCATTGAAACATTTGCCGGCCGACGTCAGGCTGGCAAACGCTTCAACGGGCCTGTCAGCGAAATTATCGGCCTGTCCCGACCCTGTTCTGCAGCAGAATTCGAATTAGTACCGCGCCAGCGCCTTGCCCCGTATTGGCACTCAAAAAACGGCAGGAAAGAAGTCGGAGGTGAGTCGTGCTACAAGCAAGCGTCCCCTCCCCCCGGAGCGTGATCAGCGCCTGCCCACGTCACTGCATTATTTCTTTCTTACTGCCGCAATGGTCGTCTTTTTGAAAAAATAAAATCACTTGAATAATATTTATTCCGAGACGATCGTATTGGCCATGAATGACAACAAACCAGCCGATTTAGGATAATTATTGCGATTAAGCGTAACCGCAACATCAAATCTCCAGTTCATAATATAAATCACTGGCGAATTCTTATGGATATTAATAAAATCCCAATATAATTGAATCTGATCATGCAATTGTTGATCTGTCATTCCATACGGAGTAGATGGTGGCACCAATACCCATTTTTGACCACTGATATTACCTATCGGAGCGACGCGGTTATACGATGCCCACATATCCGCCACAGACCAGTTATAATTATCGATACCTACCCAATCAGGGCTGCTCTTGTCAGTCGCAGGACAGGCTGAAATCGGCGCACCGTTTTGAATTTCTTTTATATAAGCAACCTCCTTTGATTGCCCATAAGACAATACAGTATAAATCGGTATGCTAAGCCCGTACGCCTTCATTGCTTGTCGAAGCGTACATACATAACTTGCGTATTGGTACTGCACATAAGTTTGGCTCGATTGCAATGCAGGATTTCCAAATGGCTCATCAATAAAATATATTGCCGAAGGCAAATTTGATGAAGTGCCTATATTGAATGCGATGCTCCAGATATTGGACCATGACCCCATCGACTGACATTGAATACTATTAACTGCACCAGGACAGATATCAAGTACGGGAGACTCGCCAGGCACACCTGATCCAGCACTGATAGAAACGGCACATTTACCGCCTGAACATGCGGAGGAATTGAGATTCTTCACCGTATGTACCACATTCAAGTTTGTAGTACTGAATCCAGTGGTGGAAATGATATTTAAGGCATCCACCGCGCTATAAGATGGCTGATCATTCTGATAGAAATCCAGCCAATCATAGCCATAATATTTTATATTCAAGTTCGGCCCACCTGCAAATGCAGTGCCACACAAAAAAGGCAGAGATGCCGATAACGCAACAACCCACTTCAATCTCATTTTCACTCCCTTGCTGATTTATCATATCAAACAAAATATTTTTCGATGAAAAGCAGAAGCGATAAATATCAATTTAATAAAACCGCAATCCATCAGTATTTATCAATACAATATCATCAATAGCCTGCTGACCGATTATTTTTTTGCACAGCATTGCACACCGGGTGATGCATCAGCGCAGCAAACAACAATAGTCGTAGCCAGTTTGACGCGATGTAAGGCACCAGTTTACAGGCAGCATGGCCTGCGCGATCTCGTGACTTAAAGCATATGGCTGCAAGCATCAGGTTGAGCAGGTGAAACGCTAACAGCTGTGTCGTGTTTACGGTCATGCTGCCATATCGGTTTCTACGAGTTTCGAACAGGAGCCTATCTTGGATACCATCACGCTGTCGAAACTAGGCCTGGCATCTTGAACAAGTCCGTCGCGAAATTCGTCCCCTGCTGTTACGCCGTATCCACCAGCGAGCCGGGCGTTGCAGGGGCATCGCTGGCGGCATGCTTGAAATAATTGTAGTCGAGTTGAATCCTGTCTTTCTGATTTCATCATCTCGGAAGATATCGGCGCGGACGCTCCGTGCGGCTAGCTGGCCGACATGCTCCATGAACAGACGACGCCGTGCAACAGCAAGACCAGGCTGGTCGCTGCGCCCGCACCCTGACTGGCGCAGCCTATTTCACCGGCTCGAACGTCACCGTCAAGCCGCTGCCCGTGGTGCGGATCTGCGTCGGCACGAATTGCACGCCCGCGTAGCGCAGTTCTTCCGGCTTGAAGGTGTAGATGGGTGTTTCATGCATGAGCTGGTCGGCCACGAGGCTGGCCACCTTGGCGAACTGGCGCTGCTGCGACTCATCCATGCCGTCGATGCTGACCTTGTCCACGCTCGCTTCGCTCAGGTAGACGGCGTTGCGCTGGGGATCGAGCACGAGGCGGCCGGACATGGCCAGGTTGCCGCGCCAGTTCTGGCGGATGAAGGGCGGTGCGACGCTGGCATCGATGCTGAGGGCGACGCGCTCGCGTTCGGGCTGCAGCGACAGTTGCGGATGCGTCAGCTTGACGTCCAGCACGGACAGCACGCGCTTGTCGATGGGAAAGCGGCGCTCCAGGCCTTGCTGCATCTTGGCGAGCGACACGTTCACGTCGCGCGGGCCGATCAGGGTGGAGCACGAAGCCAGCACGGCGCAGGCAGCGGCGGCGATGACAGTGCTTTTCAGCAAGGGGCGGATGGCGGTCAAGTTCATGGCGGGATTCAGAGAAAAGATGCGCTATCTTACACATGCGCCCGCTTACACACAAAAAAACCGGCCCCGCCTTGCAGCGGACGCCGGTTTTTTTTTACGCTTGCCCGCTTAACGCACGAACAGGGCGATCAGGATCACGATGGGCAACGGGATGCCCAGCAGCAGCAAGAGGATGGAACGCATGGCAGACTCCTTGAATGATGGGGGGATGATTAAATGGTGACGTGGCGCAGCACGCGCTCATGGTCGCGCTGGCGGCCGCCAAACGTTGCCGCCAGGCTGGCCACGAAGGCGCCCAGCAGCAGGGCCACGAACATCCACAGGGCCGTATGGGCGCCCGCCTTGCGCGCCGTTTCAGCAGCTTGCTGGGCGGCAGCCTTGGCATCGGCGGCGGCCTTGGCGGCGCGGCCATACACGGCGTCGACGCGCGCTTCCGCTTCCGCCTGGGTCAGGCCCGTGCGCTTGGCCACGAGCTGGCCCAGGTAGGCGCGGTCATCGGCGCTCAGGCTGCCGGTGGACAGGCCCGTGGCAAAGATCTTGCCGATCTCGACGCGCTGGTCGGCGACCGTCACGCCGGAGTCCGTGACGGCTGGCGTGCCGGCAGCGGCAGGCGCCGGGGCGGCGCGCAGCAGCATGTCGGAGAAATAGTCGAGCGGATTGGCACTGCTGCCCTCGCCCGCCTTGGCGCCGGCCGCACCGGCACCGGCCGCCGCCACCGGGCTGACCGCCGCCGCCACGCCGCTGCCCGCATCGATGGCGCCGCTCAGCACGGCGCGCGTGCCGCCCGCCAGCAGGGCCACGGTGACCAGGGTCGCGACGGCCCAGGCCAGCAAACCGTGCGCCGTATCGCGGAAATGCACTTCATCCGTATGGATGGCGCTCCATTTCACGCGCAGGCGGCCCGCCATGTAGCCGCCGATGCCGGACGCGGCCAGCTGCATGAAGGCCAGCCAGGCGATGGTGGACACGCCGATGGCCGTCGCGTTGAACGACCATGGCGACACGGACGACAGGCCCAGGCCCACGCCGAGGATCAGCAGGATGAAGGACAGGGCGGCCGCCGCGGCGGCGCCCGCCAGCACGGCGCCCCAGGAAACGCCCGGATTGTTCAGGTCCGAAACGGACAATTGTGTAGCTTGCATGGAATACTCCCTTGGTTGGTAATTGGTTTTATGCAGTGCTCAGGCAGGTGCGCCCATCAGCTGCTCCTTGCGCGCCGCCATCTCCTGGCCCAGCGCGTCGAGGTCGACGGCCGTGTGGCGCACCTTGGGAAACATATCGTTTTCCTCTTCCTTGACGTGGTGCTCGATCTGCTCGGACAGCACCTTGACCTTGGCGTCATACAGGTCGTCGGCCGGGTCCATCGCTGCGATCTGGGCGATGAGTTCCTTGGCGCTGGCGTGCTCGACGACGGCTTCGTCCATCAGGTCGCCATCGTGGATGGGACGGCGCACGGCCGGATAGAAGATTTCTTCCTCCAGCTGCGTGTGCACGGTGAGTTCCTGGCAGATCTGGTCGGCCAGCTTTTTCTTGGTCGCAAAGGAGCGGTCGCTCAAGCCTTCGTACTGGGCAAACAGGGCCTTGACGGCCTTGTGGTCCTTCATCAATAAACTGATCGCATTCATGGCGCCTCCTCGGTGTGGATGAGGCTAGGATGCGCCGCGGCGGCGCCAGCGTATGTGCGCCGCCATACACAATCTTGATATTTAATCCATATCAATGCGCGCCGTCCCCCGCGCGCCTACTTGATGCCGTGATGGCCCATCAGGTCGTACAGGGTGGGCCGGCTCACGCCCAGCAGTTCGGCGGCCCTGGCGATATTGCCGTCGGCCCGCGCCAGGGCGCGCACCATGACCTTGTATTCGGCCGCGTCGCGCGCCTGGCGCAGGTTCAGCGGTTCATCCGCGGGCACCGCCTGGGCGCTGGCGGGCAAGCCCAGGTCGTCGGCCGCGATCTGCGGGCCGTCGCACATGATGACGGCCCGCTTGATGCAGTTTTCCACCTCGCGCACATTGCCGGGCCAGCCGTACGCCTCGATCAGCTGCAGCGCGCCGGCGCTGAAATGCAGGGCGCCCCGTCCTTCGCTGGCGCAGAACTTGTTCTTGAAATGCTGGGCCAGCAGGGCGGCGTCGCCGGCCCGCTCGCGCAGCGGCGGGATGCGCAGGACGATTTCGCTGAGGCGGTAGAACAGGTCTTCGCGGAAACGCCCCTGTTCCGCCAGCAGCTTCAGGTCCTGGTGCGTGGCGCAG